>JAGQTY010000032.1 GCA_020438795.1 Actinomycetota bacterium
ATCCGGCAGAGAGTCCACCTGCTACGTTCCGGGCTGCCCCGGGGCGTCGCACCCCAGCGATCACCACCGATCGGAAGAAAGATGAGTAGGGGCAACCACACCACCCAGGAAAGGGTGGGTCATGGCGCTCTTCGGCAGACGCGACCGCAAGCTTTGGGTGTCCCTGCTGGAACGGGCCCGAACGTCCGGGGAAGCCGGAAACCCAAAGGACGCTGAAGCCGCGCTGCGATCAGCGCTGGAAATGCGCGACGCAGTTTCCGAGGCCATGTTCAGCGATCTCGTGGGCGTCGCCAACTCGTTGGCAGCTGACTACTCTGAGTCGGCTGCAGGAACCGTATTCGCGTCGCTGGCCGCTGAAGCCGAGACGGACCCACAACAGGTAGCGCTGTGGCGACGGGAATTGAGGGAGACTCAGGAGGCCCTCCAACGAGGCGATCTGGTGTCCGCGCAGCAGACACTGCAGCGCAGTGTCGCCTTGGCCAAGACGATCCCTGAGGTCCTCGTCTCGGCCGAGTCCGCACCCATCTGGGTCAGCCTCATCGAGGCGTGCGAGCGTTCCTTCCAGACCGGCGACCAGGAGCCGGCGCTGACCGTGATCAGGCGAGCCTGCGTGCAAGGCTCTCAGCTTCCGGACCAGGCGGTGAACCAGTTATCCACTTCTTTGACCCGGCTTGCCAACGACGAGCGGCGGCCGGACCCACATCAGGAGGAGCAGGAGCCGCGCCGGTTCCGGGAACGGTTCTTTCAGTTGCAGCGAATCCTGCAGGAATCCTTCAGCGGTGACCTTCGCTCAGCCGAGACCGCTGAGCTGCAGGAGTGGCTCGGTGTGAGGCTGCACCATGCGGTCCAGTCCCGGAAGTACGCGGAGATCAGCCGTCTGCTGGTGATGGGTTCGGCCACCGAAGGCGCCCTGCGGGGGTTGGAGGAACTCGCTGCCTGGGAATCAGTGGGCGTCGATCTTGAGATCGCTGGGGATTCGGTGCAACTGTGGCGGCCAGAGCCTCGCGCCACGGTCAGGGAGCTCCAGATGACCCGGCAGAGCGCCCAGCATGCGGGCGCTTCGCTGCCTGATCTGGTAGTCGCCATCATGCGCATGGCCGGCCAGACATACGTGGTGTGCGGTGAGGATAGCTACAACCAGAGCGGCACATTGGCCCGGGGCTTGGTTGCGATCGCCGGAAACGAGGAAGCGAGCCGGCGGCGAGCGAACAGGCTGCTGGCCGACCGGCGGCTCTATCCAGCGTTGGTGGACCTGGCTGAGGCTTGGAGAAGCGATGTGTCGGTCGCCAGGATTCGTTCCTTCGTCACAGCACAACCCGGCAGCAACGTCAGAGACCCCTCGAAGAAGGAGCTCAGCCAGGCGGGAGCGGCGCTGCAAGGTGCGAAACCTGTTCCGGGATCGCGAGCGTTCCAGGGAATCGCCAACGATCTCGAACAGCAGTTACAGCGCGGAGCGGACCTTGACCCGGCGACCCGGCAAGTGCTGCAACAGTTCCTGGCCATCACGCCCATCGGGGATGGGGTATGGGGACAGTTCAAGGCGATCATCAAGACGCTGGAAGCCCGGTGTGACGGCATGCCGGAGGAATACGGGATCGCGGTGGCCCGCCTGACGACCCTCCGACCGGCTACGGCCCGTCCCTCTCATCTGCTCGTGGAGCTCACCGGCCTTGATCCGAATGAGCCGGTAGCCGGGCAGAAGACGCTGAACTACTTGACGCGCCGGGCCCGGCGCGTCTTACGGCGACTGTCATGGCAACAGCCCGATACCTATGCCCGTGTGGTCATGGCGTTCCTGTCCGGTGTTGACGAGCACCAGAGTGCTGGGAAGCCGGTCCAACGCCGACAAGCACTGGACTACGTCCTGTATGGGCGAGCACATGCCGATCGGCCGAAGACTCGCTTCCCGAAGGCCCCGGAACTGCCGGATCGGCACAGACGACGCTGGGATCCGGCGCCACAGGTGTGGGACGCCCACCTGGATGGTCTCGAGAATCTGGTAGCGGGGGTGCGAGCCGATGTGGACATCGCTACCTGGGGTGTGCATGTGCTTCGCGATCGGGACCGCGAAGCACCTGATATCCCCCCACAGCTGGCGTTGCTCTCCGCTGACAAGCAGCTCGAGCAGCGGGGTCTGCTGTCCCTGCGGCTGGATCACACCACTGCCCGGGGGCTGAAACCGGCAGCGATCGCGACGCTTCTGGTGAGGAGCCAGCCGCTGGACCTGGCAGAGGTGCTGGCCGATCCTCGCGCTCGCAGTGGTGTCAGCGCAGCAATCGAGCTGCTGCTGAGCCACCCTGAACGGCTGCAGCACCTCGAGGTCGGTGAGGGTGTCCAGCGCCGCATGGCCCAGCTGGCGTTGGATACGCACGGGCCGGCACTTCCGGGAGCCATTCTCGCGAAAGTGCTCGAGCTCACCGTCCTCGGCCATCCGGGCCGGGACTTCAGCGCAATGGCCTCGGGACTCACGCTGAATGACCTTGCAGCCCTGAGGAACCATGTTGCCTTCGTTGCCCCGGCAGCGGTGGTTGGCTGGCTTGATGATCTGATCATCGCGAAGGCTGAGGGCTACTCCTCGTCGCTGTACACGTATGCAGAGGAGTGGACCAGCAGCCACGTGCCCGACCTGCAGCTCCTGGGCTGGCACGTGGCTGATCTCTACGCCTGGGATGCGCCGAGCTTCATTGGCTTCCTGGCGCGATCGAGAACCGACGGGCAGCAGATCGGGCGAAGCATCGCTGCCATCTGCGGAATCGGCCGGTCGGACCGGATTCGCCAAGCGCTGGAATGGTGGTCGGAAGTCGCGACGGATCAGGAATGGTCAGACAGTCTGGGTGCTATCGACACATCACTGGCTCAGCACGCGCTGATCACGCAACAGTGGTGGGAGCTGCTGAGCGAGGGCCAGCCAGCTGCAGCTCGCGCCCGCCTGCGCCAGATCCGGGCCATTGGCTCATCGCTGCTCAGGGCTACCGACTCCGAGGCTCTTGTACAGTTTGATGATGCGCAGCTGGACACGCTTTGGGTCTTCCTGGCAGAGGACCCAGAACGTTTCCGCACAGACGACTCATTCGCCGTCGCCGTCACGCTCGTTCCGGATGCCTCCTTGTGCAGGACGGCCGTCTCGATCCTGCAACGGCAGAACCGGATCAAGGAAGTGTGGTTGCCGCTGATCGAGAGCGGTATGCCGCCTGCGGTAGCGGCCGGGGAACACTACCTGGGTCAGGTCACTTCCCAGCCACTCCTGCGGGATGCCGTTCTGAGCCTGATTGACAGTGCCAGCCCACCGGCCCGCAAGGTAGGGCTGCGCCTGCTCGAGAACAACGATGCTGGACTCACATGGGCGGATGTCCTGAACCAGCTCACCGAGCACCCTGAGCCAGGTCTCTGGCGCGAGGTCGCCGCTCGAGCCGACGATGTGTCCGACCCTGACCGCCTGCAGTCGTTTGACCACGTCGTACTCGCAACCCGTCGTCGCGGCAGGGCAGCCAAGACCCTTGTCCAGGACCGGATCGACCGCCAGAGTCCGGACTCAGCCTCCCCGGACCTGGAGATGCTCCTGACGATGGCCAACGGAACCGTGACGCGCGATCGTGAATGGGCCCTGGCGCAGCTGCTGAGGCGAGCCGAGTCCGGCCAGCCCGTGCCCGGACTCCACCTCGAAGTCGAAGAGGAGGGCTGAGGCATGGTCACACGTTTCGCACGCTTCAGCCATTCCTCCGCCAGCTCCGGTGACGAAGGGGCGCACGTCGGTTTCGGAGTCGATCTGGCCCAGGAGAACGCCCACATGAGTGGGACCGTCGGACCAGGCCGGGCATTCGCAGAGGCAATGCTCACCCTGGGTCGAGTCGTCGGTCAGGATCTGGGCCGTACCCGGGACCACGGCCGGTATCAGCGCTGGGTGCAGGCCCAGTACCTCAGAGATCTGCAGCAACGCCTCAGCGCCGGGATTCCCGGTCTGACACCGGCCACTCTGCAACGGCAGCAGCAACTGCGCCGCCAGACAGACGACCTCCGCAGGGACCTGGCGGCCATCCCCAGCAGCAGTACCCTCAAGAACGCCCGCAGCCGGTTCTGGAGCTGGCTGTACGATCACGATCGAGCCGCGTGGCTCGTGCTGGATCCGGTGGTGAGTGTGGGCGCCACGGACACCATGTTCGAAGCGTTCTCGGCCGACGAATCCACCTACGTCCGGGTCCAGCTCCCCCACTCCCAAGTGGATCTGGCCGGGACGGTTACGGCAGGCACGACCAACATCGACTTCAGTCTGCGCCTCGAACGGGAGCTGGCTCGGGTGCGCTCCTACCGGCCACTGACACTGTCGGTGGGAGCCGGTTCTGTGTCGCTGTCAGCGGGCAGCACCACGGTCATCGAGCGCGAGATCGACCTGCCCGAGACCTGGCTGCGAGGATTGCTGGAAGTGCAGTCGGCCATGGTCCTTGCCACCACGACGATGACGCTGGATGCCGCCTTCGTGGCCGACATCTGGGCCGTGCTGGAAGGGCGCCGGGAACGGACCGGGCCACGATCGTTGCGTTTTGAGCTGATCCCCGACGAGCCCGTGACGGCAGTCATCGAGCCGTGGAACCTCAGGCTCACTGACACCGGGAGCCAGCACAACGCGACCGCGCCGAGGTCAGTGCGCGTGTGGGGGCGAAGAAGGCTCGCGGTCCTCGCGCCTCTGCTGCCCCGGGCTGAAACCGTCACGGTCGATGTCGTCGGCAATGCAATGCCGTCCTACTGGACCGTCACAGTCGATCATGTGACCACAACAGTCGGCCTGTCCGGCTGGACGAGAAGAGACTGGTCCAGCCGGGCGAGATTCGCTGGCCTCCGGCCCACCCAGGGGCTAGCCGCGGACCAGATCGCACTGGCCGTGCAGTTGCTGGAACAAGAGGACACCCTGACCGTGGCGCAAGCCGCGAAGCTGCTCGATTGCCCCCCTGGCACGGCCGCAGGACTGCTGCACGCCGCATGCGCGCAGGGGCAGGCCATGTATCTGCCCGGCATAGCCGCCTACCGGTATCGTTCGCTGTTCGCCGGAGTAGACCTGGGAACGGTTCTCGAGCCGGGTGCTGAGGAACGCGAGGGTCTGCTCCTGGCCCGCGACAGCGCCGACCGGGTCAGCAGAGGTTTCGGCGGGCTCGTCGGAGACTTCCCGGACGACCGCTCGACCGTAGAGCTCGACGAGGACCTGCACGTGACCGCGGCGACCTGCACCTGCTGGCACTACCGCTGGCACGAGCTGCGCCAGGGTCCCTGCCGGCACATGATCGCCACCCTCCTTGTGGGGGAGGCCAACGCATGAGTGAATCAGGCCTGCCTGCCGACTGGCGAACCCGGCTGGAACGCCTGGGTCAGCGCAATTTCGAGATTCGCGAGATGCTGCGTCTGGGCTTCCTGTCAGCCGCGGACCCCCTCAGACCTGGAGAGACCAACGCGGCGCTCCTGGCGAAGATCGCCGAACTGGAACAGCTGCAGGCAGAGCTTGACGAGGTCGACGACGTGGTCGCCTCCGCGAGCCGGATCGAGACACTACTGGAGGAGATCCGGCGGGAACGGCTGGCATCCAGCGCGTTACGCAAAGCCGAGCGCCGCCGCGCCAGGGAGGAACAGGCCCGCCAGAAGCAGCTGGCCTGGGCCACTCAGCGGTGCGAACGGCCGCCCTACCTGGGAGCCGGGGTGTCCACCCGCCTGCAGTACACCGGCGGCGACGACGATGCCCTGGCCAGCGCAGGGTTACCCGAGGTCCACACAGTCCTGGAACTCGCCGATGACATGGACACCACGACCAGTGAAGTGCAATGGCTCAGCTACCACCGTTCGGTGACGACCATCGACCACTACAACCGCTTCACCACCCCCAAACGATCCGGGGGCACCCGGACGATCAGCAGCCCGAAACCTCGGATGCGTCAGGCCCAGACCTACATCAAGACGCACATCCTGGACCAGCTCTCCCCCGCTTCCCCAGCCACCGGATTCAGGACCGGCCTTTCCATCGTGAGCAACGCCGAACCTCACGTGGGCGCGGCCGTCGTGATCCGGATGGACATCAAGGACTTCTTCCCGACCATCACCTTTCCCCGTGTCAGGGGCTACTACGAATCGCTGGGCTACAACCCAGGCATCGCCACCGTCCTGGCGCTCCTGTGCACCGACAGCCCCCGCACGGCGTTCCGGTTCGAAGGGGACCGCTACTACGCTGCCAGCGGGCCACGTGCACTCCCGCAAGGCGCCTGCACCTCCCCCTCGCTGGCAAACCTGGTCGCACGCGGGCTCGATGAGCGCCTGATCGCGTGGGCGGCTGGCAGGCCCGAAAGCTGGACCTACACGCGATATGCCGATGACATGGTCTTCTCCAGCAACGATGCAAACAGTGACGTGGCCAGCCTGATCGCCACGGTGCACACCATCGTCCAGGACGAAGGGTTCAGCGTCAATGAGAGGAAGACCGCGGTCATGAGAGCGCCGCACCGCCAGATGGTCACGGGCCTCGTCGTCAACGACGTCGTGCGCATATCCCGGCGGCAGATGCGAAGGCTGCGCGCATTCCTGCACCAGTGCGAAGTCCGTGGCCTGAATGCGATGACTGAATCTCTTGGCACCGACGCAAGGTGCGCCGCTACCGGTCACCTCGCCTACGTGAACATGGTCAACCACGACCAGGCCCTGAAACTGCTGCAGCGGCACCCCTGGATCCAGCGTGAACCTCTGTCCCCGCCAGGTGTCCGCTCCCGGTCCCGTCCGGGCAGGACGCCGAGCAGTACTCAGTCTGCCGTCACACCCGTCACAGCTGGTGTGACGCGTCTCGAGCTGGCCGACCCACCGGACGGAGGCAAGTTCTGGGAGGTCTGGGTCGACGGAGCAACCTTGTACCGCCGCTACGGGCCCCTGGGAGCCCCGGGAACGACGAGCGAGAAGGCGTTCAGCACCCCTGAGGCAGCTCAGTCGGCTGCCGAGCAGCTCATCCAGAACAAGCTGAGCGGCGGCTACCGCCCGGCCTAGAGGAACCCAATGACCGAAAGGAGCAACGTGGTCGAGGTCCCCGAGGATGGCGTCGAGATCCTGGGCCTTGAGGATGTCAGTTCCCTGGCTCCTGATGGCCCCGCTGTCCAGATCTCCGCCGCCGCAAACGAGCTCACCGTTGAAGCTGCCCGGACCATCGCGGCAATCTCTGGCGCTGGGCGGCAGATTCAGGTGGTGTGTGATGCGCCCCTGCCTGCGCATGTCGCAATCTGGCTCCCCGGGGAACTGGTGCGAGTGCGAGCAGACAACCATCCAGCTGAGCCCATCAGCGCCGAAGCATCGCCAGCCAGCGAACCGGCGGCCGGTACGACTTCCGCCAATGCACAGACCAGCGCCGGCCTGGGCACGACCCAGCCTCAGCAGACTCGGTATGCATTGGCCCGCGACTCCGGCACACCGGCAGAAGTGCTTGAGTCCCTCCTGGAGCCCCCGGCAGGAGCCAGCAGTGATCCTGGGAGCGAAGAGCTCATCCGGATCGCTTTGGCAGCCAACGAGTCCTGCCCGCAGAACCTGCTCTCCATGCTGGCGTCAGACACATCGGCGAGCGTGCGGGCCGCGGTGGCGGGTAACGTTGCATCGCCTGAAGCCGCCCTGCACCAGTTGGCGGAAGACTGGAATACCTTGGTGATCTGGAAGCTGGCCGCCAACCCGCAGACGCCAACGGACGTCCTGGAACGGTTGGCAGCTGTTGGTGACGTCACCATCCGGGTCCTGGTTGCCGGCAATCCGCGCACACCCTCCCAGTGCCTGCGAACGCTGCTCACCGACACCGACATCAGAGTCCGTCTCAGCGCGGCTGACAACGCGTCAGCCCCCGATGGGCTTCTTCAGGCGCTCAGCACCGAAGCGAGAAGGGACCCGGCGCCAGAGAACCGGCGTGCACTTGCCCGAGCAACCCATGTGGACCCAGAAGTCCTGACCGCGCTGGCTCAGGACTCAGAGCTCATGGTCCGGGCAACACTTGCAGCCAATCCGTCCCTGCCCCGCAGCACCTTCGAGCTCATGTGGGCAGAAGCGGCCATAAGGCCTGTCCTGGCAGAGAACCCCGCTTGCCCGCCGGAATTGCGCTCCAAGACCCGCTAGAGGGTCTCCAGCGAAATGGACACGCCTAGATGCCTGCAGGTCTGCCGTGGTCAGTTTCACGGAATTCTCGCAGTGGGATGATGTCCAAGTCCGTGGCAGACTCGTCGTTCGCTACGTGGCGATGCGCACCTGAGATCTCACGACGTAGCTCCCGGGTAGCTCCAGACCTGCTCCGGCAGCCATTGCAGCACGGTCTGCTCAGGTGCACGATCGCTCACCACGAGCAACTCACGACCCGCGCCGAGCACAGCTGCAACCTTCCAGGCGACCTGACTGCTCAGCTCTTCCGCTGAGGCAACGATCAGTACCGGACGGCCCGCTGGAGTCAGCCCGTCGATCTCGTCAATAGTCACCACATCAAACTCTGCAAGGCCGCGTCGGCGCGCTTCTGCGCCCGCACCGAACATCAGCCGGTCACGGGTGCGGTCATCGGCCATACGTTCATGCTTTCAGACTGTGTTTGGCGTGTCCATCAGCATTCGCTCACGCTAAGCCGCTGATCGGCACCGATGCGGTCGACCAAGTGGGTCTGATGCAGATGCTTGGGGGTCGGCTGACTGTCAGCATGGGGATCAGGAAGGCGGCAGGTATGGCGGAACTGGATCGAACAGCACTGGTGCTGGCTGCAGGGCGTCTTGCTGAACGCCGGGGCATCGCTGAGCCGAGCCTCGTCCGGTTAGGAGAGCTCGGCGAGTGTTCACCGAGCGGACCCGTCTTGCTGATCGCTGAAGAGGCTGACCAGGTCAGCCTCGCGGCTGCCCGGGCCCTGGCAGCTCTGGCCGGAGCAGGTCGGCAGTTCCTGCTCATCACCGATCAGGAACTGCCGCCGTCCGTCGCCCAATGGCTGCCCGACGGGTCCTTCACAACTCTTCAGGGCGTAGCCGAGGAAACGCTTGAAGCTCCGAGCGCCCAGGGCACCTCCATCGATCCCACCATCGAAGATGCTCAAGATCAGACCGCCGAAGACGAAACCCCAGAACAGTGGTTTGAGCAGGGACGTGAGGCGGAGAGTCAAGGAGACCAGGCCAGCGCGAAACAGTCGTACCAGCGAGCCGCGGCAGCAGGCCACGCAGATGCGATGACCCGCATGGGCGAGCTCGCCCTTGAGGAGGAGAACGACTTCGCAGGGGCGAAGCGTTGGTTCCAGAAGGCGGCGACAGCAGGGGACGCATTCGCTATGTGGAGCCTCGGCTATTTCGCCGCCGAGCTGGAAGGAGATCTCGCAGGGGCGAAGCGGTGGTACCAGCAGGCCGCGGCAGCAGGCCACGCAGACGCGATGGCCGCCCTAGGCAATCTCGCAAAGAATGACGGCAACCTCACAGAGGCGAACCGGTGGTACCAGCAAGCCGCAGCAGCGGGTCATACACATGCGATGTACCACTTCGGCGTCCTCGCGCGGGATGATGGCCATCTCGCCGAGGCGAAGCAGTGGTTCAACCAAGCCGCTACAGCAGGCCATTCAGACGCGATGTACAACCTTGGCGTGATAGCCAACGAGGCGGGGAACCTCACAGAGGCGAAGCAGTGGTACCACCAAGCCGCAGAAGCAGGCGAAGCGGACGCAATGTTCAACCTCGGCGTGCTCGCCAAGGGTGAAGGCAATCTTGCAGCGGCGAAGGATTGGTGGCGCCAAGCCGCAGCAGCTGACCTGAACCCCCTCGGCGATATCCAGCTGGGAGGAGGCCCAGCAAGAGCGATGCTCGCCCTCGGCGAACTCGCCTCGGATGAAGGCAATCCCGCGGAGGCGAAGCAGTGGTGGCACCAAGCCGCAGCAGCAGGTCAAGCAAAGGCAATGTTCCTCCTTGGCGGTCTAGCCCATGACGAAGGCGACCTAGCAGAGGCGAAGCAGTGGTGGCACCAAGCCGCAGCATCGGGCCAGCTAGGCCACACAAGCGCGATGTACAACCTCGGCCAACTCGCCTGGCGTGCCGGCGATCTAGCAGACGCGAAGCAGTGGTTCCAGCAAGCCGCAGCAAAAGGCTCTTCAGACGCCATGAATGCCCTCGATTGGATCGCTGAGCAGGAAAGGGAGCTCCGCTGAAGCGAATTGCTGGTGTCAGCGGGCTTGCCGACGCATGTCGACTGAAGTAGTTGGGCGCTCGGGCCACTGGTCGGCCGAGGATGCCCAACGATGCTTCTAGGCACCGCTCGATCCTCCGTCGCCCAAGGCGAGTCTTGGACCGCCGTTGACACACCAGCGTCGTCCGACTCTTCGGCAACTTCTTCTCCACTGTCACTGGTGACACCTCATGCCGTCGCGACGATGGGCCTGGGCCAGCTGATCGTCATCGGATCAGTTTCGGCGTCCCCTTCACCCTCGCACCCTTGGCTATCCACTCATCGGCATGCGCTTCATCCAGGGTGGCCAGAACAGCTGACGCTTGGGCCCAACCCGCCTGCAGCGATCGTTCGAACCAGGTCTTGGCAAGGTCTGGATCACTATGGAAAGACTCCATACCGATCATTGCCATCGAGAAGGCGTCGCCACCTTCGGCAGCGCGGCGGTACAACGACTGGGCCTTGGCCGGATCACCGCTCTCCTTCGCACGCAGAGCCAGCGCGGATAGCGCGTTGCCGGAACCAAGCTCCGCAGCTCTCTCATAGAGTTCCGTTGCGGCCGCGGAGTTGCCCTGCTGCTCTGTGAGGAAACCAAGGAGGAAAGTTGCTTGGGGATGGCCGCGATCCGAAGCGATCTGCAGCAGTTCGAGAGCGGTGGCCGTATCTTCTCCGCTCAGCAGGTCAGCGGCTTCCGTGGCGCCGTCGTCGTCATCAAGTGCGACAGCCTGCTTGAACCATCGATAGGCCAGGTCAGGGTCGCCTTCGGCCTTGGCGATCAGGCCCCGATTCACCATCGCTCTGGAGTTCCCCATCGCGGCCGCCTCCTCGAAAAGCCGCTTGGCACTGTCATAGTCGCCAGCATCAGCGGCTGCGAGGGCCTGACGGGCTGTCACTTCACCTGCATCTGTGGTGCCCCCGGATTCCCCAGAATCTCTTCGCGAGTTCTCTTCTGCATGAGCGGAACTGCCGACATCATCTTCACCACTCGCGGGACCGGCCTGGTTCGCGACAACAAAGCATCCATCTGGCAGCCAGTCAGTCGCCGGTTCCTCCAGAGGCTGCTTGGAGACGACGAGTACTTGACGGCCCGCACCGTGTACAGCAGCCAAGGTTCGTACAGCCTCAAGGGTCAAATCCTCTGCTGAAGCGACCACCACAACAGGAGGGCCAGCCGGTGTCAGGTCGGCTACCTCTGCGGCGGTCACAAGTTGCGGCTTGTCCAAGCCTCGCTGCCGCGCTGCGAGCCCGGCCGCGAAGACCAGGTCAGTGGATGGGTCTGTCATGACGTATCCTTATCTCTTGTCACTGTCGCATGATCGGCTACGTCAACGCTGTTCCGCAGGAGCCGCAGAAGACGTCTTGTGGCTTGGCTGGCTGCCCGCAGATACCGCAGAACGCTGGCGTTGGGGGTGGAGATTGCAGCATCGCCTTGTACAACGCATCGAGTTGCATGAGCTCATCGTTGGTCGCGGTGGCCAGGGCGCTGCCGGTTGGTAGTCGTGCCAGTCGTTGCGCGGCCAGAATCCCGTCGCTGAGCTGTCCCCACCCCAGAGAGCTGGCTGCTTCAGTGACCCCGCTGCTGCCCACCATCGGTGTCAGCCATTCAGCGATCTGACGGGCCCTTTCCAGCGTCTCCGTGTCTACGGTGAGAACTGGAGGTTCGAACTGCCTCACCGGCTTCGCCACGGGTTGCTCGGGCGTCTGTTCGGGCTCAACATCAAGCAACCCTGCGATGCCAAGCATCTCCTTGCACCTGGTGACCGCTGCCCCGTGCCCGGGCGCGCAACGACCCTCCAGGTTGTTGTCTGGTTCCTGAATCAGGACCGCCATGTTGAGGTGTGACTCGATGGCCTGCTGAACCGCCGCGTTGAACCACTCGATGCTGCCGTTGGGGATCACGTAGCTGACCTGCAAGGCCCGGTACCCGTCGACGGGAACAGCGTGGCCGAGACCCCCGGTCACATCCAGCAATGGGTCGTCTGCAGACAGCACTCGCCGGACACCCGGCCCCGGCGGTTCTCCACGATCTTGTGTGAATGTCACGAACGGGTCCATCAGGGGGACGTCCTCGACTCCTGCGCCTCGGGCAACCAGCACGCCCATGAGGATCTGCTCAGCGGGAGCGGTGATCACGTTCGCAAGCTCCTCCAGAGCCCATGACCCGGTGCTGACGAGGTCCTGATGGCCCTGACCCAGACCGGCGATCACCGCTTGGACAACCAGGTACTCAAGCCCGTCGCGTGTATCGCGGCAGGGCCGGAACTGAAGAATCGTGACAAGTCCCTCCACACTCGTCGTCCAGCCACCCCCGAACAGCAGCTCGCCGGGCTGCCTCTGAACCTTCAGATGGTTCTCCGCGACGAATCGCTGCCACTGCGCCTCAATGCTCGAGTCAGGAGCAGGCACCATTGAACCGAGGGCTTCTTGCGGATCGAGGAACCGGCAGTAGAGTCCCTCCCGCAACGCCGGCCAACCGACCGTCTCAGCAGAATCCTCAGGCGTGTCAGCAGGCTCCTCATCCGCGTATGCAGACTCGCCAGCCATGTCAGGGACTGGCTCCTGCTCCGCGGCCACGTCCTCTTCGTGGGGAGGTTCGATTTCGTAGGGAGGTTCGAGCAGCACACCCACGGGCAGCCATGCACGAACGCTGTCGCTCACGGTGGTATCAGTGATGACCAACATGGGACGGCCTGCGCCATGCAGGGCCGCTAGCCGCCGGGCAGTGTCAATGTCCAGTCTGCGGCAAGGCGCCACGACGATCAGTCTGCCACCCTCTGGGCTGATCCTGGATACATCACCCACATCGACCACGCCTGCGTCCGCCCAGCCGCGACTGGACGCGACTTGTCCAGCAGTGAAGGCCAGGCCCATGTCCACGACTGTCTCCTCTCCCCCTCGCTTCACGGGCGATCGTTCCGTCGACCAGGACATAGCAACCGACTCACTGGCGGCGGCACCACGCTGCTCACCGAGAGGCGTGCCGGCCGTGCGTGCAGCCCTCGGACTAGTTTTCGTCGCCGAGGCCGAGCTGCTGTTCATAGGAGTCGGCTTCTTCAAGGACCCACTGCATCGCGACGATCAGGCCTTGACTGGTCAGCTCATCCAGGAACGCGACATGCGAAACAAAATAGCTATCGCCGAACTGCCGAATACCCATGACCTTGGTGTCTGCAGTACTCAACTGCAGCAGCCGGTTCGCGTCCACCCTGTCCGACGGCCCGATCCTCGAAACCACTGTGACGAAGGGTGACGTGTCAGCGCAGAACACGCTCACGAACTGGCTGCGTCCCCAGTCAGTGTCGAACAAGAGCGTAATCGAGTTCGCATCCGAGGAATGAACCGTCAGGTTGCTATGCACGTATTCCCAGATCTGTTGCTTTGTCGCCACGATGATCCCTTCTCCACCACCCAACTGTTACTGTACGCAGCTCCTCCGACACGATGCGTACGCATGCGCCTGGTTGGCCGTCGAAGGGTGGCAGCTCATCCTCGCCATAGGGGGGCCCGGAAATCGACGTAGAGGGCTGGGCTTCTCCCTATCCCCATTCGGCAAGTCGATGAAGGCATGGTCTTGCGGGTCAATGCCTGGCGGGGAAGGACAGGCGACACGGTATGGCTCAGTCCAAGACGGGTCCTATGCTCCCCGCAATTGTTCGGCATACTCCAGTCGGATTGTGTCAAGCCAGCCGTCGAGCTGCGGCTTGACCGCCGAGAAGCCTTCACTACCGTGCTCCAGGAGTAGATTGGCGATGCCATCCAGGGCTGCTTTGATAACGCAGTTGGCGACTGTGCGGGCTTGGGCGTCGTTGGGGAACAGCGGATCGGGATCCCTCGGGTCAAAGCTGTTCATGAGTATCGAAACAGTGGTGCTCGGGAATGTCAGCCCAGGTTCGGGCACGTAGTTGACGGAGTACCCGTCAGGAGCCTGCTCTTTGTGGCGAGTCCCGTCGAGGACTACTAGGTTCTCGTAAAGGCGCTGAGCTGGCCGCACGCCTACGATACCGAGCACGGCTGATCGGCCGACGAGGAAGGGCAGCGCCACGAGTCCAGGGAAATCCAGGAGAAGATCACTCCTGCCGTCCCACCCTGGATCGGGATTCGACGGGCTTCGGTACGTAGCGGCCACGGCCTCAGGAGCGTGCAGGCACTGGTCACCAACCATGAACCACTGCACATCCCAGTTGAGCCTGATCGTGGTCATCGCCAACAGATCGGCCGACTCTGGACCACCTCCCCCCATAGCGTAGGCGTCGGGGTCGTCTGCGTAGAGCTCGATGCCATTTGGAGTCGTCACACTGGCCATGGGTGGGGCTCCTGTCTGCGCTCCTTGTCGGCAGGCGAGCATTTGGGCTCACCTTGCATGCATCAACTTCCTGGCGGCAATCTAGCTGACGGGTTGAAAGGGTCGCAACCCACGACATGAGGCAACTCATCCTCGTACGGAAACAGGTTTCGTGATCCTCAGCTCCCCCGGTGATCAGCGCCCCCGACACTCCTCGACTGACAGCCCAGCAGGGAGTGGCCAGCCACTTTGACGACCGCGCACTCAGGAGTACTCCTGGGCGATCATCGACGGGCAACCGTGTCCGGTTGGCGGCTACGGTGAGGTCTCGTGTGGGATGCTCCAGCCTCGCGGCACCGGCTGACGACCGATGCAGCGCCCAGTGTGGAGGCGGTGCTATGAGCAAGCCGGTAGTGGTCAGCCTCAACGGCCAGCAATCACAGTTCGGGTTGCGCGCCGTGAAACGCTCCGCGTTGTATGGGCGGCGCCGACGCGTGGCATTGGACAAGGACGGCAATCCCTGTACTCGGGCCAGCCTGCTGGCAGATGGCTCCCTGCTATTGCAGTCGGGGATGACTGGCCAGGGCTACTTCACCGACGACGGCTCAATGTACAAGCTGGGTGACCTGACAGCGCTCTCCCCTGAGGGTGAGGAGCTGCCGGTGGCTCCCAGCACCCTCGGCGTCTGCCAAGAGCTGACCGGCCCGATCGACCCCACGTTCCTGCTGGACCTGCGCGTCCAAGCCGTCTACCTGCTCGACCCCACAGAAGTTGACGACGACCTGCTGCAACGGTTGCAGGCCGGTGAGTTGTTCTCGTTCGGGTTCAATTTCCGCGACGACTACCACGAGGAGACTGCGGTGCTGCTGGCCAGCAGTGAGGGCGTGTTCGCGCTGGTCGGCGACCCGATCGCGCGCAGCTGGGCAGCCCTGGAAACCGCCGCCACCCTGCCCACCGAAGACGCCGAGGCTGACGATGACGACCTCGACTTCGAAATGTTCTAGGAGGTGAGCACACCATGAGTCAGCGGCGCCTGCACCTGGCCAATCCGCAAGGCCGCGACGCGGTCGTGGCGGGCGAAGCGCCACCAACACCACCGTCGCCCAAGATGGGCGTGAACGGTCAGCCCGCCCAGTTCCACCGGTTCGTCGCCGGTGGCGCCGGGTGTCGCCACGAAGACCTCACCAGCCAGTACGGAGACGACTACGCAAGCGCGCTCATCGAAGCCGACCCGGAAGTGGACTTCGAGGTCGTGGGTCGCAGCATCGATGCGACACAGGCAGTGCTGCTATCCGGCAGCGGAGAACCCCTGTTCGCCGCCCCCGAACTGGTCGACATCACCTACGACCCTGACGGCAACGAAACCAGACGCGCCCCTGCCTCCCAGACCCCGGCCACGATCAACACCGAAACCCCTTTGCGTTGGACCGGCCGGCGTATCCCCACCGGTGAGGCGGTGCGCCGGTTCGTGTTCCAGCGTTCCCTGCAGCTCACCCATGTGGACGGGGTCACCTTCGACTTCCTCTACAGCATGGCCAAGGAACTCGCTGAAGCAGGCGAGATGGTCCTCCTCGGCGCCGGCGCCAGCGGGAAAGAGCCACTGATCATGCAGGTGAACGGCTCCCCCTACCGTGGCTTCCTCGAAGGCCGCATCAACGATGAACAGTATTTGTTGCTGCTGCACCTGTCGAACATGGAACTGAAGGTGCCCGCCGCCTGGCAGCAGGACCCATCATGAGCATCCAGGTCTCCGGCGTTGGCACCGAAACCCGCAGCGAAGCTTTCCAGGAGGTGCTGCAGTACCGGGCCACGATCGCGATGCGCTACGCCAACTGCACGCCGGCTGATGTGCCCGACAAGGGTGCGAGTGCCCCGTTCTGGGTCAGCCGCAAGCTTGATGGGGAAACCTGGTTCCTCATCAACGACCCCGACCAGCCCCGGCTCCTGGCCCCCAACGGTCGGACCATCACCGGCCCCTCCCCCATCATCGCCGACCTCAGCGATGTACCCCTAGGCAGTATCTGGGCCGGGGAACTGCATGTGCCCGGAGCAGGGCGTGAACGTGCCGGTGACGTCAGCGCTGCCCTGAGCAGCGCCCCCGAGACGCTGGCTCTGGGACTGTTTGACCTGGTTCGCACCCCCGACAA
Organism: Actinomycetota bacterium; assembly: GCA_020438795.1. Lineage (GTDB taxonomy): Bacteria > Actinomycetota > Actinomycetes > S36-B12 > JAGQTY01. Next base: position 16,600 of record JAGQTY010000032.1, read on the forward strand.
CACCTGGCAGGACACCCCCTACCCGCAACGAAGCGACATCCTGGCTGCCACCTTCCCCACCAGCGGGGCGCTGTTCGCCATCCCGGTCCAGCAAGCCCAGAACACCACTGAACTGCTCGACATGCTCGAGGCCGCGCTGGCTGAGGGCGCGGAAGGACTCATCGCTCGCGGCGCCGACTCGCACGCCTACAAGATCAAACCCGAGATCACCCTCGACCTGGCCATCATCGGCTACACCACCAGACCCGACAGCAACGGCCAGGACGAAATCCAGACCCTGCTGCTCGCGCTCGTTACCGAAGCGGGCGAATACGTGCAGGTCGGCGCCACCGGCAACCTCGAAGCCAGCCTCGATCGCCGGGACCTCCTCCAGACACTAGCGCCACTGCAAGCCGGCGGGGACTACCGGCAGGCCGCAAACAGCGGCCAGCTGTTCCACATGATCGAACCAGTGCACATCATCGAATGCCGCGTCGTCGACGTACTGAGCGAAGACCACCAGTCCCGCCCACTACAGCGGCCCCTCATCGGCTACAACCCAGCTGATGGCTGGACGAGTCAGGGTCGCAGCGCCGCCGTTGCGGTGGTCAACGCCGTTGGCCTGCATCTGCGGGCCGACAAGACCATCAGCGACGGCGGGGCGCGGTGGTCCCAGGTCGAGCACTTCCTCCCCGAAGCACCTACCCCGGTCGACCTGCCGGCATCGGTGTTGCTGCGTCGTCAGGTTTGGACCAAGACCAGCGGCGATCACCTCCAGGTCAGGAAACTGCTGCTCTGGGCGACCAACAAGGCACAACTCGACCCGCATTACCCCGCCTACGTGATCCACTGGACCGACTACAGTCCCACCCGCAAACGCCCCCTCAACCGGGACGTCCGACTCGCCCCCGACCAGGCCGCCGCTGACCGGATCGCTGAGCAACTCGTCCACGACAACATCAAACGCGGCTGGACACTGCACTCGGAGGCCTGATCACCACCCCGATGTCCGACCTTCAGCGATCCGCCCGTAGTCATTTGCAGAGTCTTCGACCTCCAAGTGGGCCCTGCCCGGAACCTCGTCGACTGACAGGGCAGAATCGTCCCTGAGGACTAGTCGATGGGTCTCGGCGAACGCCGTCGTCCACGCGCCCGCTTGAGTCTTCACCGCCTGGCAGCAAGTGCGGGCCGTCGCTAGATCCGCTCCGGTCCGGCAAGCCCGCCCCCGACAGCATTGAACGGCATGGTGCAGCGGGACGACGGGCTGCGACCCGAAGCAAACAGAAGGTCACGCTGATCTGTGGGCCTGTCCGGAGCGGTTGCACGCACGTGTCAGGGCAGGTCCTCGAAGGTCATGACCGCTGACCAGTACCGGTCGAAACAGTCGACGACGACTTCGGGAGTAAGAGCTCTCGTCCCGTACTCGATGAGCACGTTTCCCAAATTGCTGAGGAACATCTGGATGGCGTGTCGGACCAGGCAGTAGGCGGGGGTCAGCGTCGCCAACGGTGGCGGCAGCGGGTCCGAAGCCTCTTGGTCGAGAAAAGGCGCGAGGCAAGAAGACCCCCGCAGTGTCACCTCTGGGTAAACGTAGGTCGGCCCCCAGGAATCCTCTGATGCGCTCTTCTTGACGGGCTGGTCGAGCCAGATACCGTAGTTATGTCCGGGCGGATCCGCCTGAGGAGGGGTGACTACTCCGACAGATCGCACACCTGCCACCTCGAACAGTACGATGGCCAACACGGGGGTACCCCACTGGAACATGCTGATCCAGTTGGATCCGCTGGTGTCCATGTCATCGGGGAATGGCGCCCACTGCAGTCCACCGATGGTCATCCACCGCTCCGGCAGCAGCCGGACGGTCGTGCCCTGCAGCTGCCTTCGCGCTATGTCCAAGGCAGTGGAATCGTCGCCTTGCTCACCATGAAGGTCTTCGAACGCAACGTCGAGGAAGTCCCCTTGCCACGTCTCTCTCGGGTCGGTGATCTCGTACAGCAACTCCACATCCATAGCACCACCGTAGACCAGCCGGGATGCTGATCGAGGCCAGATCCTACGAGGTGGACCAGTCCTGGATCACGCCAGCCAGACCAGCCCAGCGTCTGGCAGCTCGACAATGCCCGCCCTTCCTCACATGCCTCTGGCGGCCAGGAGTGCGGCGACATGATCGGGTTTGAAGATGACCACTTCCTCACTGGCGGGCAGCGACTCCACGAGTACAGGGCCGGTGGGTGACAGATCCTGCAGCCATGACAAGAACGGCGGGCCGACCTGGGCTCGCCACGGCCTACCGGGTTCCACGATCGTGAAGAGCTCGTAGTCTTCCGGTTGCAGGGCGCTCACCGGCGTGCCCAACAAGTCGACCATGTCGTCGCTGAGGGCCCCCTCGACGGCACGGTGCTGCAGCCTGGTGATCGTCCCCCAGATGGTAATCGTCATCTCAACGTTGTAGGTCCCATGGGGCAGACTCCAGCGCGACTTCCCGTCCAACTGGAAGTCCAAGGACTGCGGCCTGGGAATCCCGAGGATGTCGCCAACGCTCAACTTGTCTGCAGTGATCAGGGTTCCATCAGCCGACATAGTGTCACCATAGGCGCCAGCGCTCCTCGAGGCTCTTCCGGCAACTAGTAAGTTGCCGTTCTGCGCAAGAGCGTACTTGTTCAGGTCCGCGCAGGGGTCAACCGTCGGCTCGCCCACCTGACGAAATTCAGATCAGGAGCTGCTTGCGGCATGCTCTGATCGCAGCCTGCAAGTCCGCACGGGCCCCGCCGCAGCGGTTCTCGACGAAGTCGAACGTCTCCCGGACTACGGCTTCCCAGTCCCCTTCCCACTCTCCTGTGGTGTCCATCGGCTCGGCGAGCGCTTGCCTGACGAACCGCTCGCCCTGCATTGGTGGAAACTCGTTGGGCCTGGAGATCATGACCGCTCCCGCCGCAATGCGAACGCAATCATCATCGTCGCGAGCCAGATGGGTCACGATATCGGGTGGGGTCGCGTCCAGCTGCAGACATGCAAGCTTGTTCCTCACCACCTCGCATTCGTCGACGTTTCCCTCCCCGAATGGACCACACTCCCACGGGCCGACGGAGTCCTGCCGGACCCGATCCCGGATGAAGGCAGCCGACTGCTGCCGGTTCTGCCACGTCCCCCGTTCGGGTCCGCAGAAGTCGAGGAGGGCGCCCAGCACAGTTTCGGAGCATCGAGTTGTCGTCCATTCCCACAGCCCGGGCTGCATGAGTTCGTCGGCTATGTGTTCCTGCAGGAGGCTGGGCTCGTACCCGCCTAGCGTGGCCATGACGCGCGCTTGGTCACTCGCGTTCTCGTTGTGCATCACTGCCTGGCCGATCTGCGGATCGGTCGCGAGCTCCGTCAGCGTGCGCTCAGGCGTCGATGGGTTCAGCGCGACAAGAGCTCGGACACTCGCATCCGGGTCCTCCGCCAGAGATGCAAGCACACTGGCTGGCGTGGATCGATCCATGGCTGCGGCCAGGCGGTCCTCGGCCTGTCCAGACTCTGGGGTTGCCGGTGCCGAAGACTCAGGCTCCGGCTCAGGAACCACCGAGCTGGCATCACTATCGGCGACGACCCAACATGTCTCGGGGAGCCAAGCTGTGAGATCGGCGGCCGGGGCACTGTCGCAAACCACTAGTAGTGACCGGCCAGCACCGTGCACCGCCGCAAGCATGCGTACCGTCTCCGCATCGAGGTCTTGCGTCCGGGCGGCCACGACCAATGGGGGGCCTATAGGAGTCAGGTCGGCGATGTCCGCCGCTGTCGCCGGCTGCAGGGGCTTGGCAAGGCCCCGCTCGTGCGCGGCGTACCCAGCGAGGAATACCAGCTCCGTCGTTATCTCAGTCATCGCGACTCCCGTCGGCTGAACCTATTCCTACATCATGTGAAGGGCACGATGCCCGGTTGGTTGGGCGCCCCCGGCGTTGCCCTGTCCAGGCCTGGCACGACCATTCCTATTCCAATCGGAACAGCGAAAGCCGCCGCTCTAGGCAGCTATCGACTGCCTACTGTCCGTTCTGTTCGATTGCGGCTTTGTTCAAGTCAGCCCATGAGGCGAACTCAGAATCGGCGGGAAGCTCCACGGATTCCAGCAGAATCCCATAAGCCTCCTCGATGAAGCCTTTGGCAGAGTCGCCAAGCTCACCGACAAGACCAGACTGTGCGGCATAAGCAAGCGGCATACCCAGATCGCAGTAGTTCACGACCTCTTTCCAAGATTCCTCATTCTTGACGGCAAACCACGCCTGACCTACGACTCGTTCTTTGTCTATATATTGCATCCCGACTCCAGCCCTCAACTACTCCGACGCCCTGATGATTACTCTATGAGTACCCTCCGACACATTGCGCGTTGAGTGCTCCAGGCGTCCGGCCGAGCTCTGGTTGCGCTTCGTGTCGTGGGCTGCGCGTAGGGTAACGGTATGAGCGTCTGAAGGCGGGAGTGGATCAGTCAAGGTCCCCTTTGATCGATGCACCAGCCGAACGTGGGGAGGTGTCGCAACATGAGTCCTCAGTACGTGCACATGCTCAGTGCGACGCGTGGAGCTGCAGTCGGCATTCTCATCGGTCTCATCCTGCTGGCGTTGTTCGCCGGGGAGTGGCAGTGGTGGTGGTCTCTGGTGAGCATCGGCGTCGGCATCGTCGGCTTCCTCGCCAGCAGGGAACTCAATGGCGTGCGGCAGGATATCGCTGACACAGGCAACACCTGGGGTATCGAAGGCCTGTCAAGCACCGGCCCTGAAGCGAAACCAGTCCCGTCCCACACCGCAACAGCCGGGCAGCGTTGCTGGCGCTGCCACGCGCAACTGTCCGGCGGAGAGCAGTTCTGCACCCAGTGTGGTGTGTCGTTGTTCTGAAAGGAGTAGACCGCCATGGATTTCATAGGCACCGTTCTGGCTGGCACGATCACCCTCATCGTCTTCGTCATCCTGGTGGTATTCCTGTTCACCAACGCAGGGTTCTTCGCCTTCATCGGCGGGCTCGGGCTGGTTGGCGCCATACTCGGCTACTGGCACGGCCGGACCATCACGCGTCAGTGAATGACATGCCCCCTAGCCACTCGCTCACCGAGGGGATGAATACCGAATGGCCTGACGGAGATAGCTACACGCAGTACAACACCACGCAGTACTGGGGAGGCAGCGATGGAGGGGCTGGCGCCCCTGCTGCTATACCGATTCGTGTGGCGAATGTTGGAACGATAGGTGTCATTACCGATTGGGAGGGGTTCTCGCATCTTCACGGCGAATGGATCAGCCTCTCCACGGCGGAGCTGATCTTGAAGAAGCTGGGAGTCCAAGACGAGGAGTTCTGCGACACGAGGCACTTCGCCATACCCGCATACTCCACTTCGAGATTCACGGGTGACCAGCGACTCCAAGGGCTGCCGGCAGAACTCGGCCGCGCAACGCTAGCAGGAAGGTTCGTCGAAGCAGCGATCGCGAACTTCCTTGAGTACGTTGGCTACGCGTTGCTGCAACCCGGCACAGCGCGTCTGACACCACAGGTCACGGCCAGGGCCTTCGAAGAATACTGGGCAGCAATCACCACACCGGACCCGACCAAGAGCTGACGAATCATCGACAGCTGGTCCCACTAGCGGAACTCGCCAATCCGGCAAGCTGACCCCAGCTTGCCCCTCAGTCGACTTCGTTCACCGCAACGACTCGTCCCAACAGGACGCTCACCAGCCGGGCAGCCACCTGAAGTTCCTAGGTGATTTCTGCGCGGACCGAGGCCGGGCACCCAGGGTCGGACACGATGTCATCGACGACTTTGGCGCTGTCATCCCAGTCGTCCTCGGGTTCTTCTGTCATGGCGTCGTGCACACATGAGCGCATCAACGCCTCCGCCCGCTCATCGCTGAACTCGGGCCGCCGCAGCATCACTGAGCCGACGATGAGGCGGACGATGGGATCGGGGTCGGCGGCAAGTCGGTCGATGACATCCGGCGGGGTTGCCGGGTTCTCCAGGCAGGCTCGCTTGCAGTCACCCTCGTACTCATCTGCCCATGAGCCTTGGGAGAGGCACTTTTCCGCCATATGGCGAATGAGCCCGGCTGACAGGTGAGAGCAGCTCCACAGGTGGATGGGGGGCCAGTCCTCCTGGTCGACGAATTTCTTCAGCAGTGGTTCGGGCCACTCCTCACATCCTTGTATTTGCCAGTCCCACGAATCCGGCGGCCCAGAACCCTCCTCGAAGCGGCCGTGCTCAAGGGCCCATAGGCGAAGTTCGAGTGGCGCGGTCGGGTTCTTGCAGATGATCCAACTGAAGGGTTCGCCGGTGAGCGACCGCAGCACATCAGTCGGAGCGTTCGGGTGCAGCGCAAGCTCGTAGTATTTCCACGGCCTATCCGAGGTCTTGCTGATCACCCGTAACGCCTCGGCTGGGGTGTTCGGGTTGCACAGCAGAGCGGTCTGGACATCTCCAACCTGATCGTTCGCCAGCTTGGTGAGATCAGGTGGCCGGGTGTTCTGGTTCGCGGCGACTGCCTCGCGGACGTCCTCGTTCAGGTCACCAGCCAAGATGGCAAGCCTTTGCGCTGGCGTCGCCGAGTGCCTGGCCGCCTCCGTTCGTACCTGCTCGTCTGCGCTTTGTGCCATGGCAACGAACGCATCGGCTGGAGTATCCGGGGATGCGGTGAGCCTCCCTGCCGCCACTCGAGCCGTATCAGCGTCGCCCACTAGCGGCACCAGAGCATCGAGTGGAGTGCCTTCGTTTCCTGCAGCCACAGCACGAACCCTGGTCATTGAGTCTTGTGCAAGGGCAGCCAGCGCTGCCGGGGGTGTTCCCCGGTTCCCCGCAACGGATAGCCGTACTTCTTCGTCGGGGTCTTTGGCCAGACCTGTGAGGGCCGCTGCTGGCATACTGCGATTGCCGGCAGCCTTCCCACGAATGTGGGCCTCTGAATCCTGCGCCAACCTGACAAGAGCCTCAGCTGGTGTAGCGCGCTGTCCGGCAGCCAACCCTCGAATCTCGGCTTCAGTGTCTTCCGCCAATACGGCGAGTACTCCGGGTGGTGTGCCTGGATTCCCTGCAACCAGCCGTCGCACGGCCACATCCGGATCACTGGCCAAGACTGCAAGAGCCTCTGCTGGTGTACCGCGCTGTCCGGCAGCCAACCCTCGAATCTCGGCTTCAGTGTCTTCCGCCAACACGGCGAGTACTCCGGGTGGTGTGCCTGGATTCCCTGCAACCAGCCGTCGCACGGCCACATCCGGATCGCTGGCCAGGACAGCAAGCGCCTCCGGTGACGCTCGCAACACCTGCGCGGCTAGCCGTCGCGTCTCAGCATCGGTGTCTTGGCTAAGTGCGGCGAGTAGTTCTGGCGGTGTGCCTGGATTCCCTGCAACCAGCCGTCGCACCGCCTCGTCGGGGTTACTGGTCAGGGTGGCGAGGGCGGCCGGTGCCGTGTGGGGATTTGCCGCAGCCTGCTTCCACACTCTGGCTTCTGAATCCTGCACCAGACTCGCGAGCACTTGGGGAGACGTGCTCGGATTGCTGGCGACTGCCCGCCGGGTCCGGGGGCTGGTGTTTTGCGCCAGTTCGGCAAGGGCGGTGGGCGGTGTGCTTGGGTTTCCTGCCGTTAGGCGCTGGATCTTCGCGACGGGGTCCTTTGCCAGTGCGGCGAGATCATCCGGTGGCGTAGCCGGGTCCTCGGCGGCCTCCTGTCGGATCCGCTCGTCAGGGTGGTCCGCAATGGCGACGGAGGCCCTGAGTGGGGGGTCGTTGTTGTCAGCGAACCCTCCCATTGGCTGCTCCCGCGCCTGTTCTGCCAGGGAGGCAGGAGCCGGGTGGACGCTCACTTCTCGCGTAGCACTGCCGGGCGTATCGAGGCGCTCCTGTGCAGAACTGTTGACTTCGACAACGTCGAGGCTGTGCCAACAGCGGCTCGGCAGCCACGCGTGAATCGCCTCGTCTGGGGTGGTGTCGGTGACGATGAGGACGTCGCGGCCGGCGCCGTGCACCGCTGCGAGTCTCTGTACCGCGTCGCTTGTGAGGTCAGCAGCTGAGACCGCCACCACGACCGCCGAACCCGATGGCGTCAATGCGGTGAGCTCGTCCAGATCACTGATGACGGTGGGCTGGTGCCATCCCCGTTCCTGAGCGGCGGCCCCGGCGGCGAACAGGAGGCCTTGGTCGCGCATCAGCCCACCCCCTCATCTCGTCGTGATGCTGCCGAAATGGTGGCATAGCCTCCCGACACACGCCCGCCGAGCCACTCCCCTGGCTCGGACCGGTCGAAGCCCCACGGGCTCGAGGAGCGAGTGTGTGGCCGAGGTGGGCCGGTTGTGTTTCCACGCCGAGACCGTGGGAGGGTTGTGGCCGGTAGATGGGGGGGCGCGTGGTCAGTGCGCGGAACTCTGGTCCGATACTTCTGCGCGTACCGAGGCCGGGCAGTTGGGGTCGGACAGGATGTCATCGACGACTTTGCCGCTGTCATCCCAGGTGTACTCTTCGGGTTCTTCTGTCATGGCGTCGTGCACACATGAGCGCATCAACGCCTCTGCTCGCTCATCGCTGAACTCGGGCCGCCGCAGCATCACTGAGCCGACGATGAGGCGGACGATAGGATCTGGGTCGGCGGCAAGTTGGTCGATGACATCCGGCGGAGTTGCCGGGTTCTCCAGGCAGGCGCGCTTGCAGTCACCCTCGTAGTCATCTGCCCATGAGCCTTGGGAAAGGCACCTTTCCGCCATGTAGCGAATGAACCCGGCTGACAGGTGAGAGGAACTCCACAGGGCAGAGGGAGGCCAGTCCTCCTGGTCGAGCAGCTTCTTCAGCAGCGGTTCGGGCCACTTCTCGCACCCTTCTATCTGCCAACTCCACCAGAACGGTACCCCGGAGTCTTCCTCAAAGCGGCCGTGCTCGAAAGCCCACAGGCGAAGCTCCAACGGGGCGGCGGGGTTCTTGCAGATCACCCAACTGAAGGGTTCGCCGGTGAGCGAACGCAGCACATCAGTTGGCGTGTTCGGGTGCAGTGCAAGCTGGTAGTAGTTCCATTTATCCTTGAAGTCGCCTCGGCTGATTAGCTGCAACGCCTCGCCGGGAGTATTCGGGTTCTCGAGCAGTGCATCGTGTGTATCCGGATTCTGAGCCAGGCTCAACAACACCTCCGGTGGGCACTCCGGATCCCTCGCGACTGCTGTGCGAACGCTTTCAGATTCATCCTGGGCAAGCGACTCAAGAACACGTGGCGGCCTCGCCGGATTCCCTGCAACGGAAATCCGCACCTGCTCGTCGGGGTCTTGCGACAGTACGGCGAGCACCTCAGGCGGTGTGCCTGGATTCCCTGCAGCCAGCCGTCGCACGGCCACATCCGGATCACTGGCCTGGACAGTAAGAGCGTCCGGTGACGTCCGCAACGCTTGCGTGGCTAGCCGTCGAATCTCACCATCGGCGTCTTGAGCGAGAGCGGCGAGTGCATCTGGCGGCGTGCCTGGATTCACTGCAGCCAGCCGTCGCGTCGCAGCATCGGCGTCTTCAGCAAGAGCGGCGAGTGCATCCGGCGGCGTGCCAGGATTGCCTGCAGCCAGCCATCGCACGGCCTCGTCGGGGTCACTGGCCAGGGTGGCGAGAGTGGCCGGCGCCGTGTGGGGATTTGCGGCAGCCTGCTTCGAGGCTCTGGCTTCTGGATCTTCGACAACTGCACTACGAACCGTTTCGGACTTATCGTGGGCCAGCAGCTCAAGAGCAGCTGGTGGTGCCGCCGGATTCGCCGCGACCGCGGTACGAACAGGTTCCATAATGTCGTGGGCTAGCCGCTCAAGGGCGGTTGGCGGTGTCGCCGGATTCGCCGCAACCACGCGCCGGATGCCAGGGGAACCGTCTTGCGCGAGCGCCGTGAGGAGTTTTGGTGGTGAGTCGGCAGCCCGAGCCGCACGATAACGCGCCAATCTATCTGGGTTCCGTGTTGTCGCCTCGAGGACATCACCTGATGCATCGACGGGCTCCTCAGCATGGCTGTTGTCGTCGTCGCGGTTGACAACGTGCCAACATCGTTCCGGTAGCCAGGCGAGCACTGACTCCTCGGGGAAAGTCTCGGTGACGATGAGGACGTCTCGGCCAGCACCGTGCACCGCCGCGAGTCTCTGTACCGCGTCGCTGGTGAGGTTGGCGGCTGATACGGCTACGACCACTGCTGGGCCGGCCGGCGTCAATGTGGTGAGCTCGTCCAGATCACTGATGACGGTGGGCTGGTTCCATCCCCGTTCTTGGGCTGCGGCACCGGCTGCGAACAGGAGGTCTTGTTCGCGCATCAACCCACCCCCTTGTCCTGCAGCGCTGCTGCGGAAATGGTGGCATAGCCTCCCGACAGACGCCCGCCGAGCCACTCCCCTGGCTCGGACCGGTCGAAGCCCGCGGGTTCGAGGAGTGTCAGTGTGACGGAGGTGGGCCGCTTGCGTTGCTGTCAGGCGTTGCCGGGATGCACGCGGGATAATGCCGCATGCGTGTCGACGGTGGCCAGGTGAGCTACTCGCCTTCGGATTTGACCCAGGCCGGGCAATGTCAGTTCGGGTTGTTGCGTCGCCTCGATGTGCTCCTCGGCTGGGTTCCCGACCCCGACCTTGCTACGGATGCGCTGCAGCAGCGGCTGAGTCACCTGGGTGATGAGCATGAACGGCGGCTCCTGGACCAGCTGCGCGACCAGCTCGCTGCTGGTCCAGACCAGGTGGTCGAAGTCGCTGCCGATGGCAGTGTGGAGGGTCGGGCTGCGGCGACGGTGACGGCATTGCGGTCGGGTGTGCCGTTGATCTATCAAGGAACGTTTGCTCGTGGTCGTTTCCGGGGGGTGGCCGACTTCCTGATCCGCACAGACTCCCCTGACGGTTACCGTTATCTGGTGGCGGATGCGAAGCTGGCACGTCACGCGAAGGTGTCGGCGATGCTGCAAGTCAGCGCCTATGCCGACCAGCTGGACCAGCTGGGGATTCCCCGCTCGGGTGTGGGTCAGTTGTTGCTCGGTGATGCCCGCAGTATCACCGTCAACGTCGACCGCGTCCTGGCGGTCTACCAGCGACAACGACAACTACTCGAAGACTTGCTGGACCGTCATGTCGCCAACGCAGAACCGGTGACCTGGCCAGCCGAATCCGTGTCCGCCTGCGGCCACTGCGAGTACTGCCAGCTCGAAATCGAGCAACGCCGCGATGTCTGGCTGGTCGCCGGCATACGCAAGACTCAACGAACCCGCCTGTTGCAGGCTGGCATCTCGACCATCGACGACCTCGCCACCGCAACCGCGCCCGTGCCGGGGATTCCCGCGCGGACCTTGGCTGGCTTGCAGCTGCAAGCACAATTGCAGGTCGCCTCTCCCCCACTCGCCCGCCAGACCCACGACACCGGAGAGGCCGCCCAAGACTCCCGGCCGGCGGTGCAGGTGATTGATGCGCAGGCGATCCGGATGCTGCCGCCCTCAAGTCCTGGGGATATCTTCTTCGACTTCGAAGGCGACCCGATGTGGCATGGCGAGGATCCCGCTGACGCCGGCTTGGAGTACCTGTTCGGCCTGTGGGAAGACCCACCGCTGGCAGCCGACGGAGACCATTTCGTTCCTTTCTGGGCCCACGATCGCGTCCAGGAGCGTCAGGCGCTGCGGGACTTCCTCGACCATGTTCGCGAGCGGAGGCGACGCTGGCCGGACATGCACATCTACCACTACGCCGACTATGAGAAGGGCGCCTTGAAGAAGCTCGCCGCACGCTACGCCGAAGGTGAGGACGAGGTCGACGAACTGCTGCGCAACCACGTCCTGGTCGACCTGTACACGGTGGTGCGCAACAGCATCCGGGTCGGGCGCCCCTCCTACAGTCTCAAAGACCTCGAACCGTTCTACATGGAGGAGAAGCGCTCCGGAGACGTCGTCAACGCTGGAGATTCTCTGGTGGAGTACGCCGAGTACTGCGCGGCACGCGATGCCGGACGCATGGATGAAGCGGGCGAGAAGCTGCAAGAAATCGAGAAGTACAACCGCTACGACTGTCTGTCCACCCTGAAACTCGACCGCTGGCTGCGCGGCCTGGCCGACCAGCCGGCGGCAGCGGCGATCCACTCATTGCCGCGTCCGGGAGCTGCGCCCGGTGAGGAGGAGACGGAGACGATCGCGGACCCGACCGCTTCGTCACTGTTCGTCTACGCTGACCGCGACGATACCGGCCGGACCCCCGCCGAGTTGCAGGCCGTCGCGCTGGTGGCCGCGGCCGTCGGGTACTTCGCCCGTGAAGCAAAGCCGTTCTGGTGGGCGCATTTCGACCGGCTCATTCGGCCTGTTGATGAATGGGCCGACACCACAGACATCATGGTCATCGATAGCGTCCGTGTCATAAAGGACTGGGGCAGGACCGGACGGCAACGCAAAGATCGACGCATGCTGCAAGTCACGGGAACGCTGCAACCGGGCAGCTGTCTGTTCCAGGACGCGCAGGCCTACGCAGTGTACGAGGATCCGCCGCCAGGCCTTCCCGATGCCGGCGCGGGAACGCGCGGATGGTCAACCGTCCAGCTGCAGTTGCTCGACCAGGACGACCATCATCAAGTCGTGTTCCAGCTTGAGGAGCCGCTGGGAACCGAAGACCAGTACGCAGCGTTGCCGATAGCACTGACCCCCGCACCCGGCCCCAACGACGGGCTCCTGCGAGCCGCAGCTGAAGACGTCGCCAAGGCCACCCTCGACCGGATCAGCCAGGCAGACAGCTGCGATGAGCCGATCCTGCCGACCCCCATCGGAGATCTACTCGCCCGACAACCGCCGACACTCATTGCTGGGTCGATCCTGCCCGAGGTGCAGGACGGGGACTTCGTCACAGCAATCACTGCGGCGGTCCGGAATCTTGACCGGTCCTACCTCGCCGTGCAGGGCCCACCCGGCTCCGGCAAGACCTACACCGCCGCCCGCGTAATCACAGCGCTCGTCGATCAGGGCTGGAAGATCGGAGTCGTCGCACAGAGCCACGAAGTCGTCGACAACCTGCTGCGCAAGGTCATCGAAGCGGGCACTAGCGCCGAGCACGTCGGCAAGAAGCAGAACGCGCCCAGCGCCACCGTTCCGTGGCAGGTGTTGAAGCACTCACCTGACTTTCAGGACTTCCTGCAGTCAGATGAGGGACGCGTCCTCGGCGGCACCGCCTGGGACTTCAGCAACCCCAACCGGGTGCCGCACGGACACCTGGATCTGCTAGTCGTCGACGAAGCCGGACAATACTCCCTGGCCATGACCCTGGTGTGCAGCGTCGCCGCGCAACGCCTGCTCCTACTCGGGGATCCGCAACAGTTGCCGCAAGTCAGCCAGGGCAGCCATCCCCAACCGGTGAACGAGTCCGCCCTCGGCTGGCTCAGCCAGGGCCAGCACACCCTGCCCGCCCAGTACGGCTACTTCCTCGACCGGACCTACCGGATGAGCCCCCAACTCACCGCCAAAGTATCAGCGCACTCCTACGACAACCGACTCCGCGCCCAAACCAGTCACGTCGCCGGACGCTCCCTCGTAGGTCCTGACGCACAACCAGTCCCCGCAGGCATCCGTACAGTCCCGGTCGATCATGACGGCAACTCCGTGGAGTCCGAGGCCGAAGCCCAACAGGTTCTGGCCGTGATCACTGAGTTCCTCACCCACGAATGGCGAGAAGACGCGCACAGCGGCCACCGGGCCACCGCACCCAACGACGTCATCGTCGTCGCCCCCTACAACGCCCAGGTCGACCTGATCCGGCGCACCCTGCGCCAAGCGGGTATCCCTGGCGTGCGGGTCGGCACCGTCGACAAGTTCCAGGGCCAGGAAGCCATCCTGTCCATCGTGAGCATGACCGCCTCCGCCCTGGAAGACGTTCCGCGTGGCATGGACTTCCTGCTATCGCCGAACCGGATCAACGTCGCCGTCTCACGAGGCCAGTGGGGTGCGGTCGTCATCCACGCCGCAACACTTACCCAACACCTGCCCACCTCCCCCCAGTCATTGGAGGATCTCGGTGGATTCCTGACCCTCACCCAAGAGTGAAACCTCACGTCAATGCCACAGGGTCAGGCAACGATCAGCACATTCCATGTGCAGGAACAGCCAGACCCCAGAGCACAGGCACCCACTCAGCCCCACCAAAGAGTCGATGACGGCGAGGACACTGTCGGCGAAGGCAAGCACCCGCTGCTGCCTGACTTCTAGCCGGACCGGCGGGGCTGCGGGCCTACGATCAGTGACTCGTCGGACGCAACGCTTCCCTGTCGCCCACCTACCGGTAGTCGCGCGAGAAGCAGCGAAGACAAGGCAGAGCCTGATGGCCTGGTCAGGGTTACCCGCCTGGTGCGACGGTCGCGACACACCTGCGGGTCACGCAGTAGCCTCAACAGGTATCCCAGCCCGCTCAGGAGACTCCAAACATGGCAGACCTCAGCTACCTCGCCGGCTACGCCGCCGCACAACACAACTGGCCCGACGCCCAAGTCATCACCCCGCAACAACTCCCCAGCCAAGCACCCACCGGACCCCCCTTGATCGTCACCAGCACCTCCAAGGACCTCACCGCAGACACCGCCCGCACCATCGCAGCGCTACACACCACCGGACGCGAATGCATCCTGGTCACCGACCAACAACCCCCGGACACAATAGGCCAGTGGCTGCCTGACCACGCATGCATCACCTCAGCAACCATCGACGACAGCAGCAGCGACCCTAAGCCAGCCACCAACGCCTCCGGGGAAACGCTCGAGGAGGCAATGAAGACCATCCAAGATCCCCACTGCGCGGAAGTACGCGGCATGATCATGACAGAGGACTGGTCGGAGTATCACGAGGATGACTTCCTTGATGCCGCCCGGAGGACCCTCCATCATGTACCGGTCCAACTGATACCTGACCGCTGGACAGTCTGGGGAGGCAAGCCCTGGGATTGGCGCTTCGGCGACTGGGGCGACTACGACTGGTACAGACAGAATCTTCTGGGGTCGTATTGGTGGGACCAATCGGTCCTTGCGATGCTGCATTTCCGGATCGCCGGCGTGGACAGTCTGGGAGCGATTGTGGAACCAGAGGAATCAGGCGGGGTCCTCCAAGGTTTGTGGCTCAACGGATCCTCAGTAGCCATCCGAGATCGAGCCGAAGGCAACGGCAAGGTATACGAGTGGCAGCACTTGACTGGTATGCACGCCTTCGCGTGGCTTGGCTCTCTCGTTCCACCTCCGCTTCCTCCCCAACTTGGACCAACTACGTCCGCCTATCAGCTCATCGCTGAAGGCTTGGAGGCCTTCCTCGTGAACTTGGGCCAGCTCCTACTTGACTGGGGAACGGTCAACCTCCCACCACCACTGGTCGTCGACTCCTTCAACACCTTCTGGAAAGCTCTCACCAGCGAAGACCTACTCACCTGAACCGCTCGAGACCAGGCCCAATCAGAGCCTGAGAGTCTGGACTTGGCTGCAGCGGGAACCCACTGAGCTGGAATCTACGAGTCAGCCGCGCGTATCAACAGCCAAAGCTGATGTGACCGTTGGACCTGGCCGGCGATCCCGGCTCCCCTCAGTGCACGATTCGTCAATGCAGTAGAGCCGACTGAACTGCGCCAGCAGGCTCGCTACCCCGGTGTGACGTGAGCGAAGCAGGAGCCAGCGTGAACCGCTCGTTACGGAACGACTACCCGATACCAAGGTCGGTTGACGGGAAGCTGCAGTGTGTCCATCCCGCCTGGAAGAATCCGGGTCGGGGACGCTGGGAAGCATGCGGAAGGCCGTTGGCGCGCCCAAGCGTGGCGCGACGGTCGCGACACGCTTGCGGGTCAAGCAGTAGCCTCAATAGGTATCTCAGCCCGCTCAGGAGACTCCGCTCATGGTCGATCTCACCTACCTTGCCGGCTACGCCGCCGCACAACACAACTGGCCCGACGCTCAAATCATCAATCCCGAGCAACTCCCGAGCCAAGCACCCACCGGACCGCCCCTGATCGTCACCAGCAGCTCCCAGGACCTCACCGCAGACACCGCCCGCAGCATCGCGGCGCTGCACACCACCGGACGCGGATGCATCCTGGTCACCGACCAACCACCACCCGACACCATCACCCAATGGCTACCCAGTCACGCCTGCATCACCCCAGCAACCAGCCACAACACTGGAGAAGCAGCCCCGACCTCCGCTGCGTCCGAGGGGACCGACCATTCAAAGCGTGCCTTTGAGGAGGCTCTCGAAGCGATCCGAAACCCCTGGGGTGAAGCGCTGACGGAGTATCTGGAAGACGAAGGTGAGAGCGACTTCATTCGTGCGCGTGCGGAACTCCAAGGCATTTCCGTTCAGCTGATACCGGACCGCTGGACCGTCTGGGGAGGACTGCCCTGGGACGGCTCGATGCAGGACTGGGGTGGCTGGGGTAGCTACGACTGGTCTGACACGAATCTCTTGGGTAGATCGAGATGGGACATGTCGGTCCTCGCGATGCTGCACTTCCAAGTCGCCGGCGTGGACAGCCTCGGAGCGATAGTTGAACCGGAGCAATACGCCGGGTGGTTCCAGGGTGTCTGGCTCAACGGATCAGCAGTAGCGACCGAGGACAAAACCGATGGCTCCGGGCAGGAGTACCGATGGGGTCGGTACGGTTCGTTGACCCATGGAGACGCCTATCCATGGCTCGGCGTAGACGTGCCACCTCCACTCCCACCGAACCTGCGCCCCGGCCTGCCCGGCTATCAGATCCTCGACATCGGCATATTCGATTTCCTTCAGAACCTGGGCCGGCTTCTGCTGGACTGGGGAACGGTCAACCTCCCCCCACCAATGGTCGTTGACTCCTTCAACACCTTCTGGAACTCGCTCATGAGCGAAGACCCTCAGACCTGACCCACTCGAGACCGACTCCTCTTCCAGCCCTTGAGAGCGGGGCTACTCCAGCTCAACTTGCGCCGTCTGGCGCCGCCCGATCTGGCAGGACGGGCAATGACTCGGAGTGCTCAGCTGGAACGGGAACCTGCCGAGCCGGAATCCAGCCACGACGAAACCACACGCAGCCAGAACGTCGATGGTGTGACTACTACCTGAAGAGCGGAACGCGCGAACGCCTGACCAGCTAGGAGTCCGCCACCACCACTCGGGATCCTGGAATCGCAAAGTCTCCAAGTACTGGGACAGGGCCAAGAGCCAGAGAGCATCTGAGGATGGCGGGCGCCCGACGCGGAGAATAACGTGACTTCGTTCGCACAACGGTGTCCCGATCGGGGAGGCCTCCGTATACCGTCCGGACCAATCCCGTCCCTCACCGTTGATTCTTGCCGTTGGCTGCACGAGCATGGGACGTGGTTGCCGCCGGGAGCCAGAGGTCGGGTGGGTGATGACGGATGGCGGACCAGATGCCCGAGCCGGATCCGTTCTCGCCTGTTGAATGGCCGGAGGTCCGGGCGCATCTGGTGAAGCAGCTCATGATCGAGAGCGCCTGGCTGCGTGATGGTGAGGAGGGGCTCATCTGGCAGCCGGGCACGGTACCGGTCCACGTGAAGGTGGTGGGTCGCGGCGAAGACAGCGACTCTGGCCCGTTTCTCGTGGTGTCCGCGTCCATGCGGGTGCTGGACTGTCCGCCCCACGAGGCGATCGACCTCGCCCGTACCGCCAACCGGCAGTTCCTGCTCGGCTCGTTCTTCTGGGATGACGATGCAGTTCATGCCGAGACCAGGGTCTACCTTACCGCGAACTCCCGCACCAGTCTCAGCCTGTTCCACGTGGCGGTCCTGGCCATGGCGACCACCGCCCACGAACTGGTCGAAGCCGCGGAGCATGCCCATACGGTTCCTCCCCTGACGACAGAAGAGGAACCGCTCGGGCGCCGGCAGCGACCCGACGAGCTGCTGGGTGTGTTCCGCGGTGATGTTAGTGAACTCCCCGGGCAGAGCGGCGATGGCCACCAACACCGACCGTGGGGTGTGGGCCCTCACCAGCGAAGGCCGCACCGTCACCGAGGATCAGATCGAGCCGCTGAGACAGGCGTGGCTCAAGCAGAACCGCGACGACCGCAAGAAGCGGCAAGCTGCGAAAGCAGATGACGAGGACACTGCCGAGGTCGAGGAGATGTCGTGGAAGGACCAGCTGCTCGAACGGCTACTTGCCATGGACCCCGACGCATTCGAGCGCTTGTGTATGCAACTGCTGCGTCGCGCCGGGTTCATCCGAACCGAAGTTACTGGCAAGAGCGGCGACGGCGGCATCGATGGCGTCGGGGTCTACAGACTCTCCCTGGTCTCATTCCCCGTCTATTTTCAGGCCAAGCGCTGGCGCAACAGCGTCGGCTCCTCCACCGTCCGAGACTTCCGCGGAGCAATGAGCGGCCGCGGCGAGAAGGGCCTACTCATCTCCACCAGCACTTTCACCTCCGAAGCCAAAGCCGAAGCCAGCCGCGACGGCGCCCCACCCGTCGATCTGGTCAACGGGACCGACCTGTGCGACCTCATGAAACAGTACGAGCTGGGAGTCAAAGTGACCCCGCGCAAGGTTGAGTACGACATCACCATCGACGAAGAAGCTATTAGAGAGATATGAACACCCTCTGACGAAGCGCGGGAGTGGAGTGGCGATGACCAGACGCAACGGACTTGCAGTATGAGCCGGACCACAGACGAAGACCCAGCCTCCATCAAGCTCCTCATCGGCTGCGCAGTAGCCGCCCTTTTCTTCATGATCGGCGGTCTGCTCGTGCTGTTTCTGTTCGGCGCGTACCTGTTGGCGGCAGTACTCGCGGTTGCGGTGTTGTTAGCAGCGGCATTCCTGATCGTCTACATACTCCGAGGCATTGACTGGGCCCTGGAGTCGGTGGGGCTGGAGTCAGTATCCAGGGCTCTCGGGTTGAAGCGCCCCTGGGACAAGAGGGTGCTGATCCCCTACACACCCCGCAAGTGGCCCCGCTTCCGCTGGAGCCTTACTGAGACAGGCGGGTCTGAGTGGCCTATCCGGCGCGAACTGACTTTAGCGGTGACGAACACCGGGACGGTAGCAGCCTACGATCTCCGTATTGACGTGGATCGCTACCAATCACACTTCGCGTTCGAGGAACTGAGCCCGGGCGCGACTCTCACTATGGAGATCGCACGGCCCTCTGACGACTACGTGCTCAAAGGGTCGGTGTGGCTCTACTGGCGACTGGCCCCAGAGGGCGAGGAGGACTTCCTTGAGCTCGAGTACCTGGGGGACCTCGAAGGCTGATCAGCATTCAGTCTGCGGGGCACGGACATGACACCGTGTCTCAGGATCGGTCGAACCTGAGACACCCACCGCGACTGCCTGAAATGCACCGTCGCCTCGTCTCACGACCTTGTCTCACACCCAACCTGTCGCCGCATCGTGAGACAACCAGCATGGCGCTTCATCGGAGCGTCCCATAGACACCAGTTTTCGGGACACAGCCAGCACCGCCTTCCGAGGCACCGCTGTCACGCGTGACGGACCGTCCCAATAACCCGTCCCACGATCGGGTGTGTTTCAAAACCCTCGTCGGGGGTTTCTGGCATTCTCAAGAAGTGACGACGCACAGGATCGGATACTGCCGCACCAGCACCGACCACCAGACCCAACAACTCCAGCTCGACGCGCTGGCTGACTGTGATCAGCTCTTCACCGAAACAGTGTCCGGAGCTAAACAACTCGAAGAGCGACCGGAACTGGGCAAGGCGCTTGACCAGCTACGGCCAGGCGACCAACTCGTCGTCTGGAGACTGGACCGCCTGTCGCGTTCCCTTCCGGATCTGTTGCGGATCGTCTCCCTCATCGACGGCAAAGGGGCGGACTTCGCCTCGCTCACTGAGAACCTCGAAACACGCTCACCTGGCGGGAAGCTCATCTTCCACATCTTCGGAGCGCTGGCCGAATGGGAACGCGACATCATCCGCACCCGCGTCCGAGCAGGCATGGACGCCTACATTAACGAACACGGAGCCATGCCCGGCCGTCCCTCCGTCGTCACCGACGACAAGCTCGACGTCGCGCGCACCCTGATCGACGAAGGCCGAACTATCAAGGACGTATGCGAGACCATCGGCGTCTCACGCTCCACGCTCTACCGACACCTCAGCAAACAAGAAGACGCGAGCCGAGCCAGCGAGGCCCTCAATGCCTGATAGCCCCGCGAACACCAAGACCACACACCAACCAAGGGCCATCGTGCTCTCGGCACAAGGAGACAACCATGGCGCCAGCAACTAGGCAAGACCAGCGAGCCGAGCTGCACAAGACCATCTGGCGCATCGCCAATGACCTGCGCGGCAGCGTCGACGGCTGGGACTTCAAGAGC
>JAGQTY010000033.1 GCA_020438795.1 Actinomycetota bacterium
AACTCCTCGATCTCAACTGTTTCGTCCCAGTCCAGTGGTTCCAGACACCTGACACACTCCGCCCGGATCGGCGTGTCCACCTCGCTCGTCAGCAGGATCCCGTCCTGTGCCGACTCGAAGCCGAAGTCCACTTCCAGTTCGGTACTCTCGCCGGCCCCCACCGACGAGACGTCGTTGGCCCAGTCCCCGACCGGCACCCGACGGGTCTTCACGACCCGGGACCCGGGCTGACGATGGACGACGTCCTCGTCGAAGACGAAAGGCGAATCCTCAGGCATTGACCTGGGGATGGCTCAGGTCCACGGTGTCGTTGGCCAGCTTGGCGCGGCCGTGGGACACAGCCTGGAGCGTCGAACTGAGCAGGCCCTCGAAGGAGGCGAGCTTCGATTCGACGTATGCGTGCACCTCGGCCTGCTTGGATGCGGCGACTTCGTTCGCCTCAGCCACGATCTGCTGGGCTGCGGCATGGGCAGCCATCACGACCTCCGTCTCGGAGACCAGCTCCGCACTGCGCAACCGGGCGTGCTCGATGATGCCTTCGGCCTCCTCGCTCGCGTTCGCCCTGATCTGATCAGCCTGATCCACCACCTGCTTGGCGGAGAGCACCTCGGCGGGCAGCGCCGTCTGCAACTCCTCGACGATGCGCATCGCCGCTTCCCGATCGATGATGGCACCCTCACCGAACGCTCTCGGCTTCGCCGACGCGATCAGTTCCGCGAGTTCCTGCAGTCGTTCCTCGATGTCCATGCTCACCCCTTGTTCCCCAACCTCTCGTACACCGCCCCCGCCACGTCATCGGGCACCAGGCCACTGATGTCGCCACCGTACGTAGCGACTTCCTTGACGAGACTTGACGATAAGTAACCGTAGATCGGATTGGTCGACAGGAACAAGGTTTCGACGCCCGATAATCTGTGATTCATCTGCGCCATCTGCAACTCGTAGTCGAAGTCCGAGACTGCACGCAGTCCCTTGACGATGACGCCTATTTCGTGTTCGCGGCAGTAGTCCACGAGCAGTCCGTGGAATGAGTCGATGACCACGTTCTCGACGTCCCGTAGCTGATGACGCAGCATCTCGATGCGTTCCTCGACCGTGAACAGGCTCTTCTTCGTCTTGTTGATCAGCACGGCGACGGTGACCTCGTCGAACACCTCGGCCGCGCGCACGAACACATCGATGTGTCCATTGGTGACCGGGTCGAACGAACCCGGACAGACCGCCGTGGTCATGTGCCCTCCCTGTCTCCTGTCGCCATACTGCCACCTTCGGGCCGGAAGGTGGCAATCCTCACGCGGGTGGCGCCGTAGCGACGGTCGCTGAGCTCACTGAACCCGTCGGGCCAGTGCCAGTCGCCGGAGCCGCGCTCGAGGACGACCAGGCTGCCCCGCTCCAGCCACCCCTGATGAACCAGCCTTGCCAGTACTTCGCTCACTTCACTGTCCGCAAGCGCATACGGAGGATCCAGGAAGACCAGGGTCGCGGGGGCGGAAGGACGGCCCAGCCGTCCGGCCGGCATCCGCAGCACTTCGCCCTGCAGATCCAGGGAGGCACAGTTGGACTCCAGCACGGCTGCGGTCCTCCGGTCGGACTCCACGAACACTGCGCTACCTGCACCGCGACTGCGCGCCTCCAGCCCGAGGGCTCCCGAACCGGCATAGACGTCGAGGACCCTTTCCTGCTCCCAGTCCTCGACATAGGTCTCCAGTATGCTGAACAGCGACTCCCGGACCCGGTCGGCCGTCGGGCGCACGCCGGAGCCGGGAACGGCCACCGGCCTGCCTCGCGCGGAGCCTGCGATGATTCTCATCCCTTCTCCAGGAAATCAGCAGTGTCGTCATCGGAGATCACCAGGGCGTTCCAGTAGGAAGCCGCCATCTCGGAGGTGTCGACCAGCACATCCTCCCGGGCCGCCACGATCAGCTCCTCGTCATCGATGACCGAGAGCCATCGCAGTTTGGAGCTCCGTCCGGTCTGCCGGTCGCCGAGGACATCACCCTCCCGGCGCTGCGCCAGGTCGAGTTGTGCGAGCTTGAAGCCGTCGGTGGTGGAGGCCACATCCCCCAGCCGTTCCCGTCCCGGGCTGTCCGGTGGTTGCCGGGTGACGAGCATACATTGCGCACGTGAGCCGTCACGTCCGATCCGGCCCCGGAGCTGATGCAACTGGCTGATCCCGAACCGGTCAGCGTCCAGGATGATCATCAGCGCAGCGGTCGGTATGTCGATACCCACCTCGATGACCGTGGTGCTCACGACCACGCCCAGCCCCTGCGGATCGGCGGGGCCGGCGGCCAGGCGCCTCATGATCTCGTCCTTCTCGGCCGGCGGCAACCGTCCGTGCAGGACCGCCAGCTCCAGACCGGACAGAGGACCCTCTCGTAACTGCTGCGCCACCGCCGTGACGGCATGCGGCTCCAGCCTGGCCCCGTCACCGGCCAGGAGTGCGGCCCCGGACTCCTCGTCCGCCTCACGATCGCCCTCTTCGATGCGCGGGCAGACCACGAACACCTGTCGACCGGCCGCCACCTCCTCACGCGCCCGCTGCCAGACACGTGCGATATGGCCGTTGTTGTCCCACTCGCCGACGACATACGTCTCCACATCGGCAGGTCCCTCACGGCGCCCCTCGAGCATCAGTACGTCGAGGTCCCCGAAGACCGTCATTGCGATGCTGCGGGGAATCGGTGTCGCGGTCATGACCAGCAGATGTGGTCGTGGTCCGTCGCGCAGCACGAGCTCGGCACGCTGTTCCACCCCGAACCGATGCTGCTCGTCCACCACCACCAGGCCCAGATCGTGGTACTGCACCGACCGCTCGAGGACTGCATGGGTACCGATGATGATGTCGGCGCCGCCGGCGGCTATCGAGGCGCGGACCTCCCGCTTGCGTGCCTCCGGCAGCGAGGAGGTCAGCAGGGCGACTTCCGCCCCACGTTCATCACCGAGCAGTGTCCCTGCTTCAGCCAGTGGTCCGAGCAGCCGCCGCACCACCTGCGCGTGCTGGGCCGCCAGCACCTCGGTCGGTGCCAGCAGGACGGCCTGACCGCCGCTGTCGACCACCTGCGCCATCGCCCGCAGGGCCACAACGGTCTTGCCGGCGCCCACGTCACCCTGCAGCAGCACGTGCATCGGGTGTTCGGCCGACAACCGCCGGTTCAGCTCCAGGCCGGCAACCTGCTGGCTGGGACTGAGTGCGAACGGGAGCCCTGCCTCGAGGCTCTTGCTGATATGCCCGGTATGCGGCCTCGGCACAGCACGGGTCCCCTCGAACTGACTGCGCCGGTGTTTCAGAGTGGCCTGGAGGGACAAGGCCTCCTCGTACTTGAGCCGACGCATCCCGTCGGTCACCTCGCCCCGTTCCTCCGGCCGGTGCACATAGCGAAGCGCGGTGGCCAGGTCAGGCAGGTTCCTGCGCTGCCGCAGACCGGCTCCGAGCGGGTCCTCGACCCGCAGTCCGTCCAGAACGGTCCGGACCGCCTTGGCGATGTTCCAGGTCGGTACCTTGGCCGTTGCCGGATAGAGCGGCATGAGCCGCGATGTCAGGTGATCCACATCCTGATCCGGATCGTCGACGACCTCGAACTGGGGCTGGTTCAGTTGCCAGCGCCCCCGGAACCGTTTGGCCCGTCCGGCGAACAGTCCCACCGTTCCCTCGCTGAATTGCCGGCTCCGCCATGCCTGGCCGAAGAAGGTGAGCGTGAGCGGAACGGACCCACCATCGCTGATCTGCACCTCGACTCGACTGCGCCGGCGATCGCGGTGTGGATGCTGACGGACCGACTCCACACGCCCCATCACGGTCACGTAGTCGCCCTCCACGAAGTCGGAGACCGGCGTGAACACCCCCCGTTCGAGATAGCGCCGCGGCGTATGCGCCAGCAGTTGGCCCACGGTCGTCAGGCCGAGGTGTTCAGCGAGGGGGGCCGCGGAGCGTCCGAGGATCAGTTTCAGCGATGTCGCGAGGTCCGGGTCGGCGACCACTCCGCGCCATGGCTGGTCGACTACTCGACCCCCACGATGATCGGCCACAGCGGTTGACCACCCTCATAGACGACTTCCTCCACCCCAGGATACTCATTGCGCAGGTAGCGGCTGAGACGTTCGATCTCGGCCTCGTCCGCCTGACTGCCGGTCACCATGGTGACCATCTCGCCGCCCGCCGCAAGCAGCCGGTCCAGGGTCCGCTGGGCGACGTCCACGACATCGTCACCGATCTCCAGGATGTCGCCGCCCACGACACCGATGATGTCTCCAGGCTCACACACGCCCACGCTGGTCACGGCTTCGCGGGAGGCCATGGTGATCCCCCCGTAGGCGGTCGCCCCGGCAGCCCGCGACATCGACACGACGTCGTCATCGAACCCGCGGCCGGGGTCATGCACTGCGATAGCAGCGAGCGACTCAACGATGGAACTGGTGGGAACGACGGCAATCCGCATGCCGCGGTCCTTGCCGGCGGCCGCTGCTGCCTCCGCCGCCGACTTGGTGTTCTTGTCACTGGGAAGCAGCACGACCTCACGCGCACCCGTCGACAGTGCGGCTTCGAGCAGCTCACCGGTTGAGGGTGCCACACCGGGCGTCGCGGCCAGCGGCACGACCCCGGACTGCTGCAGCAGTCTGGCCACTCCCGGTCCGTGGGCGACACAGACCACCCCCCTGGTCATCGACTCGTGATCGTGCTCCTCGGCCTCCGTCTCCCCGACCAGCCACGTGATCCGGATGCGGTAGGGTCGGCCCGCCCCCATCCCGCGTTCGATGGCGGCGCCGGCATCCGTGACATGCACGTGAATGTTCCACAGGCCGTCACCCCCGACCACGACCAATGAGTCCCCGAGATCGGAGAGCTCCTCCTTGAGCCGCGGGATCGCGTCGTCGCGAGCATCGAGGAGGTACATCACCTCGAACGGGGGTCCGTCATAATCGGTCCCCGGGGCGAATTCGGGCTGCGGCACTCTGGCCTGGGCGGGTCCCGCCGGGGCGCGCCGGCCTGTGACCACCTCCGCCAGTGCGTCCATGATCACGACCATGCCGCGTCCGCCTGAGTCGACCACACCGGCTCGCTTGAGCACGTCGAGCTGCTCAGGCGTGCGGGCCAGTGCCTCCCGGGCCCCCCGCGCCACCGCCTCGATCATCACCTCGAGGTCGTCGGTGTCCGTGGCCGCCGCGGTTTCGGCAGCCGCGCGGATGACGCTGAGGATGGTCCCCTCCTTGGGCTTGCCGACTGCCGCATACGCCATGTCAGCTGCCTGTCGCAGTCCCGCGCGTACGGCTTCAGCAGTGGGCTTGAGGGAGTTGCCGCTGATCGGGTCCACCTTCACCATGCCCCGAAGGATCTGAGAGAGGATGACGCCACTGTTGCCGCGGGCGCCCAGCAGTGCCCCTTTGATGATGGCGCCGGAGAGGGCTGCCATCGCATCGACCTGCTCGTCAGTGCCCGCGATCTCCTCCGGCAGCGCGGCGAATGCCTCGTCCATGGCCACCGAGGCGGATTCCATCGTGAGGAACATGTTGGTGCCGGTGTCCCCGTCAGGGACGGGAAAGACGTTGAGTGCGTCGATCTCCTCACGAGCGTCCCCGAGAGCGGCCAACGCGGTGTGGATCCAGTCCCGAAGCATTTCCGCTTCAACGACCTCAGCCATGGCGCTGCCTTCCTGATCGGGATTCCCGGTACCGGTCCCGGCCCGGGCGACTCGTACCCACGCTACTGAGTCCGGCCCCGGGTTGGTAGTCGGTTCATCCGTGTGGGCAGCGCGGCGGGTTCCGCCGACCGCGGCCCGTCAAGGGGACCGACCCCGTCCGGTGTTCCCTTCGCTGGACCAAGGACCCCAATGGTTGGGGATATCGGGGCTGATGGGCTACATTGGAGGCTGGCACTTCCCTGCTGCGCGGGTTGCTCTGCCCACCTCAATGGCCGGCAGCGCGTGCGATAGACGAAGACCCACCCTGAACAGACCTGCCCCTACCGGCGACCGGCAGACAAGAAGCCGGCCCGACAAGAAACCGGAAAGAAACGGAGTCCGCTATGTCAGCGAAGTGTGAAGTGTGCGGCAAGGGCCCCGGTTTCGGGATGAACGTGTCCCACTCCCACCGGCGCACCAAGCGCCGCTGGAACCCGAACCTGCAGGTCGTGCGCCGCAATGCCGGCGGTGGCACCAAGAAGATCAAGGTATGCACCAGTTGCCTCAAGGCCGGCAAGGTCTGAGGCTTCGACTCAGCGGGTGATCGCGGGGGTCCCCATGCCGATCCGGGCGCCAGCGGGAAAGCCACTTCCGTGCGGGTGTCCACCCGCCATGGCACCCGTCCCGCCCAGAAGTGAACCTGCCTGATAACGTTTCCGTGCTGTGAGCACTCGACACGTGGGGACTTGCCGGGTTTTGTAGATCCATTGCCAGGTGTTCTTCGCCACGCCCGGAAGCTTGGCGACGACCCGGACTCCGAAGGTGAGGTGGGTGCTGCACCTCGGTGTGAGCCAGACCTTGGCGCTGGTACGTGACGCATTCCCCTTCAACGTGGTCTTCAGTTCCTTGTGCCCTGCGGGCGTAGCGCTGGAGACCGTGTAGTTCTCAAGGGTGCGCCCGCCCAGGTCTGGTTCCGTCCCGACCAGCGCCACCTCGTCGTTGCCGGCGGTGGCCGTCACCTTGGCTGCGGCCATAGCGTTCTTGGGGTTCCTTGGGGCCTTCGGGTGTCGCTGTGGTGGAGCCGATGGCGCTGGTGTCACAGTTGGGTGACTGCTGTGACGCCGACTTCGTACTTGGTGCCGTTGGTCAGATCAATGACCGTCGCTCAGGGGTCCGCCAGGCATGCGCTGGGCGAGGCTACCATCCCCGCACAACCAGGCGCCACCTCGGTACTGGGATGTGGCCATAGTCGTGGTTGATCGCCGGGTGTCGGCCGATCATTCACAGCGAGGGACCGCCCACACTCCACGGTGCTTGGGAAAGGTCGCCGAGACTGGCGCGCGGTGCGCGTCTGGCCACGGTGAGCCTGTCGCGCAGATGGTGTGGATTCCTGTTGTCTTGGGTCCGTGACTCAGGGGACGGTAATGGTCTGGCCAGCGCCTACGGTGAAAACGGTGGCCTGGTCCCAACTGCCATCTCCGCCGACCCACTCCGCCTGGATACCTGGGGTGGCCGGATCGTCGATCGCAACGCGGTAATCACCTGGCTGCACCGACGCCGTGTGCTGACCTCCGTCAAACGGGGCTGGGAACGAATCAACGCAGTACTGCCCCCAGCTGAGCCAGTTCTCATCGTTGATGTCGGGCGGCACCGTCCGGTCGGTGACACATGCTCCAACGCTATTGGGGGGCATGTTCACGATGATCTTCGCAAACCCCGATGGATCGAAGCGTTGGTCGATGGTACCGCCTGGTTCAGCTTGAACGAGCCACCCCTCAGCCATCCACTCGTCAGTCTGCTTGGTCATCACCTTCACCGTGACGGGGCCGGCCGGGTCGTGGGCGCGCCGGGCCGTGGGCAGCTCCAACGTGAACGAACCGTCGTCGCCGGTCGTCGTGCACGTGAGGTCGGCAAGGGTCGCGGCGCAGACCGGGAGATTCGCAGCTGCGCTCGCCCCTCGCAGCGTGATTCCCGAGGTCGGTGTCACCTCGGTCACGCTGAGATCAACTACCTCACCGGGTCCCCCATTGGCTCTACCCGACTCAAGGGAAGGGAACAAATACCGTCGCAGGTCATCCCGCGGCTCGTCGTAGACATCCCACCAGAAGTCCGTTGTGGCTAGGAACCCCTCCACCTCGTCCACCGACTTGGTGGAGAACAGCCGCGAATCCATCACCTCGATCGGTCCATACCAATCCGACCGGATACGATAGCGGCCCTCCCTATCCGTGCGATCACACAACGGATCCCCGAGTGGCTGAGAGATACCAAGATCAGGGGTGTAGCAGACTTCCTTGTCCACCACAGGGTGGTGCGCCTCGTCGGTCACCGTCCCGCTGACGTACTTGCGTGGCTGGACGGTGTTCACTCCATCGACTGCCTCTTGACTTGCCCAAGGACTGTCACTCACCGGATCGCCGACCCGCAACTCATCCCAGCCTTGGGTAGGGTCCGACTCGGGAACGTAGTGGACCGAGAAGCTCCCGTCAGCACTTGTTCGTGCCAGGCAGCGCACGAAAGTACCGGTCTTGTGGTACCAAATCACACAGACGGGGAAGTCCGCGATCGGTTGACCATCGGGATCCAGGACCACACCGGCGACCGTCACGGTAGGAGTCGACTCCTTCGTCGACTCCTTCTTCCTGTAGCGAACCGTCACGTCGGTTCGCTGACCAGCGACCACACGGACCTTGCGGGGCTTGATCCGCGACGCTCGCGCGATCGCGCCGTCGCGCACGATCCGCTTCGCCCGCAACCGATACACCCCCGGCCTCAGCCCCTTGATGGTCTTTACTCGCTTGAGCCTCAGGCTCCTCTTCAGCCCTTTGGCCTTGCCACGCACGCCGGTGACGGTCACCGTCGCTCGTCCACCGAGGTGTTGCCCGCTGAGCTTCACGCGCACCTTGCCCGTGACCCTACTCGATGCCGCCTCCACCTGAGACGACCCGGCACCCGCTGGCGCGGAAGGCGCAACGAGTCCCAGCGACAACGCCAACACGGACAGCACCCCGATCATTATTCGCTGCATTAGGACTCCTTCACACGCAAGCGGACCCGACTCGAGGGTAACTCCCAGACCGGAATCCGAAGAATCCGGCGAAAGTGATCCGTGAGCTCTGAACGTTCCGTTAACAAGGCTCCGCACTCCCCGCTGACTGAAACCGTTCTCGGCAGCTGCTGCGATTTCAGGGCCAGGAAACCGTCGTGGAACTGTCGGGAACGCTCGATTCCCGCCACTGCCGAGAATGGTTCCCCTGCGCTGGGGCGATCTTTGGTCGAATGGCCAACCCAAGGCAGGCCCTGAATGGGCATCCACTGCCTTCTTGATCGCTAGTAGTACCTTGTTGGGCTGCTGTGGGCGGTGTTGCAGTAGGGGCAGTGGCGAGCTGTTTCATAGTCGGAATCTGCAGTTCGCGCGGCCCTGCTGGGAGGTGGCCGAGTGTTCTGGCAACTGTGCGATTGGGCGAATGGCCTCGATGGCAGCGTTCTCCCTTGGCCTCGTGGCACCTTGTCGAAGTACTGCTGCGACGATGTCAAGACGGCGCAGACGGGCGTCATTGCAGGACACATCCACTCGTGGGAATCCACGACTGCGACTTATCGGGTGCAGGCATCGGCTTCGATCGGGGCTGCCGGGTCGAGCAGGTATGCGGTTACCGCATCGTCCACGCAAGGGGCCGCCCCGGTGCCCGTCACGCCGTGTTTGAATCCGTTCCATGTCAGGACCACGGGCTTCTCGAAGGCGGTGGCGTTCAGGTTCGCGGCGCCCGGCGCTGTCTGCGGGTCGCCCTTGGCTTTGACGATCAACACCTGCGCCTCGAGGTCGGCCGTTGCCGGTCCGATCGGATCACTCCCGAGCGGCCAATCGACACACAGCCCGGCCAGGCTGCCTGCGTACAGCGCGGAGTCCGGGTGTTCGGCGGCGATGGTCTCGGTTGTCCGCATGATTGCCTGCAGGTCTGGTCGGGTCGCCGAGTCCGCGCAGTTGATGGCAACGAGCGCATCGTCCTCTCGGTAGTCCGAGGCTGGACCGGACTCGGTGCCGGAGGCATCGGGTTCGACAGTTTGGTCGAGTGAGTCGTCGTCATCGCCCTCGACGAGCCGGATCAGCGGTCCTGCGCTGCCCCGGGTGGCAGCCCGCAAGGCGGCGGCCGCCTCCTTCATGGTTTCGGGCTGTGTGTCAGGCATGGCATCGATCATGAGCATAGTGAACTTATCCGGGGTCACTGCCGGGGTGATCGAAAGGTCACCGTCGATGAGGCGAACGAGGGTCTCGGCGTAGACAGAGGTGGGCTCAGCGCCAAGGCCGCACCATCTACGCTTCGCCTGATAGCCGCAGAGCAGGTCGAGGGCGCGGAACCGGTTCGCGAACGCCTCACCCTTGCCCTGTGCGTACTGCCCGATGTCGCCCTGAGTCTCACCGGGAGAGTCCATCACCAAGGCCCTGAGATGTGCGCCGAAGCGATGCGCATACACCTGGCCGAGTCGCCCCCCGTACGAGTAGCCGAGGAAACTGACGCGTTCCTCACCGAGCGCACGTCGGATCACATCCATGTCCGCGGCGGTCTGCCACGTTCCGATCAGCGTTGCCTTGTCGCCCATCGCCAGGGCGCAGGCCCGGTTGAACTCGGCTATCTTGGCGTACCAGTGTTCGGTGTCCGCTCGGTCCAACAGCGACGGTAGCAGGCCGTCGCGCTCGGAGATGAAGGAGCCGGTTCCGTCTGGGCACGCGAGGCCGGAGACAGCCGTTCCGCGCGGCGTGAAAGTGACGATGTCGAAGTGGTCCAGTATGCCCCTGCTGAACAGCGACTCGTCGATGTCGTCGATCGCTGCGGCCCCGGGGCCACCAGGATTCCACAGCAGCGCCCCAAGCCGGTCCTTCGGCTTGCCGGCCGGGTGCCTGACGACCTGCAGTTCGATGTCGCCGTATCGGCGCTGATCGCGGTAGTCCCAGGGAACGGCAATCGTGTTGCAGTCCCACCCCGGCTTGTCCGGGCAGGTTTCCCACTCCCCATTGAATGACGCTGGCGGTGATGCCGATTCCGTCGGAGCCCTTGACTCCGACGGCCCGGCGCAAGCGGCCACCATAAGGATCATCACCCCTGCGCCGACAACTCCGAAGCGGCCGGTGAGACTTGGCACGAAGCAACCATGGCACGCGTCATCAGTCCGACGCCTGCTGACAGCAACCCCGTTGTCGAGTCAACGTTGACACTTGTCGGGGTCTGCGTAGTATCCGATCCGAATCCGACGGCCGGTTCAGCCCTTCCGTGAACCCGCGGGCTCGATCGGGATTCAGGAAGCGATCGGCGAGGAATGGTCGATTGTGAATCGCTCACTCAGCAACCAAGAGAAATCCAGCGCCTGGACATGATGCTGCGTGATCGCTTGGTCGATCCTGGCTCGTCGGCGACAAAGATGACCACACACTAGCCCCCTCAGACACCCCAGGAGGACAGCAGCCTGCCCTCGACTCCGCGCGTCGGCAGTCAGAAGCCATAACCCCGAGAAGAGGTCCAGGCAAGATCAACTCACGACCTACCCGACGGATTGTGGCTCGAGGTGGCGGACTCCGAATCGCCCTCGCTGCGCACGCGGACCTTCACAGGGACGACTCGCTGGCGCTCCTCCCTTCGCAACATGACCACCAGGCTGTACGGCTGACCTGACTTCCACCGCGCGTAGCTGATCACCAGGTCGGTCCGCTTCGGCAAGCGGCGTCGAATCCGGGCCCCATACTCCTGACCCTCGCCGCCCTCGAACACGACTCGGGCTCTCACACGCCCGGGCCGCCCCAGGATCGTCCCGAAGCTCACCTCGCGGGCCTGTTGCCGGATCTGGCCGGCCACCACCGGGTCGTTCCCGCTTCGGGCCGAGCCGGTGACGTGGACCTCACTTGAGCGTTCCCAGTCAGCGTCGGTGAAGGAGATGGCGCCGAGGCCGGGGTCCGCGCTGCCGTACACCACGATCCCGCGTCGCGGTCGCAGTCCGATTCGCGTAGGGGCGAGTTCTTTCTAGGCGCTACGACTGTATCGTTGCCGAGCCGCTTCCCCCGTCGTGCCGATCGCTTCTCCAACTTCGCGCCAGGACAGATGTTGCGCACGAGCAGCGCGTACAGCCTCCGCCAACTCCGTCTCAGCCACGTCCCGCCGCCAAGCGGCCAGCTTCACAGCCAAGTTAGGGGGAAGAGGAGCGTCCTGATCACCGGCTTGCGGCTCGTAACCCTCGAATGCGTCAGCGACCTCATCGGCGCGAGCTTTGATCTCGTCAATTGAAGGTCGAGTCATCGTGATCACCTCAAGAACTTGCTTCGGGCCGGACGCGTTGCATGTGCAATTGCGATGACGCCGTGCCACTCGATCACACCGACCTCAACGAGGACACCGGTGACATCCGGGCCGACGAACATCGTCATCGAATCGTCCAGCACGAAGTGCCGGACGGGAAACCGCAGTGCATGGAGCATGGCCTCATCGGAGACACCGTGCCGGTAGGCACTGTCGAGGATGATGGGGCCGTCCTCCATGATCCAAGGTTACTTGCGGCAAAGAAACTTGGCAAGGGAACGAACTCCAGCTTCCTCGCCTCCATTCCCGATCGCCCCTCGCGCGCCAGAATGGGACCGTTTGGCCTCTACTCAGCACGCTTGTCGAGGCGTTCCATCGCGTGGCACGTCGAGCCGGCGGACCAGCGCAGGTCTGAACTACTGGACGGGCTGGCGCCGAGCTGGTCGATCTGGTCACTCGTCTGGATGCCGAGTAGTACTGGGTCCTGGTCTCACTTGTGGGAACGGGCCAGCCTATCGAAGCGGTGCTGTGGACCGATGGTTCGTTGCGATCCTGGATGGATCACGTAGTCAAGCGCCATCTGGGAGCCGGCGCAGTCTGCTTGAGTAATGTTGTCCCCCGTGGCGCGCCAGAGGAGGGAGAGTGCAGGTGGACGAGATCAAGGGCATCGCGCGGGTCAAGATCAAGCCGGGAGCACTCGAGGAATGGCAGCGACTCACGACGCAGGCCATGGAAATCGTCAGGACACGGGACCCAGGAACTCTGCAGTACGAGGTGTACTTCAATGCTGATGAGAGCGAAGCGATCGTCTTCGAGCGGTATGTGAACGCTGATGCTGCCCTGGCGCACTTCGCCAATATCGGGCATTTGATGGCGCCTCTCATGGAGACCGCCACGGTTACTGGTGAAGTTCTCGGGACTCCCAACGCGGCGATGGCGACGCAACTTGGGGATGGAGAAGAACCGAGACTCTTTATTCCCTGGATGTCCGCCAGCGACTAGTCCAGGGCAAATGATTCATCCATCGGACTGATACAAGAATCACTGCCACTTTGACGTGGCTTGCCCGCCAGCGCACCGTCCACACTCCCCGACTGGAGGAGACTCTTGTCGATCGACGGCAAACCACGATCCAGGTGGCTTCGTCGGTTGCCCAAGATCGGGAGACTGGTCCACGTTGACGATTGCGAGCTTCAGGGGGGTGCTGTTGCTTCCATTGTACGTAGTCCCTGGGTGAGGTGAGGGCTCTACCCGTGCCTGTTAGCGACTCCCACCCTGTGCTGGACAATCGAGCCTGCACCGGGTGGTTTGACGTAGCGACGGCAAAGACAGGCAGGGACGGTCATGGACGAGTATCAGGTTGTGGTCGTGGGGGCGGGCCCCACAGGGATGATGTTGGCAGCAGAGCTCACCTTGGTGGGCATCGATGTCGTGGTCCTTGAACGTCGCGAGACATTCAGCCTGGAGAGTGCCCGCTCGAAGGGTCTGCACGCTCGCACCCTTGAGGTGTTGGATCAACGGGGAGTCGTTGAGCGATTCCTGGAGGCCGGAACCGCGGCACAGGTCCAAGGATTCGGTGGCATCCGGCTGGACATCATCGACTTCCCCACTCGGTACAACCACGGGCTAGCGTTACCACAGAGCCAGTTTGAGCCACTGTTAGCAGAGTGGCTCGATGAACTGGACGTTCGGATACTGCGCGGTCGCGAAGTGACAGGCATCAGTCAGGCCGACACCAGTGTCGCAGTGTCCCTGGCCGACGCGACGACCATCCGAGCGCAATACGTGGTCGGCTGCGACGGCGGGCGCAGTACGATCCGCAAACTCGCGGGCATCGACTTCGTCGGCTGGGATGCGAGCACTCGTTGGATCACCGGCGAGGTCGAGATGGAACGGACTCCGGAGTTCGGTCTACGCGGTGGTGGAGGGATCGGACCAGCCCAGGACGGCCGCATCGGGGTCACGTTGACACTACCCACCGTTGAGGACATCAACGAGCCGACCCTTGAAGACCTCCGCGAAGCCCTAATACGCGTCGACGGCAACGACTACGGCGTCCACAGCCCCCACTGGCTGTCCACCTTCACCGACACCACCCGACAAGCCACCACGTACCGCAAGGGGCGGGTCCTGATCGCCGGAGATGCTGCCCACGTCCACGCACCACTGGGTGGACAAGGCCTCAACATCGGCGTCCAAGACGCAGTGAATCTCGGCTGGAAACTCGCCCAAGTCATCACAGGCACTTCCCCAGAGGAACTCCTCGACACCTATACCGCTGAGCGCCACCCGGTCGCGGCACGAGTGCTACAGAACACCATGGCCCAACGAGCACTCACCGCGGGCGACGACCGCACCACGGCCCTGCGAGCCATCCTGTCCGAAACAATCACCATGGACGAACCCCGCAAGCACCTGGCCGGAATGATCTCCGGTCTCGACGTCACCTACGACCTCGGCGAGGGTCACCCTCTGCTGGGACGTCGCATCCCCGACCTCGACCTACACACCGAAACCGAGACCATCAGGCTGTACTCACTGCTCCACAACGCACGACCCATCCTGCTCAACCTCGAACCGGCAGATACACGCATCGATCTCACAGCCTGGATCGAACGCGGTCTCCAGTACATCGACGCCATCGTCAGCGACGGCTGGGAGCTGCCCGTCATCGGAGACGTACCACCACCATCAGCCGTCTTCATCAGACCCGACGGACACGTCGCCTGGGTCGAGAACAGCAACAATGACGATCTGAAGCAGGCCCTCACCACCTGGCTAGGTCCACCAGGATAGATCGAACCAACCACCGGACTCCTCAACCAACCGGCCGCCCTGCCACCGGCACGCAGGACCCCGGCCGCACACCGGTCACTGTTGAGAAACGTCCCCTAGACATTCGGTCGGCCGCAGCGACCCACCTCCCCCGGATCAACGCCCCGTCCGAGTGGTGCCATACCCGGTCAACAACCATTCCGGCGACAACGCCGTTTCCCGACAGCCAGTGCCATCGGAATCAGCGCGCTTGGCAGGCGGTCTCAGAGCTTCACGAACTCGGCGCTAGCCCTGGACCAGCGGGGAACTGTGTTGAAAATCGCCGACTCTACGGCTGAATTCGGGAGCTAGCGTGAGAATCCCCAGGTCGTTGACAGGGAGTTGAGGGGGAAAGGGCAACAGCAGTCACGAGGATGCTGAGTAGCTAGCCTGTTGGGTCGGGTTTCCTCTGGCCGAGCGCTGATACTAGGGCTTGCGGTAAAGGATCCGCTGTGCGTTGGGAATCTCGTCGATACTGAACGTTTCGCTTGCTCCGCTAAGTCCTCCCATGTCTTCTTGATTCAGATAGCATGAGCGGCCGCCACTGTGCACGACTCTGAGCACCTCCTGCTCCAGGGCAACTGCCTCTCGGCCGGCGTCGAAGCGGCGGCGGGCCAGCAGCACCCAACCGTGATTCGTCCATCGGTGAAGGCGAGGACTGTGAAGTCCGCAGACCCCAATCTTGCCAGCTTGCAGCTGCGGGTGGGTGATGAGGTAGAGGAACGCGGGTTCGCTCATCTTGAAGGCTCCGTTGCGTTCAGCGCAGTACCAGCAGCCCGATCCCTCTCTAATCGAGTTCCAGCTTGGTGACACGATCTGATGGCAGGAGTTGCAGCGGCTGAGAATGCCGTCACCGCTGCGTACATAATCTCCGAGCATTTCCAGGCCGCGCTGTGAGAACGATCGCTTCACAAAGGCAGGGTCGACTCGCTTGCGTGAGCACCAGCCACAGCCGGCCTTGCCAGTCCTGATGTTGTTCCAGGTTGGGTCGCCGGGACCACCGCATGCAAGGCAGTGGCTACGGATGGGAGTGGAGTCATTGACGTAGATGAATGGTTCGGCGGGGCGCCACCCCATGCTGGCCAGTCCTCGACGGACTGTCTCGACTGCGCTCTTCCGGGCGCAGTAGGCACACCCGCTTCCCTTCCGCACTTCCCTCCAGGTTATCGACACTCGATGGCCCCGCCCGCACACGCAGGGGATCGGCGCCCTTCGGTTCTTGTATGGGCCTAGCATCTTGAGACCGACCTTGGCAAAGCCGGCCTGCACCGCCTGCTCGTCGACTTCAAGGCCACGGCACCGTCGACAACCGACTCCCCGAAGTGTTTGCGAGATGGGGCGCCTTCGTACCGTCCCGCAAACACGGCAAGCGGCCAGGAGCTTCGTGCGGCCGGTTTCGAATCGTTCAAGGGCGTCAAAGCCGTGTGCGGCGAAACCACGTCGCACCCCTTCTGGTGTCAATCTCGTGCCAAGGCACACGCCACATCCCCGAGTGGCGCCCTGTTGTACATTCCCCCAGCGCACCTCCGTTTCATGTCCCGCCTCCAGACAGGTCACCATTAGCGGCGTCGAGCAGTTCACGAACGGCTTGGTGAGCCGTAGTCCCAAGGCAAGTAATGCCTCATCAACGACGGCCGGGTTCAAAGGTCTGGGCATATCGATACCTTGCCAGGTACATCCGACTGGCAAGCGTCGTGTCACCCCAACACCGTGGAGATGGCAGAGCTCAGGCTCAGCCCTTGAAATGATCGTGGCCGCCCCGGCCACTCCACAGTCGACCGTTCACTGCCACCCCAGCGCCCTGCGTATCCGGTCCCAGTGCCCTGCCGATACGGCTGAACATGGCCGGCAGCGCCGCATCCTCAGGGAAGGTGGCGACCAGCGCATGGTCGTCCCCACCTGCGAGGATCCAGGTCAACGGGTCGACGTTGAACGCCGACGACGTCTCGAGCAGCTGATCCGGCACGGGGAGCTGATCCGGGTCGACGTCGATCAGGACATCAGAGGCAACCGCGAGGTGGCGCAGGTCTGCCAGCAGACCGTCACTGACATCGATCATGGCGGTGGCTCCTGCGGCAGCCGCCTCAGGGCCGCTCGGATACGGGGGTGTGGGTACCTGATAGGCCGCAACGAGCGCACGAGGGGACCGGAAGCCCCTGGACAGGACGGTCAGCCCGGCGGCCGCCCACCCCTGTCGCCCGGCGATCGCCACAACGTCGCCCACCTGTGCCCCTGCGCGGGTGACGGGGCCCGGCCCGGGCAGTGCTCCCAGTGCCGTGACGCTGACACACGTGTTCTCCGCCGCGACCAGGTCGCCTCCGGCCAGCGTGGCGCCGGCGACCGCCGCCTCCTCGGTGAGACCCGCCACGAGTTCGCTGACCCATTGCGCAGGCGTGTCAGACGGTATCGCCAGTGAGACCAGCAGCGCCCTGGGCACCCCGCCCATCGCCGCGATGTCGGTCATGGCTGCGGCGGCGGCTCGTCGGCCGACCTCCTGCGCGCCGCACCACTCAGGCCGGTAGTGCCGACCCTCGACCATCGTGTCGACGCTGGCGATCGTCGCCCCCCCGAGGTTCATGACGGCCGCGTCGTCTCCGATTCCGAGGGTGACGACTCCTCGGGTGTCAGTCCCGATCGACTCCGCGATCCGGCTGATCATTCCGAACTCGCCCAACTCGGCAACTGTCTCACCCACTGCTCCGCCTTCCCGGTTCCGGTGCGGCCCTGCATCCGCCGCCCCGGACCGTCCCAGACTATCCTCGCTTACAGGTATGAGCACACGAAGAGCGGGTGGGTGGATGCCACCGGGACGGACGCGAGCCACCCCGGCCCGACGATCACATCCGGGCGGCTCGACCCCCTGGTTCGTAGGCGTCATGTCGCTGCTGCTGCTGGGCGCCTGTGGCCGGGCAGTACCGCTGGACCCGCCCAGCCCGGGACCGCAGGACGCTGAGATCTGTGCCGCCATCCAGGCACGTCTTCCCGATCGGGTCGCAGGGGAATACCGGCTGTCGGTGAGCCCCGATGTCGCGAACACGGCGGCCTGGGGCTCACCGGCCATCACCTGGCGCTGTGGCGTGCCGCAACCGGACGCGTACGAGCCCACAGCTTCGGTCCTGAACCTCGACGAAGTGCTGTGGTTCCCGCAGCGGTCCGAGTCCGGGGTGCGCTACACCTCGGTCCAGCAGCCGCACATCGAGATCGAGGTACCGAGTCTCTATCCCGATCCGGCGTCGGTTCTCAAGTCTCTGAGTCCCTCGCTCCGAGCCGGGTGAGGCGGCTGCCCTCAGCGCAGTCCCGAGCCCCGCGCCAGCGCCTGTTCCAGCAGAACATCAAGCAGCTTCGCGTAGCCGACCCCGGTCTCCTGCCACATCCGCGGATACATGGAGATGGGCGTGAATCCGGGCATCGTGTTGATCTCGTTGATCACGATCCGGTCGTCCGGCGTGATGAAGAAGTCGACCCGGGCCAGGCCTTCGCAGGCGATCCCACGGAACGCCCGGATGGCCAGATCCTGGATGGTGGTCTGCAATGACGGATGGATGGGAGCCGGTACCAGCAGATCGACGCTGTCGTCGAGGTACTTGGCCTCGAAGTCGTAGAACTCGTGCCCCTCACGGACCCGGATCTCGGCGGGGACACTGGCGGACACGGAACCGTCTGCCCGCTGCAGGACCCCGCATTCGATCTCGCGGGCATTCTCGACCGAGGCCTCGAGCACCAGTCGCGGATCGTGTCCCAGTGCATGATCGATGGCCGCCGCGAGCGACTCACGGTCGTGAACCTTCACCACACCCATGGAGGAACCGGCCCTCGCCGGTTTCACGAACAGTGGCCAGCCCAGACCCGCGCTGGCCGCGATCGCGGCGGCCGGATCGGCCTTCCACTCGTCACGGTGCAGCGTGTTCCAGCGGCCCACATCAAGTCCACCGGCTGCCAGTACGGTCTTGGTGAAGCCCTTATCCATGCACGCTGCCGACGCGAACACTCCCGAACCCACGAAAGGCAGCCCCGCCAGTTCGAAGAGCCCCTGAATGGAGCCGTCCTCGCCGTTCGGACCGTGCAGCACCGGGAACACCACGTCCACCTGTTGCAGCCGCGCGGGACCCGAGTCCGGCCTGAACCAGATCCCCGGTTGGGACGGATCGAGGCTCAGTACAGCAGGCTCCCGACTGCCGTCGACGGTGGGCAGCTGCCCACCGACCAGGCGCAGCCGCTTCAGGTCCTCAGTGCCCCGTACCCAGACTCCACTCTCGGTGATCCCGACCGGCACGACGTCATACTTGTCCCGATCCAGATGTTCCAGCACGCTGGCAGCGCTGATGCACGAGATCGCATGCTCACTGCTCCGGCCGCCATAGATCACTGCCACTGTGGTGCGAGTCATGGCTTGAGCCTACCGGCATTGAGCCAGCGAGTACGGTTGCCCGGGCGGGCATGCCCGCCTGCGTGAGGCGGCAGCCGTGCATCGCGCGTAGCGCACTCAGGTACTCAGTGGTGCTCGGCACTGCCCTTCAGTGACGGCACTTCTGCGTTCCAGGTCCTGATCACGTGCTGTTCATGCTCGAAGCCGAGTCTGCTCAGCGCGCCCGGGTTCAGGGCGAACATTCTTCCGTCCACGGCGGGCAGTCCGAGCCAGGTGGCGGTCAGGATCCTCAGGAAGTGCCCGTGTGCCACCAGCGCGCAGTCCTGCCCGGCCTCCAGCACAGGCAGACAGTCGGCGATCACCTTCCGGGCCCGGTCGGCCACCTGCTCCGGCTGTTCGCCCGGCGTCTTGCCGGCCGGTATCGGGTCGCGCCAGATCGTCCAGGTCGGATCACCCAGGTCTGCGCGGATGTCCTTGGTGCGTCGCCCCTCGTATGCGCCGTAATCCCACTCGAGCAGGTCGGCGTCGGTCTCGCCCGTCAGACCGGCCAGGGCTGCGGTTCGCTGCGCGCGGCTCAACGGGCTGATGAGCACCCTGCCGAAGTTCATGCCGTCCAGGACCGGTCGCAGTTTGGCGGCATCCCGCTCGCCATCCTCGGTGAGGGGGAGGTCTGTGAGCCCGGTGTGCTGTCCCGACTTGCTCCATTCGGTCTCACCGTGCCTGACGAGCACAATGACGCTCTTGATCGCCATCAGGAGTCCTGCCCCTGTTCCTCACGCACCGGGCGGCTCATCAGGTGGAACAGCATGTCCCTGGGCTTCATGCCGTGCACGACCACATTGACGACCTGCTCGGTGATGGGCATCTCCACGCCGGCGTCCCTGGCCATCTCCAGGATGGGTCCGCAGCTCTTCACACCCTCGCAGGTCTGCTTGGTGACCGCGATGGTCTCCTCGACCGTGAGACCCTTGCCCAGGTTCTCCCCGAACGTGCGGTTGCGCGACAGCGACGATGTGCAGGTCGCCATCAGGTCACCGATGCCGGCGAGGCCCAGGTAGGTCATGGGGTTGGCGTTCAGTGCCGCTCCGAGTCTGGCCATCTCGGCCAGTCCACGGGTGATCAGGGTGGCCTGGGTGTTCTCGCCGAAACCCTGACCCACCGCCATGCCGTTGGCCAGCGCGATCACGTTCTTGACCGCCCCGCCGATCTCGACACCAACGACATCGGTGGTGAAGTAGGGCCGGAAATACGATGTGCTGGACGCCTGCTGCAGCAGCCTGGCAGCATCCTCATCGATGCACGCCACGGTGGTCGCTGCCGGCTGACGCTCCACGAGCTCGCGAGCCAGGTTGGGACCCGAGACCACGGCAACCTGATCATCAGGTACCTGACCCACCTCTGCGAGCACCTGCGACATCCGCATCTTCGTGCCCTTCTCGATGCCCTTCATCAAGGTGACCAGCAGCGCTCCCTCCGGCACATCGGGCCGCCACGCGGTGAGGTTCTCACGCAGGGTCTGCGACGGGATCGCCATGACCACGATCTCGGCGCCGGCCAGCGCCTCAGCGGGATCGAGTGTGCAGTAGATCGAAGGGGGCAGCTCCAGGCCGGGGTGGTAGCGCTCGTTGACGTGCTTCGTGTTGATGTCCTCGACCACGTCGGGCTCCCTGGCCCACATGCTCACTTCGCCGCCGGCATCCGCCATGATCATTCCGTAGGCCGTGCCCATCGAACCACTGCCCATGATGGCGATCTTCGTCATTGCTGTTCCTTCTCTGTTGGGGTGTTTCCTCGGTACTGGTTCATGACTGGGACTCGGAGCTCGCTCCCGGTCCTTCTTCGGAGGCGCGGCGGCTCATCTCCTCATGTGCCGCCAGCCCCCGTACGACAGGAACCCGACGCTCCGCGCGGTAGTCCCAGCGATCCGGTGGTGGGGTCTCGTTGCGCAGCTCGGCCTCGAGTTCGGTGATGGCGTCCATGATCCTGGTGGTCGCCTCCTCGAGAACCGGCACTGTCAGGTCCAGCGCGCGCAGGTCCGCGAGGTCCACAGGGCCTCCCGCGATCACCGCCACCGGCTTGGGCGGGAACATGCGCAACTCCTTCTTATAGGGCCGCATGATGCGGTGTCCTCCCCAATGAGCCAGAGGGATCACCGGGGCGTCGGCGGTGAGCGCGATTCGGGCGGCGCCGGTCTTTCCAGACATGGGCCACATCTGCGGATCCCGGCTGAGTGTGCCCTCGGGATAGACGACCACCGCCTCACCGGCCTCGACGGCCTCAACTGCCGAAGCAACGGCCTGCGCCGCATCCGCCGAACCCCGGTGCACCGGGATCTGGTCTGCGCCGCTCATGATGCTGCCGAGCACGGGCGCCTCGAACAGGGCATCCTTGGCCAGGAAACGCGGCGGGCGCCCGGTGTCGTTCATGAAGTGGGCGATCAGAATCGGGTCGATCCATGAGATGTGGTTGGCCGCGATCACCATGCCGTCGCCCGGCCGCCCGAGATGCTCACGCCCCAGCCACTGCCGCCGCGTCCCGGCCATCATCGTTGGCCACAGGATGGCGAGGGCCGTGTTGTAGTAGGGGCCGGTACGAGCATCGGCCGGAAACGGAAAGACCACGGTTCACCTCCCTTGCGCATCATGGTGGAGGAAGATCATCTTGTCGAACCGAGTCGCCCACACTGCCCAACGCCGTTCACGTGACCGATACTGGAGGCGACCGGGAGGAGAACTGCATGTCCAGCGCGTCGCTCGCCACTGGTGGCCGAGCCCCTGCGCAACCGCCGGACTGGAGCATCGTCATCCCGCTCAAGGACCTGGATGACTCGAAGTCGCGCATGACGCTGGCGCCACAGGTCCGCCGAAGGCTCGCCGCCGGATTCGCCGCCGACGTGATCGAGAGCTGCCTGCGCACACCCACAGTGGGCCGCGTCGTAGTGGTGA
This sequence comes from Actinomycetota bacterium, assembly GCA_020438795.1. Lineage (GTDB taxonomy): Bacteria > Actinomycetota > Actinomycetes > S36-B12 > JAGQTY01. The sequence goes on from JAGQTY010000033.1 coordinate 22,031, forward strand.
GTCCACGGGCACCGGACCTCCCGGTGCTGAACGGTCGGGTCGAGGTGATCTCAGACGCTGGGCGGGGGGTCAACGAGGCGATCGTGCTGGCAGCCGAGGCCATTCCTGACGGACCCACAGCCGTGATCATGGCCGATCTGCCGAGCCTGCGGGCCCCGGACGTGGGCCGGTTCCTGGAGCAGTCCCGGGCGCATCGGCGCAGCTTCGTCTGCGATGCGGCTGGGATCGGCACCACCGCACTGGCTGCACAGCAGGCCTCATGGTTGAGACCGGGATTCGGCCCCGGCAGCCGGGCTCGTCATCGCAGCGAGGACGCGCATGAACTGCCGGATCCGGCACTCTTCCGGCTCAGGCGCGATGTCGACACCCTTGTGGACCTCTTCGATGCCAGGCGCATCGGCGTCGGCGCACACACCGCCGACGCCCTGTTGAACGACGGCGGGTGACGTACGGAGCCTGCTGACTCAGCCGGTTCAGCTGCTCTTCTTCGCCGTGGTCTTCTTCGCCGTGGTCTTCTTCGCCGTTGACTTCTTGGCGGTCGTGGCCTTCTTCGCCGGCGCCTTCTTGGCCGCCGTGGTCTTCTTTGCGGTGGTGGTCTTCTTTGCGGTGGTGGCCTTCTTCGCGGGAGCCTTCTTGGCAGTCGTCTTCTTGGCAGTCGTCTTCGCGGTCGTGGCCTTCTTCGCAGTAGCCTTCTTCGCAGTAGCCTTCTTCGCCGGAGCCTTCTTCGCCGTTGACTTCTTGGCAGTGGTCTTCTTGGCCGGGGCCTTCTTGGCGGGTGCGCTCTCCTCTGCCTTGCGACCGGACGGCAGTTCGCGGGCACGATCCACGACTGCCTTGCGAGCACCGGAGACGAGTGCCTTGAAGTCCGCACCTGGACGGAACTTCGGCACCTTCGTGGCCGCCACCTTCACGCTCTCCCCGGTCTTGGGGTTACGAGCCGTGCGGGCGTTGCGCGCCATGTTCTCGAAGACACCGAAGCCCGAGAGTGAGACTTTCTCCCCACGGGCCACTGCCTTCTTGATCTCGTCCAGGACGGCGTCGAGGGTCTCGGTGGCCTCCGCACGACTCTTCTCCAGCCGGCCGGCCAGTGCTTCGATCAGCTCGCTTCTGTTCACGAGGTCTCCCTTGAGTGAAGTTACGTGGATACGTTAGTCCCTATTGTCCGACAACGCTGCCGCGACCCGCCGATTGCATCAGCCAGCAGCAATTGACCGGGCCGCGCTCGGCGCCGGACTCACATTGTGGTGGGCAGGAAGTCCGGTCTGCTGGCCTCATATTCCTCGATCGCGGCATTGTGCTCCATGGTGATGTCTATGTCATCGAGCCCGTGCAGCATACGGAACCTCACATGGTCATCGACGTGGAAGTCCGCGGCATAGTCCCCCGCCCGGATCTCCTGGTTGTGCAGGTCGACCTCCACCTCGATGCCGGGAACCTCCTCGACCAGTTTCCAGAGGTGCTCGACCACGTCCTGGTCGACCAGGGCGGGCAGGAGACCGTTCTTGCCGGCGTTGCTCCGGAAGATGTCGGCGAAGCGGGAGGAGACGACGACTCGGATGCCGTGATCCTGCAACGCCCAGACAGCATGCTCCCGCGAGGACCCCGTCCCGAAATCAGGACCTGCGATCAGCACAGTGGCATCACTGTGATCCTCATGATTGATGAAGAACAAGGGGTCGGTTCGCCACGCGTGGAAGAGCCCATCGGCGAAACCGGTCCGCGTGATGCGCTTGAGGAACTCTGCCGGGATGATCTGATCAGTGTCGACATTGCTGCGCCGCAGCGGGGCCGCCTTGCCGCTGTGGATTCCGAACTTGTCCATCTCAGTTCCTCACTTCCAGGTCGGCGGGGGCGGCGAGTCTGCCTGCCACCGCGGTTGCGGCCGCAACGGCGGGCGACACCAGATGCGTGCGTCCGCCGGGACCCTGGCGCCCTTCGAAGTTCCTGTTGGATGTCGAAGCGGCTCGTTCCTTGGGGGCGAGTTTGTCGGGGTTCATGGCCAGGCACATGGAACAGCCGGCTTCACGCCACTGTGCCCCGGCTTTGACGAAAACCCTGTCAAGGCCCTCCTCCTCAGCCTGGCGCTTGACCCTCACTGATCCGGGGACGATGAGCATGCGGACGCTGTCGGCGACGGAACGCTCCTCGAGCACCTGGGCAACTTCCCGCAGATCCTCGATCCGACCGTTGGTACATGACCCGACGAACACTGTGTCGACCTCGATATCGCGGATCGGCTGGCCTGCCGTCAACCCCATGTATTCCAGGGCGTTGCGTGCCGCCTGCTGTTCGGCCTCGGTCTCGAAGTCTTCCGGACTCGGAACCGAGTTGCCCAAGGGCGCTCCCTGACCGGGGTTGGTACCCCAGGTCACGAAGGGGGTCAGTTCGGAGGCATCGATGGTCACCTCGGTATCGAACTGCGCGCCATCGTCGGTTCGCAGGGACGACCAGTAGGCCACTGCCTCGTTCCACTCCTCGCCAACCGGCGCATGGTCGCGGCCCTTGAGATAGTCGAACGTGACGTTGTCGGGCGCGATCATTCCCGCTCGAGCGCCCGCCTCGATCGACATGTTGCAGACGGTCATTCGCTCCTCCATGCTCAGAGATTCGATGACGCTGCCCCGGTACTCGATCACATGCCCCTGTCCACCGCCGGTGCCGATCCTGGCGATGATCGCCAGAATAACGTCCTTGGCGGTGACGCCCGCGGGCCGCTCGCCCTCGACCGTGATGGACATGGTGCGGAACGGCTTGAGATGCAGTGTCTGGGTGGCCAGTACATGCTCCACCTCGGAGGTTCCGATACCGAAGGCCAGCGCGCCGAAGGCACCATGGGTCGAAGTGTGCGAATCTCCGCAAACCACAGTCATACCCGGCTGCGTCAGTCCGAGTTGCGGACCGACGACATGAACGATTCCCTGCTCGTCGTTGCCCAGGCTGTAGATGGGGACACCGAACTCGGCACAGTTGGTCCGCAGTGCGTCCAGCTGCAGCCGGCTGGTCTCGTCCGCGATCGGCTTGTCGATATCGGTCGTGGGGACGTTGTGATCCTCCGTCGCCAGCGTCAGGTCCGGTCGTCGCACCCGACGTCCGCTCAGGCGCATCGCCTCGAACGCCTGCGGGCTGGTCACCTCATGGATCAGGTGCAGGTCGATGTACAGCAGATCCGGCTGCCCTTCGCCGGGTTCCGAGATCACGTGTGCGTTCCACACCTTCTCCGCCATGGTCGCTGCCATGTTGCCTCCTTCGTCCCGCGGCGGGCTGCGGCACATCAGCTGCCCGCGGCTCGGTCTGCTTCACTGTGAGACACGAACGTTTTCACCGTGAGACACGAACGTGGTCTCATATAATGAGATGCTACTCTCACTATATGAACGAGGCTAGCATGGCGCCTGCGCGCGGGGCAACGTCAGTGGGTGTGCTTGATCGGGTGGTGCGCATCCTGGAGACCGTAGAACGCGGCCCGCAGACCCTCAACGATCTGGCACTGACCTCGGGGATCCCCAGACCCACCGCCCATCGCCTCGCGCTGGCACTCGAGACCCACGAACTGCTCCACCGCGACGACTCGGGGCGCTTCCGCCTCGGACCCAGGATCACCCAACTGGCTGCCGCGATCGGAGGTGAGACTCTGGCGACCAAGGCCGAACCGGTGCTGCGCGCCCTGCGAGACGCGACCGGGGAGAGCAGCCAGCTCTTCCGGCGCGAGGGTGACCAGCGGGTGTGCATCGCGACAGTGGACCTGGATTCGGGACTGCGGGACACGGTCCCGCTCCACGCACGACTGCCACTGACCGCCGGGTCCGCCGCGCAGGTCCTGCTCGCCTGGGAGGACCCAGGGGCGCTGAAGCAGCTCGGCACCGTCTTCACGCTCGAGGACCTCGCGCAGGTCCGCGGGCGGGGGTGGGCAGCTTCTGTGCAGGAACGGTCCCCGGGGGTCTCCTCGGTGTCAGCGCCGGTGCGGGCCCCGGACGGAGTCGTGGTTGCCGCAATCTCGGTCTCCGGCCCGTCGGCTCGTTTCGGCTCCGACCCCGGCCGAACGTTCGGTGACAGCGTCGTGGCCGCCGCGCGCGAACTCGAGGAACGCGCCTTCTCGACACCCCAAGTGAGTGCCTGAGTGGTCGTTGCAGCTGCGACCGGCGACGGTCAGCGTGGGCTGCGCTCCACAAAGGGTGGCTTCACCACTTCTGCTGCGATTTCCCGGCCACGCATCTGCACATGGACCTGCTGGCCGCGCCCCAGCGACTCCGGCAGGAGCGCCAGCGCGATGCCACGCTGCAGGGTCGGCGAGAAGGTCCCGCTGGTCAGGTGGCCACCCTCAGCCACGCTCATGCCCGGCCTGGGAACCCCACGGTCCGAGAGCAGCAGGCCCTGCAGTCTGCGGTCCACGCCGCGTTGCCGCTGTGCCACGAGGGCCTCTTTGCCATCGAAGTGATCCTTCTCCCAGGCGACGGCCCATCCCAGGCCCGCCTCCAGGGGGGTGATGTCCTCGCTGAGATCCTGACCGCTCAGTGGATAGCCCATCTCCAGTCGCAGGGTGTCTCGAGCCCCGAGACCGCACCGTGTCACGCGTTCGTCCTGTGCCAGCGACTGCCACAGGGACTCAGCGATCTCCGCGGGGACGAACAGCTCGTATCCACGTTCTCCCGTGTATCCGGATCGAGCGACGTGGATCGATCGTCCGGCGAAACTCCCGGTGCCGACGCTCATGTAGGGCATATCGGGATTCAGCGAGAGTGAGGCCAGCACGTCGCCCGAGCGGGGGCCTTGAACCGCGATGATCGCCGTCTCGAGGCTCTCGTCGGCCAGGCCGCCGTCCTCGATCGAGTCGGTCAGGGCGTCACGGACCGCGGCCACGTTGGCCGCATTGGGCACCACCAGCGCCGAGCCCGGGCCGAGCCGTGCCACAAGCATGTCATCCACGACGCCACCCCGGTCGTTGCACTGGAGCGTGTACTGGATGGCGTTTTCCTCAAGACCGGCGATGTCGTTGGTGAGCACCTCATCGGCAGCCGCGAGGGCTCCCTCGCCCTCCAGCCAGAGCGTCCCCATGTGACTGACGTCGAAGATGCCGCACGATTCGCGGACCGCCTGATGCTCGTTACGGATGCCCGTGCCGAAGTCGATCGGCATCGCAAAACCGGCGAAGTCAACAAGTTTCGCACCTGCCTGGCGATGCAGCTGAGTCAGTGGCGTCTCGAGCAGAGTCATGTCAGGAAGGCTACCGGCACCCGTACCGCGCGGCCGAAGGCGGTCAGCGTGGAACGAGACCGATGGGGTCAGCGTGGAACGAAACCAATGAGGTCAGCGTGGAACGAAACCAATGAGGTCAGCGTGGAACGAAACCAATGAGGTCAGCGTGGAACGAAACCAATGGGTAGGGTGGGCATTGCACTCCGAGCGAGACAGGGAGCACTCGTGGATCAGCCAGCCCCAGGCGCACTCTCGGCCAAGTCCGCAGCCACCGCTGACAGCGAGGTACTGGTGGTGCTCGTCGGCGACGACGGGGTCATTGCCGACGACCGGAGCGTTGACGCCGGCACTCGCGGACTCCTCGAAGCCGCCTACGACGCCATGATCCGCACAGGTCCCATGAAGGCGCCTGTCACTATCCCCGCACCCGACGGCCTCGCCGCCGAACTCGTGGTGCTGTCCAGAGTCACCGGGTCCGCCGACGACGAAGCGCTGAGGGCAGCCTGTGGCGCGGCCTTCCAGCACATCGGCCACGCCCGCAGTGCGGCTGTTCCCCTGCCGGAGCAGTCCCAGCGGGCTGTCATGGAGGGAGCCCTGCTCGGCAACTACCGCTACAACCGCTACCTCGATGCTCCCCGCGCCGAGGATCGAAGCGGTACTGACCGGATCGACTTCCTGACAGGGCGCACCCCGACCAAGGCGCTCAGGACGATGCTGGCGCAGGCTCAGGCCACCGCCGCCGGGGTGAACCTGGCCAGGGACATGGTGAACGCGCCACCGAACAAGCTCTACCCCAGCGAGATGGCCAGCCTCGCCCGCGCGACCTTCAAGGACTCCGAGGTGGATGTGAAGGTGTGGGGTCCCAAGGAACTGCGCCGGGGTGGCTATGGCGGACTGACCGCCGTCGGCCAGGGGTCCAGGCGGGGTCCCAGACTGATCAGGCTGCGCTACGCTCCCAAGGGCGCCACGACATCGCTTGCGTTCGTCGGCAAAGGGATCACCTTCGATTCCGGCGGCCTCTCGCTGAAGGGGGCAAAGCCGATGGAGTGGATGAAGTCTGATCTGGGCGGTGCCGCTGCCGTGATGGGCGCCGTCATGGCGATCGCAGCTCGGCAGCTCCCTGTCAATGTCACAGGCTGGCTGTGCGCGGCGGAGAACATGCCCGACGGTGGGGCACAGCGCCCCAGCGACGTGATCACGATCCGGGGCGGGCGGACCGTCGAAGTTCTCAACACCGACGCGGAGGGACGCCTCGTCCTTGCCGACGGGCTGACCAGAGCCGCGGAGGACGATCCCGATCTCATCGTTGATGTGGCCACCCTGACCGGCGCCTCGATGGTGGCCCTCGGCAGCCGCGTCGCCGGTGTCATGGGTCAGGAGGAGACCCGGGACGCAGTGGTGCACTGCGCCACTGAGGCCGGTGAATCAGCATGGGCGATGCCACTGCCCGACGAGTTGCGGGCGACGCTTGACTCCGAAGTCGCAGACATCGCGAACATCGGCGGTCCGAACGGCGGCATGCTGTCGGCTGCGGTGTTCCTGCGTGAGTTCGTGCCGCAGCAGGCCTGGGCCCACGTGGACATGGCCGGCCCGGGCTGGAACTCCGGCTCGAGCCACGGATACACGCCCAAGGGCGGCACCGGCTGGGGGGTTCGGACCCTGCTCCAGGTCGCGATCGACAACAGTTGAGCTGTCCGCACGGCGCCGACCGCGACGCCGGCCCTGCGGCGCGGCGCGCCCCGACCCCCAGAACCTGACTCAGTGAGAGGATGGATTCGTGAGTGAGCAATTCGATCTGGTGATACTCGGCGGTGGCAGTGGCGGCTACGCATGTGCGCTACGGGCCAGCGAACTCGGAATGACCGTGGCGCTGGTCGAGCAGGACAAGCTGGGAGGCACTTGTCTGCACCGGGGGTGCATCCCCACCAAGGCGCTGCTGCACAGCGCTGAGGTGGCAGACACTGCTCGCGAGGCCGCGGAGTTCGGCGTCCACGCGAAGTTCAAGGGCATCGACGTGGAGGGGGTCGACAAGTACAAGAACAACGTCGTCGCCCGCCTCTACAAGGGCCTGCAGGGGCTCGTGAAGTCGCGCGATGTCACCTACGTCGAGGGACACGGCCGACTCACCTCGTCCACTACGGTGACGGTCGGCGATCGTGTCCTTGAGGGACGCTCAGTCGTGCTGGCCACGGGATCATATGCGCGGTCACTGCCCGGACTCGGGATCGAGGGGCGCATCATCACCAGCGACCAGGCCCTCGAACTGACCCATGTCCCCAGCAGCGTGGTGATCCTGGGAGGCGGGGTCATCGGCGTCGAGTTTGCGAGCGTCTGGCGTTCCTTCGGGGCGGAGGTGACGATCATCGAGGCGCTGCCCCGCCTGGTGCCCAGTGAGGACGAGGCGAGCAGCAAGGCGCTGGCTCGCGCCTTCCGGCGCCGGGGGATCAAGTCACAGACCGGTGTGCGGTTCGCCGGGGCCCGGCAGGACGATCAGGGTGTCGAGGTCACGCTCGAGGACGGCACCAGCCTGCGGGCCGACCTGCTGCTGGTCGCAGTCGGACGGGGGCCGAACACCGCTGACATCGGATACGAGGAGAACGGGGTCGCACTCGACCGCGGCTTCGTGGTCACCGACGACCACCTGCAGACCAGTGTCCCCGGCGTCTACGCGGTGGGTGACATCGTTCCCGGCCTGCAACTGGCACACCGCGGCTTCGGCCAGGGGATATACGTCGCCGAACACCTTGCCGGGCTGAACCCGGCTCCGATCGACGAAGCTGGCATCCCAAGGGTCACCTACTGCGACCCCGAGGTGGCCTCTGTCGGCCTCACCGAGGCCCAGGCCGATGCCGAATACGGCTCAGACTCGGTCATCACCTACGAGTACAACCTCGGCGGCAACGGCAAGAGCCAGATCCTTGCGACGACCGGTTTCGTGAAGCTGGTCGCAGTCAAGGACGGTCCCGTTGTGGGGATACACATGGTCGGGGCTCGTATGGGCGAACAGATCGGTGAGGCGCAGCTGATCTACAACTGGGAAGCCCTGCCGTCCGAGGTCGCGGCCCTCATCCATGCTCACCCGACGCAGTCGGAGGCGCTCGGCGAGGCGCACCTGGCTCTGGCCGGCAAGCCACTGCACGCGCACGCCTGAACCTCAGGTGCGCCGGAGCCTCGAGTGTCTGCTCGTGTCGCCGCCGAAATACCTGACAGATGCGGCCAAACCACGCAAAGATACCCATAGGAACCCAGAAGAAGGAACGTCGTGACCACACCCGTTACCCTGCCGCAGTTGGGCGAGAGCGTCACCGAAGGTACCGTCACCCGCTGGCTCAAGAACGTGGGCGACCATGTCGAGGTCGACGAACCTCTGCTGGAGGTCTCGACCGACAAGGTGGACACCGAGATCCCGTCCCCCGTCGCGGGGACTCTGGTATCCATCAGTGCCCAGGAGGATGACATCGTCCAAGTGGGCGCAGAGCTCGCCCGGATCGGTGCGGCGGACCAGGCCCCAAGCGCTCCCCCGGCGCCGCCCGCACCTGAACCCGCTGCAGGTGCGCAGGCTAGCGCAGCACCCACTGCGGCCCCGGCAACTCCGGTCGCTGCAGCTGCGCCGCCCCCCGCGCCAGCCGCGCCTGTGCAACCCCCCGTCCAGGCAACTCCGGTGGCTGCGGCTGCTCCGCAGCCACCCCCCGCGCCAGCGTCCGCGTCCGCTGCTGGGGCCGGGTCCGCAGGCACCGAGGTGAAGCTGCCCGAACTGGGCGAGAGTGTCACCGAGGGCACGGTCACGCGCTGGCTCAAGACCGTCGGGGAACAGGTGGCCGTCGATGAGCCCCTGGTCGAGATTTCCACCGACAAGGTGGACACCGAGATTCCCTCCCCGGTCGCGGGGATCCTGCAGCGGATCGTGGCCAACGAGGACGAGATCGTCGCCGTCGGCGGGGTACTGGCGGTGGTCGGGGCTGCCTCCGCCGCCCCTGACTCCGCTGAGGCGGCTGGCACCCCGGCACCCGCTGAGCCCATCGCCGCGTCGGCGCCGAGCCCGCCGCCGGCCCCCGCCCCGACACAGAGCCCGGCACAGAGCCCGGCACAGAGCCCGGCGCCGCCGGGAGCCTCCGGGCCGACCCGTCCCGAGCAGGCGAAGGCGCCCGAACCAGCGCCCACCCCCACTCCCCCGAAACCACCCGAGCCCGCAGCTGCGGCGGCATCGGAGAGCGGTCCGGCCTACGTAACGCCACTGGTGCGCAAACTCGCCAAGCAGCATGGTGTCGATCTGGCGAAGGTCAGCGGCACAGGCATCGGCGGCCGGATCCGCCGCCAGGACGTGCTCGCTGCGGCCGAGCAACAGGCACCGACCGGCCAGTCGGATGGGCCTGAGCCGTCGGCCCCTGCCGGACCACCCAGCAGCCCGGTGCGGGGGCGGGTCGAGAAGCTCTCCCGGCTCCGCAAGGTCATCGCCGAGCGGATGGTGGAGTCCCTGCACGTGTCCGCCCAGCTCACTACTGTGGTCGAGGCCGACGTCTCGAGGATCGCCCAGCTGCGGGGGGCGACGAAGAAGTCCTTCGAGTCCCGCGAGGGTGTCAAGCTGTCATTCCTCCCCTTCTTCGCCAAGGCGGTGGTGGAGGCGCTCAAGGTGCATCCGGTCCTGAATGCCTCCATCGATCTGGAGACAGGAACCGTCACCTATCACGACGCGGAACATCTCGGCGTCGCCGTGGATACCGAGCGCGGACTCCTTGTCCCTGTCATCCGGGATGCCGGGGACCTGAACGTGACCGGCCTGGCCCGGAAGATCGCGGACCTGGCCGAACGCACCCGGACCAACAAGGTGACTCCCGATGAATTGTCAGGCGGCACCTTCACGCTGACGAACACCGGCAGCCGGGGGGCGCTGTTCGACACGCCGATCATCAACCAGCCACAGGTTGCCATTCTGGGGATGGGCTCGGTCGTCAAGCGCCCGGTTGTCGTCCAGGGACCGGACGGCGGCAATGTGATCGCGGTCCGTTCCATGGTGTACCTCGCACTGACGTACGACCACCGACTGGTTGACGGAGCGGACGCGGCTCGCTTCCTGGAGACAGTCAAGGCGCGTCTCGAAGAGGGGTCGTTCGCGAGCGAAGTATGACGCGCGCATGATCGAAGCACGGCTTCGGTGGTGGCCGCAGCCCCTTCGGTCCCGTAGCCTGGCAGTGTGCCGGTGAACGATGTCTGCGACCCCGCGATGGGGTCTGCCAGGCTCGATGGAATCCGACTGCACCGAGTCGGCCTGGGGACGCAGCGGGTGGACTACTCGCGAGGACTCGAACTGCAGCGGGACCTCCACGACCGGGTGGCCAGTGGCACGGAACCGAACACATTGCTGCTGCTCGAGCACGAACCTGTGTTCACCGCCGGCTCGCGCACGCAGGCCACAGATCTGCCCGACGACGGCACGCCCGTCGTGCCGACCGATCGTGGCGGCAGGATCACCTGGCACGGTCCGGGGCAGCTGGTCGGGTACCCGATCGTGCGCCTACCGCAGCGCCTGGACGTCGTGGCCTACGTCAGGGAACTGGAGTCCCTGCTGCTCGCAGTCAGTCGAAGCTTCGGGGTGCATGGCCGACGGGTTGAAGGCCGCAGCGGGGTCTGGGTCGCCCATGACGGCCAACCGGACCGCAAGGTCGCCGCCATCGGCGTGCGGGTGTCACGAGGAACCACGATGCACGGGTTCGCGCTGAACTGCGACTGCGACCTGGACTGGGCCCAGCGCATCGTTCCCTGCGGCATCAGCGACGCGGGCGTGACCAGCCTCTCGAGGGAGACCGGACGCCGGATATCCGTCAGCACCGCCGCCGATCGCGTCGAGGCCGAGCTGGCGGAGCACGGATGAGGGCCTCGCGGATCACCGCGGTCATCCTCGCGGCCGTGTTCGCCGCCGTGACGATCTTCGGCTTCCTGGCGCAATCCTCTCTCACCGACGATGCGGGATTCTCCGAGAGTCTCGAACAGTCGATGTCAGATCCGGCGACGCGCCAGGAACTGGCCTCGGAGGTAGCCCAAGCCGTCTCGACCTCGCTGAATCGCGTCGTCCAGGAGGGCGGTGTGGCCGGAGCGGCCATCAGTGCCGTAGGGGTGGACAACCTCGCCAGCAGGGTCGGCGACGCCCTTTCCTCCCCCGAGGCGACCGCGGCCTTCACGTCATGGCTCGAGACACTGCACGATGGACTGGCCGCAGATGCGCTGGGCACGCCCGATGACAATGTCTCGGTCTCGGGCAGCACGGTCTCGGTGAAGCTGTCATCCTTGATCACGCCGATCCTCACCAACACCCCTATCGGCGGTCTCTCCGGTGTGGCACAGAGCGTGCTCGGAGACACGTCGGTGTCGATCGACGTCGGCTTCAACCTCGAGCGACGGCTGCAACTGGCCGGTGCGGCGGCGAACGCACGGTGGGCGATGCTCGTGCTCACGGCAGTACTGGTCAGTGTTGCCGTCTTCCTCGGTCCGGCGCGATGGCGGTGGTTCTTCCGCTCGCTGTTCTTCATGGGCCTGAGCGTGCTGCTGCTGGCGGGCGTGATCCTGCTGCTCGAAGGCTCAGGTTCCCCACAGTTGCCGGCTCTCACCGACGCCATCATGAGCGCAACGACACAGGGCGGGATCGGGCTCGCGGGCGCCATCGGTGCCGGCCTGATCATCATCGGAGCACTCGGATGGTTCTTCATGCGGGGCCCCTCTCCCACGGCGACGTCACAAACAACAATTAGGGAGTCCCCCAGTGGCAGCTGAGACGAGACTGCTTCGCATCGAACAACGCAATGCAGAAACCGGTATCGAGCGCAAACCGCCCTGGATCAGGACCAGACTCTCCAGGGGCCCTCAATACAACGAGATCCTCGGAACCGTCCGTGAGCATGGCCTGCACACGGTCTGCCAGGAGGCCGGTTGCCCAAACATCAACGAGTGCTGGGAGGACCGCGAGGCCACCTTTCTGATCGGCGGGGAGCAGTGCACCCGCCGTTGCGACTTCTGCCAGATCGACACCGGACGACCGGCTCCTCTGGACAGGGCTGAGCCGGACCGTGTCGCCGAGAGTGTGGCGCGGATGGAACTGCGGTACGCGACGGTCACCGGGGTGGCTCGTGACGACCTTCCGGACCAGGGCGCCTGGCTGTACGCGGAGACTGTTCGACGGATCCAGGCCCGTAATCCCGGCATCGGGGTTGAGGTGCTCATCCCCGATTTCTCCGGCGGCCCCGCACTGCTCGATGAGGTGTTCGCGGCTGCGCCCGCAGTCCTGGCCCACAACCTCGAGACCGTTCCGAGGGTCTTCCGCCGTGTTCGGCCCGCCTTCGACTACGGGCGCAGCCTTGCTGTGCTGCGACGTGCCAAGGACGCGGGTCTGGTGACGAAGTCCAACCTGATCCTCGGCCTCGGCGAGACCGACGAGGAGGTCACCGCTGCGCTCGAAGACCTCCTCACCCATGGCTGCGACCTGGTCACGATCACCCAGTACCTTCGCCCGAGCATCCGGCATCACCCGGTCCAACGATGGGTGACACCTGAGGAGTTCGTGGCCTGGCGTGAAACAGCCACGCAGCTGGGATTCCGCGGTGTGATGAGCGGTCCGCTGGTCCGGTCCTCCTACCGTGCAGGGACGCTGTATCGGCAGGCCATGGATGCTGCCGGGCCATCCCGTTCGTCCTGAGCACCTGCCATTGCCGCGGACACCTCGAGGAGCGGTCTCGCCATGATCGGCATCGCATGCACGGCCGCCGGACGTTCACCCGGCTCAGCTCGATTTGTTCGCCCGGCAGCCACCATCCCCTAGACTGAAGACATGGCCGAACAGAAGACCAAGAAGAAGCGTTTTGCCTGGGTCGGGCAGATCCGTGATAACTACCGCATGACCGCAGAGGTCTATCCAGCACTCGGCTGGCTCATGCTGGGCATGTTCGCCGGACTGCTGGTCATCGGCCTGGTGGTCGGTTTCATCCTCGGCAACCCGTTCACGTTCGGCTTCATCGGCGCGTCCCTCGGCCTGCTCGCCGCGATGTTCTACTTCAGTCGCAGGGCGATGAGCGCAGCCTACCGGCAGGTCGAGGACCAGCCCGGTGGTGCCGCTGCCGTGGTCCAGTCGATGCGGGGAGGCAAGTGGTCCTGCACTCCCGCAGTTTCAGTGACCAAGAATCAGGACATGGTTCACCGTGTGGTCGGCCGTCCGGGGGTCGTCCTCGTGAGTGAAGGCCCCTCCAGCCGCGTTGGCCACATGCTCGCAAGCGAGAAGAAGCGCACCCAGCGATTCATCCCGGACACTCCGATACTCGAGCTCCAAGTGGGCAACGAACCTGATCAGGTGCCCATCGCAAAGCTGCAGAAGCAGCTCGGTAAGCTGCCCAAGACTCTCACCCCGGCCGAAGCCAATGCTGTTCGGCACAAGCTCGAGGCCCTGACCAAGCAGCCCGCCGGGATACCCAAGGGGTACATGCCCAAGAGCGCCAAAGCCGCCAAAGCGCAGATGCGTGGCCGCCAGCGTTGATGCTGTCCCCCGACGACCGGCGCCGGGATCACAACACCTCCCCAATGCCGTTCAGGTGACCGGACCAGCCTCGTCCCCGACGCATTCGCTAGATTGGCACCATGCTCGCAGGTAGGGTTCTGATCGTGATGGCCGCCCTGCTCGGTGCGGTCCTCGTCGGCGCTTCCGGGTGCCAGGACAACTCGTCGACGGCTACCCAGTTCACTCAGCCGCTCAACGAGTTCATCGCCAACGCGAACACCATCTCGCAAGCCGACACCAGCAACTCCAGCAGCGTTCAGAGCGCGATCGACGAGGCCCTGCCCAAGATGAAGTCGGACCTCGAGAGCATGGAGCAGGCCCAGGCACAGCTGACCGATCAGGCGGCCGAGGTGGCCGGAACGATCAACTCCCTGGCACAGCAGGCGGTGAACCAGCTGCAGGAGATCCAGAAGGCGATCCAGAAGAAGAACACGCAACAGGCCCAGCAGGCCGTCAGCAACTTCACCGAGTCTGCCAAGCAGATACAGGAGCAGATCAACGTGTGGAATAACGAGGTCGCGAGCGTCGAGGACTGAGCCCTTTGACCCGCCGAGTCCTATGAGGCGCCAGGGGCCGGCCGACTTCCCCGCCGGCATTGCCTTGATCGAGCACTTGGTCTCATCGTGGTCACACAAGTGTCAATGACGCACGAGACCCCCGGATTCACGAAGGAATCCGGGGGTCTCGTTCTGTCTGTTGCTCAGATGTCGTAGTAGAGCTCGAACTCGTGCGGATGAGGACGCAGACGCATCGGGTCCACCTCGTTCGCGCGCTTGTAGTCGATCCAGGTCTCCACCAGGTCTGGGGTGAACACGTTGCCCTCGGTGAGGAACTCGTTGTCCTCCTCGAGCGCGTCGAGCACGCCCTCCAGCGAGGCAGGCACCTGCGGGATGTCGGCAGCCTCGTCCGGAGGCAGCTCGTACAGGTCCTTGTCGACCGGGGCGATCGGCTCGATCTTGTTCTTGATGCCGTCGATGCCAGCCATGAGCATGGCCGAGAAGGCCAGGTACGGATTGGATGACGGGTCGGGAACCCG
>JAGQTY010000034.1:0-28339 GCA_020438795.1 Actinomycetota bacterium
ACACCGCCTGGGGCCACCGACAATCCACCTCGGAACTCACTGCCGCTTGACGAGCTACACCCCTGGGGTGTCTATTGCCCGACGCTGCCAGGAGGAAGGCGGAAGCACGCGAGCGGTGGCAGCACCTGCTGGCCTGCAGTCTCATTGTGCGAGGATTGCCTGGATGTTGGGATTGGGGGCCGGATGCCGGGTCGGTTCATAGTCTTCGAGGGCGGCGAAGGCGTTGGCAAGTCGACGCAGGTGCAGCTTCTCGCCCAGCGACTGCAGGACACTGGTCGCTCGGTGGTGGTCACGCGAGAGCCGGGGGGCTCGCCCCGTGCCGAGCTGATCCGCGAGCTGGTCCTGGGGGACGCCTTCGCCGGAGTCGACCCCCGCGCCGAACTGCTGCTGTTCGCTGCTGCCCGTGCCGACCATGTCGCTGAAGTGATCCAGCCGGCACTGGCAGCCGATGCCGTTGTGGTCTGTGACCGGTTCGTGGAGTCGACGGTGGCCTACCAGGGGGTGGGACGGGGGTTGCGAGCTGCCGATATCCGCAGCCTCAGCGCCTGGGCGAGCCAGGACATCCACCCCGACCTGACGATCGTGCTGGACCTGCCAGTAGCTGAGGGTCTCGCCCGTGCTCAGGAGCCCAACCGGCTCGAGTCCGAGGATCTGGCGTTCCACGAGTCGGTACGGGAGAGTTTCCTGTCGCTGGCCGACCGTCCCGACGTGGTCGTGCTCCCGGCGGATCAGCCGCAGTCCGTGCTGGCCGATCACGTCTGGGCGGAGGTGTCGCGCGTATTGTCATGATCGGCAACGCTGAGCCTCGAGCACCGTGACTACTGGTGCGGTCGTTCACCAGGAGCCGCCCGCCCAGCGGAGTTTGGCCGTGCGATCAGCGACAGGCCATGCTGTCCAACCGGGCCCAAGCCGACCACAGCTTGTTCCCGAAGCCGCTGGCGGTACTGGCGTACTCGTCGAAGAGAGGTATTCGGGTACTGGCGCTGCCGAAGGCCGCGAAGACCGCCTCCCACCTGCCGACGCGCGGGGAAGCTCGCATACCGGCCGGGCTCTTGTTCCCGGCACGCCGAGCTACGTATCGTGTCAGAGGGGCACGCGCCCGGCAGGAGGGGCGGCAGCTGTGAGGTGGATCGGAGTGCCCAAGACATCTGTGCAGACCCTCGGGGGGGCCGCGCTGTGGGTCATCGTGGTCGTACTGAGCCTGCTTGCCCCGAACGCCCCGGCGGTGGGCCACGGCCTCTCACCAGCACCCGCTGGCTCGGTGGTGAGCCCAGCCTCCCACAGCGGGGAAACCGGTCAGTTGCGGGTTCGTGTCCGGGGTGTGGCGTCGGGGAGGGTTATCGTTCGTGGCCCGCAGCGCTACAAGAGACTGCTTCACCGGACAAAGCTACTGCGCGGGCTTCGCCCCGGGAACTACCGGATTCGTACTCGGAGGGTCGAGGTTTCGGGCGCCTGGGTGCGCCCTGCGAGAAGCACTCGATTGCGACGGGTCAAGTCCGGCATGCGCGCGCGCGTCACCGCCCGCTACCTGCAACTGAACCGACCCGTACAGGCGCCGGCTCCGCTGCCCTCCCAGAGCCCCGATCCCACACCAGATCCGGTTGGGGAGACGGTCTCACTCTGCGATGCGACGATCGTGCCTGCGGAGCTCGGCCGTATCGACGACAGCAGGCTGCCTGAGATCTCGGGAATGACGGTCAGCGCCGCCGACGCGGACCGGCTGTGGGTGCACAACGACCGGAACAACCCGGCCCGGCTGACGGCGATCGACCGTTCGGGGCGGGTACAGGCGCAGTTCTCGATCCGGGGGGCGCCGGGCACAGATTGGGAGGACCTCGCTGCGGGTTCAGCGTTGCTCGATGACTCGGACCACCTCTACGTCGCGGACATCGGCGACAACGGGGCGGATCGGGATTTCATCACCGTTCATCGGGTGCCGGAGCCGAGGGTCGGGGTGACCGGTTCCACCATCGAGGACGTGGAGACGATGACCCTGCGGTACCCAGGCCGCAGTCTCGATGCTGAGGCGCTGCTGATCGATCCACAGACCGGCGATCTCGTCATTCTCACTCGGGCCGAGCACACCGCTCTCATATTCAGCAGCGCCTGGGCTCCGGGGGAAGCGACACTGACGCTTCGTGGGGAGATCGCACATGTCGGTCCCGTGACCGCGGCGGATGTAAGTGCGGACGGCACCGAGCTCCTGCTCCGACGCTCACCGGGCAGCAAGCACACGACGCTGTACTGGCGGAACGCCGCCGCGGAGCCTGTCTGGGAGCGACTGCTGGAGCCCGCGGACTGCAGACTGCCGGATCCGTCGGCGAGTATGAGTGAGGCCATCGCGTTCGCCCGGGACGGCTCCGGCTACCTGACGGTTGACGAAGGCCTGGGAAGACCCATCACGGCCTACCGCCGCTGAGTGGTGCGGCACCAGCCACCGCCCGCATCTCGACCCAGGACGCCAGTGAGGGGCGTCTGACCTGTCCGGGCCCGGAGGTAGGCTGGCTGTGATGTCGGTATGGGATGCGGTGATCGGTCAGCCGCGAGCTGTCGAGGCGCTTGAGCGCGCGGTCGCGGCGGCGCACGGCCACGCGGCGAGCGCCACCGCCATGACCCACGCCTGGCTGATCACCGGACCACCCGGCTCGGGACGTTCGGTTGCGGCGGCCGCCTTCGCCGCGGCCCTGGTTTGCCCCCGTGAGGGCTGTGGGGAGTGTCCGGCGTGTGTGGAGGTCAGAGCGGGAACCCATCCTGACGTCGAACTGGTACGGTCCACCACGCTCAGCCACAGCAAGCAGCTGTCCTCCGAACTCGTCCTCAAGGCGGCCGATGCTCCTGTCCTGGGTGGCTACCGATGTCTGGTCCTGGAGGACGCGGACCGGATGACCGACGCAGCCGCCAATGCCCTGCTGAAGGCCATCGAGGAGCCGACCGCCACGACCGTGTGGATCCTGTGTGCGCCCAGCCCGGAGGATCTGCTGGCCACCATCCGATCGCGAGTGCGCCACATTGCGCTTCGCGTGCCGGAGAGCCGTGCCGTCGCCGATGTGCTGGTGGCCGAGGGGGTGGACCGCGCCATGGCCGAATTCGCGGCACAGGCTGCCCAGGGCCACATCGGTCGGGCTCGTGGTCTGGCGACCGATGCCGAGGTGCGCAGCCGCAGGTCGATGGTACTGACGATCCCGAGCAAGCTGCAGACACTGGGTGACTGCTACGCCATGGCGCACAAGCTCAAGGCTGCTGCCGAGGCCGACTCCTCCCAACGGTTGGGTGAGCACCTGGCGCACGACAGGGAACAGACGATGGCCGCCTTCGGGGAGGGCGCTGCTGGCGTCTCCAACCGGAAGGTCAAGGAGTACGCCAAGTCGTCCCTGGCCGAGCTGGAACGCGTTCACAAGCAGCAGTCCAGCCGCTCGGTCCGCGATGAGCTGGACCGGTACTTCACGGACCTGCTCGGTTACTACCGCGATGTGCTGGCGCTGCAGTGCCAGGCGGAGGTGACCCTCATCAATGCTGATCTGCGCGCTTCGCTGGAGCGGCACGCGGCCAACGATCCTGCCAGTCAGACGATGCAGCGCATCTCCGCGCTGGGGCGGGCCAGAGAGCAGTTGGAGGCCAACGTCCCTCCGGCCCTGGTCTGCGAGGCACTGCTGGTCCAGTTGCTGCACCCGAGCGGGAATTGATCGGGCCGGCTCAGAGGTCTGCCTGCGCCGCCCGGCGCAACCCCTCGCTGTAGGAGGTGAGGTTCAGCGCGACGTCACGCAGTCGTTGGCTGGCGAAGGCGGTCGGGTCCGGAGCGCTCATGAGTTCCAGCGCCGCCTGCAGGAGTTCCTCATACATCTGCACGCCATCGGCCAGGCGGCTGCGCACCTGCTCGGCGCTGTGCGCGGCGGTCTGCGCCGCCGCGGTTCCAGGCATCTCCTGCTGCACGCGGTAGAGCGCCGTCAGCCGGTTCACCAGGGCACCCATCGCCGGTGCAGCCTCGAAATCGGCCGACCGCAACTCCTCGGCTGCCTCGGCCTGGATGGCTGCGATGTTCGGGAGCAGCCTCGCCAGCTGGATACGGAGCTTGTGCAGCGCAAGCGACTCGCGATCCCCCGGCATGCCTGCGGGCAACGGTGCAGGAGGCGGTGGGGGCACCGAGGGTCGCAGAGGCGGTTCGATCGCCCTGGCCTCCCGGGAGTTGCGGACCGACAACCAGCCGCTCAGTACCGATGTCGGGCCGCCGATCCAGAACAGCGTCTCCGGCCCTGCCACGAGCAGGTCGGCCAGTGCGGCTCCACCGGCTCCGATGGACAGGACCGCGGCAGCTCGGGCCCGCCGCCGCAACGACTCGGTCCGGCGCGCGTACTGCTTGGTCTCGCGCTGGAAGCGCTGCTCGTCGCGGCGGTGTTCGTAGGCCATGCGCTCGCCGACCGATCGCGGCGCCGGCCCGTCGCGCCAGCTGTCGCGGAAAGCCACCGCCGCACGCGCCATGCGCGCGAGCCCTACGGCGAACGAGGATTCCGGGTCACGTGCCCTGTCCCCGGTGGCCGAATCCTCGGTTGCGCTCATATGCGGGCAATTCTACTCCCAGGCGGCCCGACGAAGCGACGCTTTGCGGCACGCACGCTCTCGCCGGCCCGATCGGGCAGGGTCACGATCGCATCCCCACTTTGATGCCGGTACCTCTGAGCCACGCGATCGAACCTACTCTTGTCACAGGGAGGCCGAGATGTCACGCGCGCTGCTGGGGGTCGTTGCCGGAACCTTGCTGCTCTCGGGTTGCGTTTCAGGTGGCCAGCCGGAGCCCATCGGGCCCGAGGGGCTGCCGGTCTACTACGAACAGACACTCGACTGGACCGATTGCGGCCAGAACGAGTGCGCCACACTGACCGTTCCCAAGGACTACTCCGATCTGACTGTGGGCGACATGGAGATCGCACTGCTGCGGTCGCCTGCGAGTCAGGGGGACCGGGGCACCCTCGTGGTGAACCCCGGTGGCCCGGGCGGCAGTGGTACGGACTATGCGGCCGCGGCATCCTCGATCGTCGGCCCGGAGGTTGCGGCACAGTTCGACATCGTCGGTTTCGACCCCCGCGGTGTGGGCCGTTCGCAGCCAGTCAAGTGCCTGACCGACGAGGAGCTCGACGAGTGGCTTGCGCTCGACGGGAACCCCTCCGACGCTGCGGAGGTCGAGCAACTGCGGCAGGCCGCCGCGGAGTTCGGTGCCAGGTGTGCGGCTGAGTCCCCCGACACCTACGCGTACGTCAGCAGCGCCGCGGTGGTCAAGGACATGGACATCCTGCGCGCGGCTCTCGGCGAGGAGCAGCTCGACTACCTGGGCAAGTCATACGGCACAGCGCTGGGCGCCATGTACGCCGAGGAGTACCCGGATCGTGTGGGGCGCTTCGTTCTGGACGGGATGCTGGATCCCGCGCTGAGCGCGCAGGAGGTGGCGCACGGCCAGGCGAAGGGGTTCGAGGACACCCTCCGACGGTTCGTCGCCAAGTGCCAGCGTGACGGCAACTGCCCGCTGCGGTCCAAGGACGTCGACGGCGGCGTGGCTGAGATCCAGGAATTCCTGGACGGCCTTGCCGACGAGCCACTGCAGGCGCAGCCCGATCGCCCGCTGACGCAGTCCCTGGGGCTGGGCGCGATCCTTTACTACCTGTACTTCCCCTCCTTCGGCGACTGGGACAAGCTCGAGGGGGGGCTGCGGGACGCCTTCAACGGCGACGGGTCGACGCTGCTCACCATGTATGACGAGCGTCTGGACCGGACGGCACAGGGTCACTACCGTAACAACAGCAACGAGGTGTTCTACGCCGTCACCTGTCTGGACCGACCGGCCGAGAGTGATCCGGCGGTGCTGGCTCAGCGCGCGCAGGAGTGGTCGGACGATGCGCCGACCTTCGGGTCATACCTGGCGTGGTCGGACCTCGTGTGCGGCCAGTGGCCCACGCCCGCCACCGGTGAACCGGTCAAGGTGACGGCAGAGGGTGCCAACCCGATCCTGATCGTGAGTACGACGCACGACCCCGCAACGCCCTATGAGTGGGCCGAGCAGGTCAACGACCGGCTCGCCTCCTCGCAGCTGGTGACCTGGGATGCTGACGGCCATACCGCCTACGGTCAGGGGTCCGATTGCGTCGACAAGGTTGTGGACGCCTACCTGCTGGATGGCACAGTGCCGGAAGAGCCGGTGCAGTGTCCGGAGAAGTCCTGAGCGAACGGGAGTGGTATCCGGCGTCTTCGGCGGTTCCTGGCGCAGTGCCCGATAGGGTGCCAGTGTGAACGAACGTCGCTTCAACCCGATCGGGTGGGCGACCAATGCCGCCGTCGAGCGGGTCGACATCAACTCGGTGCTCGAAGAGGTGGACGTCGATGAGCTCGTCGACAGGCTGGACATCAACGCCCTGCTGGCCCGCGTCGACCCCGATGTGCTGCTGGACCGCGTGGATGTGAATGCCGTACTGGACCGCGTGGAGCCCAACCGGCTCCTCGACAGGGTGGATCCGGACAGGCTCCTGGACCGGGTCGACCCGGACAGACTGCTGGATCGGGTGGACCCCGACCGGCTCCTCGATCGGGTGGACCCGAATCTGCTGCTCGACCGGGTGGACGCGAACCGGCTCCTGGACCGGGTGGATCCGAATGAGCTCATCGCCAGGACGGACCTGAACGCCGCGATGGCAGAGGTGGATCTGGACGCGATGCTGGCTCGGGTGGACGTGCGGGAGCTCGTGGAACGAGCGGGGGTTCCCGAGATCGTGCGCGAGAGTACCGGCCACATGGCCGGCTCGCTGCTGGACATCGCAAGGCGGCAGATCGTCGCGCTCGATCAGATCCTGATGCGTCTGACCGGGGCTGTGTTCCATCGCGGCCGCAAGCTGCCCAGTGGCCCGGCGGCGCTGCAAGCCTCTGTTGCCCCGGCGGCCCCGCTGGATCAGGATCGTGGCGTCATCACAGGACACTATGCGGGTCCGATCAGCCGCCTGTGTGCTTTCCTCATCGACGCGGCCATCGTCTTCGGCGGTTTCACGATCATGTCCGCAGGTGTGTTCTATCTGATCAACGCGCTCTTCGGGGAAATGGCCTCACCGACGTTGCAGACCATCGTCGGCGTCTCGCTGTTCGCGTTCTGGGCGTTCTGCTACGCGGTCGTGGCGCTCGCCGTGGCCGGGCGCACGGTGGGCAAGGGTGTGATCGGCCTGCGGGTGGTGGACCGCAGCGGCCGCCCGATCCGGTTCAGCCAGGCGCTCGTCCGGGTCCTCGTGATGCCCTTCTCTTTCCTGTTCCTCGGACTGGGGTTCATCGGTCTTTTCGTGGGGACCAAGCGCCGGGCCCTGCACGACATCGCAGCCCGTACGTGTGTGGTCTACGACTGGGGGGAGCGCCCTGCAGAGATGCCCGCGCCGCTCACCCGTTGGTTGCGCGAGCGCGACGACGTCCCGGTTGACTGAGGCCTACACCCGGGAAGATCCAGCCAGGGCAGGCGGCGCCCCAGGATCCGGGTTGAGTTCGTCTGCCCTGCGCCAGGCCGCGTAAGCCAAGTAGCACAGGGTCACGCCGGTCCATAACACGTACGAGGCCCCCAGCAGCTCCTGGAACGGGGTCCAGGAGTACTCCAGTGGGACTCCGTCGGCCCCGGCCCCGTTGGGGGGCAGCAGCGAGAAGTGGAAGTAGAACGTGAGGACCCCCAGTACGAGCAGTACGGTGGCGGGCCAGTGCCGCCATTGCTGCCACAGCAGCAGCAGCGCCGGATACACCCACACATAGTGGTGGGACCAGGAGATGGGTGAGGCAAGCAGCATCGCCAGCGCGGTCGCCGCCAGGGGCCAGACCAGCGCCCTGGCCCACAACTTCCAGGAGACGTAGAGCGCCAGCGCCACAGCCAGCAACGCGATGAGCAGCCACAGCAGCGTGCTGGGTTCCCCACCCAACAGCCGCCAGAGGGTCCCGTTGACCGACTGGTTGGATGCGAACGCCGGCGATCCGATCCGGGAGACGTCCCAGGTGACCTTCGTCCAGAAGTCGATCACCTCGCCGCCGATCACCGGTAGCGCGACCACCACGGTGCCCACAAATGTCGCGACGCCCAGCAGGAACCGTCGGTAGTCGCGAACGACGAGATAGCTGAGCAGGAACAGGCCGGGGGTGAGTTTGATGCCGGCCGCCAGGCCCGTCAGTATCCCCTTGAGCCGTCCGCCACGTCGGCCCAGGATGTCCTCGGTCACCAGCCAGAGCAGGATGGCGTTCACCTGGCCGAGGTCCAGCGTGGATGTCATCGGTTCACATGTGACGGCGATCAGCATGGCGATCGCGAACCGCCACCACAACTGACTGCGTGGCCAGAGCCGGTCGAGCACCAGGAACACGGCCCGCCCGAGGGCGAAGACCGTCGCCGCGGCCAGCAGAACCACCGCCAGCGGCCAGGGCAGGATCGCCAGCGGCAGGAAGATGATGGCCGCGAATGGCGCGTAGGTGAAAGGCAGCCCATCTCGGGGGCCGTAGATGTCGACCCCGTTCAGGAGCATGTCGCCGCCGGCCCGGTACACGGCAAGATCGATCGGATCTGGGGTTCGAAGTCGGTAGAGGATGCCGAACAGCAGGGCCCCGGCAACCGCCAGGAGCCACAACAACGACGTGTTGGCGCGGTTGCGAGCCGTCATCCGTCCTCCCGCAGACACGCTACCCGATCGGCCTGGCGGCCGCGCGCTGCCGTCCCCGGGGCCGTTGGTCCCTGATCGCCGCTATCACGAACCCGGTGGCAGTGAGTTAGGCAAACCTAAGTTACCCTGTTGGGGTAGTCGAGGATTGGAACAAGTGTGCGCCGTCGATTCCAGGTGTTGCTCGGTATCACCACTGTTGCGGCCCTGACCGTCCTGTCCGGCTGTTCCGCCGATTCCGGTGACGGCGCCGACCAGCCTCCCGAGGGCGCGCTGACCGTCTATTCCGGGCGGACCGAGAACCTGATCGGCCCATTGATGGACGACTTCACCGAGCAGACCGGGATCCCGGTGGCCGTCCGGTACGGCCAGTCGGCCGATCTCGCGCTCCAGATCGACACCGAGGGCGACAGCACTCCCGCCGATGTCTACATCTCGCAGAGCCCAGGAGCGGCCGGCTACCTCGCCGACCAGGGCCGGTTGCAGCAACTCAGCAAGAAGACTCTCGCCAAGGTGCAGAAGCGTTTCGAGGACCCCAGCGGCCACTGGGTGGGGATGAGTGGCCGAGTCAGAGTCATGGTCTACAACACCGACACGGTCACGGACAAGCAGTTCCCGAAGTCGGTCTTCGATCTCACCGGGGAGGAGTACCGGGGCAAGGTTGCGCTCGCCCCTGCTAACGGTTCCTTCCAGGACTTCGTCACCGCCATGCGGATCCAGTTCGGCAAAGAGAAGACACAGCAGTGGCTGGACGGTATGGCGGCCAATGAGTCGCCGACCTACGCCAACAACACCGCCATCGTGGAGGCCGCCGCTCGCGGCGAGGTGCCGATGGGCCTGGTCAACCACTACTACAACGAGCGGGCCAAGGTGGAGAACGCCAGCACGCCCACCGAGAACTACTTCTTCCCCGACGGCGACATCGGCTCGTTGCTGATCGCGACGGCAGTGGGGGTCGTGAACGGGACCGACCAGGCGAGCGAAGCGGACAAACTGGTGGCGTTCCTGCTGTCTGAGCAGGCCCAGGAATTCTTCGCGAACGAGACGTTCGAGTACCCACTTGCCGAGGGTGTCGCGCCACCACACGGTCTGCCGCCCCTGGATTCGCTGGACTACACCTCGGTGGACCTCGGCAAGCTGGGTGAGGGTTTCGGCGAGACGTTGCAGATGATCGAGGCGAGCGGGCTGAACACCAACTGAGCCGACTGCGCCGGGACCGAGGATCCGGCGGTGCTGGCAGTATCGGCCCACACAGTGGCGGGAGGCGTGAGTGACGGAGGTTCTTGCCGGCACGCACGCCCGCAGCAGGCGAAGGGGCCCGGGAGTCCTCCTTGGCGCCGGGATCACGATCATCGGCCTGCTGTTCGCAGCGCCCTTCCTCTACCTGCTGATCAGCGTCGTGCGCTCCGGGAGTGTTCTCGACGTCCTCGGATCAGGGGCGATCGGGCGTCCGCTGCTGAATTCCCTGATTCTGGGCGTCAGCGTGAGCGCAGCCGCCACGGTCCTGGGGACCCTCGCAGCGGTGCTGGTGCAGCGGGCCGACGTCAGAGGGAGACGGGTCCTGCGGATCGCGCTGGCGCTGCCACTGGTCCTGCCCTCGTATGTGGGTGCTACAGCTCTGCTGGCAGCCACCGGCGTCGGGGGCATGCTGCCGTTCATCCCCAGGCCGGTCGGCTTCTGGGGCGCCTTCGCAGTCCTGACGATCTTCACCTACCCCTACGCCTATCTGCCGGTACTGGCGCGGCTGACGATGATCCCGACAAGCACCGAGGAGGCGGCCAGGGTGCTCGGACGCAGTGCGTGGCCGACGACCTGGCGGGTGCTCCTGCCACAGTTGCGCCCAGCGATCGCCGGAGGGGCGCTACTGGTCTTCCTCTACACCCTGAGCGACTTCGGGGCAGTCTCGCTGCTCCGCTACGACACGCTGACCCGGGTCATCTACTCCTCACGTCTGCTGGACCGCGACCTCAGCCTTGCGCTTGGTCTGATCCTGGCTGTCCTGGCCCTGGCGATAGCGCTGCTCATGCGACGTGCAGGGGTGGGGGCTGCGCCGCCTCTGGCGCGGACGAGGTGGCAGCCGACCATCACCCTGGGGCGCTGGCGCAGTGCCGTGTCCGCGATCTTGCTGCTGCCTCTGCTGATCGGCGTCGTGCTGCCGATCGTGATCTTCGTGTACTGGGTCCTGCGAGGGGGCACGACCGTGGGGGTCGGCTACTCGGGCTGGGGTGATGACCTGAGCTTCCTGGTCTCTCCACTGCTCGGCTCGGCGTCGGCAGCGATCACCGCTGGTGTGGTCGCAGTACTGGTCACCCTGCCGGTCGCCTACGCGGTGGAGCGCCGGGGTGGAGTGCTGTCAGAACTCTCCGGCTCCGTGGTGACCTCCGTGTTCGCCCTGCCCGGTCTCGTGGTCGCCCTTGCGATCATCACCTGGACACTCGGGACGCCCGGGCCCATCGGCTCGCTCTATCAGACGTTCCCATTACTGATCCTGGCCTACGTCCTGCACTTCGGCGCCCAGTCGCTGACCGGCACCCGGTCGGCCATCACGGCGGTCCCGGTCCGGCTCGAGGAGGCTGCCGAGAGTCTGGGCGTGCCCTGGCGCCGGCGCTTCCTGCGTGTGGATCTCCCGTTGCTTCTGCCCGGCCTGCTCGCCGCCGGTGGTTTGGTGATGCTCTCCACCATGAAGGAACTACCCGCCACACTCATGCTCGCACCGATCGGTTTCGAGACCCTGGCCACCGTCATCTGGGGGGCCGCGGAGGACGGATTCTTCGCCGAGGTCGGGATCACCTCGATCCTGCTGATCGCTCTGTCCGGGGTACTCACATGGTTCCTGGTGCTGCGCAAGGAGTTCCATGACACGCAGACCTGACCGCCGCGCCGTAAGTACGCTGACCGGTCCAGGCTCGTCGCCCCAGCCTGGCGATGCCAACCCGTACCCTGAAAGCGTGCCGTCCGGAACCCTCGTCGTCACCGACGTCAACCGCAGCTTCGGCACGGTTGCCGCCGTTCGTGACGTCTCGGTGTCTCTGCTCGGCGGAGGGTCACTGGCGCTGCTCGGGCCAAGTGGCTGCGGCAAGACCACCCTGCTGCGGATCATCGCCGGGCTGGAGAGGCTCGACTCCGGTTCGGTGTCCCTCGACGGCCGGGTCCTCACCGATGCGACAACGTTCGTTCCCGCGCAGAAGCGTCCGGTCGGCATGGTCTTTCATGACTGGGCACTGTTCCCCAACATGACGGTGGCGGCCAACGTGGCCTTCGGGCTGCGTCGCAGGAACAGCGAGCGGGTCCAGCAGGTGCTGGACATGGTCGGGCTCACCGAACTGGCCGATCGCAAGCCGCACCAGTTGTCAGCCGGTCAGGCTCAGCGGGTCGCGCTCGCACGCACCCTGGCGCCCAGGCCGCAGCTCGTGCTGTTCGACGAGCCGTTCTCGAGCCTGGACGCCGACCTGCGGGGGCGGGTGCGTGCTCAGGTCAGCGCGCTCATGGCCGAGCTGGGGATTTCGGCGGTCTACGTCACCCATGACCAGGATGAGGCGTTCGTGCTGGGCGACCGGATCGCAGTCATGCGTGACGGCGCTATCCAGCAGGACGCGGCCCCCGACATCATCTACGAGCAGCCGGCCAGTCGCTGGGTGGCCGACTTCGTCGGGGGTGCCAACTGGGTCCGTGGCTTCGCGGCCGACGGTGTCGCGCGGACCGCTGTGGGACTGTTGAGCATGGAGTCCGCCTCGCTCACCGGGGACGTCGAGGTCCTGGTGCGCCCGGAGCAGTTGTCTCTGCGCAGTGGCGGCGACTTCGAGGTCCTTCGGGTGGACTACACGGGCCCGGTCACGACCTACGACATCATCGGTCCCGATGCGTCCCGCGGAACGGTGTCGGCGCAGCTGCGGGCGTCGATGCCCGGGCCTCCCCGGTTCGCGCCGGGATCGCGCGTGAGCGCCAACGCTGTGGACCGCCGGTACCGGGCCTTCCCGCCGTCATGAGCGTGTGTCCTCATCCGGCCCCGCGCCATCGCCGACGCTGGGCCTTCGCAGCCGTGGTCATGAGAGTGCCTACGAAGTGCTCTCCGGCACCCGGACGGCGGGCGCCATGAGTCGCGACGCGTGAAGCCCTCGTCGATCTGCTCCGGCGTCGGGTGATCGGCCCCCGCCCTCGCGATGCCGGGTGTTCCCCACGGCTCCTTGTTCGGTATTTGGTCCGACGGTGCGAGCGAGGCTGGCGCTTCGACGTGGGCTGGTGGACAATACCGACATGAGGGTGCTGATAACTGGGGTTGTTGTTGCTGGTCTGCTCATGGGGCCGGGCGTAGTTGCTCAGGCCGACGATACGAGCGCTGAGGGCGTGAAGCTGGAGAAGGTCGGGGAGTTCGAGCGCCCCCTGCTCGCGACTGCGCCCGAAGGGGATCGGGAGCGACTCTTCGTGGTCGAGAAGGGTGGCCGCGTGGTCGTTGCCCGCGGTGACCGGCAGTCCACGTATCTCAACCTGAGCCGCAAACTCGGCACCGCTCAGGAACAGGGTCTGCTCGGCTTGGCCTTCCACCCGGACTTCGCGAAGAACCGCCGGTTCTACGTCAACTACACGGACAAGGCGGGCAGTACGCGGATCGTTGAGTACCGGCAGTCTCGGAGGAACCCGAACCGCGCCGTCCGCTCCAGTGCCCGATCAGTGCTACGGGTCAAGCAGCCCGAGTCCAACCACAACGGGGGTCATCTGGTCTTCGGCCCCGACGGCTACCTCTACGTGGGCCTGGGCGACGGTGGCGGGGCCGGAGATCCCGACAACAATGGCCAGCGCCTGGACACCCTGCTGGGCTCGATGCTGCGGATCGACCCGGTCAGGAAGGGTCGGGGCTATCGCATCCCCTCGGACAACCCGTTCGTCAACAAGAAGGGCGCCAGGGCTGAGATCTTCGCCTACGGTCTGCGCAATCCCTGGCGGTACTCGTTCGACGGCAAGAAGCTGATCATCGCTGACGTGGGCCAGGGTGATCGGGAAGAAGTCAGCTTCGGCACCCTTCGTAAGCTCCGGGGCAAGAACTTCGGCTGGAACATCTGGGAGGGCGACAGCCGCTACCGCGAGGGAAATGCCGCACGCTATGTGGCACCTGCGCTGGTGCGGACCCATGATGAGGGCTGGCAGTCCATCACCGGCGGGCACGTGGTCCGCGATCCCTCGGTCCCGGCGCTCGCCGGCCGCTACGTCTACGGGGACTTCGTCAAAGGCGAGATCCGTAGCGCCAGGCTGGCCGCCGGCAGGGCCTCCGACGATCGTGACACGGGGCTGAATGTGGGCGGACTGTCGAGCTTCGGCGAGGACGGCCGTGGCCGCGTGTACGCGGTCTCCCTATACGGGAGCGTCTACCGGCTGACTGCGGGCTGATCGGGCTCAGATCCCGATGATGCGGCGGCAGCGCTGTTCGCAGTAGCGAACCCAGTCCGCGAACGTCGCGAAGGCCGGGTTCGTGGTCTGTCCGTGGTGGTAGCGGTAGTAGATCTGCTGGGCGATCACGGCGACCCGGAACAGCCCGAAGACCTCGTAGAAGGACCAGTCGTCGACCTGGATCCCTGAGAGTCGCGCATACTCCTGCACGAATTCGTCCCGCGTCATCATCCCGGGAACATGCGTCGGCTGCCTACGGGCCAGCTGCATGCCCGCATCATCGTCGGCCTGGACCCAGTAGGCCAGCGCACCGCCCAGATCCATGAGCGGATCGCCGAGGGTCGCCATCTCCCAGTCGAGGACGCCGATCACGTGCAGATCCGCAGGGTCGAGCACGAGATTGTCGAGCCGGTAGTCGTTGTGGATCACGCAGGTGGCGACGTCATCGGGCTGGTGTTCGGCGAGCCAGGCCATGATCGGCTCGAAGTCGGGAACATTCTCGGTCTTGGCAGCGCGATAGCGGCGGCTCCAGCCGGACACCTGGCGCTCCACGTAGCCCTGCCCCTTGCCGAGATCTGCGAGGTCGGCAGTCGCAGGGTCGACCTGATGGAGCGCGACGAGTGTCGCGACGGTCTCCTCGCACAGTGAGCGAGCCCCTGCCGGGTCCAGAGTGAAGCCTTCGGGCAGGTCGCGTCGCAGGATGAGGCCGTCGAGTCGCTCCATGACGTAGAAGTCAGCGTCGATGACAGAATCATCCGTGCACAATGCCAGGACCCGCGGAACCTGCGGGAACACAGGGCGCAGATTGTGCTGCACCCGGTACTCCCGGGTCATGTCGTGCGCCGACTTCGCCTTCGTCCCCAGTGGCGGGCGCCTGAGGATCAGCTCGGTCTGTGGATAGCTGAGCAGGTAGGTGAGGTTCGAGGCGCCCCCGGCGAACTGCTTCACTCTCGGGGGACCGGCTTGGGCGATCTCGGGCAGCCGGGCTGCCAGCCAGTCGTGGACCGCGACGACGTCGAAGGAGTCCTCCTCGCGCAGGCCCCTGGGCTCGTCGCGAAGCTCAGTGGTGGTGGCTCTGGTCTGGCTCATGAGTACTTCCGAAGCTCATCGCGCGCGACCAGGCCGAGGTGGACCTCATCGGGTCCGTCGGCCAGTCGCAGCGTCCGGGCGCCGGCGTAGGCCTCCGCCAGCGGGAAGTCGTCGCTGACCCCGGCGCCACCATGGATCTGGATCGCCATGTCCAGCACGTCGCAGGCCATCCGGGGCACCACCGCTTTGATCTGACTCACCTCTGAGCGGGCCCCCTTGATGCCCTTGGTGTCCAGGGCCCAGGCGGCATGCATGACCAGCAACCTGGCCTGGTTGATACTGATCCTCGCCTCGGCGATCCGTTCGCGATTGCCACCGAGGTTGGCAATCGGCTTTCCGAACGCTACCCGGCCGAGGGCGCGTTCGCAGGCCAGTCGCAGCGCCATCTCGGCAAGGCCGATCAGCCTCATGCAGTGGTGGATCCGGCCCGGGCCCAGGCGCCCCTGGGCGATCTCGAAGCCACGACCCGGTCCGGCGATGATGGCGGACTTCGGGAGCCGGACGTCGGTGAAACTCACCGTGCCGTGGCCAAAGGGTTCGTCGTAGTAGCCGAAGACCGGCAGCAGTCGCTCAACCTCGACGCCGGGAGTGTCGCGGGGGACCAGAACCATGGAGTGTCGCTGATACTTGTGAGCCTGCGGATCGGTCACCGCCATGAAGATCAGCACCTCGCAGTCGGGGTGTCCGATACCGGTGCTCCACCACTTGCGTCCGTTCAGGACCACCTCATCGCCGACCACCTCGGCAGTCGCGGCCATGTTGGACGCGTCGGAGGAGGCGACATCGGGCTCGGTCATGCAGAATGCCGACCTGACCTCCCCGTTCAGCAGCGGCGTCAGCCAGCGCTCCTGCTGTTCAGGACTGCCGTAGTGGACCAGCACCTCCATGTTGCCGGTGTCGGGAGCGTTGCAGTTCATGACCTCCGGCGCCAATGGCATGGCCGTACCGGTGAGTTCGGCGACCGGAGCGTAGTCGACATTGGACACTCCGGGCCCGAAGCGGGGGTCTGGCAGGAAGAGGTTCCAGAGCCCCAGCTCGCGCGCCTCATCCTTCAGTGCGGCCACCAGTGGCGGAATCGTAGTTGGGTCGGCCGCGATGGCCGCTCGGTACTCGGCTTCCACCGGCCGCACCGACTCGGCGATGAAGCGTTCGGCGGAGGCCTGGAGTTCCTGGGCACGGGGTGAAGGGGTGAAGTCCATGAACACACCATACGACGTGCCCGCGGGATGGTAGTAGCCTGTCAGCGTCCAGGGCGCGCCAGCCGCCCCACAGTGCCCCTTCCGTGACGGGCCGGATATGTCCTCGGACAGGCTGCTCACAGGGCGACTTACCTCTCATACGGATAGGCTGACGGCGACGGCGAAGGGCGGTTGCGCATGCTTGAGATCCTTCTGATCGATGACTCCGAGTCCGATGCCAAGCTGATCCGCAGGACGGCGCAGCGGGCCAACGTGCTCAACCCGATCGTGCACTGCCCCACCGGCGAGGAAGGTTTGGCGCACCTTGAAACAGCAGCGGATCTGCCTGGCCTCGTGCTGCTGGACATCAACATGCCCGGCATGAACGGATACGATGTGCTCCGCGCGATCCGGGGCAGTGACCGTACCGACATTGCGGCGTTGCCCGTGGTCTTCCTCACCACGAGTGAGAGTCCGGACGAGGTCGTTGCGGCGTACCGGGACTCGGTGAACTCGTATGTGGTCAAGCCCGTCGATATGGCGGGCTTCCAGAAGATCATGGCTGGACTGTCGCAGTACTGGTTCGAGATCGTCGCGCTGCCGCACGAGGATCCGGCCGGACCCCGGTCCTGACCGTGAGCGATCCGCAGCGTCCTGACTCGGGGAACCCCGCTGCGGGCACAACAGTGGTCACGGTGGTGCTGCTGCTCTGTGTAGCGCTTGCTCTCGTGGTGATGGCCCGGTGGATCGTGGTCGGCGAGGCGCTGCTGTACCCACTCCTCGGGACGGCCACCACCAAGCTGCTGTCGGCCAGCGCCGCTCTGGCGCTGAGCCTGTCGCTGCTCAGCTGGGTGAGGTGGCAGCAGCGCACGCTTGCCGCGGGCCTTGCCTGTGTGGCGCTGGCCATCGGCGCTGTAGGGCTCATCGAGCTCATCGCAACGAACTGGGGGAGCCCAATACTGTCGCGGCTCGAAGGCGGTCCCAACCTGCTGTCGCTGCCCGGGTGGAACTCCTCGACCTCCTTCCTCCTGCTCGCAGTGTCGGTCCTGCTGCT
Source organism: Actinomycetota bacterium (assembly GCA_020438795.1). Taxonomy (GTDB): domain Bacteria; phylum Actinomycetota; class Actinomycetes; order S36-B12; genus JAGQTY01. The sequence goes on from JAGQTY010000034.1 coordinate 17,355, forward strand.
CGTCATCGGCCGGGCGATTGGCATTGCCCAGGTCCTCGCTGCCGTTGCCGCGCTGATCGCCTATCTCGCGATGGTGGGCAAGTTGATGCTTGTCGACGTCATCTTCCCGAACACCCTGTGGACGCAGATGGCGTGGACGACGCTGGTCCCGGTCTTCGCGCTGGCAGTCGTGGCGCTCTGGTCGCGTGCCGAGGAGGGGCTGATGGCGGCCTTCATGTCGCCCTGGCTGGGTAGCAAGGTGGCGCGCATCCTCGTCTACGTCACGATGCTCGTCGGGATCCTGCTCGCGATCGCCGTGCGGATCATGGTCTATCTGGACATCCCACGACCGATTCCGGCCCAGATCATCGTCGCCCTGCTTGTGCCCGCCATGGTCGTCCTGGCGGGCTTTCTGGCGATCCGCATCAACAGGATGGATCGACTGCGAACCCGACTGAACGCCATCGACGCGGCCGTCTCCAGTTCCATGCAGGGAGTACTGCTGGTGGATCGACAGGGCCTGATCACTGATGCCAACGACGCTGCGGGGGTCGTCGTGGGACTGCTGGCCGATAAACTACCCGGCCGTCCGCTCAGCGACTTCTTCGCGGAGGTCGCCGCGTTGGACGACATCCTCGAGCGCATCTCAGGGTCGTCGCAGCCCGTGTCGTTCGAGCCCATGCCGTCCGGAACGGCCGAACTGGTGAACACCGAGATCACCGATGTCCTGGGGCGATCACGCAGTGTCGATGTCACCGTGGCCGCGCTCGGGGTCACCAATGTGCCGGGTGCGTTCGTCGTGACCATTCGGGACACTTCTGAGCTTGCGCGGGCCAACAAGTCCTTGGAGGAGTTCGCCTATGTGGCCAGTCATGATCTTCGAGCTCCCCTGCGAACCATTGCGGGATTCGCAGGGATTCTCAGCGACAGCCTGGAGGGAGATGACCTCGACGAGCTCCAGCGAGAGGCGATCGAGGAGATCGATGGCGGTGTCGCCAGGATGCAGCAGTTGATCGACGCGCTACTCTCATATGCCAGACTCGGTGGAGACGTTCGACCCGCCGAGCTGAGCGTCGTGGCCACCGTCGCGGCCGCGCTTGATTCGCTGCGCGCTGATCTGGAGGAGGCCGACGCGAGCGTAGCAACGGAGATTCCCGAAAACCTGCGCTGGTCCGTGGATGAGGGGCTGTTCACCGCAGCCCTGGTGAACATCATGCAGAACTCCGTGAAGTACCGCTCCCCGGAACGCCCGCTGAAGCTCGCGATCGTTGCCGCTCGCGTTGGTGGCAACATCAGGCTCACCATCACCGACAACGGTCGCGGCATCCCGCCGGACCAGCTGGACCGTGCCACGAACATGTTCCAGAGGCTCACCAGGGAGGGCGACGGGCTCGGTATCGGGCTGGCGAGCGTCCAGCGGTCCATCGAACTCAACGGCGGCACACTGAAGCTGAGCAGCGACGGTGAAACCTACACCACCGCTCAGATCGTGATCCCCAGCAGCTGAATCCTCAGACCGGGGGTGACTCCCAGGGTTCGGGCGCCTGCGCTGACCGGATCACCATGGCCAGTCCGGCCAGGAGCAGCAGCAGGGCAGGGATGACGGTCAATGACGGGAGCTGGCCGAGCCACAAGGCTGCGATCAGCACCGCTCCCGGCAGTTCGAACAGGATGGCCAGGCTGACCACTGTCGCCGATGTGCGCGCCAGGGCGTGATTGATCAGGGTGTGGCCGAGCAATTGCGCCACCAGCGTCAGCGCCAGGATCAGCAGCCACTGGTCCGCGGGATACCCCCACATCGCGGCCCCGAACAACAGCCCCAGCGGCAGGAGGAACACCGCAGCACCGAGATAGACCACGAGGCTGTAGACGCTGGTCGAGATGCTCTGCCGGGCCGTCTCACCCGCCTGGACGTACAGGGCCGCGAGTACCGCCCCGGCGAGGGCGAGGCCATCCCCGACCAGCGAGCGTGGGTCGAGCGATGCGTCGATGCCTGTGAGCATCAGCACTCCGATGAGCGCCACGCCGATGCCCAGCCAGACCCCGCGGGGCACCCGCTGCCCGGACAGTCGCACGATCAGGGCCGACCAGACCGGCTGCGTTGCGATCAGCGCTGCTGCGGACGCCACCGATGTGAACGACAGGGACGGGATCCAGGCCGCGAAGTGGGCGGCGAGCCAGAAGGCCGCGAGTACCAGTTGCCGACGTTGGTCTCGGCTGAGTCCGGTGAGGACTCCCAGTCCGCGCCACAGGGCGATCGGGGCGGTGAGCAGACCTCCGATGAGACAGCGCCAGAAGGCCAGCGCCAGGGGTGCCACTGCGGCCGCGGCGATGATCGGCGCCGAGGTCGAGACCGCTGCGACCGCGACGCTGAGCGTGACCAGGTCGGCCGCAGAGGGCCGGCGGATCGTCATCGGGGTCACCCTCCGATTTGAACAGCGCAGCTGCCGGTGGCTCAAATTGTGATCCCTGTGCCCGCAGGGCGGTCACGTGAGCGCGCTCCACCACGCCGCCGGAATGCGGCTTCGCCGCTGCTGGGCTGGGCCGGCGCGGCAAGTGCTGTCCCCGGGCGAGCTCCAATCCTTGTACAAATGTACAAATCGCGCTAGGCTCTGAGTCAGGTAGTTGTACGGACGGCTAAGAGGTCACAGTGGGCAGATCGAACGAGACCACGGATGTGATTCTCGATGCTGCTGCTCGGCTCTTCCGCGCTCATGGTCTCGGTGGCACGAGCATCAGAGCTATCGCGGACCTCGCCGGGGTGCTGCCCGGCAGCCTCACCTACCGTTACCCGACCAAGGAATCGCTGGTGCTCGCGCTCATGGATCGCACCGTCACCCGCATGCTGGCCGACATTCGGCTGGCGATCTCGAAGTCCGAAGATCCGCTGGAGCGAATCCACCTCGCGCTGCGCGCCTACCTTTCGGGACTGCTGGAGGGAGACGACTCGGTCTACGTGCTGCTCTTCGAGTTCCCGCGGATGTCCGAGGAGTCGAGAGCGGAGCTGATCCGTAAGCGCCGAGCGTATGAGTCGCTGTGGGACGGACTTCTGTTCGCAGCGGTGGGCAGCGGTCAGCTGAGCCAGCAGCTCGACCTCCGGCTGCTGCGGCGCCATCTCATCGGTGCGGTCAACTCGGTCGCCTTCTGGTACCGGCCCGGGGGTGGTCGAACGCCCGCCGAGATCGCGGATTCCTACTATGCCTTCTTCCTGGTGGGTGCCATGTCGGACTCCGTGCGGCCACCTGATGTGGACGTACTGCGGGCCCGCTTGGGCGCCGGCGACCCGACACTGCAGCTGGACACGGGTGACCCCACCACCGACCCGGCCTGGGCGAATCGCTGAAGGGAGTCTTCGTGTCGACAATTGAAACCCCGGACGCCGGCCCACTCACCGTGAATGACTGGGCTTGGCTCGAGCAGCCGGATCCCGGCTGGACCAGGGTCCGCATGCAGAAGGACGAGTACAGCAACAACTTCGTCTCGGGCGACCGTTCCGGCGAGCGGATCACCGTGAACTACTTCCGGACTGCCACTGGAGACCTCGCGGCGAAGGTGATTCCGGGACCGAAGGCGCAGGGACCGCCAGGTCATGCCCACGGCGGGAGCATGATGGCGATCCTCGATGAGGTCATGGGGGGCTGTGTCTGGCTCAACGGCTACAAGGTGCTCGCGGCGGAAGTAACAACCAGGCTCCGCAATGTCATGCCACTGGGCAGCCACGTCATCGGGACCGGGCACATCGAGCGGATCGAGGGTCGCAAGGTCTACGCGTCGGGGATCCTGCGCGACGAGGACGGCCGGGTATTCGCCGAGGCAGAAGGGCTCTTCATCCAGTTGACCCCTGACAAGCTGTCACGCATCCGTGAGCATCTCGGATACGACTGGCAGGCCGAGTTCACCGCATCCGAGGGCCCCGGTGAGACGGTGATCCTCAGCATGTGAGGACCCTCAGGCGGCCACTTCGGCGGTGATGGTCATCCCCGCACCTCGCAGCCGCTCGATCAGCGGAACGCCGATGCCGCTGGCGGGAGTGAGGACGCCGGTGCGTTCGGGGAGCCCCTCACCGAGCGCCAGCGTGATCGCGGATTCGGAGATCATCAGCGCCGTGGCGGTGTATCCGGGATCGCCTTTGGCCGATACCTCGCCCGACACCTGGGTCCCAAGTGCGGTGGTCGAGTGCAGCTTGGCCGTGAAGTAGCCGTTGCGGCGCGATTCCTCGCTGGGACCCTCACCGGGTTCCGGCATGAACCGCTTGGCGAGCGAGCGTGTGGGTCCGAAAGTCATGCCAAGCGTGCCTGCCGCGAGGCCCGCGGCAAGAGCCGCGGCCTTCATCCGGCCCCGGACCCCGGAACCGGTTCCCATTCCTTCCCGGTAGTGGAACTGTGGGCCGTAGGCCCAGTCCATCAACGAGTCGCTGCGCCTTACGACCCGTGCGTTGCCGGCTGCCATCACGAAGGGGCCCACAAAGGTGCCGAGCACGTCGTCGTAGTAGGGACCTCTGACGTCACGGTCGAAGTCACTGCGCCGGTCGTTGTCCCAGTCGGGACTCAGCGCATACGGGTCCGCGGTCAGCTTGCGGGCATGCTTGTCCTTGCTCAGTCTCTCAGCCTCGAGGGCGCCCGAGGCCATGGTGCCCCCGCTGAAGCTGCCCCGAAGCCGGGTGAAGACCAGATCGGTATCGCCGAGGTGACCCGTGCCATCCGCGGCTCTGGCGGCCTCATGCAGGGCGAGGACTCCGAGGTCCGAGGGGATGCTGTCGAACCCGCACGCGTGCACGATGCGGGCGCCGTGCCGCCGCGCCATCTCGTCGAAGGTGTCGGCCGATTCCCTGATGAAGGTCACTTCTCCGGCGAGATCGACGTAATGGGTCCCGGCTTCAGCGCAGGCTGCTGTGAGTGGCTTGCCGTACTTGGCGTAGGGGCCCACGGTGGTGATAACGACCCTGGCGCTGCGGGCCATCCGCCGCAGCGACTCCAGGTCGGCTGAGTTGGCGGTGATACGCGGCCAGTGTTCGGCCCGGCCCCCGATTCCTGCCTGGACCGACTTGAGCTTCTCGACATTCCTGCCCGCCAGGCCGATACGCAGTTCGGCAGGGGCGGACTCGGCGAGGTACTCGGCGACCAGTCGGCCGGTGAACCCTGTGGCGCCGTAGAGGACGATGTCCAGCGGCCGGTCCTCACGCCCATGGGCAGAGCTCTGCGGCGCCGCGGACTTCTTGGCGCTGTTCGCTGGGGCCTTGACCGGCTTCTTCGTCGTGCTCTTCTTGGCAGGACTCTTCTTGGCAGGACTCTTCTTCGCCGTGGTCTTCTTCGCGGGAGCTTTCGCGGCCGTGGTCTTCTTCGCGGGAGCTTTCGCGGTCGTGGCCTTCTTGGCAGGGGTCTTCTTCGCCGTGGTCTTCTTGGCTGGAGCCTTCCTCGTGGGGGCCTTCTTCACCGGGGGCTTGCTTGTGGTGGCCTTCTCCGTTGTGGCCTGATCGGCCTCGGCCTGTGGGGCGTTGTCATCGGTCGGCACGTTCTCGATCATGCTTCGACCGTATCCCGAGGCCGGGCGTGGGGACAATCGGGGAGTCCCCGGCCCCCGCCGGCGGGGTCAGGAGCCGGTCAGTTGCCGGAACCGGCTGAGGTGCCGCCGCTGGTGGCGGTGCTCTTCGGCGTGCTCGCAGGCTTGGCGGAATAGCTGGGCACAGGATCCTTGTAGGTCGGGGCGCTGGACTGTGTGGGGGTTGGAGCTGATGAGTAGCTGGGCGTCCGGTAGTCCGAGGTGGGCTTGGGATCGGCTGTAGTCGGCTTGGGCTCGGCCGTGGTGGGTTTGGCGGTGGGCCGGGATGTGGTGGGTTCGGAGGTCGGCTTCGAGACCTGTGAAGGCGATGACGAATAGGTCGGCTTGGTGCTTGGAGGCTTCGTGCTCGCCGACGGTGTGCTCGTCGATCTGGTGCTGCTCGGGGTCGCCGTTGCACTCGCCGTGGCGCTCGGCTTGTAGGAGCTGGGGCTCGAGCTCGCCCGTGAGCTGGACGTTGCACCGGGGCTGGCACTCGGAGTGGGGCTCCGGGTCTCATCGTTCGTGCCAGTCCGGTCCTTCTTGGGCTGCTTCTTCTGGCTGGGACTGGCCGATGTCCCGGAGGCGGTCGCCTGGCCGCGGGCCTGCTCCACCGCGGCATCCGGCACTGCCGCGGCCGGCGCCTCATCCGCGGACTTCTGGATAGCGATGCCCATGCCCACGAGCAGCAGTAGCACCAGCACGCCAGCGCCTGCCAACAGCCAGCCAGCCCGGCTGGGTCCCTGAGCTGGTTCTTCGATCACCTCCGTGGGTTGTTCGTTGGGATCGAGGAACATCGTGTCGAGGGTGAAGTCGTCTGGGTCGGCGTCTCCGCCCGGTTCCGTGGCGTCACTCGGATCTCCGTCCAGCTGGTCATACTGCTGACTGTCATCAGCAGTCTGCGCCAGACTCCCGGGCTCACCGGCTGTGATGTTCTCGGAGATGCCGTCGCTGGAAATGAGCGGAAACAGCTCCTCGGCACCGGGCGCGTCCTGGGGAACCGGGAAACCTGCCTCGTCCGTGGCGCCGAGCGCCCCGATCTCCCCGGTGAGAGCTGCCTGCGCCTGGGCACGGAAGCCCGCAGCCGTGGCGATGGCGATCGGCAGAGTAAAGCCGGCGACATACTGCCGGGCCCTCCTGCGGCCCTGGGTCGCGCAGGTGGTGCAGTCTCGTACATGTTTGGTTATCCGTTTGCGGGTCAGCGGGTTGAGGGTGCCGCTGTAGTCCGACATCGCCTCTGCGAGGCCGGTGCAGTCAGAGCGCCGCTGTCTGCACAGAACGACGGCGGTGACGGCGTTCGTGAGGGCGGTCTTGGCCCTCGATAGCCGTGCGCTTGCCTGATTGGTGGAGGTTCCCATCGCAGCGGCAACATCCTGCGTGCTGAGGTCCTTGCGAAGCGCCAGGGCCAGCACATCCCGGTCGACCGGGCTCAGCCCCTGCATGGCTGCTGAGACGAGCTGCTGTGCGTCCTGGGCTTTCAGGTTCTGGTCGAAGTCCGGTTCGGAGGCCAGGTCCTCAATTGCGCTCTCGTCGTCACTCCACCTGTTGCCCTTGCGCAGAGCCGAGATCGCCTCGTTGCGAGTGATCCGGAACAGCCACGGACGCAGCAACTCCGGATCGCGCAATTTCCCGATACCGTCGACTGCCCGGATGATCGCGTTGTGAGCCACGTCCGCGGCGAGTTCACGGTCGCGGGTCACTGTGATCGCGTAGGCGAAGAGCCGCTCGGCATAGGCCTCATACAGCAGCGAGAATCCCTGCGTACGGTCGGCTCGCAGTTCCGCCACGATGCCCACGTCGTCGACTGGGTCCATCATTGCTCCCCGCGAAAGCCACCTGGCCCCAGAATCGGCCGAAATGGGCTGTTTATCGAAGTCGAGTCACTGGATGGGTGCAGTCCCGCCCGGTCTGTTGTGCGCGGAACGGGCGATTCGTCGGTTATGGGGCGGGTTCGGCGGTGTGGCGGTCAGAGCCCAAAAAGCACCATCGGGCCGGCTGTGAAGCCGGCCCGATGGTTGGGTCTTGCGACCCTGGGGGAGGGAGTGCTGACGGAGGGGTCAGCGTGGGTAAGTTCATTGCTCCGCCCAAGCCACATCGAAGCAAATCCGCTCAGATGGTGCAGATCGACACTCCCAGCGTCCGTGGGCCGTGGCCACTTCGTTATCGAGCGGGCAGGTCGATCGGGTGGTCCGCTGCTCAGCGTGAGGTGCGCCTGTACCGGCGGGGACAGCCTCCAGCAGGGGCGACCGTGCCGTCGTGTTGTACCCATTCCGGACGCCGCGGTCAATGCGCGAGCATGAGGACCGGCCATTTGTACCAGAGTCGTCCGATCCGCAGTTAGTCCACAAGGATGAATGCTCGTCAAACTCGTCCGTTCGGGTTCATTCGGGCACCTACGGTATCCGAAGCGGTGGAGTGCAACGTCTAACCGTGGACGTGTGGCTGTCGGAGGTGGGATTGTGGTGCAAGGCAACGGTCGGTTTGGCAGGCTCTGGTTCGTCGCAGCGGCAATGGCCGCCCTGGTGCTCGCACTCTTGGTGCCCGTCTCCTCAGCGTCAGCGCACGGCAGCCTGCAGAATCCGCCGTCCAGGACATACACGTGCATGTTCCTCACACCCGACAGCCCGATGTGCAAACAAGCATGGGAGGCCAACCCGCAGGCTCTGTACGACTGGATGGAAGTCAACATCGGCGACGCTGCAGGACGGCATCAGCAGCTGATCCCCGACGGCAAGCTGTGTTCGGCGGGCCGGTCGAAGTACGCGGCATTCGACACTCCCTCGGCGAGTTGGCCCACCACCGACCTCACGCCCGACACCGATGGGCTGTACACCCTCACGTACAAGAACACTGCACCGCACGCCACGCAGTACTACCGGGTCTACCTGACCAAAGAGGGCTTTGACGTCACGCAGCCCCTGAAGTGGAGCGACCTCGAGCTTGTTCACGATACGGGTCCGCAGCTGGCGAAACCGGAAACCACGATCCGCACGGCGCTGCCCGATCGTTCCGGCCAGCACATCCTCTACACGGTCTGGCAGCGCAGTGACTCGCCCGAGGCGTTCTACTCCTGCTCGGATGTCACCCTGGACGGGACCGGCACGCCGTCTCCTGCGCCCACGCCGACACCCGAGCCCACAGGCAACGCGGGCAATGCGGACCTCGACCTGGCAGTGACCAGCTCCTGGAACAGTGGCTACTGTGCCGAGGGCACGGTGAGCTCCCCCAGTAGCGAACTGGTCGATTGGTATGTCCTCTTCGAGCTCGACGGCACCATGACCTCGAGCTGGAACGCCGACATCCACAACCACATGGAGCACTTCAACGCCCAGGGCCTGGACTGGAACAACACGGTCAACAAGGACCGGAGCGCGAAGTTCGGATTCTGCGTGGAGGGTGCCACCGGGATTCCACCTCAGAACCCCCAGCCGACGCCGACGCCGACGCCCACGCCGACCCCCACGCCGACGCCGACGCCGACGCCAACGCCCACGCCGACCCCCACGCCAACGCCGACGCCCACGCCGACGCCGACCCCCACGCCGACGGACCCGGCCGCAGCCCTGTCGGCCGTGTTCAGCACTACCTCGGACTGGCAGTCCGGATTCGGTGCACAGGTGGTGATCAAGAACACCGGCGACAAGGCCGTCGACGGCTGGACGCTCGTCTTTGACCTGCCGGGCGCCCACAAAGTCACCTCGCTCTGGAACGGCAAGGTGTCAACATCGGGAACGACCAACACCGTCACCCCTGCAAGCTGGAACAAGAAGATCAATCCCGGCCAGGAGGTCAACGTCGGGTTCAATGCGAGCACCAGTCCCAATCAGGACTTCGTCGGCCCCACCGACTGTGAGGTCAACGGTGTTGCCTGTGAGGGCGTGACGCCACAGCCCAGCCCGACACCCACTCCGACCCCGACACCCACCCCCACTCCAACGGCGACACCTACTCCAACCCCGACGGCCACGCCAACCACGACCCCCACTCCGACGTCGACTCCCACGCCAACTCCCACCGCGACTCCGACGCCTACCGCCACGCCCAGTCAGAGCCCGACGCCGACGGTGACGCCCAGCCCGACCCCGACCAGCACGCCCGGCGGGGACGCGGCGCGTGTCGGCTACTTCACGCAATGGGGCATCTACGCACGCAACTACTTCGTGAAGAACGTGGATGAATCCGGGCAGGCCTCGGCGCTGACCCACCTCAATTACGCCTTCGGGAACATCAGCGACTCCGGTGAGTGCTACATCGTCAATCAGACCGGCAAGGGAGACGCTTGGGCCGACTACGGCCGCTCCTTCACCGCGGCGCAGTCCGTGGACGGAGTCGCCGACACCTGGAGCCAGCCGCTGCGCGGCAACTTCAACCAGCTGAAGGAGCTGAAGGCTAAGTACCCACATCTCAAGACCATGATCTCGCTCGGTGGCTGGACCTGGTCCGGGAAGTTCTCCGATGTGGCGCTGACCCAGCAGAGCCGCGAGAAGTTCGTGTCCTCCTGTATCGACCTGTATCTGAAGGGGAACCTCCCGGTCTTCGACGGAGCCGGTGGGCCCGGTAGCGGTGCAGGAGTCTTCGACGGAATCGACATCGACTGGGAGTACCCCGCCTCCGACGGACTGCCGGGCAATGCGGTGCGCCCCGAGGACACGCAGAACTTCACGCTGCTGCTCCAGGAGTTCCGCAAGCAGCTTGATGCGTACGGCGCTCAGACCGGGAAGTACTACCCACTGACCGCAGCGGTACCCGCGGCTCCGAGCAAGACAGCGAAGATCGAGGTCGCCAAGGTGTCCAACGTACTGGACCTCATCAACATCATGACCTACGACTTCCGGGGTGGCTGGGACGCAGCCGGGCCGACCAACTTCCACTCCAACCTCTACGCGGACCCGGCCTCGCCGGGCAGTGGGGACATCCCCACCTGGAGCGTGGACCTCGCCGTGAACACCTGGCTCGACTCCGGGGCAGCGCCGGACAAGCTGGTCGTGGGCATCCCCTACTACGGCCGGGGCTGGACCGGCGTGAACGGCGGCGGTGACGGGCTCTACCAGCCTGCCTCACGTGCCGCACCGGGGACCTACGAGGCGGGTTTCGAGGACTACAAAGTCCTGAAGAATGCTCCTGGCTTCACGGTCCACACCCACCCTGTGACCAAGCAGAGCTGGGCCTTCGACGGGACCACCTTCTGGTCATACGACACTCCCGAGGTTGTCACCGAGAAGACGAACTACATCAAGGACAAGGGCCTGGCCGGGGCGATGGTCTGGTCGCTGGACGGTGACACCGCCGACGGCGAACTGACCCGGACGATCGAACAGGGCCTTCGCTGAGCCGCGGCCGGCGAGGAACGCAGAATCCCGGAAGCGGGCGTCTCCTGCACGTGGCCGGGCAGCTCGAGGGCTCAGAGGTCGGAGGGTCCGGTCTCAGCCTCGTCCTTCTCCGCAGCCGCCACGCCGATGTCCTTGCCGAAA
>JAGQTY010000034.1:28434-34943 GCA_020438795.1 Actinomycetota bacterium
GCCTACATCCGCTGCTCCGTCGGCGATGCCGGCGTTGGACGCCGCCAGGAAGATGGTGGTAGTGATGCCGAGCCCCACCGCACCGCCGGCGACCTGGAACATGTAGACCAGTCCGCCAGCGAGGCTGGACTTGGTGGGGTCCAATGACGTCAACGCGGCGGTGGTGACCGAGGAGTAGAAGAGGCCGACTCCGATCCCGAGCACGACCATGCCCGGTACGAAGAACAGCAGGGTTGACTCAGGCCGCGCGAATACGGCGAGCAGGAGTGGGCCCAGGAACATGCCACCTGCTCCGAGCACGATCACCGCTTTCATCCCGATCCGGTTCAGCAGCCATGGTTCGGAGAACGAGGCGACGGCGAACACTGCCATGAATGGCAGCAGCGAAGCGCCGGCCATGAAGGGGTTCTGGTCGAAGATGTTCTCGAAGTACTGGGGCAGGTAGAGCAGGGCTCCGAAGAATGTGGGCGACATCGCCAGTACTGCCAGACACGCGTAGAGGAAAGGCCTGTTGCTCATCACACTGCCGGGAATGAGCGCAGCCTCACCGGCAGCCCGCTCCCGGAGCACGAACAGGCCCATCATGGCCGCACTCAGCAGCAGTCCACCCCAGACCAGTGGGGCGCTCCAGCCGGTGTCAGGGGCCTCGGTCAGCGCGATCAGCAGCGAGATCAGGCTGATCGACATCAGGACGATCCCGGCGTAGTCGATGGGCTCGCGCTCTTTGGGGTTGGCGACCTTCACCACGCGCCAGGTCACGAACATGGCGATCGCAGTGATCGGCACATTGAGCAGCAGGATCCAGCGCCAGCTGGCGAACTCGGTGAGGACGCCCCCCAGCAGCGGTCCGGTCGCGTTGCCGATTCCCGCTACCCCGATCACCAGAGCACCGGCGAGTCCGGCCTTGCTCCCCGGCAGAATCGCATAGACCAGACCCAGGATCGCCGGCCACATCAGGGCACCGCCGACCCCTTGGAGCGCCCGGGCACCGATGAGGGAGTAGACGTCAGGGGCAAGGCCCCCGATCAGAGAGAACAGGGCGAAGATCGCGGCGCCGACATAGAGCACGCGCAGCCGACCGAACATGTCCGCGAGCCGCCCACCCGGCACGATCAGGACGCCGAAGACCAATGCGTAAGCGTTGATGACCCACTGCAGCAACGAAACATCCGCGTTGAGGTCCTCCTCCATGCGGGGCAGCGCCACACTCATGGCGACAAAGTCGTTGGCGATCACGAACACGACCAGACTCATGGCCACCATCGCGAGGATCGTGGCCCGGTCCAGCTTGTCGGTCCGTGCGGCTTTGGCTGTCATGGGTCGTCAGTCTACGTGCGATGCCGGGCGGGGCAACCCTCGAATGGTGGTGAGACGGGTGCACTCGGCAGTCATCTCTTGTTGGGCCACTGCTCCCGGGCGCATACTTGGTCCATGAAGGGGTTGGGTGTCGCGGCGCTGCTCATGGGGCTGCTCGGCGCGCTCCTGGCGACGCCATCGCAGGCTGGACCTGTGCCGCCGGGTGCAGCCGACAAGGGTGGCTTCGCCGGCTGGTCCGCAGGAGAGCGGACGGCCGCGGTCGACAAGCAGATCCGGTCCACGGTGACGGTTGGTCGAGGGGTCAAGCGCATTCGGCTCCAGCAATACCGCGACGGTGAGTGGCATACCGTGTCGCGCCATCGGGTCCGCAATCGCGTCGCGAAGGTTCGCTTCCGTGCCGGTCCGGTCGGCGTGTACACCTACCGGCTGCGCGCAGGGGGCAGGTCGAGCGGCACTACGGAAATCAGCACATTCCAGCGGATCGACACCGCTGGCGATCTGGGGTCCTGCACGGCGGACCCGGACAAGGCCGCGGGGCTCGTTCGGGCACGGGCGTTGTTCCTCGCTCTCGGCGACATCGCCTACCCGGAGTCGTCGATGGAGTATCTGCTGCGCTGCTACGACCCCCATTACGGTCCTATCAAGGACAGAACGCTGCCCGTGATCGGCAATCACGACTACTACGCCGATGACGGCGGATACTTCACATACTTCGGTGCTGCGGCGGGAACCCCCGAGCAGACGTGGTACGTGAAGGACTTCGGGAGCTGGCGGCTGCTGGCGCTGGACTCCAACTGTGACAAGGTGGACTGCACGCCGGGGTCCGCACAATATCGCTTCGTCGAGCAGGCCACCCAAGGCGACAGGTGTCTGGTTGCCGCCTTCCACCATCCGGTATGGTCCAGTGGCGCACACGGCGGGTCCTCGGCGATGAGTGACCTTGCTTCGCTGCTGCGCCGCCGCGGTGTTGATCTGTTCCTGTCCGGGCACGATCACCACTACGAGCGGATCCAGCGGGGCTCGGTTCTGCAGTTCGTTGTGGGGACCGGTGGTGCCGGGTTGCGTCCCGTGGGCCAGACGGTGGCCGGATCGCGGGCAGTCGTGGACGACAGGTACGGAATCCTGCGTCTGGAGCTGCGCCCCGGTGGCTACGCCTGGCGGTTCAAGGCCGACGACGGTTCCGCGCCCGACGAGGGCTCCCGATCCTGCTGAGGCGCCGCCGCCGGATCAGATCAGGTCGATGTTCTTCTCGACGTTCTTGACAACGTTGCCACCCTCGCCGTGCATGATCTGCTTCATCTCTGAGAAGCCGAACCGTGAGACCATCTGCTTGTTCACGTGCGGTGGCATCGCCAGCGCGTTGGGGTCCACCATCGCATCGACAAGGACCGGGCCGTCGTGGTCCAGGGCTTCCTGTACGGTTTCGCGGACCGTCCCCGGGTCATCGAGACGCACACCCTTGAGCCCGATGGCGTCGGCGACTCTGGAGAAGTCCGGGTTCCACAGGTCGGTGCCGAACGGTCGCAGGCCCGCCTCCTGGAACTCGATGTTCACGAAGTCGAGCTTGTTGTTGTGCAGCACGAAGAGCTTGACCGGCAGCTGTCGTTCGGCGATGGTGATGAGTTCTCCCAGCAGCATGGAGATGCCGCCGTCGCCGCAGAGGGCGATGACCTGGCGGTCCGGCTGCGCCAGCTGGATCCCCATGGCGTTCGGCATCGCGTTGGCCATGCTGGCCCAAGAGGCAGAGGCGAACAGCGACCGCTTGGGGCCGATCTTGATGTATCGCGCGCTCCAGATGTAGGCGGTGCCGGTGTCGACGGTGAATGCAGCATCGTCGTCAGCGAGCTCGTTCAGTGTGGCTGCCAGATACTCCGGCCGGATCGGCGACATCTTCGGTCCGCGTTCGACGTAGTGGTTGAGGCGCTTCACGTCCTTGTCAGTCTTCTTCAGGCAGGTGTCGAGGAACTTGCGATCGGTCTTCGCCTCGATCAGTGGCAACAGCGCCGCTATGGTGTCGCCGACATCGCCCACGAATCCCTGCGTCAGGTTCGGTGCGTGACGGCCGAGGTGTCCAGGAACGGTGTCCACCTGATAGGTCTCCACATCGGAGGGGTAGAAGGTGGTGAACGGCCAGTCCGTGCCCAGCATCAGCAGCGCGTCTGCCTCGTGCATCGCTTTGTAACAGGCGCCCCAGCCGAGCAGGCCGGACATGCCGACGTCGTTCGGGTTGTCGCCCTCCAGCGCTGCCTTGCCCCGCCACGAGTACCCCACGGGCGCGTTGATCTTCTTGGCGAGTTCGACCACGAGTTCACCGGCGCCGCGGCAGCCGTCGCCGCCGAAGATGGTGACCTTCTCCGCGCTGTTGATGGCGTCGGCCAGCGCCTGCAGTTCCGTCTGGGACGGGACCAGCACTGGCTCGCCCGACTGCTGCGGCGTCACCCTGACCGGGGCACCCTGGTACTCCATCGCGGCGACATCGCCGGGGATGCTCAGCAGAACGGGTCCCCTCTCGGTAATGGCACGATCGATGGCGGAGCGGAAGGCTGGACCCGCCTGCCAGGGGTTCTCTATCCGGGCCCGCGACAGGGTGCAACTGAGGTAGGCGACGTTGGTGTCGACTTCCTCGACGACCCCTGAGCCGATCACAGTGCTGTCCACATCGCCCGCGATGGCGATGGTGGGCACGCGTTCGTGCAGGGCATCGAACAGGCCGTTCACCAGGTGAGTCGCTCCTGGACCGGAGGTTCCGCAGACCGCAACCGGGCCCCCGGTCACGAAGGACTCGGCGTTGGCCGCGAAGGTACCGGCCTCCTCATTGCGCACGTGGATGAACTCGATCTCCGGAAAACCGCGCAAGGCATCCATGATCGGGTTCATCGCATCGCCGACAATCCCGTAGCAGCGCTTCACTCCGGCTGCCACCAGCATCTCCCACAGGACCTCGGCCACTGTCTGCTTCTTGCTCATGCTTCCTCCTCATCAGGACCTTGGTCCTGTCGTGAGTCTATGGACCAGGCGCTCATGCGGTGTGGATATGACACGAAGGGGTGAGTGCGCTCGGCCCGGACTCAGGTGAGTGCCACTGACAGGGTGGCCCGTGCCTGACTGAGCTGGTCGGTGGTGCCGGCATCCGCCCCATCGCCAACGCTGTCGAGCTGCTGCACAAGAGCCTCTGGGAGCTGCACCTGGCGGCCTGCGTCGGACTGGGCGAACACTGAGGCCAAGGAGTCCAGTAGTGCGGCGAGGTCGGGCGCCTGGTGCTCATCCGCAGCCTCGGATCCCGCGGCTGCACCAGCGAGAATCTCCAGCCCTGCGATCTCGGTCGCATGAACGATCAACAGCCACTGCTGCTGGACGTCGCCCTGCTGTCGCTTCGGGTCAGCTGCGAAGGCCTGATAGGCCATGTCCAGGTTGATGTTCTCCTGTCTGATCCGTCGGGACTGTGCAACCAGTTGCGGCATGGGCGCCGCCTCTACCCAGCGCAGCCGGACGTAGTCGGCGAGGCCGCTCAGCGATGCGGCCACCTGTTTGGGCAGCTGGTTTCGCTGCCACACCGGAAGCACCAGGTTCTGTGCGACCAGAGAGATGACGAAAGCGGCGACAGTGAGTACCGCGAACCAGATCAGCACTGCGAAGTCATCCACGCCCTCGACTTCTCGCAGCACCAGTACGGCGACGGTGATCATGATCATGAACGACCAGCGTGAGGTTCCGATGAGCAGCAGCACCGAGATCCAGGTGAACAGGAAACCGAATACGATGATCCACCACACGTCGGTCACTGCCAGTGCGATGAGGACGGCGATCGCGGCCCCCACCACCGCACCGAGGAACCGGTCCCAGGCCATCGACAGGGTGCCTCCGTAGTCCGGTTTGAGGATCACGATGACGCTGAGCGTGCAGTAGTAGCCGTACGGGATGTCGAAGATCGCGACCACGATCATCACGAACGCGACTGCGATCGCGAGTCGCAGTCCGAGCCGGAACACCGAGGAACCCCAACTGAGTGTCTCTCCGATCCGGGACCACCAGGGCAGCTGCTGCGGCAGGCTGGCATGCAGACGCGCGACCGCTTGCGGCGATCCAGCGGCCAGTGCCGTGGTGACGGCGACGGTGTCGCGGGCGACGAGCTCGGTGGCCCGTCCCACGGTGCGATCGGCGCCGGAGCCGGTCCCGGGCTGGGCCGTGGAGTCGGGCGAGTTCGCGAACAGAGGCTCATCGGCTGAGGCGGCCACCGGTGTCTGCGCCGCCACCGCATCGGCCAGGTCGTCCAGCCGATCTGCGCACGCTGCCATCACTGCCCTGGATCGCTGCTGTGCAGTCGCTGAGGCTTGCGTCGTAGCAAGGAGTTCTCGAAGCTCACCGGCTCGCCGACTGAGCCGGGACAGCGTGTATGTTGCCAGGAACAGACGACCGTCCTCCTCGTTGCGCTCCAGGCGTCGCGCGCGCTCACGATCGAAGAAATCCATCGCTGCTGTCAGGGCCGATGCCGCATCCTGCATGGTTGTGGGACTGGCTCCGGGCCCAGCTCGCAGCTCGGCGGCCACCGCTCGCAGTACGCCGACCGCCTGCTTGCGTTGGGCCCGCATCGACCGGAACGGCCACAACGAGACCGCCATCAGGAGGGCCAGCAGACACCCGAGGGTCCAGGCGACTCCCAGAACGGGAATCGCCTCGGCCGGTACCTCGCCGATCGCCTGCACAACCACAGCGATGGCGATCACCGAGTACATGGAGACGGAGGCGGCGACCGAGGACCAGTCCACCACCAACGAGGCGGCGAAAGCCCACACGATCGCAAGGGCGATCTGCAGCGCCGGGAGGGATTCGAGCAGCAGTCCGATCATCAGCGGCAGCAGCGTCCAGAACCAGGTGCCGACGGCTGCGAGCAGAATCTCCCGGTAGCTGCTGCCCAGCGCACTCAGCGTCCCGATGCTGACCAGCAGCCCGCCCACGCCGGCCAATATCCCGATCCCGACGATCTCGGGCGAGATCGCATAGGCGATCGCGATCGGCAGCCAGAGCGCCACCCCGATGCGCAGGCCGACGAACCAGGCCATACCGGGGACGGTGATGCTCATTTGAGCAGCAGTCTCGGGTGCCTCATGGCGGCACCGTATCAGTGACGCGCCGTACTGTCCCTCCGGTTGTGCTCATCGCGTCGGACATGTATGCACTTCGTACCAATCGTT
>JAGQTY010000035.1:0-30348 GCA_020438795.1 Actinomycetota bacterium
GTCCTCGGCATCCTGCTGGGTGGCTTCGGCATCCACCGCTTCTATCTCGACGACGCCCAGGGCGGCATCCTGCGCATCGTCATCACGGTCTTCACCTGTGGCCTCGGCAGCATCATCGGCTTGATAGAGGGCATCATCTACCTCACCAAGTCTGATGCCGAGTTCGTGCAGACCTACCTCGTCGAGCGCAAGGAGTGGTTCTGACGCCGTTCACCGGTGGCCCGCTCCTGCTGGGCAGCCCAGACGGCCCGACATCGACCGACCGTGACGGCCCAAGGTCGGCATCCGGTGATCCCGTCGGCCAACCGTGCGGAAAAGTAGCCGAACTGCCACTCCGACATACCAGGCATTGCGGTACGTTTCGACTATGACTACACAACCATCCGAGCCCTTCTCGATCCCCGACGAACTGCCGCGCCCCGGTTCTGTCGTCGTCGTGGCGATCCTGGTCTGGATCATCGCCCTGCTGAACCTGGCGGCCGCAGTGGCCGCTCTGGTGTTGGCGATCCAGCCGGGGGAATCGGAGCTTCTCTACGGAGCCCCTGTCAGCGACTGGGTGTGGTACTTCAATGCGTTGCTTTCATTCGTTCTCTTCCTCATCTACATCTGGTTGGGTGTTGGTCAGCTGAAGGGCAGCGCTCAGGCCTGGATGCTGGTCAATGTCCTGATGGTGATCAACATCTTCTTCGCGCTCTTCCAGTTGTTCTACGGCACCGGGTTCGCGGCCATTCTGTTCTGCCTGATCGTGCTGCTGCTGAACAACATGCGCCGCTCGAAGCCGTACTTCATGTCCCATCTGCCTCCAGAGATCAAGGCGCAGATCATGGCCGCACAGGAGCAGGCTGCCGCTGCCAACGCCGCCGCCGCAGCCGTGGCGGCCCGTCAGGCAGCCGAAGCGCAGGCAGCCCAAGCCGCAGCGGCACAGGCGCAGGCGCCGGCTCCGTCGGGTGAGGCGACACCCCCTCCCGCGCAGCAACCACCGACCAGTTCGCCGCCTGCGTAGCGCTGCCGGGCGGGTTCGATCCGTGGTCTCATGGATCGGGGGATCCGTGGACCAGAACTCGACCGGTAGTCGGCCACCCGCCTCACCGATATCCTGTTTCTCGCGAGGGGTGCCTCCGGTTGGGGGAGAAATCAGGGCATCCGGCGCGACTCCGTCGTCTGGGGATCCGACACTTAAGGCAGGACGGGAGGGAACACGATGAAGCAGCTCGCCCTCATGACGGCTGTGACCTCGTCTCTCCTGCTCGGGGTGCTGGCCGCCGGCAGTGCCACTGCAGCCCCGGACGTCTCGGACGAACGCCTGCGACCCAAGCTGGAGGAGACTGCACAACAGGTCGAGCAGTTCCTGACCGATCAGGATGAGGAATTCGACCGGCTGGCTGATGCCAACGGGATCGAGTCGAGTGATGTCTCGGCCCAGAGCGGTGTCAAGGTCGTCAAGGTCAACCCATCCCTCGACATCCCCCGCGGCAAGCGAGGCGTCGCTCAGACCGTCAGGATGCGGTTCCCCGTCCCGATCAACGACAAGGCGACTGTCGAGAAGAGCATCGCCGTCACGGGGGACCGGACCACCAAGGAGGGCGCTCAGGCTGTCGCTCTTCCGGCCGGTCGCTGGGGCTGGCTCGATGACCAGACCGCTGTGTACCGGACCCGCAACTTCTGGCCCGGCGACACCAACGTGCGCTTCTGGATCAACCTCACCGACGTCGTCCTGAGCGACGACGGTGACACCCGCTACGTCGGCGGCAGTCAGGCCACGCGGATCGAAACGCTGCGGATCGCACGATCATTCGTCATGCTCATCAAGGACCGAAAGCATCACATGTTCGTGTACCAGAACGGGAAGCTGCGCAAGAAGTTCGGCGTTTCCCTGGGCAAACGCAAGTGGGAGACCCGCTCGGGTATCAAGGTCCTCACCGGCATCAAGTACCGCAATCTCCGAATGACAGGCAACGTCCGCGGTGACAACTGGGATGTCATGTCCCCCTACTCCCAACCGATCACCACCGACGGCGAGTTCATCCATTCCGCACCCTGGGCCCGGTACCGCATCGGCAAGGCCAACGGTTCCCACGGCTGCACCAACATGAACATCGAGGATGCCCGGTGGCTCTACCACCGCACTCTGGAAGGAGACCCGGTGGTCACCAAGGGTACCGGACGACCGATGAAGTCGTCGCTGGCCTACGGCCAGGGCAAACATTGGACCAATTCCTGGCAGGACTGGAAGAAGAAGTCAGCGCTGACCGGGAACGGCAAACGCGACGACGACGACCCGGGTTCGGGCGGCAAGCAAGGCAAGTAGCCAAGTCATGGTGATCCCGTGGCTGGAGCCGCCTGTCGGATTCGACCTATGATCCGGAGACCGGCAGCTGTGGGCTCGCGGCCAGAGGTTGGGTGCGCCTTCGAGGTTCGGCTCAGGACTGCAGCTTCAGTTCGAACCCCCGCCACGAAGCTGCTGGGAACTGAGCGAGGCCGAACATGCAGTCAGGCGACTCAGCGGCCAGTCCCATCTCCCCATCGGATCAGCGGCTGAGGACCACTCGGGCCAAGTAGACACTTCGGGCGTACATACAGGGCGGATCGGCCAGGATCTGACACACGGTCCGACAGTCGTTACAACTAGCTATGGAAGCGACTGCCGAAGGAGGAGCACGTGAGTACCGACTCTGCCGTCCTGATCGAGACCGGCCCCGTGATCATGGGCGCCCCAGGGTCTGGGCAAAGCCGCGCCAGCGACCCACTTGATGGACTCCGGCTACTGCCATCGGAGCGCCGGGAGTACGACGGCCTTCGCGATCGCGGCTGCAGTCACGAGGATACGATGGCGAAGATTGGCCGCTACCTGTTCCACCCACCCCAGTAGCCGTGACGCCGCCCGCTAGAGGCGCCACCTCAGTGTTCGGTACGTGCTCGGACGACAGCCACCTCGCTGCTGGACATTGACCGCGGTCATCCACTCCCGTCCAGCCAGATCGCGTGGGTGTGTTGTCCGTGCCAGCACCGGGCAGAGCGCGAAAGCGTTGAGCGCGAGTGTTTTCTGCTGGTTGGGCCGCTGTCCTGCCGCGGCTTCTGGAGCCGCCTGTCGGAATCGAACCGACGACCTGCTCATTACGAGTGAGCCGCTCTACCGACTGAGCTAAGGCGGCGTGCCGGTGGCACCTATGCAGGATACCCCGCGGCGCAGGTCTGGAGGCAACCGGCACAGAGGTGATCGCGTTCGCCTTCGAAACCCTGCCGTACCTACAGTGGAATATGGACCGTCGCACGCTGATCGCCGTGATCGTCGTCGCGGATCTCATCGTCGTTGCCATAGTGCTGTGGTTCCTGTGGCCACGTGTGTTCGGCGACACGACACAGGCTGAGGCGGCGCTCCCCCTGGAGGAACGGCCTCCCGCGGTTCTGCTCATCCCCGGCTATGGGGGCGGCGCCGACGGGTTGGTGCCGCTGTCGAATGTCCTTCGGCAGCAAGGAATCCGCACTGAGATCGTCGATGTCGGCGATGGTCGGGGTGACCTCTCGGAGTATGGCGCCGATGTAGCCCGACAGGCGCAGGCACTGCAGGCCCAGGGCTACGACGTCGACCTCGTCGGCTATTCAGCCGGGGGAATCACCGCCCGGTCGGCGGCACAGCAGGCACCGGAAGCGATCGACCGCATCGTCACGATCGGGAGCCCCCACAACGGCACGGTGCTTGCCAGCCTGGGTGGGTTGGTGGGTGCCTGCCCGATCGCCTGTCAACAGATGCAGCCCGACTCAGACCTGCTCACGGCTCTCCCTGCCGTCGATGGGGATTTCCTGAGCGTCTACTCCGAGAATGATGACGTGATCCGTCCCTTCACCTCAAGCGAGCTCGACGGAGCGACCAACGTGCTGGTGCAGGATGCGTGCTCGTCCGATACGGTCGAGCACGGTGGCCTGCCCAACGATGGCTACGTGCAGCGGGTGGTTGCCGCTTTCCTCACCGATCAGCCGGTGCCGACCACCTGCTGAGGGCGCTCAGGGGGAGTCCGCCTGCATCAGGCAATATCGTGGGCACATGACCGCTGATGCGGGGATGCAACCCGCCACGCTCACCACCGCTCCCACAGGGCGCTGGATCCCGGTCGCCATGATCTACCACCTGATCGTCGCCCTGCTCGGAACCTCGGCGATCGTCATCAGCCTCTGGCTCTCCGGTACGAATCCGGAAGGTGGCGGGATCAACGGGATTGTCTTCACCCTCTCCTACTTCACGGTGTGGAGCAACATCTTCGTCTGCGCGGTCAACTGGGGCCTGGCGCTGCATCCGGGCGAGGACGGGGTGCTCTTCCGCTGGTTGCGGATGAGCACCCTGGTGATGATCGTGATCACCGGCCTCGTGTACGCACTTGTGCTGGCGGCCGACGCCCGCCCGCAGGGCCTCGGGGTCTACACCAACGCGGTCTTCCACTACATCGTGCCGTGGGCCACCCTCCTCGGTTTCCTGCTGTTCGGGCCACGTCCACGATTCACGCTGCGCCACGTCTTCCTGATGCTCATCATCCCGGTGGCCTGGCTCGGCTACACCCTGATTCACGGCGAGTTCCTGACCCGGCCGCCTGCGAATCCTCCTATCACCTATGTGCAGGGCGACCCGCAGCACTGGTACCCATATCCGTTCATCGACGTCAACGATCCGACACCGCTGGTCCCGGGTGTCCAGCTGGAGGGCTATGCAGGGGTCGCAGTGAACATCGTGGTCATCCTGTTGCTCGGCATCGCGTTCGCATTCATCATGCTGGGCCTGGACCGCTGGCTCAGTGGTGGTCGACGACCCACGGTCCTGTCGCAGCCGAGGGCAGCCCCTGCCGAGGGGACTGGCAAGGGTGTACCTGTCGAGGAGGAAGGGCCCAGTCCAGCTCCCGATGCCACGGAGTAACGACTCGGGAACGTCTGGGAGTCCGCTGCGCTGCACTCCCGCGTCGGTCCCTCATCTGCCCCACCCCCGCGGCCACAATGGCGGGGGCGACGATGATGCCACGATGAGAGGGGCCCCATGCGAGCGAGACTCCTGGCAGGCCTGGCAGTGGGTGCGGCGGGGGTGCTGGCATTCTCGGACCTGCCGGCACAGTCGGTCCCCGAGGCGCCCGTGGTCGCGATGGCGGACGCTCCGGGACAGGAGACCAGCCTGGCCTTCCCGTCAGTGACGCAGGGGTCGCCCGGCGTCCGGCTCGATGGGCTTCGCGGCGTCCGAGAGGCCAAGGTCACCACCAGCGCGGGTATGCGTACCGCACCCAGGTCCGGTCGGGCGCAGGTTGTCCGTTCACTGGTCGGCAGGCCCTGGAAGCGGCTGAACGACAGCGGCTCTCCTGTCCGGTTCAGGCTCAGTGGCTACCGGATCGTCAACCGTGGCAGAGTCGATCAGTGGCGCCCGTCACGACTGGTGCTGCGTGGCAGTTTCCGGTGGGACATGCCAGGACGGCTCGTGTTCACTGACCCTGACCGGGATGGTCTCTGGCGCGGGAATCTGCGGCTGGATTACGGCCTCTGATTCCACAGGAGCCACTGAAGGATACGTCGTCCTCGCGGTAGTGTGGCGCTCATGGGAACCGGCCGAACCACACCATCCGCAGCCAGGCGCGCCATTACGGCTCTGACACTCCTGGTGGCATCAGGTCTGCTCATCTCAGCATGCTCTTCCTCTTCCGCCCCCTCGCAGCCAGCGGGCACTGCGACGCCGGACATCACCCAGGATTCCGAAGCGGACAGGGCCGGAGTGCTGTTCCTGCCAGGCTTCCTCGGCTCGGAACTGGCCTGCGAGCACGACGGCAACCGCAACCTCGTCTGGCCCGGATCTGTCGATGGGGTCAAGGTCAACAGTGACATCGGGGCTCTGGGCATCATCAATACGATCCAGGGCGGGAAGGTTGAGTCCCAGACGACTTCGTCCAAGTCCTGCGGCGCCAAGAAGTTCGAACAGGGCTCCGTGGCGCTGAACGACCCGCAACCCGTGTCGGCCACCTGGTGTATCCCCGAGTCCTCCGGTGCCATCGGACCCGGCGCACACTCCTGCGCGGTCTACCAGACCCCCGTGTACAGCGAGCTCGGGATCACCATGCAGGACACCAGCGAGCAACTGGGCCGGCCCTTCGAGGCATGGGCCTGGGACTGGCGCCTTGATCCACGACAGCAGGTGCCCCGGCTGCACGAGACGATCGTGAACATGCGCCAGCAGACTGGCGCGAAGGTGACGGTGCTGGCGCACTCGTTCGGAAACACCCTCTTCGAGGCCTGGATCGACTATGTCGAGGCCAAGGGTGAACAGGCTGGCGACTATGTCGGCAGGTTCGTCGGCGCCGGGAGTCCTTGGTGGGGCGTGACGGGCCTGCGACCGGATGTACAGGGAGAACTGCAGCCGGGTCTGGTAGCCAGTGTGCTGTCCCACATCATCGGCAACCAGCTCATCGCCTCGACCTTCTCATCGATGCCCGGGCCCTATCACCTGCTGCCGACCCGCTGGTACGACGAGTACATCGCGCAGCAGAACAACACGAAGGGCCAGGGCTGGCTCGCGGCGGAATCGAACGACGGCAAGAGCTACTGGGTGCCCTACAACGGGGTGGGTCAGACGCTGGGTGCGGCGCTGGACAGCTGCCCGCAGCAGGAGACATTCCCGTGCCAGGCGCAGAAGCTGTATGACGAGTCGGGCGTTGCCGAGCGGGCCGAGGGATTCAACCGTAGTGGCATCGCCGACTGGGTCCAGATCGTTGGGTCGGGTGTGCCCACTACTGAGCAGTTCTGCCTGGGCTGCACCGACTGGCCCAGCAGCAATCAGAAGAGGGTCGTCAAGCAGCAGGAGACCACCGACACCCTGACCACCAGCACCAGTGGTGACGAACTCGTGCCCGTCTTCTCCGCCATCCGTGGCAGCAACCCCCGCGACCCGGCGGGCGACGACGTGGACTTCTTCTTCACCTGCGGCATCAAGCACACGGCGCTGGTGACCGACCAGAGCATCCTGGACCAGCTCGCTCCCTATCTCTGGGGTGACGGTGTCATGTCTTACGGCGGGGTCTTCAGCGACGAACCCTGCGCGCAGAGTTCCTGAGCAGTGCGACGCCCGGTCGCCGTGAACGGGGCTTCAAGGGCACTGCCCCGTTCAGGGATAGCACGCGCTCGTGCGGAGGCACGTTCTTGCCGGCCGCCTGTCGTCGGGAGTGTGCGTACCCCACAATGGAGTCATGGCTGGTGACATCGTCAAATGTGAATCCTGCGGCACCAAGAACCGAGTGCCGATCGGCGGTAAGGGCAAGGCCCAGTGCGCCAACTGCAAGAAGCCGTTGCCATGGCTGGTCAACGCCACGGATGCCACGATCGACCAGGCACTGGATTCCAAGCAGCTGGTGCTCGTCGACCTCTGGGCGCCCTGGTGCGGTCCGTGCCGGATGGTTGCCCCCGTGCTGGAGCGGATGTCCAAGACATATGCGGGCCAGGTCAAGGTCGTGAAGGTCAACGTGGATGATTCGCCGCGGACGAGTCAGCGGTTCCAGGCCAGTTCGATCCCCACGCTCGTGCTGTGGCGCGACGGTAAGGTCGTTGACCGGATCATCGGGGCTCAGCCCGCTCCAGTGCTCAAGCAGCACGTGGACGCTGCCCTGGCCGGCTGATCACGGCGTCCGTGCGCCCACCTGAGGGGGAGTTCGGGCTGCGTACACGAACACGGGCGTGGTAGGCAGGTGATATGCGTATCGGAATAGCTGGGGCCCACGGCCAGATCGCCCGTCTCATCACCAGGATGCTCACGGCTCGCGGCGACGAGGTCGTTGGCATCATCCGCAACCCAGGCCAGATCGAGGACATCCAGGCCGACGGCGCCCGCCCCATGGTCTGTGATCTGGAAGTGGTGGCGGATGCCGAATTGCTGGAGGTGACCGAAGGGCTCGACGGCTTCGTCTTCGCCGCGGGTGCTGGTCCGGGCAGCGGGATCGATCGCAAGTACACCGTGGACCACAAGGCCTCGGATCGCTGCGTCAGCGCGTGTGAGGCCAATGGCGTCTCCCGATTCGTTCAGATCTCCTCGATGGGGGCCGGCAGTCCCGGTGGAGGTGACGATGTGTTCTCGCACTACCTGCGTGCCAAGGCCGCCGCCGAGCAGACGTTGCGTGACAGTGGCCTGGCATGGACCATCCTGCGGCCCGGCCGGCTCACCAACGCCGCGGGGGACGACCACGTGACGATTGCCGCAGAGGTGGCTCGCGGTGAGATTCCGCGCGCCGATGTCGCGGCCACCGTGGTCGCGCTGCTGGACCGTCCCGGCCTGGCTGGGCTGGTGCTGGAGGAGGTCTCCGGGCCCGACAGCATCACTACGTGTCTCGACCGGTTGCAGGCCTGACGGCGGCAGAGAATCCCTCATCGGCGTCATCGAACTGTGATCGATGTGGGGCGGGGGGTTTGCGCTGCACCTGCGCGCTGAGCCCGACACGCCCTGTGCTAATGACCCACATGATCGACTCTGTGCTGCACTATTTACCCTTAAGCGTCGGGAATCCGCGGGGGCAGGAAGGGACGTCTACGTGTCTGCGCGTTTCTACCGCCACGAGATCGGCCTCACCGCCGACCAGCGGCGGGCCGACCGCCAGATCAGGCTCGGGCTCACCGGCGTCTATGTGGCCCTGACCTGCGTCATCTTCGTGCTTCTGCTTGAGTCGGCCCTGGTGAGCTCTCTCGTGCCTTCGGACGCAGTGAACCCCGCGGTGGGGGCGCTGATCGCGATGGCATGCATGGGGCTGCTGTGGGCCTGGCTGGTGGCCCTTCTCCGGCTGCGACTCGAACGGCACCATCCCGCACACACGCACCTTCGCGCCTGGTCGGCGCTGCTGCTGCCTGCCACGTTGCTCATCGGCTGGCTGGCGACCGACCATCTCGGTCAGTCGCATGAGGCGCTGCGGTGGCCAGCGGTCGTGGCGCTGGCGCTGCTGGCGCTACTGGCGGGCGCGATGCTCGACAGGCTCCGGCTCGACGGGCATCAGTCCCGGTCCCGCGTGCTGGTCATCGACCTGCAGCAGCGCAGCCGCACCTGGCACACCCACTCCGAGCTTGCCGCCCTGGATGAGGCCGCGGAGGCCGCTTCGGCCGGCATGATCCCCGAACAGCCCCGCGCCGGTGAGGGTGACTGGCGGCTGTGAAGGGGCACGATCACCGGGTCTTCAGTGCGCTGTACAGCCGGCTGGCGGGCTGGGAGGACTCCGGACGCATCGGCGAAGCCCGCGGTGAGGTCTGTTCGGGTCTGTCGGGACGCACCCTGATCGTGGGTCTCGGTCCGGCCGAGGATCTCCACCATCTGCCACCTGCCGTCACGGCCATCGAGGCGGTGGAGCCGAGCGCTCCCATGCGCAGGGCAGCCGAGGAGAACATCGCCAGGGCGCGGCGGCTGGGGCTCAGTGTGAACGTGCATGACGCCGTGGGGGAGGCCGTTCCGCTGCCTGACAACAGCGTCGACAGTGCACTCCTCACCTATGTGTTGTGCAGTGTGACGGACCCCGACGACGTGCTGCGAGAGGTGCGCCGCGTCGTGAAACCCGGCGGCGTGGTGGGTGTTCTGGAACATGTGGTCGCGGAGGACCGGACCTTCACCCGGTTCACTCAGCGGGCGCTCGGCCCGGTGTGGCCGCGCGTGGCCGGTGGCTGTCACCCCGATCGTGACCCCAAGTCCGTCATGGATGCGCTGCGCTTCGACACCAGCGGCCTGCGCCGGACCACGCTGCTGAACGTGCCGCCGGTGTCACCGATCCTCATGGGTTCGGCCCGCAACGCCACCTGACACAGGTCGTCATCCCTTTGCCCGCCAGGGGCGCATCCCGCGGCCCGGCGCTGCACAATGGCTCAGGAGGTTCTCATGAGGCGCAGCTGGGGTGAGGGCCGTCAGATCACAAAGCAAGCGTTCGGCGTAGTCAGGGCGAATCCCTACATGCTGGCCTACCCGGTCGTGGCGGCCGTGCTGGCGGTGATCGCCGTGCTGGTCATCGGTTTCGCCGGGGCCGCTGTGCTCGGCTTCGACAACATCACCGACAAACTCGTTCATGCGGCCGAGCGCGATGACACCAGCGCAATGACGTATGTCGTCCTGGTCATCACCCTGTTCGTCGCCGGCTACTGCGCCACGCTCATCACCCAAGTGCTGATGGGCGGGCTGGTGAAGAGTGCGGATGAGGAACTCCAGGGCCGGGACTCGAGTTTCGGCGCCGGACTGTCGGCTTCGTTCGCGCGTCTCGGTGCCCTGCTGGGCTGGGCGTTCATCCAGACCCTGGTGGGCTGGCTGCTGAGTGCCGTTCGGGGCAACGGCTCGGGCAACAACGCGATTCTGGCGATCGTCAGGCTGGTGGCGGCGTCCCTGCTGGCCGCGGCCTGGTCACTCATCACCTTCTTCGTGCTGCCGCTCATCATCCTGCATGGCCTCGGCCCGATCGCAGCGATCAAGGAGTCGACGGGGCTGCTCAAGCGGACCTGGGGCGCCAGGCTCGCCGGAGGCGTCCGCATCGGCGGTCTGGTGCTCCTCATCGGGATTCTGCCGGGCATCATCTTCCTGGTCGCGGGCATCATCATCTCGATCATGGGCAGTACCGTGGCGCTCGGCATCCCGCTCATCGTGATCGGCGCCGTGGTGCTGGTGATCGCGTCAATACTGGTGAGCACGCTGCGAGCCGTGTTCTCGGTGGCGCTGCTGCATTTCGCGCAGGATGGCACCGAACTGGGGCCGTTCACGGCCACCGAACTCTCGGCGGCCGTGAAGGTGAAGAGCTGATCGTCATGCCGCAGTCGCAATGGGCTCCCGGCTGGTATCGCAACGCGGCCGGTAACACCCAGTACTGGGACGGATCTGCTTGGAGCCCCGGTACTGAGCAGGTGCCGCACCAGACAATTGCCTTCCCGCCCCCCGCAGGTCTGGCAGCACCTGCCTACCAGCCCCAGTACCAGTACCAGCAGAGCAACGGCCTTGCCGTGGCCGCACTGGTGCTGGGAGTGCTCGGCTTCCTCTTCGGCTTCCTGACCTCCATCCCAGGCATCGTGGTGGGGCATCTGGCTCGACGGCGTGCACGGGACCTGAACGGAGCCGGGTCCGAGATGGCCATGGTGGGGCTGGTGCTCAGCTACGTCATCACGATCCTCACCGTCCTCGCGGTGCTGCTGATGATTGCAATCCTGCTCCCACTGATGACCAACCCCCAGCTGACCTCACCGGGTGGCGACGACCTCTTCGGCCCGGTTACCGATATCGCCGTCGAAGTCGACCTCCAGCAGGCGGCAGGTGCACAGGAGGTCGTCCACGCCGAGACGGGAAGTTACACCAAAGACGTCTCCGACCTGCGCAAGTACGGCTACGTGGGGATGCCCGGTGTCCAGAGCTTCACCGTGGTCAGCGCCAACGCCAATGCCTACTGCATGGAGGCGACCAGTACCGACGGGACCGTCTATCACAGCGACTCCGCGACCGGCTTCGGCTCGGGCGGCTGCGGCATCCTCGGTTGACGTGATTGCTGCCGTTCGGGCTGCTCAGTCTGGGCAGGCGCTGGTGGTGAACGTGTTGGCTGCGAAGTCCGATGAGAAGCTGATCTGCGGGTCGTACCAGGCTCGGCGCAGTTCGCGGGAGTTCCTGTCGAGTGTCAGGCAGGTCGGATAGTCCTGTGGATACAACGGCGAGGTGCGCACCCCCACGTTCACGTAGGTGAGACCCTTGCGGCTGCGGATGGCACCGATCTCCAGATGGTCCATCGGCGCGTGGCCGGTCGCGGCGCTCCTCAGCTTCCGGCGCAGTGACTTGCCGGGAGTCTGCGCCCACTGCGAAGCCTGCTCGATCAGCGGAACCCCGATCTCGGAGACCACTGCCTGGGGTGTGGGTGCCACCGGCAGTTCCTGGTAGCCCGTGGAGTAGACCCACTGCTGCGCCCAGCTGCTGAGGTCCCGGCCTGTGCTGGCCTCCAGTTCCCTGATGACGATCTCGGTCGACGTGGTCTCTCCGAGCGGCCCGGTGACCAACGCCGCCATGGCATCCCAGAACGCATCCTCGCCGACCTCGGCGCGAAGTGCGTGCAGGGCGGCCTGCCCGCGGAAGTACGTCGTGGTGTTCAGCACGAAGGCCGGGGTCGGGTCGGCCAGGGTCACCTGATGGAACTGGCGGTGGTCGCCGAATCCCCAGCCCTCCTGCACGTAGCTGGCGTGCACGAGGTCGTCGAGGTTCCAGCCCTTGCGCTCGGCCTGTTCTACCAGTTCGAGGTAGGTGGCGAAGCCCTCGTGCAGCCACATGTCCGAGGCGTTGTGGGCGGTCAGCAGGTTGCCGAACCACTGGTGCGCCATCTCGTGGAGCACGGTCTCGCTGTTGTGGTAGTAACCCGCGTCGCTGTAGACCGGGCGGCCGGCGGTCTCCATCGCACCATCCGCACCCGAGACCACGACTGCTCCCGTGGTGCTGAAGGGGAAGTCGCCGAATCGTGCCGACAGCCAGCGCAGTGCACTGGCCGTGCGCTGGCGCATCTGCTTCACGCTCGTACCGGTGCGCGCCGCGACGGCGACCACGGCTGGTATGCCGTTGATCGGGCGGTCGGAGACCCGGAAGCGGTCGACCGCAACCAGCTGGGTGTACGGCTGGATCGGCTCGGGCATGCGCCAGCGGCTCCGTGTTGTGCCGCCCTTCGACGAGAGGTCCAGCAGTTCCCCGGTCGAGATCCCGGTCAGGCCCTTCGGCGTGATGAGTTCCACCTGCCAGGTGCTCTTGTCATAGAAGACGTCGTTCGCGGGCATCCACGACGACACCCCGATCGGCTCATTGAACGTGACCACGCCGAAGGACGTGGGCAACCAGCCCGAGAAATCCCCACTGGCGCTGTCGCGGATCGGCTGCGGCGTACCCGAGTAGCGCACTGTGGTCCGGAAGATCTCGCCCTGTTCGGCCGACGCCTCGACGATCAGCTTGTCGTCGCGGTGGCGGAAGCGGACGCGGTTGCCGTCGACCCGGACAGATCTGATCCGCAACGTCCTGCGGGCATCGAGACTGAAGTCCTCGAGGTCGGCGGTCGCTGTGGCGGTGACGGTGACCAGTCCTCTTCCGATGGCCCGGTCCTGATCGTCGTAGCGGATCCGCAGGTCGTAATTCTCGACGTCGTAGCCGCGATTGCCCGCCGGGGCGAGGTACGGGTCCGTGCCTGAACGTTGGCTCGCCGCTGCTGGCGCCACCAGTGCGGCGGCGCTGAGCGCAGCCACCGCAAAAGGTGTTGCCACCCGAGCCCACACCGCTGCTCGCGCCATCCTGATCCCCGCATTCACCAACACTCCAAGTATGACGCAGGTCACGGCCGATCGGATCCATGCGGCGTGGGGTGACTGCCGAATCGTGACGTCCCTGGCCAGAATTGCCGCGGAGACACGTCTGACTCAGGTCGAATCCCAGCCCGAGTGCAGGCGCGGTGCGCCAGGACCAGACGCGTCAGCCCTGCTCGCCCGACTCGAGCAGAGTCCGTATCTGGTGCAACTGATCGGTCACGGGTACGTTCAGCACTGGTGGCTGGAGCCGCAGTCTCAGCCAGGGCCGTCGTTCGTCTCCCCACTGCACTATCGACTGCGTGGGGGCTAGGCCTCGTTCGGCGGGGCTCCAGTCGAGGTACTCGACCGACCAGGGTGCGCCGTCGACACCCTCGGAGCCGCGGGCACGCCACGGAACGCTGAAGGACCGCGGAAGACCGGTTTCGGCGTCGAACCGCAGGTGCGCAGACAGTGGCCCGGCGACGTCCGCGTCGCTTCGGACCTGTACGAGCACATGATCGGCCTCGATCTGCTTGAACGTCACTCCCGGCAGAGTCCAGGAGGCCGGGATGAGGATCGCCTCGGACCAGAGGAACGAGACCGCGCTCTGATCCAGTCCGGGTCCCACAGTGACCTCGCCCCGGACCGCGGCCACTCCCCGCCGGTCCACGAAGCCATCCTGCGCCCGCAGTACCGGGCGGCCGTACCAAGTGGCGGTGATGTCGGCGGCGAAGGAATGCCCGAGCTCATGCACGGTGCGATAGGCGACAGGCAGCCAGGGAGAGCGGCCGACCCTCAGCCTGCCGCTGGCGACGAAGCATGCCGTCTCCGCCCGCTGGATCAAGCCGTGGTGGGCGGTATCGAGCCAGCGCCGCAGGGCCTCAGGGAGGGTGTGCGGTGGCGCGTCGAAGGTGGGGGTCTGTGTGACTTCGGGCGGGCGGGGAGTGGCTGCGGGGACGCCGAGACCCGCGGCACTGGCACCCAGAACGGTGATCGCGCCTGCGAGTAATCGTGCATCAGGCATGAAGCGGCTCCCTGTCCGGTTCCCGCCATTGTGCCTGATGGCCCGCAGCGGTCAGGCGACGGGATACGGCGACAGTGCCATGAGGCCGAGATCCGGAAGGGGTTGCGTGCTCGAGCTCATGCCCGGGGTCCGAAGACTCCGGTGGGAGTCAGCGCCGCCACCAAGACTTGCGCGGTTTGGGCTCACAGTCGCAGCGCTTGTGGACGGGCACGCCGGCCAGCACCTGGTCCACGTGGCGGCCGCAGCCGGAGTAGGTCATCTTTCCGCAGGAACGGCAGGTGGCTGGACTGCACACATCAACTCCAAAGACAGGTGTCCGGGACTCGCTCAGCATACCCCTAGAGGTATTGAGCTGTCCAAGGCTCGCAGCGGGAGGTTCCACTTTCGGAGGATATCGGCCTCCCAGCGAGCCTCAGCGCCGTACTTGTTGAATCCTGGCTTGGTGAAACCCCTGCTCCCGCTCGCGCTCACCGGGGCCGTGCTGGTGGGTTGCTCCGGTCCACAGGCCGCCCCTGCGCCGTCGCAGCCGGAACCGTTCTGCACCAGTGCTCGAGCCTTCAACACCGCCAGTCTCGAGGCGGCGAAGCAGGCTGCCACGAACGGCAGCATCTCCAACGGGAACCTCGGCGCGGAGTACTCGCAGTTGCTGGTCCCGCTGCAGCAGTTGCAGGCCGATCTGCCGCAGGACGCGCCGACCGAAATGAGAACCGCCGTCACCGCGTACATGAATGAACTGACGGCGCTGTCCGGTGGTTCCTCGCTCTCCGACCCGCTCGACGCCCCGCCGCAGGAGTTGCCCGGTGAGGCGCCGCTGCCGCCGCAGGAGCCGGTCCCGCCGATCAGCAGTCCGGATGCTGAGGCTGTTCCGAGCCCGGAGGTCACGCCTGGTCAGACGACCACTGGGGCGCAATTCCAGGGACCGCCTCCGAGTCCGTCGGACCCGGTGGTGTCGCCGATGCAGACGGCCGCTCCGGACCCGTCGGCTCCGGCCGTGGCGCCCCCGATTCCCGAACAGCCGGCGCCGGATGCCGGAGTCGGCACAGTCGTGCCCGGGCAGGACCCGAGCCTGCTCACCTGGGCTGAGGCCGCCAGTGCGGTGGCGGGGTACATCGGGAGCCGGTGTCCGTCGAGCGCGACGGCCGGTTCGCCGACCTCCGGTTGAGAGGATCCGCCAACAGGGTGTACGGCCGGGTGACACGGCAGGCAACCTCGATGCAGGTCGAGAATACTGCTGGGAGTGCCTTCAAGAGGAGAAGAACGTGTCTGTACAGGTGACCAACACCGATCGCTATCCCGCAACGCCGGATCAGCTGATCGACATGATGAGCAATCCCGACTACTTGCTGGAGAAGTATCAGGCGCTCGGTGACGTGGAGTTCACCGTCGACGAGCAGGAGCGCGCTGATGAGTCTCTGAGCCTCAAGATCGATCGCACAGTGAACGCCAACCTCCCGGACTTCGCGAAGAAGATCGTCGGAGAGACCTCGCAACTCGTGCAGACCGAGAAGTGGACGAAGGACGGCGACTCGTGGGTGTGCGACTTCCACACGGAGTCGCCGGGCAAGCCGCTGAAGATGAACGGTACCTTCAAGATCGTCCCCGTCGGCGACTCGGAGTCCGACTACTCGGTCCAGATGGACATCAAGGCCGGTATCCCGCTGGTGGGCAAGAAGCTTGAGAAGTCGGTCGCTTCGGAGACCAAGGAGAACATGTCGCTGGAGTTCCAGTTCAACGTGGAATTCCTGTCGCGGTCCTGAACCCGGGTCGCGCGGTTCAGGGCAGCCAGTCGACTCGGTCGGCCAGCAAGGCGTAGCCGATGAAGGCCACGGCGTCGATCAGGAAGTGCGCGATGATGAACGGCATCGTGCGGCGCCAGCGCAGGAAGAGCCAGCCGAAGATGACGCCCATGACGATGTTGCCGACGAATCCGCCGATGCCCTGATAAAGGTGGTAGGCGCCGCGCAGCACCGCACTGATGGCGATGGCCCACCAGGTGCCGACGCCGATCTGACGCAACCGGTGCAGCAGGTACCCGAGGACGATGACCTCCTCCAGCACCGCTGACTCCAGCGCCCGCAGGAGCAGCACGGGCAGGTCGAACCACTGGTCGCCGATCGTTGCGGGGGCGATCTGGGCGTTCACGCCGAGCTGCACCGCGCCGAGGTAGAGCAGCAGTCCGCCACCCCCGATCACGGCGAACAGCAGCAGGCCCCGGATCAGATCCCGTCCCGGTTCGGTGGCGTCCACACCGATGGTCGCCATGGACTCCCCCGAGGCGTGCAACAGGTACCAGACCAGGGCGACCGCACCGAGCGGGATGATGATCCCGGCGCCGTGGTAGAGGATGTCCAGCCACGGGCGGTCCGGGGTGAAAGGGGTGACGATGGAGACCGTCTGCTCGTTGAGAGGGGTGACGATCGTCAGGCGGTTCATGAAGTCCAGCAGCGCGCGCAACGCCGAGGCGCCGAGCGAGACCCACATCACGATGACGACCTCGACGACCAGGGTGCGCGCCGGAACGGCGCCCGGGGTCGTGTCGTTCACCAGAAGTTCTTCACCCGCTCCACGTCTGCGGCAGCAGCCTCACGGGCCTCCGCGATTGCCGACCCCATCTTAGCGGGGTTCATGAGGTCTTCGATCGCAACTGGAGCGGGGCCCGCGACCATGACCCTGGAGCCTGACCCTTCCAGCTGGTTCACCTCGTCCGCCAGTGCCCGGGTGCTCACGGTCATGCCGGCCTCGAGCTTCTCGTCGTGGCTGCCGAGGGTGAGGATCAGCACTCGATCCGCCCCCGCGGCGAGGTCGCAGTGCAGGAACGAACCACCGGTGCCTCCGTCCATCAGGTACCGGTCGGCGACAGGTTGTGGCGCGAAGATGCCAGGCACTGCCCCACTCGCAGCGGCCGCAGTAGGGAGCGGCACATCGGAGGTGTGGTCCAGGATCACGCGCTCGCCGGTGTAGGCGTCCACGGTGGTGATCCGCAGTGCCTGACTGCGCCACCTCCTGCGCTGCAGCGTCGTGGCCAGCGTCCGGCGCAGCCGGGCGTCGCTGGGTGTTCTGGCAGCCAGCGCTGCGTACCCGATCCCCCGGACGGTCTCCGGCGACGCCTCGGTCGCCTGGCTGAAGATCGCCAGGGCACGCAGTCGCGATGCGCTCAGGCCGGTTGCCGGCGTGGCCGCAGCCATCAGTGACGGCATCCGGGAGAGCCATCCCGATTCCCTAGCCATGCCGGGCACCCGCCCGGAAGTGAGCGCGGCCCCCACCGTTGCGCCCGCGGACGTGCCCACGACGATGTCGGCATCGCTGAGGTCGGCTCCGAGGGTGCGCAACCTGTCCAGGTAGGCGACCTGCCACGTGATGAAGTACAGTCCACCACCGCCAAGGACCAGTGCACGGCGAGCGCCGGCGCCGCGCCGCAGCGCGAAGTCGATGGGCAGCGACTGCACGCGCTGCTACTCCTCGTCGAGGTCAGCTTCGAGTTCGGCCTCGATCTCGGCGGCCTCTTCGAGCAGGCGTGCCTTCTCGCGCTCGAAGCTGGCGAGAATCTCGTCCTCGGCCGCCTGCCGGTTCGTCCAGGTGGCGCCTTCGACGGACTTGCCGGGCTCGGTGTCCTTGTAGACCACGAAGAAGTGCTGGATCTCGAGCCGGTCGAACTCGGGCACGTGGTGGATGTCTCGCAGGTGCTCCATCCGGGGGTCGGCCGACGGTACGCACAGCACCTTGTCGTCCCCGCCCGCCTCGTCAGTCATCCGGTACATGCCCAGAGCCCGGCAGTTGATCACGCAGCCCGGGAATGTCGGCTCCTGCAGCAGCACGAGGCAGTCCAGCGGATCGCCGTCGAGGCCCAGCGTGTTATCCACGAATCCGTAGTCGTGCGGGTAGCGTGTACTGGTGAAGAGCATCCGGTCCAGGCGGATCCGGCCCGACTCGTGGTCGACTTCGTACTTGTTCCGGCTGCCGCCGGGAATTTCGATCGTGACATCGAAGGTCATCGGTTCCACGAGGGGTCTCCTTGCTGAAGCGGATTCGGCTCAAGGATCATCATGGTGGTCATGATCGGCTATTGCCAGTCGATCGCATGAACGGGTGAAAGGAGCGGGGTGAAGCAACGGGCGCTCGACTCCACTACGTCCCAATTGGCCGGTAATCGTAGCGGTTCCCTGCCGGGCGCTGCGGCGCCGGTCCGTAGCGGCTCGTGGCGAGCACGCAGTCGCCGGGCCATGGTGCTTGTACTGGCCACATCGCTGTTCGTCGTGGTCCCGGCTCGCGCCGCGGACGAGCCGGAGCCGGTACTGACCGCCACCGCCATCGAGGACACCACAGCTCCCGAGCAGTCACCGAGTGCGGTGTCAGCCAGGATCGACAAACTTGCCAA
Source organism: Actinomycetota bacterium (assembly GCA_020438795.1). Classification (GTDB taxonomy): domain Bacteria; phylum Actinomycetota; class Actinomycetes; order S36-B12; genus JAGQTY01. Next base: position 18,657 of record JAGQTY010000035.1, read on the forward strand.
GTCCAAGGTCATGGGCAAGAGCAGCGGCACCATCGTCATCGATCCCGCCACCGATCAGGTGCTGTACGACAACGACGGCAGCGCCCCGCTCACCCCCGCCTCCACGATGAAGGTGATCACGGCCGCCTCGGCCCTCACCAACATCGGACCCAACACCACCATCCCCACGATCACCTCCATCGAGCCCGACACCAACCGGACGTACCTCGTCGGTGGCGGTGACCCTCTGCTGGACTCACGACAGTTCCAGACCGACCCCGCCGATCCCACCTATCCGGACGGCACCTCGATGAAGCGACTGGTGACCCAGACCGCGGCGCGGCTACGCGGACTGGACCAGACCTCCATCGAGCTGTTCTACGACGCCTCGCTCTTCACCGGTCCCGACTATCACCCGGACTGGTTCGAGCGGTACCAGGATCAGGGCAACGTCGGGCGGGTCAGCGCGCTCGTGGTGGATGACGGCAGAGCCACACGCTGGTCGCGAGCCGAGGACCCCGCCAGGGCGGCCGCGGACCGGTTCGCGGCGATGCTCGGCCAGCAGGGCATCAAGGTGAACTCGGTGAAACCACAGACAGCTCCCGGATCAGCGGAGGAGATCGGCCGGGTGGAGTCGGTTCCGGTGTATCAGCTGGTCGCGGAGATGCTCACCCGCTCCGACAACGACACCGCCGAGGCACTGTTCCGGCTGTCCGGGATCGCAGCCGGTTACGGAGGGTCCTTCGAGGGTGGGGCCAAGGCATCGGAACAGACACTGCAGGAGCTGGGTGTCTCGGCGTTGATGGCCAACATCGCCGACGGCAGCGGCCTGTCCCCCAAGGACAGGCTCGCCCCCAGGACACTTGCCGAGGTCCTTGTCGCTTCGGTGCGACAGGAGGGGGACCTCTGGGGGGTGGGGACTGCCCTGCCGATCGGCGCGGTCGATGGGACGCTCCGCTACCGTTTCAGCTCGGAGGAGTCCAAGTCCGGGGCGGGCTGGGTCCGCGCCAAGACGGGAACGCTGATCAGCATCACCTCGCTGGCCGGATTCACCACCTCGCGCAGCGGCAGGGTTCTGGTCTTCGCCAGTATCGCCAACGAGGCACCAGCGGCCTACGACGCCAGCCGCAAGATCGATGAGATCGCAGCACAGCTGACGGAGTGCGGCTGCAACTGAGTCGCTGCACGAGTCGCCTGACTACGGGTGCAGTCCCAGCACTCGACGCAGGCCTGCGTCCACCTCCGCCATGAGATGGGCGGGTACCGCACCGGCCACCTCGCCGCATTCGATCTTGTTCACGGTGGCGACCGCGGTCAGGTTTGCCACGGAGTCCCGGGGCAGTCCTGTGGCAGCGGCCGGGAGGATGACGTTGCCGGGCAGCCGAGCCAACTCGAGGTTGGATGTGAGTGCCACCACCACGACGGTTGCCCAAGCGCTGACGTTGTACTGGTCTGCCTGCACCACAAGCATGGGGCGGATACGTGTCGGCCTGCTGCCCGGATGCTCGCCGAGGTCAAGCCAATGGATGTGACCGCGCTGGATCACCAGCGGTTCCGGGCCACTGCTTGGCGAGAAGCCGCCACTGCTGCCTGATTCGATTCGTCGGTCTCACCGATGATCTCGACTGCAGCGTTGATGGCCGCAGTCATGGAGTCGTTCTCGAGGCTCTCCATGAAGCGCTCGGCAGCGGTCGCATAGAACTGTGAGCGGCTCATGCCAAGCTCGGCCGCCTTCGCTTCTGCCCGCTGGAAGGTGGAGTCGGGAATCGAGATCGCGGTCTTCATAACGCCTAGTATAACTTGTTTATACCTAGACTGTCATCGCTCGATAGGGGTGTGGATTCTTGGCTGTCCGTGCTGAGATGTGGGGAGATTCGCCGCCCCTGCCGCGGAGACCGGGGAATTCGGAGGAGTCCCGCTGACCCCGTATCGTGAAGTCATGGCGTTGGTGGACTGGGAGATGGCCGTTGCGACCGGCGCGAAGCTGGCCCCCGGCGGCCCGGATGTCAGCCTCACAGAGGCCCACGCCGTTGTGGAGCAGCTCGGCAGGCTCGCCGCCGCGTCGGTGCCTGTCGTCGCTGAAGCTACCGGGATGTACGCCGACCCTTCGGACACCGCCACAGTCGTGGTTGACCGGCCGGAGTGGATCGCCTCCAACGTGCGCGGGTTCCGTACCATCATGGAACCTCTCGAGCAACGGATGGTGGCGGAGGGCCGCGGCGGCAGTGCTCTGGCAGGAAAGGCGGGCGCGGCCGAACTCGGCGGCGTCCTGGCCTGGATCTCCACGAAGGTGCTCGGACAGTTCGAGGCGCTCACGCCGCCCGGTGAACGTTCTCGGCTGATGCTGGTGGCCCCCAACATCCTCCATACCGAACGCGCCCTGGGACTGCGTTCCACAGACTTCCGGATGTGGGTGTGCCTGCACGAGGAGACCCATCGGGTGCAGTTCGGCGCGGTGCCGTGGCTCGCGGATCATTTCAGGGCCGAGATCGATACCTTCCTCGCAGGGGTGCAGACCGGTGCGATGGATACCGTGAAACGGCTCGGCTCGGTGCTCGCCGCCGTGGCTCGGGTGCTGGCCGGTGCCTCCGGTGCGACCATCGTCGACGCCGCCCAGACCCCCGTGCAGAAGCAGGTCTTCGACCGGCTGACCGCTCTGATGTCCCTGCTGGAGGGCCACGCCGAACATGTCATGGACGCCGCGGGGCCAAGCGTGATCCCGAGCCTGGTCATGATCCGGGAACGATTCGACCAGCGCAGGGCTAAGCCGGGTGCGGCTGACGGTCTGATGCGGCGCCTGCTCGGCATGGACACCAAGCTCAAGCAGTACAGCGATGGGCGCGTCTTCGTGGATCACGTGGTCGCCGAGGTCGGTATGGCGGGGTTCAACAGGGTCTGGACCTCCCCGAACACCCTGCCGACAAGACAGGAGATCGCCGACCCCGCTGCCTGGGTGCGACGGATGTCGTGAGCGAGCCGGACTCGAGTGCCCTATACCGAGCTGCTGGGCTGGTCCGGACCGCGGTCCGGAGTGCGCTCGCCGATCATGCGTGTGTCATCGTCGCTCTCTCGGGTGGAGTCGATTCCCTCACCCTGCTGCGGGCAACACTGCTGGAGGGCGATGGCCTGCGGGTCATCGCCGGGATCGTGGACCACGGACTGCAGGAGGACTCCGCTGCCGTCGCCGAGCGCGTGGCTGTCCTGGCGAGCCAGCTCGGCTGTCAGGAGGTCCACAGTCTCCCCGTCGTCGTGCCGGAGACCAGCGCCGGTCCCGAGGCAGCGGCGCGGGAGGCCCGCTATCATGCGCTGACCACGCTGGCTGACCGTGTGCGTGCCGACCGGATCCTGCTCGGCCACACGCTCGATGATCAGGCGGAGACGGTGCTGCTGGGCCTGGCCAGGGGCAGCGGCACCAGATCGCTGGCAGGCATGTCGCGTCAGCGGGGGTTGCTCAATCGTCCGCTGCTCGGGCTGCGCCGGCATGTGCTGGAGCAGGCGGCGCACTACTGGGAGCTCGAGCCCTGGCTCGACCCGCACAACCAGGAGTCCCGATTCGCCCGGGTGCGAGTGCGGCAGACCGTGCTGCCTGTGCTCGAGGCGGAGCTCGGTCCCGGGATCGCTGAGGCCCTCGCGCGGACCGCCGGACTCGCCGCCCAGGACGCGGACGCCCTCGACTCACTGGCCGAGCGGGAATACCGAATCGTGGCCGCTCACGACGGCAGTCTGGCGGTCCGCCCACTGCAGCAGGCGCCTGCCGCGCTCGCCTCGAGGGTGATCAGGCTCTGGCTGAGGGCGCGCGGCGTGCCTGCCAACGATCTGAGCGCCGGGCACATCGGGGCGGTGCTCCGCCTGGTCCACCAGTACCGGGGCCAGGGTCCACTCAGCCTGCCCGGTCATTTGAGGGTTCACCGGACGGGCGACTCGCTGTGGGCCGTTTCGGTCAGTAACCTGAACTCGGAGCAGCCACCGGCGGAGGAGAGCCATGACGCCTGAGACCGTCGCGGACGAGCTTGACGAAGTCCTCATCGGGGCCGACGAGCTTCGGCAACGCGTGCAGGAGCTCGCCGACGAGATCGCCGCCGACCACGACGGGAAGGACCTGCTCTTCGTCGGAGTGCTGCGCGGTGCCGTGATGATCATGGCCGACCTCGCCCGGGCGATGCCGATGAGCGTCGAAATGGACTTCATGGCGGTGACCTCCTACGGCTACGCCAGACAGTCCTCAGGTGTGGTCAGAATCCTGAAGGACCTGGACACCGACATATCGGGTCGCCACGTGGTGCTTGTGGAGGACATCGTCGACAGCGGGCTGACGCTGTCATGGCTGCTACGCAATCTGGAGAGCCGGGACCCGGCGAGTCTCGAGGTGTGTGCGCTGATCCGCAAGCCGGAGGCGGTCAAGGTGGAGGTCCCGGTCAAGTACGTGGGCTTCGACATCCCCAACGAGTTCGTCGTGGGCTACGGACTGGACTACCGGCAGCGCTACCGCAATCTCAACGTCATCGCCACCCTGCCTACGGCAGACTGAGGGGACCGAAAAAAGCATCCATCCACAGGAGCCACAGCCATGAGTCAGGAATCCTCGAACCACCCGGTGGTCCACTTCGAACTGCCCTACCAGGATCAGGACCGTCTCAACCGGTTCTACTCCGTAGCGCTGGGCTGGCAGCTGAACCAGCTGGGTCCCGAGATGGGTGACTACATCCTGGCCGGCACCACAGCGGTGGGTGAGGACCAGCGCCCGACCACGCCCGGAGCCATCAACGGCGGCTTCTATCCCGCCGCCGACGGCCCCTCGCCCATCCTGGTCGTGGGCACCGACGATATCGCCGCCTCTACGGCCTCGGTCGAGCAGGCCGGTGGCACCGTGCTGGGCGAGCCGATGGATATCACCGGAGTGGGACGCTTCGTCATCTTCGAGGACACCGAGGGCAATCGGCTCACGCTTCTGCAACCGAACATGCCCTGAAGCGCAGCCCGTTGCGCCTACCGGTGGACCCGGCGGGTAAGCCTGTCCCGGACCCGGTACCAATGGAGCGTGCAACCACCACCGCCCGCTCCCACCAGCACGATCGTCACCGCCGCCAGGGTGGTGCTACCCGACCGGGTGCTCGCTCCGGGCTGGGTGGAATGTGACGACGGTGTCATCGTCGCCGTCGGCGAGGGTGAGCTGCCCGGCCGGAGGGTCGCCGACGGCTGGCTCGTGCCAGGTTTCGTGGATCAGCACACCCATGGCGCCATGGGTCGGTCGTTCGAGGACACGTCCGTGGAAGCAGTCTCCGAAGCGGTTGGGGCCATGCATGCTCGGGGCGCGACCAGCGTCATCGCCAGCCTCGTCTCGGCTGCTCCGGACGCCCTGCACGAGCAGGTCGGGCAGCTCGCCGACCGCTGCGATGAGGACCTGATCGCCGGCATTCATCTCGAAGGGCCCTGGATCTCTCCCACGTTCAAGGGCGCCCACGACCCCGAGGTGCTACGCAACCCGACGGTTGCGGAGTTCGAGGAACTGCTGGTGGTGGGGCGTGGCCACATCAAGATGGTGACGCTGGCTCCCGAGCTGCCAGGTGCTCTCGACGTGATCGCGGTCTGCGCGGACCGGGGCGTGGTGGCTGCCGTCGGTCATACTGACGCAACGTTCGAGCAGGTGGAGGCCGCCATCGACGCCGGTGCCACGGTGGCCACGCACCTGTTCAACGCCATGCGGCCGCTGCGGCATCGGGACCCGGGACCGATCGCCGCCCTCACCGAGGACCCCAGGGTCACCTGCGAGCTGATCATGGACGGCATCCACCTGGAATGGCCGGTGGCACGCCTGGCCCGCCGGGCCGCTGAGGATCGGCTCGTGCTGGTGACCGACTCGATGGCGGCCGCGTGTGTCGGCGACGGTGACTACATGCTGGGCACACTGGAGGTGCAGGTGCGCAACGGCTGCGCCCGGCTGGTGAGCAATGGCTCGATCGCCGGATCCACCCTGACCATGGACGCGGCGTTCCGCAACTTCGTGAACGCCACCGATGCGCCGGTTCCCATCGCGGTGAGAGCCGCGAGCACCACGCCCTCGGTGCTCATGCAACTACGGGACCGGGGTGAGATCCGGGCGGGGTTGCGAGCGGACCTCGTACGGCTCAACGACGATCTGGAACTGCAGGAGGTCTGGCGGGGCGGCGAACCGGTCACCGGCTGAAGCGGGATCGGCGGCCACCCGATGCCGGAGCAGCGCCTTGAGCGGAACTCAGTGCCTGCGCCTCAGATGAACCAGAAGAAGGCGAAGATGGCGCCGGCGATCAGAGCCATGATCACCAGCTTCTTGATCAGTGCCCCGGCGCTGTTCTGGTCCGCGCCCTCAGCAACAGTCTTCTGCTCCTCCTCCGGACTCACCACCTTGCCGCCGGGGTGCAGGAAGGCCATCAGCAGCGCCAGAATCATCATCACGGCCATGCCGTAGGTGATGATCTGGATCGATTGGGCCAGGTCTGTCTGCATCGAGGACAGCACCTCTGACTGGTCCTGCGGGGGGATGTTGGCCATGAACCCGCCGATCCCGCCCGAAGACAGGTTGGAGGCGCTCTGGGCGAGGGTGTCGGCCTGCTCCTGGCTGAACCCGAACCCCAGCAGGCTGTCGGTGATCCTGCTGGTGAACTGGCTGAGCATGATGGAGCCCAGGATCGCCATGCCGAGCGCCGACCCGTAGTTGCGGATCGTCTGGGTGATGCCTGTGACCTCGCCGTAGGAGGCGTCGATGGCGCGGTTCACCGCATCCGTGCTCGCTGGGCCCAGCAGCAACCCGACCCCAGCCCCGGAGACCACGATCCACGGCACGATGGCGCTGGAGGTCATCTGCGTGCTCTGGTAGGCCCAGACCCCGTAGCCGACCGCAGCCACGATCGTGCCCAGGATCATCGGGAGCTTGGACCCGACCCGGTCCAGCATCGCCCCGCCGACCTGCGCTGCGATGATGAAGCCCACGAAGTACCACATCAGGAACAGGCCGCTGTCCGAGGTGGACTCGCCCAGCACCGCCTGGGCGTACATGCTGAGGAAGAAGAAGACGGCGACGAACGTCATCATCGCGAAGAAGAGGACCGCGTTGTCGGCCACGAAGGCCCTGTCGGCGAAGATTCGCATCCGGATGATCGGGTACTCCTGGCCGAACTCGTACTTGACGAAGATCGCAATGAAGATGAGCCCAACGATGATGCAGCCGATGGTCCAGGGACTGAGCCAGCCCCAGCTGCCGGCCTGCTGCAGCCCGATGATCGACACCGCCATGCCGATGATGATGAGGACGGCCCCGCCCCAGTCGATCGGCTCCTGTTTTCGAGGCAGGGTCGTCTTGATGAAGGCGGTCAGGATGATCGCGATGATGGCGATGGGCACGTTGACCCAGAAGATGGCTCGCCAGGTCCATTCGGTCAGATACCCGCCGGCGAGCGGTCCTATTGCGGTGAAGCCTCCGGTGACCGCGAAGAAGATCGCCAGTGCACGACCCCGCTCCCCGACGCCGAAGCTGGCCACCACGATGGCCAGGGCGGCGGGGAAAAGCATGGCAGCGCCCATGCCCTGGATCACCCGGAAGCCGATGATCCACACAGTTGAGATGTCACCGACAGGGGTGAAGCCGCACAGGGTCGATGCGATGACGAACACCAGCGTGCCGATGATCGCCATCCTCTTGTGTCCGACGACGTCAGCCACACGCCCGAACAGCGCGAAAGTGGCGGCGAGTCCAAGCAGGTAGCCGTTGATGACCCATTGCAGGGCCTCATCCGAGATGCCGAGTTCTTTCTCGATGTCGGGGGACGCGATCGTCACGATGGTCATGTCGATGAACGTCACGGAGGTGACGAAGACCATCGCCGCGAGCGCGAAGTATCGTTCGCCCTTGGAAAGGGTGGCTGGCTCTAGGGTTGCGGTACCGGACATCTGGGCTTCCCATCCACTCGTCGGCATTTCGCAGACTAGTGATCCTTCGCGGGGAATGCGCGTTCATTGTGTCTCAGACGGGCACCATCTCGAAAATCTTGATATCGCGGCCCGCTCGACCCCGGTAGGCGTGATACGCGGGCCAGATGGTGTACATCAGCTCCCAGATGGCCTCCCGCTCCGCGTCATCGGTGACCATCCGTGCGCGGTAGTCGTGAGTCACGCCGTCGATGGTGATCGCAGCCTTCGGATCCGCCTCCAGATTCAGTGCCCAGGCCGGGTGGTGCTTCTGGCCGAAGTTCGAGCCGATGAGGATGGGATTGCCGTTCATCCTCCCGTAGAGCAGTGTCACAGTCCGGGGCTGACCTGACTTGCGACCGGTGGTCGTCAGCAGGCACTGCGGCAGCCCGTAGTTGCCGAGCAGACCGAAACGGCCGCCCGTCCGCTTGAGCACCTTCGCGTCCAGCGGCGCCAGGCGCGCTGCGGTCCACGCGAACCAGCGCTGCTGGCCGAGGTGCCGCATCAGGTTCCGATATGCCACGAGCGCCTCCAGAGGTCGAGGACGGGAACGAGCAACAGGGTGTTTCGACTTGTGATCATACTGCTGCGGCCCGACTGTGGGGAGATGCGGGAGTCTGATGGTGAACGATTCTCGGTCCTGCACGTCGAGGACAACGCGATCGATGCCCTCGCGACGCAACAGCGGCTCAAACAGGTATTTCCCGATGCCGAGGTTCACCAGGCTGAGACCGTCGCAGCCGCGCAGTCCCACATGGAGTCACGCGACTTCGATCTCATCCTGCTGGACCTCAACGTCCCTGATTCGCAAGGACTGGCCACGATCGAGGCCTTCGCCGGCGTGACCGAGGACACCGCGGTGGTGGTGCTGACCGGGAACGGCATCGGCCGCAGGGTGCGGCTGCAGATCATCGAGATGGGTTATCAGGACTTCCTCGTGAAGTCGGAGGTCAGCGCCGACTCCTTTCGTACGGCCCTCGGGTATGCGGTCAAGCGCAAGGAACTGGAACGGGAGGCCCGGCGGCTGGCCCGCATCGACCCCCTCACCGGAGTCCTGAACAGGCGAGCGCTCATCTCGACGCTCAAGCGATTCCTGGACGGGCAGAAGGCGCCCGGCCGTGTGGGTGTGCTCTTCTTCGACGTCGACTCCCTCAAGGAGATCAATGACAAACTCGGCCACAGTCATGGTGACGAGGTGCTGCGCCACCTCACCAGGCTCGTGGCCAGTGAGCTCCCGGGAGAGGCGGTCCTCGGCCGGCTCGGCGGAGACGAGTTCGCCGTCCTGGTGCCGGATTCCGGTCCACGGCAGCTGCTGGCTCTGGCCAGGAGCCTCGACGGAGGTGTGGCGGATCCGCCGCCATCGGCTCCGAGCACCACGGTCCGCTGCAGCTGGGGGATCGCGATCCAGCAGCCCGACTCCGACGCCTACTCGATGCTCTCCGAGGCGGATTCGGCGATGTACGAGGCGAAGAAGGATCGCAGCCGGTCCATTGTGGTCTTCGATGAGCTTCTGCGTTCGCAGGGCGCAGACCGCGACCACGACGATCGGGAGCTCCGGGCCGCGAACGCCCGCGGGTACGACACCTTCTCCATCCGGCTGGAAGCCATCGTCGATCTCACCTCTGAGCGAGTGGTGGGACACGAGGCGAGGCTCTTCTGGGATCATCCGCGGGAGGGTCTGGTGCCGCGGGCGGTCTTCGATGAGAGCCTGCAACGACTCGGCCACGGCGCCGAGGTGGACCTATGGCTGCTGCGAACGGCTCATGAACTGCTCTCCCAGGAGGGTGACCCGTGGCCTGAGACCATCCATGTGAGCCTCTCGCAGGCTTCCACGCGGTCGCTGGCTCCCGTCCTTGCGCTGCTTCGAGAGTTCGCCGAGGCCGGCGACTGGTCCCCGGAGCGCCTCGTTCTGGGTATCAACTCCGGATGCACGACATTCATCCCGCCCGAGGTTCAGGACCAGGTACGAGAGATCAGGGCTATGGGGATTCCGCTGGCGCTCATCGGATTCGGTTCCCAGCCCTCCACGTTCCTGTGCTTCTCACTCGTGCAGTTCTCCTGGGTGAAGCTCGGCGAGGACCTGCTCGCGGCCGGTCTTGAGGTCGTGACGGTGGTGCACGAGGCCCTGGAGAAATTGCGTGTGGGTGTGATCGTGACCGGAGTCAACGATGCCGGGCTCGCTGCAGAGCTGCGCGCCGGTGGCGTTCGGTTCGTGCAAGGCGATTGGCGCCCTGCCTGAGGCCAAGGCAACGATGGGATTACGGGAGCCGGACTTCTTGGTTTCCTGGCAATGAACCCCTGCCCACTCTGATTGACTGGCGCGGTGCGTAGTCTGCTGGCCACGGGTGCTCTGGGCGTTGCCCTGCTGGGGATCGGTACGGCGCACGCTTCCGGGCCGGCCAGCACGGTTCCGGTGACCCAGCAGGAGTCCGCGTCGGCCGAGGTCACCGTGATGTCGCGGAACCTCTACTTCGGAGCTGATGTCGCATCGGGTATGGCTCGCCTGCCCGACACGTCCTCGGTGGTCCAGTACCTCTGGGACGCCTCGAAGGCCACAGCCTTCGACAAGCGGGTGGACAGGCTCGTGGCAGAGCTCACCCGTTACGGCCCGATGGCGGTCGGGGTGCAGGAGGCGACCGTCTGGACCTGCCGAAACGGTTTCTTCGGCAAGCGGGTGGAGGTCAGCGACACCCTGACCGAACTGGAGGAGGCGACCGCGGCCAGCGGGCTCGGCTACCGGGTCGCGGAGGTCGGTGGGAACCTCGCCTACAACCCGAACGTCGAGGTGCCACCGATCGCGCCGCTGACGACGGTTAAGGACCCGCAGGAGTTCCAGCCACTGTTCGGCTCGGACACTGCCGCATGCGGTTTCCAGCTGGCCGATGCCGTCCTGGTGCGGGAGGATCTGGCGGACAGCGTGACGGCGGTAGGCAACACCGAGTTCGTGGATGTGGAGGCGCTGGTTCCGCTGGTGCTGAACGCCGAGCACGGGTTCGCCTGGGCGGACCTCGACGTCGGCGAGACGGTCCGGCTGGTTTCCACGCAACTGTCGGGGGACACCCCGGACGACCGCGTCCCGGTTCGCGTGTCCCAGGCCCAGCAGCTGGCGGACGATCTTGCCGGTGGTCCACGCACCATCATCATGGGGGATCTCGCCTCGGATCCCTACCAGCCCCGATCCTTGCCGGGCGAGCAGGCGCCGCTCGTCGACCCCGAGGTGTGCCCCGTCCAACCCGAACCTCCGACCGCAAAGACCGCCGACGCCACCTGCAACGCCTACTGGACATTGGTGCGCGCAGGGTTCGCCAATGCGGGGCCGAGCACCTCGAATCCGAAGGCGCTGACCTGGGGCAGCGATGCCACACTCGCTGGACCGGACGTGGATCGGGTCCGGCAGGCGCTGGCGTTGGGGAACAAATGGGGATTCACGCAGCGATACGACTATGTGCTGCACTCGGACGGACTTGACCCCGCATCCGCCCGGGTGATCGGCAATGTGTGGCCGAAGTCGTTCGCGAACTGGGCCTGCGATTCCCCCTCCCAGGTCCAGAACACCAACACCCTGCTGGAGATTCTGGGTGACTACGGGTTCGAACGGGACGTCGTCAACGAGGGCATCTGCCTGCCGAGCAATCACGCAGGCCTTGTGGCCACCCTCGCGCTCTCGGAGCAGGCGGACGTGGGCACGGCCATCCCTGAGACCCATGAACGCGGCTGGCTCAGTCCCCTGTGGGCGATCGGGCTGACGCTGCTGGCGCTGCTGCTGGTCGCG
>JAGQTY010000035.1:30448-33993 GCA_020438795.1 Actinomycetota bacterium
ATGGTCGGTGGTCCGGCTCAGCCCCGTCGGCCGATGATGAGGTCGGCCACCAGGCCGGTCCAGCCGGTCTGGTGGCTGGCGCCCAGGCCCGCGCCGTTGTCGCCGTTGAAGTACTCGTAGAACGTCACGTTCGAGTGCCACGTGGATGAGTCCAGGATGGGGTAGCTGCGATCCGCCGGCCGCACGCCGTCCTTGCCGGGCAGGAACAGGGAGACCAGTCGCTGGCGCAGTTCCTCTGCCACTTGCTTCAGCGTCATCTCGTTGCCACTGCCGGTGGGGCACTCGACGGTGAAGTCGTCCCCCAGATACATGTGATAACGCTCCAGGGACTCGATGACCAGGTGGTTGATGGGGAACCACACGGGGCCGCGCCAGTTGCTGTTGCCGCCGTACATGTACGTCTCGGATTCGGCTGGTTCGTAGTTGATGGAGTATTCCTCGCCGGCGATCGTCACGGAGAAGGGGTCCGCCTCGTGGATCTTCGACAGGGAGCGCAGGCCGAAGGGGGACAGGATCGACTTCTCGTCCAGCATGTCTGCCAGCACCCGGCGCAGCCGGTCCGGATCGACCACCGTCAGCAGGATGCGCCAGGTCTGGTCCGTGGCATCCCACTGGGTAGAGACGAAGCCCGACCTGCCCATGTCGGCATCGGCGACGTCACGCTTGCTCATGAACTTGAAGAACCGGCGCCGCAGCTTCTGGGCGTGCTCCAGGTGCCCGATCCCCGGAATGTAGGCCGCCGCCAGCACCGGGATCAGTCCCACGACGCTGCGTACCTTCAACGGGATGCGGGAGCCGTCGGGCATGACGAGCTGGTCGTAGAAGAAGCCGTCCTGCGGGTCCCACATGTCGACCCGGCTCATGCCGTCGGTGATCGATGCGAAATGTTCCAGGAATTTCAGTGCCATGTCACTGTAGACGCCGTCGTGCTCGGACAGTCGCAGGGTGATGCGGAGCATGGTCAGGCAGTAGAACGCCATCCAGGACGTACCGTCGGCCTGTTCCAGCCGAGCCCCGTGCGGCACATTGGAACGGTCGATCGGCCCGATGTTGTCCAGGCCGAGAAAGCCCCCTTCGAAGACGTTGTTGCCCTTGCGGTCCACGCGGTTGACCCACCACGTGAAGTTGATCAGGAGCTTGTGGAAGACCCGTTCCAGGAATTCGAAATCCCAGGCACCGTCGATCTCGAAGACGCGGATGGCCGCCCAGGCGTGCACCGGAGGGTTCCGGTCGTCGAAGTTCCATTCGTAGGCGGGGATCGCACCGTTCGGGTGCTGGTACCACTCCCTCAGCATGAGCAGCAGCTGGTACTTGGCGAAGGTCGGATCGATGTGGGCGAAGACGACGGTGTGGAAGGCCAGGTCCCAGGCGGCGAACCACGGGTACTCCCAGGCATCCGGCATCGAGATGACGTCGTAGGCATCGAGGTTGCGCCAGTCGTAGTTGCGGATGTGCTTGTGCTCCGGTGGTGGTGGCGGCTCGTTGGGGTCACCGTCCAGCCACAGCGATACGTCGTAGCGGTAGAACTGCTTGACCCAGATCATTCCTGCGAAGGCCTGGCGCATGACCTGTTTCTCGTCCGGGGTGGCATCGTCGGGAGCCACGGCGTCGTAGAACTCGTCTGCCTCCTCGCGGCGCTTCTTCAGCACTTTCAGGAATCCGTTGCGGGTGGTCGGATGATGGTTCGGGAACTCGGCGGCCTCACGGTAAAGGCGCAGCCGGATCTCCTTGGTCTCTCCCGGGTCGATCTCCATCGTGTACCACCAGGCGGACTTGGTGCCCTTGCGGTCGGGGTCGACAGTGGCGGCGTTGTTCAGCACGTGATCGTTGATGCCGTCCTTGGGGTAGCGCGAGTTGTTCGCGGTCTGCCACAAACGCTCATTGTTGGACTCGTTGTTGCAGAACAGCGGCAGCGGCGCCTCCTCACCGTCGACCGGTGCCGCCTGGAAGCGGTAGACCCCGGCGCGCCAGTGCTGGGCGACGATGGTGCCGAGCGCGGCCTTGCGCTGCTGGTACCAGAGCCGGGGGACGTCGGACTTGCGTCCCCAGTCCCAGGTGTTGCGGAACCACAGGTGTGGCAGGACATGCAGTGTGTCCTTCTGCGGCCCCCGGTTGGTCACTGTGATCCGCATCAGGATGTCGGCCGTGGACGCCTTGGCGTACTCGACGTTGACCTCCCAGAAGCGGTTGTCGTCGAAGACCCCGGTGTCGACCAGTTCGTACTCGGGCTGAGTCCTGTCCCGCTGCTGGTTGACGCTGAGCAGTTCGTCATAGGGGAAGGCGGCCTGCGGGTAGTGGTAGCGCCAGCTCAGATAGGCATGACTTGGCAGAGCGTCCCGGTACCACCAGACCTCCTTGACGTCCTCGCCGTGATTGCCCTCGGAGTTGCTGAGCCCGAACATCCGCTCCTTCAGGTGACTGTCGCGCCCGTTCCACAGGGCCAGGGACAGGCACAGGTCCTGGCGGAGGTCCGACAGCCCGGCCATGCCGTCCTCGTTCCAGCGGTAGGACCGGCTGCGGGCGTGGTCGTAGGGGAAATAGGCCCAGGCGTCGCCGTCCGCCGAGTAGTCCTCACGCACGGTCCCCCAGGCCCGGTCGGACAGGTACGGCCCCCACTGGTACCAGGGTCCGGCCTGATCGGGCCCCTCGTCGAGGCGGGCGACGTCGCGCATCCGGATGCCTTCGCGGGTCTGCCCCACACTGGTGTCTGCGTCCTCGCGAGCCTTGCCGAACAGCGGGTCGCCGGAATCACTCATCCCAGCAGCATGCCCTACCACCGGGGCTGTGCGCGCGATCACACCGTCGAATGGTGCAGGGCCTGATTGCGGGAATCCGGGCCTCTGTGATGCCTCCAGGGCCCGCAGCGGCCGGTTTGTTCACGCTCGGCGTAGGGAGAACCCACTTATTGGGGAACCCTCATGCTGAACGCGACGTTAGCATCGGTAGTAACCCTCATCCTGCGGGCCATCCCGTGAGATGTCGCCGACCGGCAAGGAGAGTGACACGCATGTTCGAACGGTTCACCGACCGGGCCCGTCGCGTTGTGGTGCTGGCGCAGGAGGAAGCGCGCCTGCTCAATCACAACTACATCGGGACCGAACACATCCTGCTCGGGCTCATCCACGAGGGCGAGGGTGTCGCCGCCAAGGCCCTGGAGAGCATGGGTATCTCGCTGGAAGCTGTGCGGGCCCAGGTGGAGGAGATCATCGGCCAGGGCCAGCAGGCTCCCAGCGGCCACATTCCTTTCACCCCCCGGGCCAAGAAGGTCCTCGAACTGTCACTGCGTGAGGCGCTGCAGCTCGGCCACAACTACATCGGGACCGAACACATCCTGCTCGGGCTCATCCGCGAGGGCGAGGGCGTTGCCGCTCAGGTGCTCGTGAAACTGGGCGCTGATCTGCCCAGGGTGCGCCAGCAGGTCATCCAGCTCCTGTCCGGCTACCAGGGCAAGGAGCCGGCCACGTCCGGCGGCCCGCAAGAGGGTTCGCCCTCGGGGTCGCTGGTGCTGGACCAGTTCGGCCGCACTCTCACGCAGGCCGCCCGGG
>JAGQTY010000036.1 GCA_020438795.1 Actinomycetota bacterium
TACGCACACAGGCGGAACGGTTGCGCTGGCTGTAGACCAGGTTCACCGGAGCCTCGTAGCCGGGCACCAGCCGGTGGTAGGAGTTCACCGTCGGGTTGGTGAACGCCAGGACTGCCGGAGCGTGGGCCAGCAGACCACCGATGTACCAACGTGCCATGTCGGACAGCCCGGCGTAGCCGAGTTCGTCGTAGAACAGCGGCTCGCCGTCCAGGAACAGCGACTGGTGGCTGTGCATACCCGAACCGTTGTCACCGAACAGCGGCTTCGGCATGAACGTGGCGGTCTTGCCCGCAGCCCAAGCGGTGTTCTTGATGATGTACTTGAAGCGCATCATGTCATCACCGGCGTGCAGCAGCGAGTTGAACTTGTAGTTGATCTCGGCCTGCCCAGCGGTGCCCACCTCATGGTGGGAACGCTCGACCTCGAGTCCGACGGCCATGAGCTTCTGCACCATCTCGTCGCGCAGGTCTGCATAGTGGTCGACCGGGGGCACGGGGAAGTAGCCACCCTTGTAGCGGGTCTTGTAACCCCGGTTGCCGCCCTCTTCCTCGCGACCGGTGTTCCAGGCGCCCTCGATGCTGTCGATGAAGTAGTAGCCGGCGTTCTGCTTGGTCTCAAAACGCACATCGTCGAAGACATAGAACTCGGCCTCGGCCCCGAAGTACGCGGTGTCGGCGATGCCGGTCGAGCGCAGGTACTCCTCGGCCTTCGCCGCAACGTTGCGGGGATCGCGGGAGTACTCCTCGTTGGTGAAGGGATCACGGATCGAGAAGTTGAGGACCAGCGTCTTCTCCTTGCGGAAAGGATCGATGAAGGCGGTGGCCGGATCCGGGATCAGCTTCATGTCAGACTCATGGATCGCCTGGAAGCCACGGATCGACGAACCGTCGAACATCTGCCCCTCCGCGAAGAAGGTGTCATCCACGCTCTCCGCCGGGACGTTGAAGTGCTGCATGACGCCAGGCAGATCGCAGAACCGGACGTCGATGAACTTGACGCCCTCGTCCTTCACATACCGCATCACGTCTTCTGGGTTGTTGAACATTCACCCTCCTACTGGTGATGTGCCGTCGCAACGCACGAGCGGCAGTCCGTCGGCCGTGACCGTACGGAACAGTCATCGGCCGGCAGCTAGAACCAGTGTCCTGCATCACGTCGTCGAGCCCCAAACGGCCCCCCGTCTGTCCCGACGGACCGCGAGTCAGGCTGGCTGCGAGCTGCCGACCGAATCACTGCTCTCACGCTAAGCGAGCGCCATTAAGGTCAGGTGTCCCGATTGTTTCGGGCATGTTACAAGTCATTACGGGTCAGTGTCACCCGTCACCTTGGGCGAGGTTCGTCCCGGATTGGCCCATTTCAGAGCCCGGATCCTGACGGATCCAGATCGTGCGCTGCTGGAAGGGAATCTCGATCCCCTCCTCATCGAACTTGACCTTGATCCGCTCACGAAGCGCCCGTTCGACCGCGAACTGCGCCCCCGGTTTCGTGGTCACGACCATCCGGATCACCACAGAGTCAGCCGCCAGCTCCTGGACACCCCAGACCTGCGGGGTCTCGAGCACCTGGCCCAGGAAGTCAGGATCGGTCATGAAGGCCTGACCGACCTCGGACATGGCCTGCTTCGCCTTGGGAATGTCTGCGGCATACGCGATCCCGATGTCCAGGATGCCTCGCGACCAGTCCTGCGACATGTTCCCGACCCGCATGATCTCTCCGTTGCGAACGAACCACAAGGACCCGTCGACGGCACGCAATTGGGTGGTGCGAAGCTGAACCTCCTCGACGGTACCGGTGGCATCGCCGACATCGACGACGTCGCCCACACCATACTGATCCTCCATCAGGATGAAGATGCCCGACAGGAAGTCCGCCACGAGGGACTGCGCTCCGAAACCGATGGCCACGCCAGCGATACCCGCCCCGGCGATCAGCGGGCCGAGGTTGAAGCCGAGCTGCGCAAGGACCATCAGAACCATGGTGGTGAGCACCAGGATGGTGACGATGTTCTGGAACAACGAGCTCAGGGTGTGGGCGCGTTGAGCCTTGCGCTTGGCCGCTATTGCCTCCTGGCCGTCAGCGGCCTGAACCTGCTGGGCCTTCTCGGCACGCCGGTTGAAGGCTCGCCTGATCGCCCGGTTCGATGCCTGCCGGACGATCAGCAGAATGACGATGATCAGCACGATCCTGATGGCTGCTGGGAGCACGGAATCGAGCCACCAGTTCACATCGACGATGTTGCTGACCGACTCACTGACCGACTCCGTGACGTCGACGGTCGGCTCCGGCGACGGAGACTCCTGAGAGAAAACCGAGTACAAGACAACCCTCACTTAGACACGATCCCATCCCAGCATGTGCGAAGAGTTCGAAATCCTGCAACAAGGACAGCGCGCTCTTGCTCGATACCGGCTGCCCCTAAATCTGCTGGAGGTCGGTACCGGCTCAGTCTGCGAGCTGGGTCAGACCCTGTTCACGCAGACACTGCCAGCGGCCTTGTCATGCAAGCCCCGGGAGTTGCTGTCCCAGATCAGCGGAGGGATGACCAGGCAGATGAGTAGCGTGCGCACGACACAGGCCACCACACCCAGCCGGCCACCATCCACCCGGATGACTCCGATCTGGGCGAGTCGCTGGCCGAATGACGAGCCCGTCAGTGCGGTGAAGACACTCACCTGGCCGGCGAAGATGGCCAGGGTCACGAGCCCGAAGTTCTCGCTGCCGTAACCGACGAGAAAGCTTCCTATCAGCAGCGAACTGAACCAGTCGATCAACAGCGCCACGACGCGCCGACCGATCGAGGCCACTGAACCGGGGCCCGTCGCGGGCAGCCCGAGACGCTGACCGCGATAGTCCTGCGGCGTCGAGAGTTGCTCGTGAGCATGGCCGGGGCTGGTGAGCCATGACCCGATATCGCGTCGATCCACGGGTCAAAACTAACCCATCAGTGCGGCAGGGAGAAGTAGGACGGCGCTCGAGCCCCGTGGAGCATCGGACGAGCCGGGAGCGACCCAACACCGGCCTCGAGTTGCCCCAGGCGCCTTGGGCCGTTGCCACGGACCCAGTCATCTGCGACGGTGGTGTCGGAGGCCTCAGAATGCACGAGCAACGAGACCGGATCAAGGTGTCGGTCATGGTGCCGGCGGTGCTCGTGCCCCTCTCCGCGGTGATCCCGGCCTTTCTGGTAGGCACCATGGCTGTTCAGTTCAACGACGTCTTCGGGGTCGGTCCGGCCCAGATCGGCCTCGGTGCGGCCGCCTTCGCCATCGGACCCCTGTTGTTCGCGCCAGTGATGGGACGCAGCGTGGGTCGGATGGGCATCAGCACGGCACTTCGTACTGCCGTCCTGCTTTCCCTGGGGGGCATGATCTGTGCCGCCATCGCCCCTACCTTCACCGTCATCGCGGCGGCGATGTTTCTGGCTGGCCTCGGCAGCGCCTTCGCGCATCCCGCTGCCAATGCCCTGGTGGCTGCGGGCATCCCCGAGGGCCGCTTCGGGATCGCCTTCGCGATCAAGCAGTCAGCTATCCCGCTGGGCATGATGGTGGCGGGACTGGCCGTACCCCTGATCGCTGAGTCGCTGGGCTTCCGGTGGACCTTCGCCGTCATGTTCGCCTTTCCCCTGCTCGCACTGGCGACGATCCCGTCCCACAGTCCGACGGCCAGAGGCCGCAGTGAGGGCGCCATCCCCCGCGACCTGAAACTCGGAGCCTGGCTCGTTGCTTTCGGTGTCGCCTTCGGGGCCTTCGCAGCATCCGCCCTGGCCACACACGCGGTCTCGGGAGCCGTGGCGACCGGCATGACCGCCTCGGCGGCGGGATACCTAGTTTTCGGCGCAGGACTGTTCGGGCTGAGCGTGCGACTCGTGGCCGGATCAGTTGCCGACCGCGTGAGAGGCAGGGCGCTGCTGGCGACGGCTGCACTGCTGGCCGTGGGTTCGGTGGGCTGGATCCTCATGTCCGGGCAGACGGTGTTCCTGTTCATCATCGGCATTCTGGTCGCCAACGGTTTCGGCTGGGGCTGGCCGGGGCTGTACCACCTGGCCCTGGCCCGCAGATTCCCGACGGCCACGGCGGCGGCGACCGGAATTGCGCTGTCGGGGATCTCATCGGGAATGCTGCTCGGCCCGTCGCTCGTCGGGCTGCTCGCCGATGTGAACTGGACGTTCGCCTGGTTGGCCTGCGCCGCGGTGGCGCTGATCGGCGCCTGCGTGTTGCTCCTGGCCGAACGACAGCTCGAAGTCGCTGACAGTCCGTCTCGTCGTGCGCGCATGATGGGACCATCTGACTCCCAGGAACGTCACTGAGCGAAGAACACCCGCTTCACGACCTTCCGGCAGCGCCTGGTCGCGCGCCGGTAGTCCTCGAGTACATCCTGAGCGTGCTGTTCCCCGTAGCCGAGCAGATAGGCCACGTTCGCCAGAGTCCTCGGATCGGAAGGGATCTGATCACTGGCCCTCCCGGTCGCGAGCATGGTCGCATTGCGCACTCGTGTCGCGATGCGCCAGGCGCTGATCAGCGCCGAGGCGTCCTCCTCATCCAGCAGGCTGTGCTCCGCCGCCGCCCGGATCGGGTCCACCGTCTTGGTGGAGCGCAGATCCGGTAGGCGGTGGCCGTGCTGCATCTGCAGCAATTGGGCGGTCCACTCAACATCGGCCAGACCACCCGGGCCGAGCTTGGTGTGCAGGCTGGGGTCAGCTCCACGAGGCAGTCGTTCGGACTCGATCCGCGCCTTGATCCGTCGCATCTCGATGAGCTCCGGTTCGCTCAGCCCGTCCTTCGGATACCGCAGGGGGTCCATCATGGCCACGAACCGCTGCGCCAGACCCTCGTCCCCGCACGCCGGCGTGGCTCGGAGCAGCGCCTGAGCCTCCCAGGGACTGGACCACCGATCGTAGTACGCCCGGTAGGACTCAAAGGTGCGTACGAGTGGGCCGTTGCGTCCCTCCGGACGCAGGCCGGCGTCCACTTCCAGTGCCGAGCCCTTGGACCCTGCACCCAGGAGAGTGCGGATCTCCTTGGCGATGGCGAGCGCCTGCTTGGCCGCCTGATCCTCACTGATGGAGCCCAGGGGTTCGTACACGAACAGGACGTCGGCGTCCGAGGCGTAGCCGAGTTCGGCACCGCCGAAGCGCCCCATCGCCATGATCAGGTAGCGAATGCCTCGCTCCGACTCATCGCGACCGGTGATCGCCTGGACAGCGGCGTGCAGGGCGCCGGCCATGGTGGCCGAGGTAACGTCCGACAATCCGGCAGCGACCTGCTCGGGGGCCAGGAACTGCAGGGAATCCCCGGCGGAGATGCGGAACAGCTCACGGCGCCGCAACGTCCTGACCGCGTTCACTCCCTCGACGGGCGTGTCGTAGCGGTCCACGAGAGTCAGCGCTTCCTTGAGCAGCGCCTCGCCATCCTGCGGCTGCAGGGCGTCGTGATGCTGCAGCATGGCGATCGCTTCGGGAATCTTGAGGACGAGGTCCGCGGCGTACTGATTGCTGGCCAGCAGGGTCGCCAGTCTCTGCGCCACGACGGATTCGTCCCTGAGAAGCCGCAGGTACCAGGGGGTACCGCCGAGTGTCTCACTGACGTTCCGGAAACCGAGCAGCCCGGCGTCCGGGTCGGGAGCGTCGGCGAACCAGCCCAGCATGACCGGCAGCAGCGTCCGTTGGATGGCGGCGCGGCGGCGTACCCCTTGGGTCAGTGCGCGGATGTGGCCGAGGGCAGCCTCCGGATCGGCGAAACCCAGTGCCCGCAGCCTGTCACCGGCCGCCTCGAGCGACAGCCGGGCCTCACCGACGTCCAGACTCGCGACCGCCTGCAGCAGGGGACGGTAGAAGATCTTCTCGTGCAGCCGGCGGGCGGTCGTGGCGTGCCTCTGCCACTTCTCCTCCAGGGTCTTGGCCGGCTCGCGGGTTATCCCGAGCGAACGGGCGATCCTGCGGAGGTCCTTCTCCTTCTTCGGCAACAGGTGAGTGCGCTGCATCCGGTACATCTGGGTCCGGTGTTCCAGCTGGCGCAGGAAACGGTAGGCCTCGGCAAGTTCCGAGGCGTCCTTACGGCCGATGTAACCGTAGGTCGCCAGGGCGTCCAGCGCCTGCAGGGTCGAACGCCGCCGCAGCCTTGCATCGCTCCTGCCATGGACCAGCTGCAGCAACTGCACGCTGAACTCGACATCACGCAGACCACCGGGCCCGAGTTTGATCTCACGAGCACGCTCTTTGCGACTGATGTTCGCCTCGACGCGACGGCGCATGTTCTGGACGTCCTCCACGAACGCCTCCCGCCCGGCTGCCTCCCAGACCATGGCCGAGACCGCCTGGAAGTAGCGGTCGCCGAGTTCCATGTCACCGGCAGCGGGCCGCGCCTTGAGCAGGGCCTGGAACTCCCACGTCTGGGCCCAGCGCTCGTAGTAGCCCAGGTGACTGCTGAGCGTGCGAACCAGCGCCCCCGCCTTCCCCTCGGGCCGCAGTCCGGCGTCCACCTCCCAGATCTCGCCCTCAGGGGTACTGGCGCTGCAGACGTGCATGAGGGACTTCGCGAGCAGAGTACCGACTCGTACCGCCTGCTCATCGTCTCCGTCGCCCGAAGCCACCACGAAGATGACGTCGACATCTGAGACGTAGTTCAGCTCCTCGGCGCCGCACTTGCCCATGGCGACGATGCTGAAATCCACCGATTGCGACTGCTCGCCCACCTCGTGCCGGGCGATGGCCAGTGCAGCCTCGAGGACGGCGTCGGCACTGTGCGCGAGCCAGTCGGCGATGAGTTCCAGCGGATCATCGTTCACGACGTCCCTGACCGCGATCCGGGTGATCAGTCGTCGGTAGGCGACCCGGAGGTCGCAGAGAATCTGCATGTCGTGCCCGGCCGCCACCGGTCGACCAGCATCGGGATCAGCGCCGACGGATTCCAGGAGGCTGCGGCGCATCGCGTCTCGCGTCAGGTCCGTAGGCGAGGTAGTCATATCCACCCACTGCTCGGGATGGCGGCACAGATAGTCACCAAGGGCCTGGGATGTCCCGAGCAAACGGGCCAGGGTGCTGAAAGAACCCTCGTCATCGGCCAGCTCTGCGAGCAGGGCGGGAGAGGCCTCGGCGATGCGGGCGAGCTCCAGAACCGACTGATCCGGATCAGCCACAGCCTTCCACGGTTCCAGACCCCAGGCAGCGACGAGGGGCGACAGGTCCCCCGCAAGAATCGCCTGGGAACGTTGAGGGTTGCTGAAGCCGAACCTGGCCAGGGAACCTGCGGTCAGCTCGGTCATAGGATGGGCAGATACCGGTCGAGCTCGAACTGGCTGACCTGACGCCGGTACTCCTGCCACTCGTGCCGCTTGTTCTTCAGGAAGAAGTCGAAGACATGCTCGCCCAGCGTCTCAGCCATCAATTCCGAGTCCTCCATGATGTCGAGCGCCTCCCCTAGGCTCTGCGGCAGGGGCTGCATCCCCATCGCGAGCCGCTCCGCCGTGGTCAGACCCCACACGTCGTCGGAGGCTCCCTCGGTCAACTCGAGTTCGTCTTCGATGCCCTTCAGCCCAGCCATGAGCAGCGACGCATAGGCCAGGTAGGGGTTGGTGGCGGCGTCGACGGAACGCACCTCCAGCCGGGTCGAGCCTCCCTTGTGCGGCTTGTACATCGGGACCCTGACGAGTGCCGAACGGTTGTTGTGACCCCAGCTCACCCAAGCGGGCGCCTCTCCCCCGCCGTGCAGCCGCTTGTAGGAGTTGACCCACTGATTGGTGACGGCGGTGTACTCACGTGCATACGTGAGCAGCCCTGCGATGAAGTGCCGGCCGACCTTGGAGAGCTGGAATTCTCCGCCGGGCGCGTAGAACGCATTCTGATCCCCCTCGAACAGGCTCATGTGGCTGTGCATACCCGAGCCGGGCTCGTCGGTGAAGGGCTTGGGCATGAAGGTCGCGAGCACCCCGTGCTCGTAGGCCATCTCCTTGACCACGAGGCGGAAGGTCATGATGTTGTCCGCAGTGGTGAGGGCATCGGCGTAGCGCAGATCGATCTCCTGCTGGCCGGGGCCGCCTTCGTGATGGCTGAACTCGACCGAGATGCCCATTGTCTCGAGCATGGAGATCGTGGAGCGCCGGAAGTCGTGGGCGATCCCCTGCGGGGCATTGTCGAAGTAGCCGTAGCGGTCGACCGGTTCCGGCTTAGCTCCGTCAACATGGGACTGCCGCAACAGGTAGAACTCGATCTCCGGATGGACGTAGAAGGTGAAACCCAGATCAGCGGCCTTGGCCAGCGCCCGCTTGAGCACGTGGCGTGGGTCGGCGTAGGCGGGCTCGCCGTCAGGCGTGAGCAGGTCGCAGAACAGGCGCCCGGTCCCTCGCGCCTCTCCCCGCCAGGGCAGCGCCTGGAAAGTGGCCGCGTCGGGTTTCACGATCATGTCTGCCTCGGACACCCTTGTGAGGCCCTCGATGGCAGAACCGTCGAACCCGATGCCTTCAGCAAAGGCACCCTCGAGTTCGGCTGGGGCGACGGCCACCGACTTCAGAGAACCCAGGACATCGGTGAACCAGAGGCGGATGAAACGGATGTCGCGTTCCTCAACGGTACGCAGCACGAATTCTGTCTGCTTGTCCATGATCCAATACTGCCGCACCAGCGCCGGGCCGGTACCGGAGGTTCGGATATCACCTCCGCCGAGGTGCGCAGACCAGAACCTGTGCGACGTCCATGTCGGTCGCCGGCAACGGCTTGAGCGGCCTGCCGCAGCGGCGCCGAGCGGTGGCGGGGAGACTACCATGTTCTCGTGACCTCGATCCGGCTTGCTCTCGGTCAGCTCAACGCGACCGTCGGCGATGTGGCAGGCAATGCGGACCTGGCGCTCGAGACGGCCAGACGTGCCAGTCAGGCCGGAGCGGACCTGCTGGCCCTCCCGGAGATGTTCATTCCCGGATACCCCATCGAGGATCTGGCGCTGCGGCAATCGTTCGCCACCGCCTGCATGACCACCACCAGAACCCTCGCCGAGCGACTCGCAGAGGAGGGCATGGCCGGGCTCACGGTCGTGATCGGCACGCTGTCCGCCTCCGGCAACTGGGACACGCCTCTGGGTGTCCCACGCAACGAACCACGCAACGCCGCATGGGTACTTCGCCACGGTGAGGTCATCGCCGAGTACAACAAGCACCATCTGCCCAACTACGGCGTCTTCGATGAGTACCGCTACTTCATCCCCGGCGATCAGCCCTGCTTCCTCGATGTGGGCGGGTTCAAGGTCTCGCTGGCCATCTGTGAGGATCTCTGGCGCGAGTCCGGGCCCGTCAGCTGGACTCGTGAGCAGGGAGCTGACCTACTGCTGGTGATCAACGGTTCACCGTTCGAGGAGGCCAAATCGGATCTGCGCCTCGAGCTGTGCCGGCGCCAGGCCCAGGTGGCGGCCTGCAGCCTCGCCTACGTGAACCTGGTGGGCGGCCAGGACGAGCTCGTCTTCGGCGGCGACTCGATGGTCGTCTCGGCCGACGGGACGCTGCTGGCGAGGGCGGCGCAGTTCGACGAGGACCTGCTGGTCATGGACCTGTCGGACTCCGGGCGGGCCCGCTCCCCCGAGGATCAGCCTCTGATCGCACCGGGACTGTCCACACCCGAACAGCTCTACCGCGCACTAGGTCTGGGCCTGGCCGACTACGTGAACAAGAACGGCTTCCCATCGGCCCTCATCGGGCTGTCCGGCGGCATCGACTCCGCACTGGTCGCTGCGCTCGCCGTGGACGCGCTCGGGGCAGCGCGGGTCCACGGTGTGGCGATGCCCAGCAAGTATTCGTCGTCCCATTCGGTGGAGGATGCACAGGACCTGGCCAACAGGACCGGGCTCAGCCTGCGTCGCCAGTCGATCGAGCCGATGTTCGACGTGTTCCAGGAGGAACTGGAGCTCAGCGGGCTGGCCGAGGAGAACCTTCAGGCACGACTGCGCGGCGTGACGCTGATGGCTCTGAGCAATCAGGAGGGACACCTGGTACTCGCAACCGGGAACAAGACTGAACTCGCTGTTGGTTACTCCACGATCTATGGCGACGCCGTGGGCGGCTTCGCCCCCATCAAGGACCTCAGCAAGACCCAGGTCTGGGAATTGGCACGATGGCGCAACCGCCATGCCGAGGAGCATGGGCAGACCCCACCGATACCGCCCAGCAGCATCACGAAGCCGCCGAGCGCGGAACTGCGTCCCGGGCAGCTGGACTCCGACTCGCTGCCGGACTACCCGCTCCTCGATCAGATGCTCGACCGCTACGTCGGTCAGGACGCCGGCGCCAAGAACCTGGCCGCTGCCGGTTTCGAGTCACGTCTGGTCGAGGAGGTCATCCGGATGACCGATCGGGCCGAGTACAAGCGCAGACAGTATCCGCCGGGCACCAAGGTGTCTCACAAGGCCTTCGGCCGCGACCGACGGCTGCCACTGACCAGCCACTGGCGCGAGGCAGCCCAGGAAGCCGAGGATCACTGAAGATCGGGGCGCAGCCTGTTCCGGGTCCGTCCTCAGGCACTGTCAGGTGGGCGCTCCGGTTCCGGTGGGCTCTCACCCGGTGCATCAGGTTCCTGATCGGCCGGGTCCGGCGAGGTCAGCCCCTGTTCGGCCAGGATGGCGTCCTGCGTGACTGCCTCCGGCTCGTCCCACGTGTCACTCGGAGCTCGATCACCGGCTCGGGGTGGCTCGATCTTCGGCAGCCCTATCACCAGAATCAGGAAGGCCACAACCACGACCGCACCCGATATCCACATCGTGAGATGGGCGCCGTTGAGGTAGACCTCGTAGGCGGAGGAGCGAACCACTTCGAGATTCTGGCCCGTCTGAGCCTCAACGCCCGTCAGCGCCTTGTCGGTGGCCACCACCGACTCCTCGGCGATCACAGTCGGGAACTCCGAACCGAGCGGCTCGAGGACGGGAAGAATGTTCGTCGCGTAGTAGGTCCCGAGGATGGTTCCCATGATCGCGATACCGAGCGCGCCCATGACCTGTCTCACGGTGTTCTGCACCGCCGACCCGACGCCGGCGCGGGCCAGAGGAAGCACGTTCTGCATGAGTGAGGTGCCGGGGGCGATCATGAGCCCCATGCCGGAACCGAAGAGGAAGAAGATCAGTAGCAGAAGCCATAGCGGGGTGTCGATCTGAATTTGTCCCATGATGCCGAGCGCCAGTGCGACGAGAACCAGTCCGGAGCCCATCACCAACCGATAGCCGAACCGTTCCACGAGGCGACCGGATGAGGGCGCAGCCAGGAACTGTCCCACGGCGAAAGGCAGGAACGCCAGTCCGGTCTGCAGGGTGCTCATGCCGCGCAGCGTCTGGAAGAAGAAGGGCAACGAGAAGAATATGCCCTGCATCGCGAAGAAGGTCAGCGAGACCGCCGCGATCGCCACGGCATAGCCGCGGTTCTTGAACAGCCCGACATCAAACGACTTGTGGCTCGACTTCGCCTCGTAGAACAGGAAGGCGATGATGATCGCGACGCCGACCAGGATCGGCGCCAGGACTGGTGCCACCAGCCAGGCGTTCTCAGCCGAAGCGTGGATGATCCCGTAGACAACCAGAACCAGGCCCACGAATGAGAGGATCAGGCCGATGATGTCCAGCTTGGCCGGGTGCGGATTCCTGGTCTCCGGCACCAGCCAGTAGACACCGATCAGGCCCAGGATCACGACGGGCACATTGATCAGGAAGACTGCGCCCCAGTCGTTCCCGGTGAGCCAGCTGGACCATTCCGGATGTTCGAGCAGGATTCCGCCGAGGACTGGGCCCAATGCCACGGCAGCACCGACCGCACCTGCCCAGGCGCCGATCGCACGACCACGCTCGTGCGGTGGGAAGACGACGGTGATGATTGCGAGCGTGGTCGGCATGACCGCGGCACCACCCACGCCCATTACTGCGCGGGACAGGATCAGCATCTCCGGGGTCGCAGAGAATGCCGAGACCAGCGACGCCGCGCCGAACACCACGAGACCGATGACCAGAACTCTGCGCCGGCCGTACCGATCGCCGAGCACACCCCACGTGAACAACAGCGACGCGAACACGAGCACGTAGGAGTCGACCGACCACACGAGCTGGCTCTGGGTCGCCTCCAGGTCCTCCTGGATGGTCGGCAGGGCGATGTTGAGGACGGTCGAATCGAGCACCACGATCAGGAGGCTGACGACCAGGACACCCAGGATCCCCCAGCGCTTCGGGTGACCCTCGCCGCTCACCATCCAGTCCTCGGACTGCGTGGAAGTGGTGGACATCGGCAGCTCCCTATTTCTCTCATGCTCTCAGAACGGGTCCGGAGTATGCCCCCGGAGGCCTCCCGCTCAGGCGATGCCTCATCAGCATGGAGGCATTTCATACCAATAGTTGGTACAGAACGCCTACATGCTGCCATCCACAACTTCAGGGGACATGCACACGGATGTACCCGCAGAGATGACGATGTCGGGATGGGACCCATCCTCACTCCCGCTGCGCGTATGCTGCTCGCCCAGCAAAGGCAACTGATCGGAACCTGGCAGGCGGAGGACGTCGGCGTCAGTCGCCGTGCCTTGGCGCGAGCCGCCAGAGTCGACGGGAACTGGCGGCGCGTCCTTCCAAGAGTGCTGCTCTTCGGAGCATCTGCGAACAGGGCGCAGCAGCGAATGGCAGCGTGGCTGCAGTTCGGACCCCAGGCTCGCCTCTGCGGGCTCGCTGGGCTCATCGAGCATGGATGGCAACCACCCCGGTCGATTAGCTGTGTGACACAGGTGGATATCTGCGTGGCGAGAGGACGAACCAACGCACGGACTGCAGTCCGAAGCTGGCTTCGCGTCCACACCGCCCAGGTGACAGCGAGCCGGCCTGTCACTCCGGCAACCGCCGACGTTGCGGAGTGCGTCATCCACGCTGGGGCCTGGGCACCCACAGATGGGCAGGCGATCCTGATCTCCCTCTCAGCCTTGCAGCAGGGCATCGTGCGGATCAGCGACGTGGAGGCTGCGCTCAGGATGCGGGTGAACCTTCGGCGTCGGCAGCTCATGAGATGCCTGCTCAATGAGGCCTCGGAGGGTGTGCAGTCGAACGCGGAACTGCAGTTCCGTAAGGAGTGCGCGAAAAGAGGGTTTCCACCGCCACGACTGCAGAACCGTCACAGTATCGGCAGTCGTCATCGCTACACGGACGCAGAGTTCACCAGCACGACCGGCCGTCTCGTGATGGTGGAGATCGACGGTGTCGGGCATATGGAGATCGGAGGATGGCACGCCGACATCGTTCGCCACAATGATCTCGCCGCCCAGACCGGCGCCGTCGTGCTGCGAGTGTCCGCCCAGCAGCTCAGGGACGAGCCCGATCGCTTCTTCGACCGGCTCGGCCAGGCCCTCAACTTCTGACCTCGGCAGGGCCTCAAACTCTGACCCCGGGCAGACCTCAAGCGCCCCCAGCGGGCAGAAGGACACACTACTTCCGCGCCCCACTTGCCTGATCAGATCAACGTGAGACAATGATCATGTTGCGGTGACACCTGCATCGACAACATTGGAGGAAACAATGACGGATTTTCCGTCGGACCCGAAGCCTGCACAGGACCGGGATCCGAATTCACTGTACGGCGGCACACAGAAGCGCCGAATCACCATTCACGATCTGGCGAAGGCCAAACTACGCAATGAGCGCTGGCCCATGCTGACTGCGTATGACGCGACTATGGCGGGTCTGCTCGACGAGTCCGGTATTCCGGTGCTGCTCGTCGGTGACTCGGCCGGCATGCTGGTCCACGGTCATGACACGACCCTGCCCGTGACCGTCGATGATCTGATCCCATTGACGGCTGCCGTGGTGCGAGGCAGTTCGCGCGCGATGGTCGTGGCGGACCTGCCGTTCGGCTCCTACCAGGAATCACCGGAACAGGCGCTGCGTACCGCCACCCGGTTCCTCAAGGAGACCGGCGCCCAGGCCGTGAAGCTCGAGGGCGGTCAGCGAGTGGCGCCCCAGATCGAGGCCCTCGTCGCCGCCGGAATCCCAGTGATGGGACACGTCGGCCTCACTCCGCAGTCGGTGCATGCCTTCGGCGGCTACCGCGTCCAGGGCCGGGGTGATCAGGCGCAGACCCTCATCGACGATGCCGTCGCCGTTCAGGAGGCCGGCGCTTTCGCGGTTGTCCTCGAGGTGGTGCCAGCGGTTCTTGCCGAGCGCGTAACCAAGGAGTTGCTCATTCCCACCATCGGGATCGGCGCAGGCAACGGCACGGACGCGCAGGTCCTCGTCTGGCAGGACCTGCTCGGCCTGACCGGTGGCAGAACGGCCAAGTTCGTCAAGCCGTACCTGGACCTCCGTGGTCTGATCGGTCGGGCCGTGGGTGACTGGGCGACGGATGTCGCATCAGGTGCCTATCCGAACCTGGATCAGAGCTACGATTGATTGGGCGCCGCCAGTATCGGGAGTCGGCGAGCCACTGGTCTCGACCCGATCAGAACGGCCCCCCCGGCGAGGCCACGCTACCCTGCCCTTCAGGTCTCCGGTCAGATCCCGGTGATCCGAAGACCGGCGTGTGTCTTGTACCGGCGGTTGATCGAGATGAGGTTGGCTGTCAGAGCTTCGATCTGGGCGCAGTTTCGCAGCCGACCACCATACAGGCCCCGCATCCCCGGGACACGACTGGCGAGCGCCACCACTGCGTCGGTCGCCTCGCGCACCTCACCGAGCACCAGCACGTCCTCCGGGATCTCAGCCAGGGACCTGTCATTCAGCAGGACGGCGCTGACGTTGTGGAACGCCCCCACTACGACGCTGTCCGGGAGATGCGCCTGCGCCTGCTCGGCGGCCGAACCTTCCGGCACGTCGAGTGCGAAAGCCCCTCGCTTGTCGAACCCGAGCGGATTCACGCAGTCGATCACCACTTTGCCCGCGAGTTCGGCGGCCAGCGAGCTCACCAGAGCCTCGTGACCGGCCCAGGGAATCGCGATAATGGCCATGTCGGCCTGTTCGGCGACCACCGGATTGGCGTCACCCGTGGCGCCGAAACCGATCTCCTGAGCCGCCTCGGCCGCCCGATCGGGCGAGCGTGACCCGATGAGCACTGGCACTCCCGAGGCAGCCAGACGGTAGCCGAGCCCCATGCCCTGGGGGCCGGTGCCGCCGAGCACGGCGACTGTGGGTGTTTCCGGGATTGTCAGCTCGACCATGCAGCCCATTGTGGCATGGGCCCGCCCGACGGCCGGTGAGCCTGCCCTCACCCGGGCAGGTCACGAACTCGGCGGCGTCAGCCGCGGTCTTGCGAGCCCGGCGGAGTCCGGAAGACCCCCCATTCGGCGAGCGCCTCATCCCCCGAGGCCATAGCCGCCCGAGGAACGGCTACACCGGGGGTCCTGCTGAACCGCGGGGCGGGAGCCGGCTGGAGCGGCCCCTCCCCGATGCTGGTGTCCACCCCGGTGGCCTGATCAGCGCCGAGGAAGGAACCACGAGCCCGCATATGCTCGTTCTCGGCCGCCTCGAACATGTTCAGGACGCCGTGCACGCATGCATCGGTGCCCGCGAACACCTCGTCCCAGTGATCGCGGGTCCTGCTCGCGATGATGTCGGAGAAGAGCGCTCTCATGGCGGGCCAGTTCTCCACGTCGTTCTGTTCGGGCACGTCCGAGCCCACCAGACCCAGGCCCGCCACGAACTCGGCGTAGAATTTCGGCTCCAGACAACCCACCGACAGGTACTTGCCGTCGCTGGTCTCGTACACGTCGTAGAAGGGAGCACCGGTGTCGAGCAGATTGGTTCCTGGCTCCTGCGACCACATTCCCTGCGCCCGGAATGAGTACAGCAGCATCATCAAGTAGGAGGAGCCGTCCACCATCGCCGCATCGACGACCTGACCCTTTCCCGAGTTGCTGCGTTCGAACAACGCGGCGAGCACACCGGCGATCAGGAACATCGCCCCGCCGCCGAAGTCGCCGATCAGGTTGACCGGAGGCACGGGCCGCTGGCCCTGACGGGCGCAGTGGGCCAGCACGCCGGACATCGAGATGTAGTTCATGTCGTGACCGGCACGCTGCGCCATCGGGCCGTCCTGACCCCATCCGGTCATGCGCCCGACCACGAGGCCGGGGTTGCGTTCGAGGAGTTCCTCCGGCGCGAGTCCCAGTCGTTCCAGCGTGCCGGGACGCATTCCCTCAAGCAGGACGTCCGCCCTGTCGATGAGCTGTCGGATCGTCGCCAGCTCCGCAGGATCGCGCATGTCGAGACTGACGTGCGAGCGACCCCGGAGATGGATGGCGTCGCTCTCGTCAGGAAGCGAGAAGCCGGGCCTCGGTGATTCCACACGGATCACGGTCGCGCCAAGATCAGCGAACATCCCCGCGGCGAACGGAACAGGCCCGATCGCACTGAGCTCCACGACCCGTAGGCCATGCAGCGGGCCGTTCGTCAAACCTCTCGCTCCTGGGTAGTGTCGCCACTACCCCACTCATCCTCGCCGGCGTCCCATTCCTCGTTGCGGGCCTTGGCGATCTCGAAGGCGTGGCTTGCTTCATCCTCGGTCTCGAAGGGGCCGAGCCGCTCGCTGTTCGGGCAACCCTTGTCGGGCTCAACCCTGTTGTGCTTCAGGCAGTACCACCACACCTGGTTCTCCATTCGGTCGGCAAACTCGTGCTGTCCCGGCAACTGTGCCACAGTTGACCTATGCATACATCCGCGGAAACCAGGCGGCTCAAACCGGGTAGGGTGTCGCCTCGCCGGGATGTGCCGGAGTCCATCGCCCGTCCGGAGTACGTCGATCGGCCAGCACCCAAACGGTACCGCGGATCAGAGGTCAAGGATGCGGCAACCATTGAAAAGATGCGCGTGGCGGGCCGGATCGCAGCCGACGCACTCGTGGAGGTCGGCAGAGCAGTACAGCCCGGGGTCACGACTGACGAACTGGACCGAATCGGTCACGAGTACATGCTTGATCACAACGCCTACCCGTCAACCCTCGGCTACCGGGGATTCCCGAAGTCGCTGTGCACCTCGATCAACGAGGTGATCTGCCACGGCATTCCGGATTCGACGGTGTTGCAGGAGGGCGATATCTGCAACGTCGACATCACCGCCTTCATCGGGGGCGTCCATGGCGACACGAACGCGACCTTCCTCGTCGGGGAGGTGGCCGAGGAGACGCGGCTCCTGGTCGAACGCACGCGCGAGGCGCTCATGCGCGCGATCTCCATCGTGGCGCCGGGTCGCAACCTGAACGTCATCGGCCGGGTCATCGAGAGCTACGCCAAACGGTTCGACTACGGGGTAGTGCGCGACTTCACCGGGCACGGCATCGGCACATCTTTCCATACCGGCCTTGTCGTCCCCCACTACTACGACCCGCACCTGAATGTGATCATCGAGAAGGGCATGACCTTCACCATCGAGCCGATGCTGTGCTTGGGCACGTATGACTACGAGATGTGGTCCGACGACTGGACCGTTCTCACTGCCGACGGCTTGCCCAGCGCCCAGTTCGAGCACACGCTGCTGGTCACTGGGTCCGGCGCGGAGATCCTCACGCTTCCGACGACCTAAGGCCGCCGACGCGCTAGCACGTCCCGGCCGAGCGGGCCGCCAACCGACAGTGGTCCAGCCGGCCTCAGCATCATCTGCCCCGGATCTGCTGCCAGTTGCTCGCGTCGTGGGAGTACAGCGAGGTCCTGGGTACGACGACCTTGTACTTGGCCTTGCCCGGATACGCCTTGACGCGCAGTCGGATTCTGCCGTTCGATTCGGACTTACCCTTGCCCCAGATCGTGGTCTGACCCTCACGCCTGCGCTTGATGATGTACGTGTGCACCCGCGCCGGTGTCACCTTGAAGGTCGCGTAGACATAGCTGCCAGCGCGCTTGGACCGGTACTGCCGGCTCGGCCAGTTCGGGACCTGGACATCAATGCGCTCGGCCAATCCCTCCAGGGTCATCCAGCTGTTACTGGCGTTGGCGGCAGACTCCGTGCGTTTCACACGTAGCCGGTACTGGACCGCGCCCACCTCGTAGCGGACGGCGAACTTCGCGTAGCCACTGCTGTCGGTGGTCACGGTGCGGTAGTGGGTGAGCTTTCCGTTCTTGCGCTGCTGGATCGCAACCTCTCTCTTGCCGCCGGGACTCACACGGAACGACGAGGAGTACCAGTGTCCTGCCAAGCCTGTCCGGTGGGTCTGTGACCACTGCGTGATCGACGACGGCGTCCTACCTGTCGGCTCCTCCGTCACCTGGCCACTCTGGAACCCTGCGGCGATCTCCCTGATCCTGGGTAGCTGGGCATAGAGCGCACTGCCCGGACAAGAGGTGTCATTGGCATCCCTGTGGCCGCTGATGCGCTGGAAGGTGACGGCCGAACCCTTCGCCGGACCCGCGGAGCCCGACGTCGCATACAGGGCCTCACTCCCGGTTGCGGAGCGCCCGGTCAGGGACAGCTTCCAGGCAGCGAGCTGCCCGACCGCCCTGTTGATGGCGTCCCAGCCCGTGGAGGAGCCGGATTCGAAGTTGCCCAAGGTCCCGATCGCCATGGAACCCTCATTGAAGGACAGCTGCCCACCACTCTTGACGGGCTGGTCGATACCGCCACCCCGGCCCTCGTAGATGTTGCCGTACTTGTCCACGCCGTAGTTGTAGGGGAAGTCGCAGTAGCCCCGAACGTTCACCGTGTAGGAGTAGATGCTGCGCATCTCTGCAGGTCCGCCCGTGGGCCCGTAGTTGGAGTTGCCGGCGGTGTGATGCAGGAAGACGACCTTGTGGGCGTCGGTATTGCCCGGACAGCCGTTCCGCAGTGATTCGTCAGCGCCCCACTCGGAGCGGCTGATGATCCGGGGCATGGCGCTGGCAGCTGTGGCCTGGCCCTGTGGCTCGCCGGCCTTCACAACGCCTCGGTCGGCGTCGACCTCTTCGACGGGAAGGGTGGCGATCTCGGCGCCGACGGGCGCTTCACCGTCAGGGGTGTCGACACGCACCTGCACGCCGTCGGCGCCGGTGGTCAGCAGCGGCTCCGTGGCAGAGCGCACGGAGTCGTAATCGGGATCCTGAGGGTCAGGGATGTGACTCTCGGTCGGCAGTTCGTACCAGTCGGTCCAGCCGTCACCCTCCCGGGTGCGGACCTGCACCACTGAGTCCTCCGGCAATGGCTCCTCGAACTGGACTCCGACGACGCCGAACTCATCGGTCTCGATCTCATCGGTCACCAGTGCGGGCTCGATCTCATCCGCGTGTGCCGAGCCGCCCTTCTTCTCCCCCGCATGCGGATCCTGCGTGTCACCCAGTGCATCCTCGTGGACGCCGTCGATTGCGATCTGATCGACATCCACGGCCACCGGTTCCGGAGTGGGTGCCGGTCGAGACACGGCCGGTAGCGCGATCAGTGCCCCGGCGAGCAGGGTCAACGTGAGCACCAGGACCGGATATCGAAACGAAGTCACACTACCTCCCACAACGGCTGCGCCCACGGTTGCACGGCGCAAACCCGACATGTCGCACATTCATCCCAAGCGACCTTTATCCGGTCACACTAGGGGTTTCAGCGCTCGACATGGAACGATCTCACCCGCGTTTGGACCGTGTCGTTCGCGATACTGCCAAATCGTGACCTTGCAACGCCAACCAAGGGACCTTCTGCCCGAAAATCGAAACGTAAGGCTGGCTTGGCGCCGCGTCACCCAACGAGCGCTCCTACCAAACGCAGGGGCCGCTCCAACGTATGTGCGACCAAGAAGAGGTTCCGAACAGTCAGTTCCGGGGACAGCGCCGCCATCGACCGGAACTGGGTCCGTGTGTGGACCGCGAAGTGCAGCGTCGCCCTTCAGGTCACCGCCACCATCCGCGCCAAGGCCCCGGGTAGGACTACGGCCAGGTGGACCAGGACCTGGGGGGTGACCAACCGACTCGCGTCACCTGTCAGGTCAACGGGAACGGGTGGTCACCTGACCGCCTATGTACCTGCGGAAAAGATCCTCGGGTCACTACGGGCGACCTCAGCTTGAGTTCCGAGGCGGGCTACTTCCCGCTGTAGACCGGGAAGAAGCTGTGTTTGCCGTAATCCCTGAAGTCAGTGGCCCGCAGGACATCCATGTCGTCATCGGAGATGACGAAGTCGACTTCTGCGTTGTCGCGCATGTGATCGGGGTTGGCGGTCTTCGGTAGGGACACGGTGCCGAGCTGCAAGGTGTAGCGGATACACAGCTGCGGGATGGTCACCGAGTAGCGTGCTGCCATCTCGGCGACGTCGGCCGCCTTGAGGATCTCTCCGTGCGCGATCGGAGAGTACGCCTCGACGAGAATGTTCTGGCTCTCGCAGTAGGCGATCAGTTCCTCGGGGGTGTTGCCGATGTGCACCAGCAACTGGTTCACCTGCGGGGCCACGGTGGCGGTCTCGCGGATGTTCTCGAGGTCCTGCTGCTCGAAATTGGAGACACCGATCGCCCGGAGCTTGCCGGCCTTGTAGGCGTCCTCGAGTGCCCGCCAGGCCTCCCGGTTGCCGTCGGCGTAGTCGCCGCCGCGCCAGTCTGCCCACGGCTGCGGGCTGTGGATCAGCATCAGGTCGACGTAGTCCAGGCCCATGGTCGCGAGTGATTCGTCGATCGCGGCGACGGCGGTGTCGTAGTCCTTGATCTCGGCGGCGAGCTTGGTGGAGACGAAGAGCTGATCGCGGGGGACGCCGCTGGTGCGAACGCCCTCGCCCACGCCACGCTCGTTCCCGTAGGCCTGTGCGCTGTCGATATTGCGGTAACCGGCTGCGACGGCATCTCTGACCGCTTGTGCAGCCTTGTCGTCGTCGATGAACCAGGTACCCAGTCCCAGCTTCGGGATACTCACCCCGTTCGACAGTGTGTATGTCTCGTCCATGTTCCTGTTCCTCCTTGATAGCCGGTGTCTGAGTGCGGGTGTGGGGGCGGCGCTGTCAGGCACCGTATTCGGCGTCGGTGACGTGGTCGAGCCAGGTGACAACCTCACCGTTCTCGTCGGCCTCCTGAATCGCGACATGGGCCATGAACCGATCGGGGCTGGCTCCGTGCCAGTGTTCTTCCCCCGGCTCGATGTAGACCACGTCACCGGGGCGCATCTCTTGCACCACGCCGCGGCGGGTCCCGACATAGCCGATCCCGTCGGTGACGTAGAGGGTCTGGCCCTTGGGGTGGTGATGCCAGGCGGTTCGGGCGCCCGGGGCGAATCGTACGTGGGAGCAGCCGACGGCTGACTGGTCGTCGGGGTTGCGACACCGTCGATCTGGACACTACCGCTGAACCAGTCCGCCGGGCCGGCGAACGTCTGACCGCCGCTCTGGGTGTACTTCATGATATTCCGCGTCCCTTCGCTGCCGATCTGGGCGAGCTCCGTGCGAGCTGCCACTCAGCCAGCAGAGCCGGATACTTGGTATCCGTTTGATCCTCAGCCTACGCCCTTAAGTGGATAGTGTCAATCCGCTTAACTGCTAGAATCAGGGAGTGACCACAACCACGCGTCCGCTCCGGAAGGACGCAGCACGCAATCGCGAACGCCTTCTGGCCTCTGCACGAGAGCTGTTCGCAGAGCGCGGCCTCGGGGTCACCCTCAACGACATCGCCCATCATGCAGGGGTGGGCGTGGGCACGGCGTATCGACGCTTCGCGAACAAGGAGGAAGTCATCGACGCCCTGTTCGAAGAGGGCCTCGAAGCGATCGCGGCGGTGGCAGCCGAGTCGCTGGCTGAGCCCGACGCCTGGGTGGGCGTGGTTTCCTTCCTGGAACGCTCACTGGAGATGCAGTTCGGGGACCAGGGTCTGAACCAGATCATGAACGACAATGCGCTTGGGGACGAGCGAATCGCAGACGCACGCGACCGCATCGCGCCGCTGATCGAGCAGCTCGTTGAACGCGCCAGGGTCGAGGGCGCGGTGCGCGCCGACCTCGACCAGTCCGACCTCATCTTCATCCAGGTCGGGCTCTCGGCGATCATGCAGAGCAGTCGGGAGATCCGACCCGAACTCTACCGTCGCTATCTGGCGCTCTTCCTTGACGGCATCCGATCGGATCGTTCCGACCTCACGCCACTGCCGACGCCGGCGCTCAGCCCGTTCGACACCCATCGAGCCATGACCAGGGACCGTCCGCCAGGATCATGAGGGCAGCCTTCCCGTTCGCTTCAGAATGACAGCGCCGTCGAACAGTCACGGCAGCCGACATCCGCGTCGACCCGGCGACGAAGAACCCCCTCCGACCGAGGCTTCCCCGGTCAGAGGGGGCTGCGTGGACGAGCCGATCTGTAAGCCGGATTCTGTATCACCTTGCGGTGTGGCAGTCATCCATCTGCGACCCACATTGCTGTGAGCCTGATGCGGCCTACCCGCGAACCGGACGGGCCGCCTGTGTTCGCGCAGGAACCTTGTTCCCTCTTGGCCTTGCTCCCGATGGGGTTTACCTGGCCGGCCATGTCACCATGACCGCCGGTGGTCTCTTACACCACCCTTTCACCCTTACCGACGAATCGGCGGTCTGCTCTCTGTTGCACTTGCCCGCGGGTCACCCCGGGTGGGCGTTACCCACCATCGCGCCCTGTGGAGTCCGGACTTTCCTCGACTTGCGCCGCGACTGCCCGATTGACTCGCCCAATCACAGGGTATCGGAGCACCGACGCGCCGGAAAGCCCGCGAGAACACGGCCGTAACCCTACGAAGACCCTACGAACTGAGATCAGTGCAACGTCAGCGTCCAGGGATCGGTATTGAGCTGTGAGACCTCGACCTCGAGTCCCGGGAGGCTGCGCTGCAACTGCGCAGCCACCGCAGCCAGCCACAGCCACTCTCCCGTTGAGTGAGGGATGTCCAGGATGGCGCAGCCGCCCTCTGCGATGTGATCGGTGACGGGGTGGTGGCGCAGATCACTGGTCACGTACGCGTCGACCGGCAAGGCCCTGACGGCACCCAGCAGTGAGTCCCCGGACCCACCGCAGACTGCCGCAGCCGTCATCGGGGCATCAGGGTCTCCTGCCATCCTGACCCCATGTGCGGAGGGCGGCAGCCCCTCAATGAGGCGCTGCGCCAGTCCACGCAGGGTAGTCGGTGTCGTCAGCTCACCCCACCTGCCGAGCCCGGTCTCAGCCGGTTCGGTCGCCACCTCGACGATGTCGTAGGCGGGAACCTCGTAGGGGTGGTGCTGCTGGATGAGCCGACGGATCGCCGGCACCGCCATGTCGGGGGCCAGGAACTCGAGCCGGTCCTGCTGCACGCGGACCGCTGCTCCGACCTCACCCTGGCTTGGGTCGGCCGCCACCCCGGGCTCGAACTGGCCGGAACTGCGCTGCCAGTAGCCCGCGCCGGAGTACCTCGGGGAGGTACTCGCCAAGGTGCCGAGTCGCTGCAACCACGCGGGGGCATCACCTTCATCCACGAACAGCGTCACCTTGACGGTTCCAGCGGCGGGTCTGATGGGCGCGCGTTCACCGAGGCCGACAATGTCGGCGAGTGCGTCGTTCACACCGCCGAGAGCGACATCGGCGTTGGTGTGGGCGTTGAACGCGGCGATGTTGTTCTCTATCAGGAACCGGATCGCGCGACCCTTGAAGGTATCCGCACTCACCGTATGAATGCCGTGCAGCAGCAGCGGATGATGGGTGACGAGGAGGTCGGCGCCCACCGTGGCAGCTTCCTCGAGGACCGCCGGGAGTGGATCGACCGCCAGGAGTACCCTGCCGACGGACTGGTCGCGGTCGCCGCTGGCAAGACCCACCTGATCCCAGGACTCGGCGGTGCTGGGCGGAAACATCGTTTCGAGTGAGCTGATCACAGCCCCGAGCTTGATCTCGGCCATGCACGGAGTCTAGACCGATCGCGACTCCCGCCCGGGGTGGGCCCAGGGAAGGGGCTGCGGGTCCTGCCACTGATCCTCTACCGGGCTTCCGCCGCCAGCAGTCAGTAGGTTGGCCTCGTGAGCAAGATCATCGCGCGTGTCTGGTTCGGTCTCACCGCCCTCATCGGTGCGGCCGGAGTGACCCTGAGCGCAATCCTGCACGCGGAATCCTCACCTGCCGAGATCGTGCAGGTGGGCGGCGGCCTTGGCGCCCCCGGAGACTTCGACAACGCGTTCTACCGGCTCACGATCACCTTCTTCTACTTCACGATCTGGTCGAACATCATTGTGATCATCACGACCGCGATGCTCATGGTCCGCCTGGAGCGGGAATCGACCGTCTTCCGGGTCTTCCGCCTCTACGGCCTCATCTCCATCCTGATCACCGGCCTGGTGTACAACCTGTATCTGGTCAGGCTCGATCCACCGCACGGCATCGCGCTGCTGCAGAACGACATGGTTCATGTGGCCGTCCCGATCCTGGCGATCCTGGGCTGGCTGATCTTCGGACCGCGCATTCCCTTCCGGATGAAATATGTGTGGTGGTCGATGGTGATCGGCCTGACCTGGCTGGCGGTCACGTTCCTGCATGGGGCCTTCATCACCTGGTATCCGTATCCATTCACGAACGCTGCGGAACTCGGCTACCCGACCGCTCTACTCAACTGTCTGGTGGTTCTGGTCTTCGCATTCCTGATCGGGCTGGGGATCATGGCTCTGGACAAGGTGCTGCCCGGCAGCGACGGCACCGATGACCCGAAGCTCCCCGGAGCACCCACGGCGACGTCCTGACGCCGGCGCGACCGACTCCCCGAGCCCAACCGCGCTTCACGTCGCCGTCGCCCGGTGTCATCGGAGGTATGATCGCCGCATGTCGTCGTCCGGGGCAGCAAGCTCTGCCGCTGCCCAGGCCGATGCCGACCCTGATGATCAGTGGAGACTCCCGACCACACAGGTCACGTACTGGGGGGTTCCGACCCAGGCCGTCGTAGTCCTGATCCTGTTCGTGGCCGGTGCCGGCACCGCGATCAAGATCGGCCAGTTCAGCGCCGACCATGGGGGACCATCCCTACCCGATCCGCTCTGGTTGCTGCTGTCCCTGCTGGGAGCCAGTGCTCTGGTCCTGACCATCAGTGCGGTATGGCTGCGTCGGGGTGCCGCTGTCGTGTCACGAGGCATGTCGATCCTGGTGGTGGTCGTTGCGTTCGTGGCCATGGTGCTGATCAGCATCGCACTGCCCGACCAGTTCGATGTACAGGCCGACCGGGATGAAGCCCTGGAGATCGCCGCGAACCGGCTCTGGTCCGGACTCGATCCGTGGGCCGAGCCCACCCACGTCGGGCCATCACAGTTCCCAAGTCCCTTCCTGGGTGGCGTACTGGTGGCGCTGCCGTTCGTCGTCGCGACGGGAAACGCCACCATCCAGATGCTCGTGGTCGGCGCGATCGCGCTGGTGCTGCTCCTGCGTGTGGCCGGTCACCGAGCTGGGACGGCGGGTTTCCTGGTCTTCGCAACCTCATTGGTGTGGATCAACGAATTCATCTTCGAGCACGACATTGCCTTCAACGCCATCCTGGTGGCCATCGCCACCGGCTGGACGCTGTTCGCGGTCAACCGGCAACACTATGCCACCGCGCACCTGATCGGCGCCGGCGTGCTGCTGGGCTTCGGGATCACCAACCGCTTCTTCTTCCTGTCGGTCGCGCTGCTGCTTGCCCTCGTTCTGCTGCGCATCGACTGGCGCCGGACTATCTCGTGGCTGCTTGCGACAGGGCTGACCACGCTGGCGATGCTGGCCGTGCCGCTGTTCCTCTGGCCGACCTCGGTGGAGCGCATCTTGGAGCAATCGCTGTCGAAGTCCGAGAGTACCGACGTTTCTGGTGCTGGGCTCATCCTGGCGGGAGCCACCCTCATCGTGGTGCTGCTCGGCGCCCTGCTCGTGC
The DNA here is from genome assembly GCA_020438795.1 of Actinomycetota bacterium. Lineage (GTDB taxonomy): Bacteria > Actinomycetota > Actinomycetes > S36-B12 > JAGQTY01. The sequence continues at coordinate 25,723 of JAGQTY010000036.1, forward strand.
GGGATACCTCCCAGGTGTACCTCGTGGCAGGTGCGGCGCTGGCCCTCCTGCCGATCTGGTTGCTGATCCTGGAGTCCCTGGGCAATGGGCGCCTGGCGCTGAGCGAGTATCTGGCACAGACCTACTGGGCCCCATGTGTCGTGTTCGCGCTGCTGGGCTTCGTGATGCCGCGCACCCGCATCGTAAGCCGGAGCACCACGGCGCAAGCGTACGATGAAACGGCGGCACGGCACTGAGACCGCTCGGGGCACCGATTGCCCACAGGCGCCGGGCAACGCAGAGGGTGAGCGATGGCTGAGACACGGCCCTGGGGTGGATCCCGCCTCCAACTGCGAACGCTGAGCGTCCTGAGCGGAATCGTCATCCTGGGCGGACTGTCCCTCGCCTCCGCCATCACAGCCGGAGGCCTGCTGGTGGCCGAGGTCTCGGGTTCCGCCACCGCCGCTGGCCTGGGACAGACCTCTGTGGTGCTGGGAGCCGCCGCACTGGCGGTGCCCCTGGCACGGCTGAGCTCACGATTCGGTCGCCGCAAGGGACTGGCAACCGGACTGGCAACCGGCTGCCTCGGAGCGGTGGTGGTGGTGTCCGGCGCGGCATCCGGACTGCTTGCAGTGCTCCTGCTGGGCCTGCTGCTCTTCGGAGGCGCCCAGGCAACGGTACTCCAGGCCCGGTTCACCGCGAACGACCTGTCCGTCCCGGCCACCATGGGCCGCGACCTGTCCCTGATTCTATGGATGTCGGCGGTGGGCGCCATCGCGGGGCCCAATCTGGTCGCGCCCTCGGCGACCACGGCTCAAGCCCTCGGTCTGCCGGGTCTCAGCGGCCCATTCCTGTGGTCAGCCGTCGGGCTGCTCCTGGCGATGGTCCTGCTCTGGGCGGGGCTTCGCCCCGATCCCCTGCTCGTGGCCCGGGAGGAGGCCGACCCCGGTGAACAATCCCAGCGTCACTCGTTGAGCGAGACGTTGCGCCACGTAGCTGCGCTGCCGGGCGCGCGGCTGGCCGTGCTCGCCATGCTGAGTGCCAACGCCGCCATGGTGGGCCTCATGGTCATGACACCGGTCCAGCTGCGACACTCCGGACACGCGCTCACGATCGTGGGGATCGTCATCAGTGTGCACGTGGCAGGGATGTTCCTCTTCGCGCCCGTCTTCGGGATCTTGGCCGACCGACTGGGCCGACCGCCGGTGATCGGTGCCGGTGCCGCGGTGCTGATCCTCGCCGGACTTCTCGCCGCAATGGCTCCCTCCGACACCGTCCCGGTCGGGGTGGCGCTCTTCCTGCTGGGGCTGGGCTGGTCCATGTGCATCGTCTCCGCTTCAGCGTTGCTGTCCGCGTCGGTGGCGATCGACTATCGGGCTTCGGCTCAGGGATTCGCCGACCTGGCGATGGGGCTGGCCGGGGCCTTCGCGGGGGTACTGGCCGGTCCGATCTTCGGCCTCGGAAGCTTCACCGTGCTCGGTCTCGTCGTTGCTGCGATCTCGGTGCCGATGCTGATCGTGGCGCCCCGTGCGCGGGTCTCAGAGCAGGTCTGAGTCCACCGCGATCAGGATCTTGCCGCTGGTGTGACCGGTGCGGTTCTCCTCAAGAGCCTGCGCGGCCTGGGTCAGTGGGTACCGTGCGGCGATATCCACTGCCAGATCGCCACGGCTGACCAGATCCAGCAGACCGGCCAGTCCCGGTCCGTCCGGCCTGACGAACCAGTAGCGGGTGACGAACCCCATACCGGCGAGCCGTGTCAGCGGGTCCGCGATGGAAACGATCCTGCCCCCCGGCTTAAGCAAATCTTGGGTGGCATCGACGGCTTCGCCCCCGATGAGGTCCACGATCACGTCGAAGCCGTTCGGAGAAACGCGTTTCGCATCCTCAACCAGGTGGTGGTAGTCGACAGGCGTCGCCCCGCGCGCCTCGAGCCGGGCGTTGTTGCTCGGGGATGTAGTCCCGGCCACTGTGGCCCCGCGCAGGACCGCCAGTTGCAGCGCGATCGTGCCGACACCGCCCGAGGCATTGTGGATGAGAACCGAGTCACCCGCGCTCACATCAACCGCATCAAGGGCCTGCAGCGCGGTAAGGCCCACCAGTGGCAGGGCCCCGGCGATGTCCAGTCCGACATTGTCAGGCACCTTCGCGATCGCCCGCTCATGCACGGCCTTGCGCTCGGCGAACGTCCCGAACTCGATGTGGTCCTCCCGCGCGTATGCCGCCACCCGATCCCCTGGCTTGAGCCAGGGCAACGTAGGTCCGGGCATGACGACGGTCCCGGCCATGTCCCAGCCCGGGATGAGTGGCAGGTGCGTGGGCACATAGGCCGCCATGCCACCGGTGAGGATCTTCCAGTCGACCGGGTTGACGCCGGCGGCGGCGACCTCCACGAGCGCCGTGTCGGGTCCCACCAGCGGTTCGGCGGTCTCCTCGTACTTCACCACATCGAGCGGAGCACCCCACTCGTGAACGACTGCTGCATGCATGACATGGAACGCTACCGTGCGATGCCTCCCCAACAGGCGACAAGAACACTGGTCGGCGCAACCTCGCGCGGACCACGAAGAAGCCGCGTCCGCATGGATTCGACAAGGGCCATAGATGCTGGAGCGAAGCCACGGCTGAGGCTTGGCAAGCCTGGTGCCACAGGCCCCCCACGCGCGGTCATGGCCGAGGGTGAGCGCTACTCCTTGACCGAGATCGTCTTGATCACGACAGGCTTGATGGGCTCGTCGGCGGCATTGGTCTTCACCTTGGAGATGTCGAGCACGACCTGCTGACTGTCCTTGTCACTGACCTCACCGAAGATGGAGTGCATGCCGTTGAGCCAGGGTGTCGGCGCCACGGTGATGAAGAATTGCGACCCGTTGGTGTCCGGCCCCGAGTTGGCCATGGCGACCACATAGGGCTTGCTGAAGTCGTGCTCGGTGTCGATCTCGTCCTCGAACTCATACCCAGGGCCACCGGTACCGTTCCCGAGCGGGTCACCGCCCTGGATCATGAAGTCCGGGATGACCCTATGAAAGACCGTGTCGTTGTACAGGGGCTCGCTGGTCGTGTTGCCTGTTGCCGGATCGGTCCATTCCTTCGTACCGGTGGCCAGCCCCACGAAGTTCGCAACAGTCATCGGCGCGGCTTCGGGCAGAAGCTTCACATCGATGTCACCCATCGACGTCTTTATGGTGGCCTCGGTGGGCAGTGCGGAGGTCTCGACAGCGGGAGCGGTCGCGTCTGTTGAGGAGGTGCTTGCCGCCGGATCCGGCGTCGAGCCCGAACTGCACGCGGTGAGTACGACGAATCCGAGGAGCGCCGGGAGCACGCGAAAGAGCTTCATTTCGCCAGGATCCTGCAACGCCCGCGGCGGGTCCAGCGAAGTTGGCAAGTCGTGATCATCCCGGCGCCGTCGAGTATCGGCGGTTGCGAGTCGCGGAGGGCAGGCAGGCTCGCCAGTCAGCTCGAGGTCGGGTTCAGGAATGCGAAGCAGAGCGGTTCGTTCTGGTTGAAGGTCCAGGCGTTTGCGTTGTTTGATGTATACGTCGAGATGATGCTGTTGCTCACCGCCACCTGGCTCCCGTCTGTCGTGCACTGCATGACGTTGAACAAGCCACTCTGCACATTCTGGCTGGGATTGGTTCCGCCAGTGTTGGAGTAGTTGAGCTCCAGATTCTTGAAGTTGTTCTTGGCGCCCTCGTGCAGCCAGAAGTCATACCACGCCTGGCCGCCTGCCCCGATGGCGACGTTGTGATTGTTGTCAAGATCGTTCCACTGACCACCACCGGCGATGATGGCCGACTGGACGGCATCACCTGGCTGCACCGTCACAGTCTGGGTCGAGGCGCTGCCCGAATAGATGTCCTGACAGCCCGAGGAAACGCCCTGGGCACTGGATACCTCGGGATAGAAGACCAGCTCATTGGCCAGTTGCTTGTTCACAGTGACTGAGTAGGTCTGCGGCGCGTCCGTCTGGTTGTAGACGAGCACCGAGTTCACGGACATGGTCGAGCCGCAGTCGATGATGCTGTCCGGATAGCCGCCGGTGAGGATGTCCAACTCGTCGGAACCGGTGCTGCTGTCGCCCCACGTCGCGACGTTGTCGTTCTGCGCCTTCGAGTCCTGCGGGTCACTGCTGCTACAACCTGAGAGCAACAGAGCACCAAACCCTAGACCGACTAGTAGACCGCGTAGCGGCTTCACATCGACTCCGTTTCCTCGAGTGCGGGGTCCACGTCCACTGCCGTCTCACCGAACCCGCCGCGGCCCCGAACCCCGCACGATCTGTTGGGGAGGGTAGTGAGAGGCGGCCGTTCGTCGCAACCTGGCAACCGGGGCCACCAGGCAGGCGCTACTCGTTCGTGGACTCGGCCGATCCTCAGCATCAATGCTGGTCGATGAGTCCTGGGACCACCGCGAGCGCGTCCACGAACGACCGACCGGCAACTGTGGCGGACGCCGCGGCCCGGGCTTCCGGCGAGGCATTGAGTGCCACGCTGAAACCGACAACTGAGAACAGCGGAAGATCGCTGAAGCCGTCACCGATGGCGACCACCTGCTCCATCCCAACGCCCCGCCGCCGGGCCTCTGATCGTACCCAGGTGATCTTGTCCTCAGGCTCGAAGTGACACTGCACCTGACCGGTGAATCTTCTGGATGCCACATCAACCTCCAGTTCCACCCCGCACCAGGCACTGAACCCCCATCGTTGCGCCAGGGCACGTGCCCCGAAGGACCAGCCTGCGGTGGCGATGAGCGCATCGATCCCCTTCTCCCGCAATGACTCGACACCGCTGGCGACATCAGTCAGGGTCGGCACGTCTCCCAGCGCAGCCAGAACCTGGGCCTCGGCCACATCCCGATAGGACAGCGCGTATGCCTCGGCAATCTGCCGGTTGGTCAGTTCACCGGTGGCCAGGCGAGGCTCCAGCTGCTCGATGACGTCGCCGGTGTCCATCCGGTCGTCGAGGTGCCGGGCGACTGAGGTACCCGGGATGAGGGTTCCGTCCAGGTCCACGACCACGAGTCGCCACTGCTGCAGCCCGCCCATGAAGCCATGTTGCCACTTGAGCAACTGAGGTGAGGAGTCTGGGCTCGCAGGCTCGGTCGCTCTTGGCCAGGCGCTGGCAGCGGCTGATCCAACCGGGAAAGTACTACATTTCTGGGGAGGTTGCCGCAGGCCCGTTCGGTCAGGCTCTTGATTCCGCAATTGCCGCGAGAAGCTTGAGGATGTAGCCGAACGCAACGATCAGGGCTGCGGACAGCACGGCCGATATGAGGATGACGAACGCGTCGTACGGCTCCACGCGATAGGACACGCTGTGCTGGGAGAACAACCAGAATGCGCGGCCGACTCCAGCGACGAGAACGACCCCTCCAAGAATCTGCAGCAGGAGACCGAACAACCTGGCGTTCGAGATCAGGCCCATGCGCCCGGTGTCCCTTGCCTCCGCCTTCGCTCTCTCTGCAGCCGGCTGCGGGAAGCGCTTGCCTGAGGCGTCTGATATCCCTTGCGACGGTGATGACGGCGCCGCCAACATCTGCGTGGAATTCTCTTGTGCCACAAGCGTCTCCATCCGGATGGTTATCAATCGACCCAACGACCTCACAAGGCACGTCGAGCTGTCACTCCAAGGATAGGGGGCGGCTCGGTGTCAGCTCTCATCCGTAGACTGTGCTGTGGTGGGCCTTCCCAAGCGATTCTCAAACACCAGACCAGCGCTGAAACACTTGATTTCCCGTGTTCTCAAGGGCTCTGAGCGGCGCGAACCGAGGGGGCGAACCCCGGAGAGGCACGATTCTCGAGGTGCGGTCGCGAAAAATCCGGCGAAGTCTCAAACACGATTGACCACCGAGCGGCGCGTGGAACTGCTCGCGGATTATGAGGCTGGGATGCCCGTCCGAGCCATCGCAGTGAAGTACGGCGTACATCGCGGAACGATTCCGACCTTCGTCCTACGGTCTGGTGGAAGGTTGCG
>JAGQTY010000037.1 GCA_020438795.1 Actinomycetota bacterium
CCGATCAAGGCGAATTTCCGTGAAGGCCTAACGGTGTTGGAATACTTTAGTTCCACGCACGGTGCTCGCAAAGGTTTGGCCGATACCGCGCTCAAGACCGCTGACTCGGGTTACCTCACGCGAAAACTGGCCGACGTTGCGCAAAACGTTGTCATCACGATGGAGGATTGTGGCACCGCACAGGGAATCACGAAGAACGTGATTTATCGTGGTGAAAAGGTCGAGGTTAGCTTGGCCGAAAGTATCACCGGACGTGTCAGTCGTCAAAACATCGTTAACCCGATTACCGACGAAGTCATTGTCGAGGACAGCGGACTGATTACGCCGGAGATTGCTCGTCGGATCGAAGAGATGGGGTTAGAGAAGATTCAGGTTCGCAGCCCCATGACCTGCGATGCTCCGTTGGGTATCTGCCGCCGCTGCTACGGAATGGACTTGGCCACGGGAACTTTAGTCGAAGAAGGAATGGCCGTAGGCATTATCGCGGCTCAGTCGATCGGCGAACCGGGTACTCAGCTCACCATGCGTACATTCCACATCGGTGGTGTTGCTGGTGGAGCCGATATCGCCGGCGGTCTGCCCCGCGTGGTCGAGCTCTTCGAAGCTCGTTCACCCAAGGGTAAGGCCACCCTCGCTCGCACCACTGGTGTAGTGCGTATTGGTGAGGACGAAGGCAAGGGTCGAGTTGTCACCATCGTCAGCGATGACGGAACCGAGGATGTCTACACCGTTCCCGGTATCACTCGCCTAGAGGTTTCTGAAGGTGACGAGATCGAAGCCGGTGATGCCATCGTCGAAGGTGCTCGTGACCCCAAGGAACTCCTTGAGATTCGTGGTGTTCGTGAGACCCAGACCTACCTGGTTGAACAGGTCCAGAAGGTCTACCGCGAGCAGGGCGTATCCATTCACGACAAGCACATCGAACTCATCGTTCGTCAGATGACTCGTCGTGTAACGGTTCTGGAGCCAGGAGATTCGGACTTCCTTCCCGGAGAACGCGTGGATCAGAAGGCGTTTGCCGATGCCAACAAGATCCTCGTGGAGGAGGGACGCCGTCCTGCAGAAGGCCGTGTGGAACTCATGGGTATCACCAAGGCGTCACTGGCCACGGATTCGTGGTTGTCAGCGGCCTCCTTCCAGGAGACGACCCGCGTCCTCACCGACGCGGCGATCGGCGCCAAGACCGACAACCTGATGGGTCTGAAGGAGAATGTGATCCTCGGCAAGCTCATCCCGGCCGGTACCGGCATGTCGCAGTACCGGCACATCCGGGTGGAGCCGACCGAAGAGGCCAAGGAAGCCATGTACCCGTCGTTCAGCACCTACGACGATCTCGCCTACCCCGATGCCGGCTTCGGCGACGCCCAGGGCGAGGCAGTGCGTCTCGAGGAGTACGACGCCCGAGGCGGCTACTACGACTCCTGATCGCCCGTCCGATCCAGTCAAACGGTCCCCGTCAGAGCGGCTCGCTCTGGCGGGGACTCGTCTGTTGTGGGACGTTCGGCGTGAGCGTACTGGTTGCCGAGACAGGGGCATCCTCCCGGATCAGGCCCTCGCTCTTCAGATCACGCCAGCACGCGTCAGGAATATTCACTTCCAGCAGTGCGACGTTCTCCTGGACCTGGTCGACTGACACGACTCCCGGAATCACGGATGTGACGATGGGGTGGCCCAGGGGGAACTGCAGCGCCACTGCCTTCAGTGGGACTCCGTGGCTGCGGCACACCTCATCGATCCTTGCCACGCGCTGCAGCATGTCGGGCTGCGCGGGCACGTAGTCGCATTTCACACCCGGCCGCGCTCCGACCGCCAGGATCTCCGAGGCGAAGGGCGATCCCACCACCACCCCGACCCCACGGGCCTCACACGCAGGGAATTCATCGTCGAGCACCTCCTGATCGAGCAGGGTGTAGGGCATCGCGACGAGGAAGAAGTCGATGGAGAAGTCTTTCAGGAAGCGCGTCATCATGCCGCGCTGATTGATGCCGGCCCCGATCGCCCGGATCTCGCCGCTGTCCTTGAGCTCCATCAGCGCCCGCCAGCCATCGGTCAGTTGCTCGAGCCTCTCGGCGACCTCGGCCTCCGAATTGTGATATTGGAAGTCGAGATCGTGGATCACCAGCGACTGGACCCGGTTCTGGCCCAGTCGATGCAGGCTGTCCTCGTACGACCGCATGATGCCGTCGTAGCTGTAGTCGAAACGTGGCGTGAAGGGCAGTCCACCCGCCCATGGCGCGGTGGCTGACGCGCTGTCTGAACCCTGCGCCCATGGCGCGTTCGTCACTGCTGCCTCGATATCTCCGCGGAACCGTGAGTAGACGCGTCCCACCTTGGTGGAGCACCACCAGCTCCGCGGTTCCTGCTGGCGCAGGAAATGCCCGATACGGTGCTCGCTGAGCCCATGGCCGTACCAGGGAGCGGTGTCGAAGTAGCGGACGCCGAGGTCCCACGCTGCCTGTAGGGCGGCCTGCGCCTGCGCCTCCGGGATCTTGACGAAGGGTTCACCCAGTGGTGCTCCGCCGAACCCGAGAGCGGGCAGTTGCAGTCCCGTAGCCCCCAACGGGCGCATTGCGGTTGCTGCTGATTGACTCATCGGGACCTGTCCATTGGGGCGGCATACAGTTCCGGCAGACGGTGACTCGTGCCGGTGGTTGCCTGATCGCGGTTGGCGCTGGACAGCTGCTGAGCTGTGGGTCTGGGCATCGGGACTGCGGCACTCTGAACCCGGTGGGGCTCAGTCGAGACCTGGTGACAGCCCGCGGCTCCAGGCGTCGAAGCGGCCCACACCGTGCACCGTCTTCACGTAGTTGATGCCGGCCCAGAGGTTCGCGAACGCATTGGTGTGATACTTCTTCGCCTCGTAGCCAGAGGGTGCATAGCGTTCGAAGACCGATCCGCGCAGCAGGAACAGTCCCTTGGACCCGGAGCCGTCGGAGGCCTTTCGGTTACCCATCGACGCGGTTTCGACCTGGGCGAGTACGCCCGCCAGATTCGCCGTCTCGATGTTGAGATCCTTCATCGCCGCCTTGGTCAGGTAGGCCCAGCGGGTGACTGACTCCGGCAGGGGGGTGCCGTCGGGGCGACGCAAGGTACTTCCCTGCCACTGTGAGGATCCGCGGGCGACCAATCGCTTGTACTTCGCCTCCTCCTTGGTCAGGCTGGGCTTCGGTTCAGGTGTGGGGCTGGTAGTGACGGTGACCGTCGGAGCAGGTGCCGGCGCCTGGGACACCGTGACGGTCGGCCCCGGTGTGGGCGCGGGGGTCACGGTCTTGGTCACTACGCTCGGCGTGCTGCTCTCCTGCTGCTTCTGTTCCTTGGCTGCGGCTGCCGCCTGCTTCGCGCGTTGCTTCTCAGCCGCCTCAGCCCTCCGGACTGCGGACTTACCCGCCATCCCGAACGGATCGCTGGTGATCCGGCCGGCCTCGCCGGTGGTGGCACTGGGTTCCGGCTCGGCCGGTATCTCGGCGGTGTCCTCCTCGACGGCACCGACCGGAGCGTCGGAGGACTGGACCACGATCTGGGAGACGATGACCATTGCGAGCATGACGACGGCAGCAAGGATCATGAGGATGATTGTGCGGCTGCGCGCCATGACGCCCCCTTTCGACTGCCGTCATGACAACCTTGCGCTACTCGCGGGCGGTTGGCACCACAAAGGCGGGGGATTTCGTGCTGGTGCTTCTGCGTACCGGACAACCGAGGACAATTCGTCGGCGGTGAAGGTGCGGACTGATGTGGGTGGCTTGCATAGCCGGAGCGGTCCATCCGCTTGGGTCACGGAAGCTGACCTCGAAGCCTCCCACCCAGAAGAAGTGGAGAGTCGAAACCGGACCGACCAAGCCTCACACGGCGGGCGTGCGTCAGGGTGTCTGCTGGTCCACACTCCCGTAGAAGACGCGCCGGATACTGCCGAAGAACGCGTCCCCGTTCTCTTTTGTGGACTTGCCCGCGATCCGGACGGGGGTATCGGTGCTGATCGTGTGGGGGACGGTGTCTCTCACTGCATCACGACGACCATCGATCCAGAGTTCCAAGGTGTCCCCGATCCGGCGGCATATGATTGTGTGCCAGACTCCGTCCGCAACCCCCGTCTCGGCGAGGAGAACGTCAGCAGTGTCGTCGGTCGAGACGAGGACACAACTCGGTCGTCCGGCCTTGTCGTCGATCTGAAGCTTCCACTGACCGACACCTCCGGTGCTGTAGCCCTTCTGGACGACGTTCGCTCCGTCCTTGATGTTCTCCGCCAGGAGATTCACTTCGGCCCCGTATTGGAAGTCCGCGTCACCCGGATTGAGAACGTCGCTGGAGGCGACTTCCACGATTCCACGTCGACAATCAGGACCGCTGGAGCAGGGGTCCGGGAACGTGAGGTGTGTGCCGGTGCCAGCCCCATCATGCTCCACAACGATCCGGGGACTCTCCGCGTCCGTCGGGTATGTCACCGTCCCTGACAGGAAACGATCTCCACGATTGGGGATCCGCGCTCCCTCGGACAGAGGGCCGACGTTGAGTCCGTCTGTTGTGAGGTCCAGCGCCAGGCCGGATCCGGCCGAGGACGACGTGCTGGGACTGGAGGGCAGCGGTGTCGGCTCTGCCTCATCCGATTCGTTGCCGGAGGCGCAACCGACGAGCGCCGCCGGGGCCAAGGCCATTGCCAGCCCGGAAGCCAAAGCGCGCCGCCGGTAGGACAGCGAACGCGATGAGAGTGGAGCAAGGAGGCGTCCCATTGCCCAAGCCTACCCGAGACCCTCTCAGCGCTACCTCACACATGGAACACGGTCCGGATCACCCTCTCAGAGGCGCGTCCGTCGTCGTTGGGCAGGAACCTCTCGCGAAAAACCCGGTAGGAGGTGGAACTCGGGAGTCGTGAGAGACCCGCGTCGCTCAGCACTTCAGACAGATCCGCTGCAGTGGTGACCAGCGGTCCCGGCGCGATCTCCTGTAAAGGCCAATACGTCTGGCGGCAGTCCCGTTCGTAGCTTCCCAGATCAAAGGGATACAGAACGATAGGTCGGTCTGTGACAGCGAAGTCGAACATTGCGGAGGAGTAGTCGGTCACCAGCACGTCGGCAGCCAGGTACAGATCAGCGATGTCGGGCCACCCACTCACATCGATGATCGGCCCCGAGGAAGGCGGCGCACCCGCTTGGACCACAGGGTGGAGGCGTTGGAGTATCACTGTGTCGTCCAACTGGCGACCGACGGTTGAGAGATCGAACTGCGGCACCCATGCAGGCCGCCCGTCGGGACCAACCCTGTTGTCGCGCCATGTGGGGGCATAGAGTACGACACGGGTGGACTCGCCGATGTTCAACGAGTCGCGGACCCGCTGACGGGTCAGGTCGGCGGTGGCTGAGAGAAGGACATCATTTCTCGGGTAGCCGCTCTCGATGACGTCTCCCTCGTAGCCGAAAGCCCTACGGAGCACTAGTGTGATCTCGGGCCCGGGCGACAGCAGGTAGCTCCATCGGCGGACATCCCGTTCCAGCCTCTGCAGGTATCGCTTGGACACGGCCTTCGATTCGGTCTCGAAGCCGATGCGCTTCAAGGGTGTTCCGTGCCACGTCTGCACGTACTCCAGAGGCTTTATGCGCGGGGGCATTCGCGGCATCATGTCGTTGGTGACCAGATGGGATGCGGACATCAGTGCGTTGAAATAGGCGGCGCGGTTGCGGGGAATGGTCCTGGCTCGTGGATCGAGACCAGTCGGCCGTGCCGCACCGGGGGTTGTGGCCCACTGGAAGGTCCACGAATCGCTCTCGTCGTTCAGAAGATGTTCGAAAATCGCCCGCGGGTTGTCCGCGTAGCGACCTCTCCATGCTTCGAAGAAGACCCTGGGAGTTGCCTTCTGCTCTGGCATCTCGACCACCTCGTCCTCGCGATGGCTCTCCGGCTATTCCTCCGGCCGGAGTTGCTCCTTGTGATAGTGCCATGCTGGCGGCCTTGATGCAGTCGGAGGGAGACTGTCGGCTCCTTTGACCTCCCCGCCGTACACCGATTCGCCCCGCGCTCACCCCCCCAGAGGCTGTTCAGCGCTACTAAACGTAGATTGTCTGTGCACAAGCTCACACTGCGTACTCTTGTCAGGCTGGTCGGTCGAACGCAGACTTGGTATAGCGGGGATGACCACCTGCTGACAAATTGGTGACCAGTCCTTCGGCCGATCCTTCCGGAAACCGGAGCAGTCGGCACGGGCGATCAACGGGGGAGAAATCCAGTGAAAGACATGAAGTATCCGGCCACGGGAGCATGGGGGCGGTTCGTCAACCGTTCGCTGCTAATCGGCGGCTCGGCGTTGGTGCTGACGGCGGGAACGCTTATTGGACCTGCGGTGGCGAGTGCCGATGTCGCCGATCATACAACCAGTGTGGTCAGTGATGATCCGGCCGACTTTACGCCCGACATCCTGGATGGCGAGGTTCGCAGCATCATTGAGGTCGGGAACAAGATGGTGGTTGCCGGCTCCTTCACCCAGGTGAAGGAGAAGGGCCAGTCCCAGCCAACGCTCACCCGCACGGGTGTCGTGGCCTTCGATGCCACGACCGGCGCAATTGACCCCGCCTTCAACCCCACGCTCGACGGCGAGGTCAACGTGGTCATCCCGGATACCGATGGTGACTCCGTGTACGTCGGGGGAACGTTTAAGACGGTCAACGGCACCATCAACCGCAAGATGACGCGGCTGGATCTGGCCACCGGTCAGATCACCAGTGGGTTCCTGAATCCCGGATTCAACGCTCAGGTCAATGACTTGAGGATCGTCCACGACAACGTGATCGCGGCCGGCAACTTCACCGATATCTGGGGAACCGGCAGGACCTACCTCTCCTCCCTCGACCCTGTGACGGGTCGGCCCAATGACTTCATGGCTCCGGCCATCTCCGTCCCGCGCAAGGGTGACCCCAACGTCTACAAGATCGATGCCACCCCCGACGGTTCCTCCGTTGTGGCGATCGGCAACTTTCAGATCGTGGACGGTCAGTCGCGACCGCAGATTGCGAAGTTCGACACAAGTGGGGCGCAGGCCACGCTGTCCGACTGGCGCACCCCGTTCTACGACGTGACGAAGTGCCACCAGGCTTTCTGGAGCTACATGCGCGATCTCGACATCGACCCGACCGGCGAGTTCATGGTCGTGACCACGACCGGTGCCTACGGCGGCGCCGAGTCGCCCTGTGATGTCGAGGCTCGTTTCGAGTTGGATCAGACCGGTCAGGACATCGCGCCGACCTGGCGGTCGTACACAGGTGGTGACACCACCTATGCCGTTGAGGTCACTGACTCGACAGTGTATGTCGGCGGCCACATGCGTTGGATGAACAACCCCTGGGCCGGTGACAGAGCCGGTGCGGGATCTGTGGAGCGTCCGGGTATCGCGGCGCTTGATCCGAAAACCGGTGTTCCCTATTCGTGGAATCCGGGTCGCCAGCCACGTGGTGTAGGTGTGTTCGACATCCTGGCGACCGATGCCGGGCTCTGGATCGGTAGCGACACCGACTGGGTGGCGGGAGAACAGCATCGCAAGCTTGCGTTCTTCCCGACAGGTGGCAGCGCGGTTCCGGCGGACGTCACCGGTGAACTGCCCAACGATGTCTACCAGCTCAGCGACACGGCTCACGCGGACACGGTCTCGCGCACCTTCCTGAACGGCGGTACTGCCGGTGACACCGATCAGCTCACCGCTGCGGAAGCAGGCTCGGACTCGTGGGCCAACGTCAGGGGCGCGACCCTGATCGACGACACCGTCTATGCGGCTCGCGCCAACGGGTCCTTCACTGCGTCAGTCTTCGACGGAACCCGCTTCGCTGACGCTGAGAATATCGACCTGGGCTACCAGTCCGCTGGTGCTGCGAAGTACTTCGGGGCGGACACGGCCAATATCACTGGTATGTTCTTCGACCCTGAGTCCAGCCAGCTCTACTACAAGAAGGCTGGCAGTTCCACGTTGTGGAAGCGCGGCTTCAACACTGAGTCCAGGATTGTCGACCCCTACGCCAACGCCGCCACCGGCGACTCGTCCGCGATTCCGAACGTCGCTGGCATGTTCCTCAGTGGAGACACGCTCTACTTCGCCAACGCTGCGGATGGCTTCTTGTACTCGATCGGGTTCGTGGACGGCGTTGTCACAGGCCCCGCCCAGTTGGTGAACAACACCCGCGACTGGCGGGCCGGCGGACTGTTCGTCTGGAACGGTGAACCGCGCCCGGCGGAGGCCAGCCCCATTGCGGCGGCTGAGATCGTCTGTGCCGGACTCGAGTGCAGCTTCGACGGCTCAGGGTCCTCAGACCCGGACGGTTGGCTCACGGACTGGTCCTGGGACTTCGGTGACGGGAACACCGCTGCGGGCGAATCCGCCACGCACGCCTACGCCGCCGGCGGCACCTACTCCGTGACTCTCACCGTGACGGACAACCGCGGCAACACGGGACAGTCGATCCAGGAAGTGACGGTCGACGCTCCCCTGGAGAGCAACATCGAGTTCCAGGGCGCGTCCACCAAGACCGAGAACTTCTCGTCGTCCAACGTGTCCGTCCCGGCCGCTGCGCAGGAGGGCGACACGCTGCTGCTCTTCGTCACCAGCAACAGCGATGTTGCGGTCAGCGCGCCGCCTGCCGGTTGGGCCGAGGTTGGTACCCAGTCGGGCCGCCAGATCCGCACGACCCTTTACGCCAAGCAAGCGAATGCCGGCGACCTGGGGGCAGCTGTCACCGTGGGCTTCCCTGAAATAGTGAAGTCGGACCTGACGCTGCTGGCCTATTCCGGGGTGGACGCGACTGATCCGGTCATTCAGCTCGCCAGCGCGGCCGAGACGAGTGGCACGGATGCGCATGTGACGCCTGACCTGTCACAGGGTCCGGCTACCCGGTATGTGCTGTCCTACTGGGCTGACAAGACGTCAAGTACCACCAGCTGGACCGCGCCAGCCGGGGCATCCGAGGTGAGTCAGAACATCGGCGCCGGCGGCGGCAGGATTTCAAGTCTCGCTGTTGGAACTTCGGTGGATCCCGCTCCGGCGGGTACCATCGCCGGCCTGACCGCAACTGCGGACTCCAGCACGGCGAAGGCCACGATGTGGAGTGTCAGCCTGCGGGCGGCCGAGTAGTCCGCTGCGCAACCGACGACTGTGCGGGTGTTCCATTCGGGACACCCGCACAGTCGCGTCGGAGACTGTGAGACGATTCACATGAGCGATCCGGCGATGTCGGTATTTGTACCGCCACGAAACAGCCCTCGGGGCAGTGATCCTTCTCTGGTGGACCTGTTCCAGTCTGGGTCGATGGGTCGAAGCGGGAGGTCGAAAGTGATTCGAAGGCTGCTGATTGCACTCGCCGTACTTGTGCCGGCCCTGGTGGTACCTGTCACCACTCCCGGGCAGGCCGTCCAGGTGAGTCATGACCAACTCGTCAGCGACGACCCGGCCGATTGGACACCGGATGTCCTGGACGGTGAAGTCAAGAGTATCGTCGCAGTCGGGGATCAGATGGTGGTCTCAGGCACCTTCACCCAGGTCCAGGAGTCCGGCGGAGGGGAGGTCCTGGCGCGGGAGAGGATCTTCGCCTTCGACGCCCGCACCGGCGTCATCAACAGGAGCTTCGCCCCCAGCATCAATGGCGAAGTGACGACGGTGCTGCCCGACCCGGGAGGCGCAGCCGTGTTCGCCGCTGGGTCGTTCACCAGTGTCAACGGCACTACCAATCGGAAACTCACACGTCTGGACCTGGCGGACGGGGGGATCTCGGACTCCTTCAGAAACGTCGCTGTGGATGCCAAAGTGACTGACCTCCGCTTCGTGCACGGAGAACTGATCCTGGGAGGATCCTTCACAAGCGTGCAAGGCATTCCCCGGACGGGGTTGGCTTCGGTGAACCCAGCCACGGGTGACCTCACCGACTTCATGGATGTCAACATTGCCGACCCCCTGCGTGGCACCATGAACGTATACAAGATGGATGTGACCCCTGACCAGGACCGTTTGGTCTTCATCGGTAACTTCGCCACGGTCGAGTCGCAGTCCAGGCCGCAGTTGGCGGTGCTTGAGACTGGTGGGCCGACCGCGACCTTGGCTGACTGGGCCTCGCCGTTCTACGCTCTGGATGCCTGCGACGAGCGCTGGTGGTCCTATATGCGCGACGTTGACATCGACTCCACCGGCACCTACTTCGTGATCACCACCAGTGGAGCCTACCGGGGGCCGGACGCGCCCTGTGACATGGAGGCTCGGTGGGAGGTCGACCAGACCGGTGTGGACCTCGATCCCACCTGGCGAGCTTACACAGGTGGTGACACCACCTACGCGGTCGCTGTCACCGACAGTGTCGTATACGTGGGGGGCCACATGCGGTGGTTCAATAATCCCTGGGCCTGGAACCAGTGGGGGGCAGGTGGCGTGTCCCGGATGGGAATCGCAGCCCTGGACCCGAAGAACGGGCTTCCGTTCTCCTGGAATCCTGGTCGGAACCCGCGTGGTGTCGGAGTCTTCGACATCCACTCCACGGATCAGGGCCTTTGGATAGGGAGCGATACCGACTGGGTCGCCGGCGAGCAGCACCGCAAGCTGGCCTTCTTCCCGCTCGAGGGCGGGGGAAGACTACCGGCGGAGCGCGTCGGTGCACTCCCGAACGACGTGTTCACCCTGAGTGATGCCAGTGGGACCGAGGACAGCCTGCGATTCCGCTTCCTGGACGGCGACACCGGAATAGGTGGCGGAGAGTCGTACACGGGGGACGAGAACGGGCCGGACCAGTGGCAGGACGCTCGTGGGGCCGTACTCATCGACGATACGCTCTACACCGCGTGGGCCGACGGCACCTTCCGAGCTCACCCGGTGAATGGGCGGGACATCGGTGAGGGGGTGGTCCAGGACCTCTACGGTGACCCTGAGGCCAAGGGGGCTGATGAGTGGTTCGGCACCGATGCCCGAAGCGTGACGGGGATGTTCTTCGACCCCGAGACTCATCGCCTCTACTACACGATGGACGGCGACCCGACGCTGTGGTGGCGTGCCTTCACCCCGGAGTCCGGGGTCGTGGGAGCGGCCCGGTTCCCCGCGCAGGGCGAGACCGACGGTTTGAGACCTGAGCGTATTCAGGGCATGTTCAGCGCCGGGGATCACTTCTATTTCGCAGATGCGACCGAGGGGCATCTGTACCGAACCGGTTTCGAGGGGGGTGCCGTCACGGGCTCCCCAGAGCTTGTCGATGATCACGTGGACTGGCGAGGCCGAGGAATGTTCCTGTGGAACGCAGAGCCGGCGACGCTCGAGCCGGCTGACCCTGTCGCGGTCCCCTCGATCACCTGTGCCGGCCTGACCTGCGACTTCGATGGCACGGAGTCGACTGACACCGACGGATACGTGGCCGATTGGGACTGGGAGCTGGGAGATGGCAGCTTTGAGGAGGGTCGTCTGGTCCGGTACACGTACGGCACGCCCGGTACCTATGACGTGAGACTGACGGTCACGGACAACTCCGGGCGCAGTCACTCGGTCAACGTCCCGGTGAGTGTGACGCGGCCCCCAGCCACGAACATCCGATTCCAGGGTGCGCGGTCCGCCTCGGCGAACTGGACGTCGGTGTCAGTTGCCTCGCCGCCCGGTATCGAGGCCGGGGACGGGCTACTCCTCTTCGTGACCACCAGTCAACCAGCGGCGGTGTCGCCGCCGGATGGCTGGACCAAGGTCGGTGAGCAGTCCGGTCGGGAACTGGTCACGCAGCTGTTCAGTGCTGTCGCCGACGGCTCTGCAGCAGGCAATGTGACTGTGGACCTGGACAGGATCGTGAAGGCCGATGCCACACTGCTGGCCTACTCCGGCACTTCCGTGGATGACCCGGTACTGGACTGGGCATCGCTGCGCGAGTTCGATCGGACGGGTGCGCACGAGGCACCTGATACGAGGGTGGACGCGGACACGACCCGTCTGATTCACTACTGGGCCGACAAGTCCTCTGCCACCACGTCCTGGCAGACTCCTGATGGTTTCGACCGCCGTTCCCAGTCGATCGGGAGCGGCTCCGGGCGTGTGAACTCGGTGGTCGTCGATCGCGCAGTCACTCCGGAGCCCACCGGATGGATCCCGGGTTCGGTCGCGACAGCGAACGACGCATCGGACAAGGCCACGATGTGGACCCTGAGACTTCGGGCGGAACCGTCAGAGTTGCCGCCTGCTGCGGTGGATCCGGTGGCGGTGTTGGATGTGTCGTGTGTGGATCTGGTGTGTGAGCTGGATGGGTCTGGCAGTCATGATGCTGATGGTGAGGTGGTCTCGTGGTCGTGGGATCACGGGGATGGGTCTTCGAGTGAGGGTGTGTCGTCTTCGCATGTGTTTGCTGGGGCCGGTGAGTATCCGGTCACGTTGACGGTGACTGATGATTCGGGTGCGTCGGCGTCGGCGTCGCAGGTGGTGTCGGTGTCTGAGCCGCCTGCTGCGGTGGATACGGTTGAGGCAGTTGGGTCCGCGACAGCCTCCGAGAACGAGACCTCGACGTCGCTCACAATTCCCTCGGTAGTCGAGTCCGGCGATTTGATGCTCCTGTTCGTGACCACGAATGAAGCTGTGGATGTCGCGAGCGTTCCGAGTGGCTGGGAGTTGATCGGCGAGGAGCCCGGACGTCAGATCGTGACTCGCCTGTACCAGCGAGTTGCCTCAGCCTCAGACGCGGGTTCGACCTTGACAGTCGAGATGGCGACGGTCATCAAGACAGACCTGACGCTCCTGGCCTATCGCGGCGCGTCGCCCGTGGACCCGGCATCGGACTGGGCCTCTGCTTCCGAGTCGGACAAGGCCATGGAACATGCGGCACCAGGCCTGGCGGCGTGGGATGGGGCGTCGGTCATCGTGAACTACTGGAGCGATAAGACGTCCTCGGCGACCGGATGGTCTGCGCCGAGCTCCCACACCCTGCGCTCCGAGTCCGTGGGCTCCGGAGGTGGCCGAATCACCTCGCTGGCCGCTGACCTGTCCTGGGCGACCGGAGCTGTGCCCTCCTTCACTGCGGCGTCCGATGCGGAGACGAGCAAGGCGACCATGTGGTCCGTCCGGCTGAGGCCCAGCTGAGCAGATCATGTCGAACGCGGCGTCCGCCATGCGGTCTGTGTCACATCTTGGTTCGTTGCCGGTTACGCAGGTTCACTGTGGGTAGTCCCTAGATGTGAGGGCCAGACCCTTGACCAGTGGCGATCCGTGCGGGGAACGCTGGTCGGGTCCTGTGCCACGAGTGCCGAGGAGGAGCAGTGACCAGAGACGTTAAGCGCGAGGGATTCCCAGCCGTCACGGTGGTGGTGCCGACCCATTCGCGTCCGGTCGAGATGACCGCCGCGGTTCAGTCGGCGCTGGATCAGGATTACCCGGGCCACGTCACCGTGCTCATTGTCTTCGACGGTGCTGAGCCTTTCGAGCCGCAGCTGCAGATTCCCGAGAACCGGGATGTCAGGATTCAGCGCAATGACCACATCCGCGGGCTGGCCGGTGCCCGGAACTCCGGTATCGACGCCACGACCACCGGTCTGATCGCATTCCTCGACGACGACGATCTCTGGCTGCCGAAGAAGCTGAGCCTTCAGGTGGCGTTGCTGGAACAGCACCCTGAAGTTGTCCTGGTGAGCTCTGGCATCACGATGGTGACACCCGAGGGTGATGTGGACCGGCCGCTCACGGCCCCTGTGACGTTCCGCCAACTGCTGCGCGACAGGGTTCCTGAACTGCACTCCTCGTCGTTCCTCCTGCGTACCGAGGTGCTCCAGGGTGACTTCGGTGGCATCGATGAGGCACTGCCTGGCAGCTACGCCGAAGACTATGACCTAGTGCTGCGGGCGGCCCAGATCGCGCCGGTGCCCGGAGTCCCCGAGCCGCTGGTCAGGATCACGTTCGCTGGCGGTTCACTGTTCGGGGCCAAGTGGCAGATGATCTCGGACGCGCTGCAACACCTGCTGGACAAGTATCCGGAATTTCAGGACGAGCCCAAGGGGTATGCCAGGATCGGGGGACAGATCGCCTTCGCGAATGCTGCCCTGGGCCATCGTCGCGAGGCCTTTCGCTGGATAGGCAGCACCCTGCGACACAATCCGGTTGAACCCCGGGCGGCGCTCGCCGCCGCCGTCGCGACTCGCGCTGTGTCCGCCGATCGCGTCATGCAGGAACTTCAGGATCGTGGACGTGGTCTGTGAGTGCGGGTCCTCGACTGGACCGCCAGCGGGGGCGAAACATCGTGTCAGCAATTCTAGGCAAGAACCCCGAGTGAGAAGGGTGTGATGACAGTGTCGAAACTTCGAAGCCGCGTGCCGGAGGGTGGTAAGGACCTGATTCGTTCCGCGACCCTGGCCGCGGGCATGGCCACCGCGGGTGCGCGAATGGAGCCCGGCTTTCTGGTTGTGGGCGCTCAGCGCAGTGGCACTACCACGCTCTACCGCATGCTGGTGGAGCATCCATGTGTCGTGAGGCCGAGCTTTGCGAAGGGAATCGGTTACTTCGACCTCAACTACGGTCGGGGTGAGCGTTGGTATCGCGGTCACTTCCCGATGCGCGCCGCCGCCGCCCGCCGGACGGGCAAGTCCGGTTCGCCGATGACCTTCGAGAGCAGTGGCTACTACTTGTACCACCCTCTCGCCGCGCAACGTATCGGAGCACAGCTGCCCGAGGTAAAAGTTGTGGTGCTGGTGAGAGATCCTGTCGAACGGGCTTTCTCAGCACACGCCCACGAGCTGGCGAGGGGCTTCGAGTCCGAACCCTTCGAACGAGCGATCGAACTCGAGCCGGCTCGGATCGAAGGTGAGGAGGCCCGGCTCATCGCCGACCCCGAGTACGTCAGCTACAACCACCGTCACTTCTCCTACCTCGCGCGTGGTCGGTATGCCGAACAGATCCAGCGGTATTACGACGCGCTGGGTCGCGAACGTGTGATGATTATCGATGCGCAGGACCTCTTCGCCCGGCCGGAGGCGGCCTACGCCGACCTGCTGGAGTTCCTAGGACTTCCGGAGTTCGAGGCCACGCAGACCGGCGTCCACAACGCTCGGCCCCGCCAGGAGATGCCCGACGAACTGCGACGCCGGCTGATGGCCTCCTTCGAGGATCAGGATGCAGAGCTCGCTGTGCAGATGGGTCGCACGCCCTCCTGGCGGATTCAGCCATAGGGGCTTCCACACCGCGGCATCAGGCGGGAACTGCGGAGCCCTGACCTGCGTCGGCCCCCAGCGCTACTTGGTGAGCTTCACGGAGCTGCCACCAGAGTCGGTAGCCCGCACCGCGACGACGTACCGGCCTGCCCGCAGCTTCCGGGCCACAGTGCGGCCGTTCTCGTTGGTTGTGAGGGTCCGGCGGTCGGGACGGCCCTTCTTGCGCTTGGCAACAACCTCCCAGACCCCCTGTGGGCGTACTCTGATGATCAGTCGATCACGCTTGCGCTTCATGGAGACCCGCAACGGCTTCACTGTCGTCGGCGCCGTGACTTGCGGGGCCTGACCCATTCGGTCGGAGACGGCCAGTGCGCGGGCGAAGTCGCTGGCTTTCGTGCCTCCGGTGATGGGCCAGCTCCAGTCAGCAGGCTCCCCGTTGACGCCCGGCGCCACACTGAAGTAGCTCAGCGCCACGCCTCCGGCCTCGCGCATGTCCTGGTACGCACGAGTGATCCACTCCGAGCCGGGTCCATCGACCGCCACGCGCTTGCCGTTCGGGGCCACGTGGTTCTTGGGGACGATGGCGGCCTCGTCAGAGATGCCGGTCTCAGCGATTCCCCAGGCCACGTCCTGGTTGCCACTGCGGGCCAGCCAGGACGTGATCGCGTCGTAGTAGCGGGCGAGTTCGTCCCACGCGTGATTCGCCGAACCGGATTTCTTGGTGGTGGCGAACCAGTTGTAGGGGTCGAATCCGAGGACATCAACGTGCTGGCTGCCTGGCCAGAAGCGCTCCATGGCCAGGGACGGGTCGCCCGAGAAGAACTGATGCCATCCCATCAGGATGATGGTGAAGGCGATGTTGGGCCTGGCACGCAAGATGGGGGAGAGTCGCTGCTGCATGGCGACCCACTCCGACGGGTCGCCATCTCCCTCCGGCTCGTGGTGCAGGGCAACCCAGACCGGTCCGGGCAGCTCACCCAGCTTCTCCGCAAGCTGCGCTGCCCATCCGTCACCTTCTCCATGCGCCATGGCCGACCAGGAATGCGGGAGCTTGAAGGAGATCCAGGGCAGCCTTCCTGCTTGCAGGTCCTCCCGAGCCGTACGAACCGCCGAGTCCATCTGATCCGCACGGAAGTAGGATCGCCGCAGGCCAAGAGTGCCACCCACGCGATTCTCCAGATCCTGGATATTGCCGGTGGTAGCGGCGCCGAGAAGTGCCTGTCCCCGCTCCGGCACTCCCCTTGGGCTGTAACCCGCTGCTCCCAATTGGAGCGATCCGCCCTCTCCGGATCCGGTGCCGCGGCTGACAGCCGGGGCGGGGCTCACGACCCCGAGCAATGTCGTCGTCGCGACGACGAGCATCAACAGGACCGACCACACACTCCGGCTGTTTGCGTCCATGCGACAGACATCGGTCAGTGACGATGTCTGCTTTGACCGATTCCTCCGTTCGCCGGAGTCGGCCCCTCGTCAGAGTGTGACCCTACCTGGGGTCGTTGATGTGTGGCGAGCCGGCAAGCACGTGCGCGAACACATCACGCTTCGGCTGTGTCTGTATCGGCCAGGTCCAGCTCGGAGGTTCGTTGTTGTAGCTCGGCGGGACACTGAAATAGCTCAGCGCGACGCCACCGCGCGCTTTCATGTCCCGGTATCCTCGTTCGAGCCAGGCGGCTCCGCTGCCAGGACTCGTGCCGTCCACCGCAGGTGCCTCAGGGAGCCACGCGGCTGAATCGGTGTATCCGGTTTCGGCGATGGCCCACGGCACGCCGGCGTTGCCCGATTCGTTCAGCCATGCCACGATGCGGTCGTACACGGTATCGAGTTCGGTCCACTCCAGGGTGTGCCGACCGCTGCGGGACGTGGTGTCGTACCAGTTGTACGGGTCGAAGGCGAGGACGTCGACGACATCGGAACCGGGCCAGTAGGAGTCCATGGACTGCTGGGAGTTCTCGTCGAAGAGCTGCACATAGCCGCTGAGGATGAGGGTGAATGCGAGGTTCGGAGCATCGTGGACGAATGCTGAGAGGTGTCGTTGCATCTCAAGCCAATCGTTCAGCTCACCATCCCCCTCAGGCTCGTGGTGAAAGGCCAGCCAGACCGGCCCCGGGAGTTCGCCGAAGACCGAGGTCAGCGCTCTGGCCCAGTCGTCCCCTGCACCGTTGGCCATCTCCGCCCAGCTCAGCGGTAGCTTGAACGAGATCCAGGGCAGCCGGCCGGCGGAGAGATCCGCCGTGGCCACCTCGCGCGCCACAGCGAGTTCGTCAGGACCGAAGTAGGACCGGTGGATGCCCAGCGTCCCCCCGACCTGCGCCTCGAAGGTACCGACATCCTCCCCGGTGCTCGCACCGAACAGCACCTGACCACGGATGGGAACCCCGTTGTCGGTGTAGTCAGGATGTGTCCAGCGCGGGTTCGGGCGGAGTGTGAGGACTGCGATCGTCGCCAGAGCCACTACAACAATCATGGCCAGGATCAGGATGCTGTTCCTGCGAGACACGGTCCCTCCTGATCTCGCGGACATTCAGCCGAGGCCCTGCTGGGTCAAGGCCTGTCAGGCTCTGAGCTGCCTGACCCAACGCTCCTGGCACTGCCACAGTGATGCCAGGGGGTATGGCACCACTGTTCGGCAGGAGCGCCTCTGACATCGATTCTAGACCGTCGGGCCACCCGGTACCGAGATCAGTCGGCAGGGGCCAGGGCCACCGACCACATGGTGGCCTTGCTGTTGGCGCTCGAAGCGGTGGCAGTCAAGGGCCCGGAGGTGCCGCCTTCGTCAATGACTGTGTCCGCCACGAGGGCCGATATTCTGCCACCCCCCGAACCGGAGGTCTGCGACAGCACCCTGACACCTGCGGGCGCCACCCATGACGTGGTGGATGACGACTTGTCGGCCCAGTAGGAGACCATCGTGGTCCTGGTGGGCAGTCCTGTGAGGCCCCGCGTCGAGTGATCAGCTCGCACCACCGTCTCGCCAGCCGCAGCCGCGTTGCTGATCCGTGCATTCCGATAGGCCAGCACAGTGACGTCGGTCTTGCTCCACTGGGACAGGGAGAGGTTAAGTCGTCCATTCAGATCGCCGGCTTCGGCCGTCTTCGAATAGACCACGGTCCGCATGGACCCCGAGGACTGCTCGTCCACCAGGTTCCATCCGCTCGGGTGTGAGATGGTCCCGGTCGTGTTGATCGAAACGAAGGCGAGCATCGTGTCACCAACGGCAACCTCCGCCGGATGATCGACGCTGGCCGAGATGATGTTGTCCGACAGGTGTGTGGTGCCCACCAGCGACACTGGCCTCAGCGGTGCCACCGGCGTGGCCGACACCTGGTCAGAGGGGCCAGATTCGCCGACGGCGTTGACTGCGACAACGTCGACCCGGTACTCCGTTCCGTTGTTCAGCCCGGTCAGAGTGCAGGAGTTCTGCTCTGTCTCGCAGGCATTCCGCAACTGCCCGTCCTCGAACGCCCTTGCCGCGAAGCCGGTGACCGGTGCCCCGCCGTCGTTGCTGGGCGCGGTCCAGGACACGGTGACACTGCGATCGCCTGCATCTGCTGTCACGTTGCCGGGGGCGTCGGGGACTGTGCGTGGGGTTGCGGTGACGCGGGTCGAGGGACTGGATTCGCCGGCGGGGTTGCTGGCGGTGACTGAGACGTACACCTCGGTTCCGTTGGGGAGACCGGTGATGGTGCAGCTGGTGGCGTTGCTATGGCAGGTGCCGAGGGAAGCGCCGTTGTGCTCGGCGTCGAACGCTGTGGCCGTGTAGCTGTCTGCGTCATCGACTGCGGTCCACTCCAGGGTCACGCTAGCGTCGCCGCCTGTTGCTGACTGGACACTGGGCGCCTGTGGTGGGATTGGCGCTGGCGTCGGCTCTGGCGTGGGCTGTGGGGTTGATGCCGAGCTGAGTTCGACTGACCACATGGTCGCTTTGCCGGCTTCGCTGTCGGCTGTTGCGGACAGGCCTGCCCAGTCGCCGGCGGCCACGGCGCTGCTGTCAGCTGCCAGCGACGTGATCCGGCCGCTGCCGGTGACGGTTGCCTCGTCGCGCGTCACAGCCTGGGCTGGCGTGGTCCAGGCCGTGGTCGAGGAGGTCTTGTCTGACCAGTAGGAGACGACGGTGGAGTCGGCTGCCACGTCTGCCAGTGAGGGAGCGGTGTGGGTTGCGCTCTTCCCGGTCTCGGGCAGTGAGGACACCTGTGTCACTTCACTGACTCCCCGGTAGGCCAGTAGCGTCAGGGTCGACTTGGTGAAGGTTGGGTAGTTGACGGTGAGGTCGGTACCGAGGTCTGACTCAGTCACGGTCCTGCCGAAGGCGTAGGTCCGCATACTGCCATCGGTCTGGTCTCCCAGCGTTTCCCAGCCCTGAGGTGCGGCGACGCCTCCGGTCGTGTTCAGTGATGCGAATGCCACGAGGGTGTCGCCGACGGCTGTACCATCCGGCAGCGCCACCGTGGCGGAAGTCTCGTTTCCGGCGAAGGACGATGAGCCAACGAATTGTGGCGTCTGTGTCGTCGGTGGCTCCTGGCCCACGACCGCTTCGACGCGGGGAGAACTGGCCGGGGACTGTCCTGCTGTGTTGCTGGCTGTCACGTCGATGTGGACCGTAGCGCCTGGCTCGAGTCCATTGATGGTGCAGGATAGTGCGTCTGTCGAGCAGTTCCCGAGCGGGGTGCCGTCGGTGGCGTTCGAGTGGGCGGTGGCGGTGTATCCGGTGACCGGTGCCCCGCCGTCATTGGCTGGTGCGGTCCAGGAGACATCCGCAGTCCCGATGCCGACATCCACAGCGACGCCAGCCGGCGCGTCCGGGGCGGAGGGTGTTGGTGTGGTGTTGGTGAGTTTGTCTGAGCGTGCGAGGATGTCTGCGAATTTCTGGCGTTTGGGGTTGCTGGTGATGGGCCAGGTCCAGTCTGCGGGTTCGTTGTTGACGGTGCCGGCGACGCTGAAGTAGCTGAGGGCGACGCCGCCGCGGGTTTTCATGTCGTCGTAGGCGCGGGTGAGCCAGTCTGCGCCGCTGCCTTGTGTGGAAACGGTTTTGCCGTTGGGGGCGGTGTAGTTCTGGGGGATGTCGGCGGCGCCGTCGGAGTAGCCGGTTTCGGCGATGCCCCAGGCGACGTCGGAGTTTCCGCTTGTCTGCATCCAGTTGACGATCTTCGCGTAGTACTTGTCGAGTTCGTCCCAGGCCCAGTTCTTCGCGCCGTTGGAGCGGGTGGTGTCGTAGAAGTTGTAGGGGTCGAATCCGAGGACGTCGACGTATTGTTTGCCGGGCCAGAATGTCTCCATGGACAGGGAGGCGTTGCCGGAGAAGAATTGGTGCCAGCCCATGAGGATGATGGTGTAGGCGATGTTGGGTTGTGCCCGGAAGATGGGGGAGAGTCGTTGCTGCATGGCGACCCAGTCTGCGTGGTCACCGTCTCCTTCGGGTTCGTGGTGCATGGCCAGCCATACCGGCCCGTCGAGTTGTCCGAACCGTTCGGCGAGGTCGCGGGCCCATGCGTCGCCGTCGCCGGCGGCCATCCGGGACCATGAGTAGGGCAGTTTGAAGGACATCCAGGGCAGTCTGCCGGCGGCCAGGTCGCTCTCGGCGCGAGCCAGTGCCGCGTCTTCTTGTCCCGCGCGGTAGTAGGAGCGTCGCACTCCCATGGTCCCGCCCACGGAGTTCTCGAGCTGGGAGACGTCCTCGATCGTGGCGCCACCGAACAGCACCTGACCGTTCAGGGGTAGGCCGCGTGCACTGAAGCCGGACCCGTCGGCCGCTACCGCGGAGGCGGCGCCGAGGGGGACCAGCACCGCGGTGAGCAGGCCGATGACTGACATGAACGCAACCCAGGACCGTCCCCTCAGGGAACGAGCCGACATGATCCTTGCCATGCCAGCTTCATCGTCCGGGCCGAGACAAACTTGCGCCAATTGGTCCGATGTGCTGATCGGGGGTTGCGCGGTTGCGCCGATGGGGTGTTAGCGCACTGGGCCAAAGGGGTGTCGAGCCGGCCGATCACACCATCAGCATGGAACTCTTCACTCTCGTCGGGCCCTTCCGCGGAGCCCGAGTAGTGCGGCTACGGGTGGAGTGCGACCGACCACATCGTCGCTTTGCGGTTGCTCGAGGAGGCGGTCGCCGTCCGGGAGGGGGCAGCTGCCCCGGAGCTGACCTCGTCAGCCAGCGTGGCGCTGATCCGGCCGCCGCCTGATCCCGTGCCGGTCGTCCGACGCGTCACCTGGCTGGGCGTCAGCCACGATGTGGTCGAGGAGGTCTTGTCGGACCAGTAGGAGACGACGCGACCGCCCGGCGAGGAGGTACCAAGTCCTGGTGTCGAGTGCTGCGCGACCTGCTGGGACTCGGTCGCCGAGCTCCAGCTCGAGATCCCACCGGCTGAATAGGCCGCTAAGCTCAGACCGGTCTTGCTCCATTGATCGAGAGTGACGCTGAGCCTGGCTCCAGCGCGTGCGGATCCGAGGAGCAGGCTCGATCGCATTCCGTCGCCATCCTGCTGCCCGATGATCCGGAAACCACTGGGCGGACTTACTTTCGCGACCGTATTGGTGGTCACGAACAGCAGGCAAAGGTCGGAGTCGCTGACCCCAGCTGGAACGGTGATGGATGCGCTGATTGTGTTGTCCGCCATGCTGTCCGCTCCGATGAAGTCGACGGTCGCGCTCGTGTCGGGCGGGGACGGCTGTACATCGGCGAGCCTGTCGGAGCGCTGCAGGATCTCACGGTACTTCCCCAGCTTGGGTTGGCTTGTGATCGGCCAGCTGAAGTCCTGGGGTTCTCCGGTCCGGTTGGGGCCGACGTTGAAGTAGCTGAGGGCAGCTCCACCTGCGGCTTTCATATCGTCATACGCACGTGTCAGCCAGTCGGCGCCGCTTCCCCGCTCGCTCACCACGCGGCCGTCTGGTGCCGTCCCCCTACGTGGCATGTCAGCGGCCTGGTCCGTGTAGCCCGTCTCCGCGACGGCCCAGGCGACACTCTGATTGCCGGTGTCCTGCAGCCACCCCGTGATGGCGTCGTAGTACCACTTCATCTCGTCCCAGGTGTACTTCTTCTCCCCCGTGGACTTCTTCGAGGTCCCGTACCAGTTGTACGGGTCGAACCCCAGGACGTCCACGTACTGTCGTCCCGGCCACATCGCATCCATTGAGAGGTCCGACCTGTTCGAGAAGAATTGGTACCACCCCATCAGGATGATGGAGAAGCCAATATTGGGCTTCTGGCGCATGATCGGGGAGAGTCGGCGTTGCATGGCAACCCAGTCCGGGATGTAGCCATCCCCCTCTGGCTCATGGTGGAAGGCGACCCACACCGGACCGTCCACCTCCCCGAGCTTGTTCGCGATGTCGCGGGCCCATGCATCGCCGTCGCCTCGTGCCATCTTGGACCAGGAGTAAGGGACTTTGAACGACAGCCATGGCAGTCGTCCAGCAGCCAGGTCCTCCGAGGCGGCCTTGGCCGCCGAGGACGCGGAGTTGGTGCCGAAGTACGATCTGCGAACTCCGAGGGTGCCCCCCACCTGGTCCTCGAACGCGTCCAGTTCCGCGTCGCTCCAGGCCGCCGCTCCGAGAAGCGTCTGCCCGTTCTGGGGAATCCCGCGTTGTGAGAAGCCCGACGTCGTGGTCGGTTCAACCGAGGAGGCCCCAGTCATACCGGAGACCACCAGGGCGCCAGCAAGGGAGATCAAGATCAACAACTTGCGCATAGTGCCCCATGATGCACGAAGCAACTGAGGTCTACAGCCGCATCTGGTCAGAACCTCAAATCATGGGTGGAGTTCGGTCACCAAGCGAAGTCGTACCCGGGAGGTTCAGTTGCGCTGCGTCATAGTGTCCGGTTGGCGAGGTTTGCGAATCATCTCGCGGATTCGGCCGATCCGACCGGTTCTGTGCGTTGACTCCAGGTTCAGTGCTTCTTGGAAGTTCGTGGAGAACTCGTCCCTGTCGTGGCCTTCGGCCTCGAACCTTCCGGATCCTGCATCCAACATCGTGTCCACGAGCGCCTGGAACTCAGTCGAGCTCTGCGGCATGCGTACAAGTCCCTGTGCAGCCAGGAGTGAGGCGAAGATCACCTGGTGGTTGTCGACGTGCTCGTCGAACTCGGCACGCCTCGGCACGACGACAGGCATCCGACCGGCGGACCTGGCCTCCATGATGCCGCCCGGGCCACCCTGGGCGATGACCAGGTCCGCACGCTGTAGCTCCTCTGCGAAGCGGTCCCCAGTCATCATCTCGGTGTTCTCGGCCCCTGGCACCGGTCGGGATGTACCGTGCTGGACGACAAGTGTGACGTCGTCCTTTCGAGCCAGCAGTCCCTCCGACCAGTCCATCAGACGGTCGAAGCGGTGGACGTCGGTACCGACGGTGACCAGAACACGGGGCATCAGATCACCGGCCCCAGTAGCCGTGATTGAGGGTAGAGCACCTGCTGCTGCGGCCACTGGACGAGAAACAGATCGGCGAATGGGTAGACCAGTCGACCGGTCAGCGTCCGTGTTGTCACCCGATCGACGACCTCGACATAAACAGACCGAGCGCCGTGGCGGTGCGCGAGCCAGAAGTAGGGCACCGCGATGCCGGCGCCGGTACTCACGATGACCTGGGGTTTGAACTGCGTGAGGACGGAGCGGGCCTGGCGCCAGTTACGCAGGAGATTAGGGAGGTTTCGGGTGGTGGGGTAGTGGCCGTAGGTGACGGACTCGCCCTTCAGCTTGGACTGGGCGTCGGGAGTGTCGAACGTCACCCAGTGCTGGGTCCCGCCCACAACCTTGGCGAGCGGGATCATCTGGGCCAGATGTCCGCCCGAAGAGCCGACAAACAGGTAGCGCACACTAGCCTCCTCTCCAACAGTAGGGCTTCAAGCGGGCCTCAAGCACGTCGTCGGGATGTGACATGGTTCCCACTTGCCGGCCCGAGGCGCCGTCATTGTGCATCCCGGTCCTTCGGGCGCAATACTTGGTCTGGAACTGGATCGCGGCCGGAGGAGAACGATGGCGCCCGTCTGCGTTGCGACTGAGCGCACCACGGAGTCGGGGGACGATGGCGTGCTGCGCCCAGTTGCTTGCGGTGGGCCTACGGCCCTTCAACGCCGGCCAGGATCCCTCACAGGGTCGCAATGATGTCCGTCCCTGTCTTGCCGCGAGTCTCGCAACCGTTGATAGACCAGCCCGGCTGGCCGTTGGCAGTCCTCTTCTTGGGTTTCCCCCTGTGGTATCTGCTCGGGTTGAGCGTGATCATGTTCTACCTGGTCGCGATACCCATGGCCTGGTTCCTGTGGCGACGCCGCAAGGAGATCGTGATCCCGTCGGGATTCAACATATGGGTCATCTTCCTCGTCGTCGTGGTTCTCAGCGGCTTCATGCTGGGTGTGAACGCGCCCTTCGCAGTAGAGGGATTCGGTCTGCCCGGAAGCCTCCTGACCTACGGCGTCCGCTTAGTCTGGTACGTCACAGCCACGATCGTCTTTCTGTACATCGTGAACATACCGGAGAAGGACCTGACCTTCAGACGTGTCTCCCGTTGGCTCGCCTTCATGTTCGTGGTGACGACGATCGGAGGGCTCATCGGCCTGCTCTTCCCCGACATCGACATGCTGAGCGTTCTGGGACAGCTGCTGCCAGGGGGGCTGGCCTCCAACGCGTTCGTCGGCGAGTTCGTCAGGATCGACGTAGCGGATATCCAGAACATCCTCGGGTTCGAGGAGGTCCGCCCCAAGGCTCCCTTCCCCTACGCAAACTCCTGGGGAGCCAACCTCTCCATGTTCCTTCCGTTCTTCGTCTACAGCTGGATCATCGTCGGCCGTCGGTGGGAGCGCATTCTCGCGCCATTCGTGCTCGTCGGTGCCGCCACAGGCATAGTGTTCTCCCTGAACCGAACGCTATGGGGGGCGCTTGCGGCCGGAGCGGTCTACGGGATCGTGCAACTGGTCCGACTCCGGCCCCGACTGTTGCCGCTGATGCTTATCGGGGCCGCCGTCGTCGTACTGGCGTTCTTCGCAAGTGGCCTGAACTCGATTGTCACCGCGCGGCTCGACAATCCACACAGCGACGAGCGACGCGGTGAGCTGGCCGGGAAGTCCTGGCAGGCGGTGGCCGAAGCCTCACCGGTGCTGGGATTCGGGAACATCCGCGACGTGCAGGGGAGCTTCGCCAGCATCGCCGGCGGCGAGACTCCGAGCTGCCCGGGTTGCAGCGTCCCGCCATTCGGCACACAGGGCCAGTTCTGGCTGGTCCTCTACGCGCAGGGGCTGGCAGGCGTACTCTTCTTCTGCGGATTCATCCTCTACCGGATGGCCAGGCACCTCAAGACGCGAGATGGTCCCAGCATCGCGATGTTCGCGGCGATGATCTTCTTCATCATCGAACTGCCGTTCTATGACCTCCTGGGGCCGCCGCTCTTCACCGGGATGCTCGCCCTCGGGCTCCTGTGGCGTCGGCGTGCTCAGGAACATGGCTACCCTGACCCGGCAGAGGTCAGTGAGCTGGATCGTTCGTCTGTCTCCGCCGCAGTCCCAGGTGGGCTGACTCATGGCTGAACGGAGTCTGGCTGCGCGGAGCGAGGAACAGGCTGTGCTGGACACCATGTCCGCGCTCTGGCCCGGTGATCGGCCCCGGGTCCTGACAGGGACAGCGGCTCGGGCTGGCCGTGGCTATCTGGTTCTTCCGTCCATGGCGATGCCAAGACTCATGGTCCCCCAATGGAGCCGAGGTGCCGCTGCGGTCGCGATGTCTGACTTCAGCGAGGCGACGTCCCGCAAACAGACTGTTCTGCGACTTGCTGCGGCGACGTCACTGCGGCTCGGACTCGTCCGTGGCAAGCCGGTGGTGGAAGTCGAGCCGCAAGATTCCATAGTCGAACATCTCTCGGACATCCTGGACGAGCCGGTAGTGGTCTCTGTCGGTATCGGGACCCCTCGCGCCAACCGCAAACCTGTATTGCGCATCATCAATGCCAGGAATCGGCTGATCGGGTTCGCGAAAGTGGGCACCAACGAACTGGTCGACGCTCTGATCGCTAGGGAGCACGAATCCCTCATGGCACTGCCGGAGGACGGTTGGACAGTCCTGCGGCCTCCGAAGGTCCTGCACTACGGTGACTGGGGGGGTCACTCTCTCCTTGTCATGTCGGCGCTTCCGAGCCGTGCAAGGTTCTGGAAGGGTGCGCGGACGCAGGTACCTGTGGATGTCGCTCGAGAGATAGGCAGTTGCTTGGGCACCTCTCGCGAAGTGCTGGGAACCTCTCGGTTCATGCAGTCACTGCAGTCGCAGGCTGCCTCCCTCCCGGTGAGCCGCCTCGGGGCGGCACTGTACCGCCTCGGCTCAGCAGGGCAGACCCTGACCTTCGGCAGCTGGCATGGGGACTTCACCCCTTGGAACATGGCGAGCGTTCGACGAGATGGAAAGATCTCCGTGTGGGACTGGGAGCAGTTCCAGACAGGGGTCCCGCTCGGCATGGATGAGATTCACTTCAGGGTAAACGTCGATACGACAGCCCAGGGATTCACCGCGAGCACCCTGCGTCATTCGCTGGCCTCGCTGCGAGGGCAGGATGGCGATGCCCCGGGTGAGATCCTTCAGCTCTGCTACGTTGCAGCCATCGCCACGCGCTATGTGTTGGCCGCGATGGAGCCGGGTGGCGAAGCCATCGCGGACAAGGCGCGCCTGATGGTGGAACTCCTCGATGAGATGGTGGAGCGGCAATGACGATTCCGGGTCTCATGCGATCGGTAGGCCATCTGAACGGGCGGTCTGAACGATGACGGATCTGAAACAGATTGGTCCTGCCCCAGTCGTGCAACCTCGTTCCGCGTATCCGGACGGCGTCAGTCCTGCCCGGTACATGCGAGCATTGAGGCTGGTCCGCCGACCGGTGATGCTGGTGAGCCTCGCCTGTCTGCTTATAAGTGGTCTGGTGGTCCTGCTCGCCCCGACGCTCTACGTGTCCACTGTCCGAGTCTGGGTCAGGGACGCGCCTGTCACCCTGGATCCGGAAGCGACGAATCCCCGCAAGATCTCGATCGACACGGAGGCTCAGCGGGTCCAGTCCGAGCAGGTGCTCGATCTTGCGGGTGTAACCCTCGATCCGGGTGGTGCAGTGCGCTCGATCGAAGTGACGGCCCCTCCCAACTCGACCGTTCTCCAGATCCGTGTCACCGCGACCGAGCCCGAGTTGGCCCAGACCACTGCAGCGGCCATAGCCGACTCATACCTGGTGGTTCGCGGCCAGTATCTGGAGGCACGGCAGGAAGCCCGCGTACGAGCTCTGCGCGAACAGTCCCAGAAGATGGGCGAACAGATCGTCGATGCCCCGAACGAGGCAGCGAAGGAGATCTGGCGTACCGCCCTCAGCGAAGTGTCGGAGACAGAGAGCCTGGCTGCATCGACGAACACCGACCCAGGACGAGTGATCCGAGGTGCCAGCAATCCGGTCCCGCGGGCGAAGAATCTCGCGGTGTGGCCCGTGAGCCTGGCCTTCCTTGGGGGTCTTGTCACATATCTGATTGTTCGACCCAGAAGGAGAACACGAGCATGAGTACCACGGCCGACATGAAGCCCGACAACGCATACACGGCAAAGGCACTGACCCGGGAGTTCGTCGCGACGGTTGCCCCGCGATGGAGGCGGTTCCTCGCGTGGACGGTCATCGGAGCGGTGGTGGTGGGCGTCTTGGTATTCGTGCTCCGACCGCCGGTCTCCTCCACTGCAACCGTGTTCGTGTCGCCCCTGGAGGCGAGTCCCTTCTCCCCGGACCCGCGTGGTCAGACGCTCACGAACCTGGAGACGGAGGCGCAGGTCGCGAAGTCCGACGCGGTGCTCGAGAAGGCCGCCGCGACTCTCGGGGATGGCACATCGGCGGGACGGTTGGGAAACGCTCTGACAGTGAGCATCCCTCCGTCGAGTCAGGTGCTGGAACTCAAAGTGGCTGGCGGGGCGGGGGTAGACCCCACTGCTGCCGTTGATGCTGTTGCTGCGGCCTACCTCGACGTCCGGCAGGAGAGCGCGGTGAACTCCGTGAACAGCCGCGCCGAACAGATCGCCGGCGCTCAGGCAGAGGCTCAGAAGCGTCTGGCTCGAGCTGCCAAGGCTGTGTCGGAATCATCGGACGGGTCAGCCGCACGAAGGGTTGCCGAGCAGGAATTGACCATCGCGTCATCAGAGCTTGCCACCCTCGGCACCGAGCAGGCCGACCTTGCCGCTGCGAGCACCTACCCCGGCGAGATACTCAATCCGGGGACGAGCAGCGGACTGGGAATTCCGTGGGCTGCGATACTGGCGGGTGCGGTCATCGGCTTCGTCGTACCACTGATCATCTATGGTCGCCGGGACTTCCGGGAAGCACGCAGCGAAGGTCGTGCCTGGGGGCAGCAGCCGCTAGCAGGGAAACCTGACAGCTGATGGGGGACCCGTCCTCGGAGTCTCGCGCGCTGCGTCAGGTTGCTCGCGGCGGCTCGCTGAATCTCGCTGGATCAGGCGTTGCCGCTTTGGCTGGCCTTGCCCTGACCTGGGTGGTGGCCCGGGGACTCCCGCAGGCCGAAGCCGGCGTGTTCTTTGCGGCCACCTCACTCTTCCTGATTCTGGAAGCTGCGGCGCAAGTGGGAGGCGACACCTCCCTGCCCATGTTTCTCCCCCGGCTGCGGGCCGATGGGCGGGTGGGCCGCATCCGAGCGGTCGTCCGCCTGGCCACAACCCTGACTCTGGGCGTGGGAACAGTGCTCGGTCTCGGGCTGCTGCTACTGGCCATCTTCGATTTCGATGTCGCCGACGAGTCCCAGTCGGGTCCCTGGCTGGTGCTCCTCCTTGCCCTGGCACTGCCTGCGGCCGCCCTGGGCAATGTGTTCCTCGCCGGTACCCGGGCCTTCTTCAGGATCCGTCCCACTGTCCTGATCGAGAAGCTTGGCAAGAACCTGGGACAGCTTGCCTTCGTGGCACTCGGTACCGTGACAGGTTCTCTGCTCTGGGTCACTGCTGGCTGGCTTCTGCCGGTCGCTCTCGTAGTCGTGCCCGCAGCATTGGTGCTGCGTCGTCTCATCGGTGGCACTCAGGATGTGGGTGAGCACCCGGGGGACGCGCAACCGCTGACTCCGGAGTATCTTGCTTATACCCTGCCACGGGCCTTCGCGCGGCTCTTGCAGATGGTGCTGCAGCGAGCAGACATCGTTGTGGTGGCGGCGATATTGTCACCCACCGAGGCGGCCATCTATGCTGTCGCTACCCGCCTGATCGTCCTCGGGCAGCTGGCTGCCGCATCCGTGCAGCAGGTCCTGGCTCCACAGATGGCGCATCTCATCAGCGAGCACGCCTGGGCGTCGACCCTACGAGTGGGCCGGATTGCGGCGGGCTGGACCATGCTGCTCGTGTGGCCGTTGTATCTCTTGTGCATCGCGATCGGCCCGGTGCTCCTCGATGTCATCGGGGGCCCGGACTATGTCGTTGGCGCCAGTACCTTGGCGATTCTGGCATGCGGGATGCTGGTGGGGGCTGCGAGTGGCCCCGTGGATACCATCCTGCTGATGTCAGGCCACAGCGTTGCGAGCCTGGTGAATATGATTGTGGCCGTTGCTGTCAACCTCTCGCTGCTGTTCGCATTGACGCCGACATACGGGATTGCTGGCGCCGCGGTGGCCTGGTCGGCTGCGATCATCATCCGTTCCCTGCTCGGAGTTGCCATGGTCAAGTACTGGGCTCGAGGCACTGCATTCGGGCTGCCGTCACTGACCGCGGGCGCGATGGCGATCGTGATGTTCTTCGTGATCCCCTGGCTCCTGATCCGGAATCACGTGACGCTCGACTGGGCGGTGACCGTAGTGGTGGGTGCCTGCGTACTCGGATATGCGGGTCTCGCCTGGTTGTTCCGCAAACAACTGCACCTCAGGGCCTTCGCTAACCGGTAGTGCATAGACGCTCGGAACGTCGACCACGAAGAGGCTGACGAGACTGCGGGGATGGATGAATCCGGTGCAGTGCTTCTAGGTCCATTTCAGCGTCCTGGTCGCGCGACCACCCCCATCTTCCGGGGTTGCCTGGAGCTTGTACCGCCCTCTGGGCAGCCCCTGGATCTTCACGCGACCCTTTTGGTTCGTCATGCGCGTGCCCCAGCGCTTCCACGTGCCGGCCCTCAGTTTGCGGAGCGCCACCTTCGCGGGTGCTCGGGGGACGATCCTGACAATCAGCTTCTTCGGCTTCTTCTTGAGTTTGATCTGTGTCTCGCTGCGCGGGGCCGCTGTCGCTGGCTCGTTGTCGGCGGAGGCGGGTTCGCCAGGCGTCTGTGCCGCAGGTGGCGTGATCGGCTCGGTGACGGAGTCTGCTGGTGGTGCGACCGGGGCGGCTGGGACTGTGGGTGTGGGTGTGGGTGTGGGTGTGGCCGGGACCGTGGGTGTGGGTGTGGGTGTGGGTGTGGGTGTGGCCGGGACCGTTGGTGTTGGTGTTGGTGTTGGTGTTGGTGTTGGTGTTGGTGTTGGTGTTGGTGTGGTGTTGGTGAGTTTGTCTGAGCGTGCGAGGATGTCTGCGAATTTCTGGCGTTTGGGGTTGCTGGTGATGGGCCAGGTCCAGTCTGCGGGTTCGTTGTTGAC
>JAGQTY010000038.1:0-1532 GCA_020438795.1 Actinomycetota bacterium
AGATGGCGACGAGCTCCACCTCGGTGCGGCCCGTGCGCACCACCACCGGAACGGTATCTCCCACCCGCCAGCCGTACTGGCTGGCCGTCAGCGCATCGACGGCGGCCCCGCCGGATCCGATGGCAGTGAAATCACCAGCGGTGACGTCGAAGTGCACCACCTGCTCCAGCAGCTGTGGCTGCACGCCGAAGGCGAGCAGGGGGTCCTTGTTCTTCTGCGCCTGCGTCGAGCGCAGATACGTGGCCGCGGCGACGCCCGGCGTGGCCGCCACCTGTTCGTAGAGGCTCGCGTCAAAGGGCTGATAGGCCGGGGGCGATCCGATGGTGAAGTCCACCCCGTACGCGGACTCGATCGCCTCATCCGCCGTCGCAGAGAATGAAGCGGCGAAGATGGCACTGGCCGTCATCAGGTTCACCCCGACGAGCATGGCCCCGGCCGCGGCGGCCGTGCGCCGTGGGTCCCGCCCGGCATTGCGCACCGCTATCCGGCCCGTCCGCCAGCGGAAAGGAGCCCCGAGCAGCCAGAAGCCCCGAGCGGCGAACAGCGGGATCAGCGCGATGGTGCCGGTGATCGCAAGGCCCCCGGAGAACCAGACCCACAGGAACGCGAGCTCCGTGCCGTTGATCAGAGCCAGCCACGCCGTCAGCACCGCGAGCATCCACATGATCACGCCGAACCAGACCTGGCCCATCGTGGTCCGGCGGCTGGGGCTGCTCTCCAGGCGCAGCGCCGCCAGTGGGCGGACCGAGGCGGCGCGCCGGGCAGGCAGCCAGACGGCCAGCAACGTGATTCCCAGACCGACGCCATAGGCCGCAAGGATGGATCGGGGTGCGACATCCAGATCACCGGTGGGCAGGTCGACACCGAAGGCCCCGAACAGCGCCGGTAGCAGGCGGGCGACACCGATGCCTGCGAGGATCCCGACGGTCGCGGCAACGAAGGCCATCACGAGCGACTCGGCGACCACTGCCTTCTGCACCTGGACCCCATCGGCCCCGATGGCCCGCAGCAGTGCGATCTCACGAGTTCGCTGCGCGATCAGCATGGAGAAGGTGTTGGAGATCAGGAACGCCGCCACCGCCAACGAGGCCAGCGCGAACAGCAGCAGGAAGGTCGACAGTGAGTTCAGGCTGTCGGCCACCTCCTCCTGCTGCTGGTCCGCGGCCTGCGCACCGGTGATCGCCTCGTACGGTCCCTTGAGCCGTGCATTGATCGCGTCCACGATCGGCGCAGCGTCCGCGTCCTCAGCGAGTCCCGCCAGCACGCGGTTCACCCGCCCCGGGCCGGTCACATACTGCTGCGCCGTGGGCAGGTCGAAGATGACCACGGTCGCGCCACCGGTGAGCCCGACCTCGACGATGCCGGTCACGGTCCACCGCTTCTCGGCCTGCCTGGGCGTCGACAACCGGACGGTGTCTCCCACGCCTACCCCTGCCTTCGCGGCGGTCGAGGTGTCCAGTGCGATCTCGTCCGGGCCCTGCGGCTGGCGCCCGTCGACGACCGTGGCACGCCCGGAATTCGCGGACGGATCC
>JAGQTY010000038.1:1629-30502 GCA_020438795.1 Actinomycetota bacterium
TGTCCAGTGCGATCTCGTCCGGGCCCTGCGGCTGGCGCCCGTCGACGACCGTGGCACGCCCGGAATTCGCGGACGGATCCCAGGAGACCCCGAGGTGGGTGGTGTTGACACCTCCCACCGGCTGGCCGGAATCATCGAGCACCGCGACTCCGGCCTGATCCACGGACCCGGACGCACTGGCCACACCGGGGATTCGGGCAACCTCGGCAGCGATCGAGTCAGGCATCGACAGGGCGGTGGGGGGTGCGGCTCCGGGCAGCGTCGTGTCCACGTCATCGACCGGTTGCACGACCACATCGGCGGGCGCGGTCCCCAGCAGCCGCTCCAGAGATCTGTTCATGCTGTCGGTGAAGATGAATGTGCCCACCACGAAACTCACCCCGAGCACGATGCTGAGCATGGTAAGCAGCAGTCGCAGCTTGTGCGCCATGAGGTTGCGTGCGGAGTATCGCCACATCGCGGACCGCCTCACTCTCCGTCAGCCGGGTACACAGTCGATGCCGTCACCCTACGGGGCCGGTGGCGGGGAGTCCACGGCGGTGATCCGGCGGAGGCGTTGCGCCGGTGGCCTCAGTCCCCCAGTGCCCGATCGATGTCCTCACCCACAGGTGGAGTCCTCGTCGGTGGGTGGGCGTAGATCTCGGGCCAGTTCACCTCGGCGTTGAAGACCTCCTCGAGCCGCTTCTGACCGCCACGAACACCGAACAGCCGCTTGGCGAAGATCAGGTAGGCAACGATGGCCCCTTCGACGATCAGGCCGCCGATCCGGACCAGGGTCACCTTCTCCACCAGCGCGACCACTGTCATGGGCATGAGGGACACCGAGGCCACCACGGTCAGATACTCAGCCCAGCGCTTCCCCCGCCACAGGAAGAAGGCCTCGGTCCCCTCCAGAGCCGCATACCCGAGTGTGATGGCCAGGAGCAGGCCCACCTGCGTCCTGTCGAGATCAGCGATCCGGTGCAGCCAGTCCACCAGGAACGAGTGAGAGGGCCGCGAATCATCGATGACGCGCTGCCAGTTGTCGAGCATCTGCAGGGCAAGGCTCTGGATATCCGGCAGGCCGAACTCCACCACCACGAGCAGGATCGCCAGGAGCAGGAAGAACGCCACATGGACCCAGCGTTCCAGGGAGATGGCCCGGACCACGGTCCGCTCGTCGAGAGCCCTGCCGCGCTTCGGCCGCGGCAGCTCGTCGGCACCGGGCAGGAACTCACTCGTGGTCTGCTCGGGGTCAGGGTCCTCGTAGTCGATCCACGCGTCGCAACGCAGGCAGCGGCACAGCCGGGATCCGGGCTCGGCGACCCGGACCAGGGCGTCGTCCTCGTCGCGGATCGTGGCGACCCCGGCTCCGGGGGCCACGTGGCCTCGCATCGAGCACCACCAGGTCTCGGTGCTCCAGCGATGCGGGGCGATCCTCACGGTCGGGCACCGGCCACGACGCGAGTCTGCGGACGGCTCATCGGTCGGCGAGGGCGGTCACAGCCGAGGAGGTCATGTCGTCGAGATCGAACCGGGAGCGCCAGCCCAGCACTTCGGTGGCCCGGTCCACGGAGGCAACCAGGGCGCCCGGATCACCAGCTCGCCGAGCGCCGATCTCGTAGGCGACCTCATGTCCCAAGGCAGTGCCGAGCGAGGCGAGCACCTCGAGCACGCTCGACCCCGTACCGGTCCCGACGTTGATGATCTCACCCACGCGGGCCTGCTCGGTGAGCTCAGCGGCCCGGACGTGCGCCTCGGCCAGGTCGACGACATGGATGTAGTCACGGATGCAGGTGCCGTCCGGGGTCGGGTAGTCGTCCCCGAAGACCGTGGCCGGCCTGCCCTCGGAGTCGTCGCGCAGCACGATCGGGATAAGGTTCCCCACTGAGGTGTCTGCCAGCGCAGGATCACCCGCCCCTGCGACGTTGAAGTAGCGCAGCGCGCACCACGACAGCGGCATCACCGCAGCGAGATCGGCGAGCAGCCATTCTCCGACCAGCTTCGTCTCGCCGTACGGCGACAGCGGCACGGTGGGTCCGTCCTCGAGGACCGGGCTGTGGTCGGGCTGCCCGTACACGCCTGCCGAGGACGAGTAGACGAAGTGTTCGACCTCGGCGATCCGGACCGCCTCCAGCAGCGATAGCAGGCCGCCCACATTCTCCTGGTAGTAGTAGAGCGGGCGTTCCACCGATTCCCCGACCGCCTTCTTGGCCGCGAGGTGGATGACCCCGGTGACCTCGTGGTCCATCATGGTCTGCACGACCAGGTCCTTGTCCGCCACACTGCCGAACACCAGTGGTACGTCCGCCGGGACTCGCTCGCGCAGTCCTGTGGACATGTCGTCCAGCACGACCACCTCACGGCCCGACTCACGCAGGGCCACGATCACATGGGAGCCGATATAGCCCGCCCCGCCCGTCAGCATCCAAGTCATAGCCTCGAAGCTACCAGTCCCGTACGTGGTGAAGCAGGCGCTGGAACGCCTTGCGCAGTGTGACGCTGCGCCTCCGGCAACCGTGTCTGAAAAGCAGCTCCACGTACGGTGGCGGGTACCTTGGCATCATGGACGACCAGATGTTCGATGCCCTTGTGGACATCGGCAACGGCCTCGAGCTCGAACAGACCCTGCGGCGGATCCTTCGCTCTGCCGTGGCAGTCAGCGGCGCAACCTACGGGGCACTGGGAGTCATCAACAAGCAGGGCTGCCTCACCTCGTTCCTGACCGAAGGCATGGATGCCGCCCAGATCCAGGCGATCGATCACTGGCCCAGGGGTGACGGACTGATCGGTCACCTGATCACAGACCCCAGACCACTGCGGCTCGACCGGATCGGTGATCATCCGGAATCAGCCGGTTTCCCCAAGGGTCATCCCCCGATGACCAGCTTTCTCGGCGTGCCGATCCTGTACGGCCGGGAACTGCTCGGCAACCTCTACATGACGGACAAGGCAGGCGGCTTCACCGCCATCGATGAGGAACGGATCGTCGGGCTCGCCACCGTGGCCGGCATCGCCATCCACAACTCGCACCTGTTCGAGAACCTATCATTGCGGCAACGCTGTCAGAGCCTCAGCGGGCAGCTCGCCACCACTGCTCTGGCGGGGCAGGGCCTCGAACATGGCCTGCTGATCTCGGCGCAGGGCGTCCGAGAGGCTACCGGGGCCGATGCCTGCCTCATGACCGTGGTGGAGGATTCCCAGCACAAGGTGGTGGTTCTCGACCAGCACCCCGTCGAACCGGGCCAGCGGGCGCTGGCCACCCCGATCGGGGTGGGCGACGTCCTACGACCCGACCACCAGTTGCACCAATGGACTGACAGCCATCCGTGCGAAGTCGATGTGACACTCGTCGATGGTGAGACCATCGGCAACTATCGCTTCTGCGCGAGCCTGCCGTTCAGCCACAAAGGCCAGGAGATGGGCTCGGTGAGTCTCCTCTTCCATGACCACCCCCCAGGCCACCTGGACCTCATGGACACCCTCGACAGTTGCATCCAGCACGTCGCCACCGTGCTGGCGCTCGACCGGCAACGACACGCGCTCGACCAGGCGGCCCTGTACCGGGACCGTGATCGCATCGCCAGGGAACTGCACGATTCCGTCTCCCAGCGGATCTTCGCCACCGGGATGATGCTCGAAGCCGCCTCGCAGAGGTCACAGGACAGCAGTGTCCCGCCCGAGATCGTGCGGGAGGCGATCGCTGAGATGGACGCGATCATCACCGAGATCAGGATCACGATCGCGGATCTGCGCGAACCCGTCGCAGATCACGTAGCCATGCTTCAGCGCGAGACCCAGCGCGCGGCGCACTCGCTGGGCTTCACCCCCGACACGGTGGTGACCCCCGGCATCGTCGGGGTTCCCGACGAGGTCTGGCAGGGAGTCCGCGCGGTGATGATCGAGGGCCTGTCGAACGTCGCCAAACACGCAGGTGCCACGGCCGCATCCGTCTCGATCACGCGTGAGGCAGGACTGCTGCGGGTGGTCATATCCGACAACGGGTCCGGGGTCGATGACCCGGGCGGGCGGCGTTCCGGGCTGGCGAACCTGGAGCAACGGGCCAGCGAGCTCGGCGGCGAGCTGTCGGTCAGCTTCGGAGGACCGGGTCAGGGCTTCGAGCTGGAGTGGACGGCCCGGACCGACCGCTGAGCCGGTACCAGCTGACCTGCGTGTGCCTCGGGCCCCGGTTTCGCTCTGCTCAGCGGGCCAGCGAGAGGATCGTGTTGGCGACCAGCGCCGGGGACTCCAGAGGGCCCTCGTGCCCCTGTCCCGCCACGACCTGCAGGGTCGAGCCCTTGATGTCGGAGTGCATGGCCCGCGAG
Source organism: Actinomycetota bacterium (assembly GCA_020438795.1). Lineage (GTDB taxonomy): Bacteria > Actinomycetota > Actinomycetes > S36-B12 > JAGQTY01. The sequence continues at coordinate 5,934 of JAGQTY010000038.1, forward strand.
AGCCGGGCAGGCGTCAGGATGTCCATCGAGCCGACGATGATCGCCGTCGGCTTGTCGATCCGCTGCATCGCCGCCCTCATGTTCATGCGGGAGAACTCCGCGGCGAAGTCCTCCCGGACCCGCGGCGCAGTGTTGGCGAAGTCGTGCGCCATCAGCTGCAGATGATCCTCAGCTGCCCAGGTGCCGAATGTCGGCCGGGACAGGCTGCGCGCCGTAGCCGGGGTCGTCGCCACCCGGTCCAGCCAGGCGGCGCGAACGGCCTGCGGCGCCAGTCTGCTCAACGGGTTGGCCAGTCCGTACCCCGCGGTGTCGACCAGGACCAGTGCCCTGATGCGCTCGTCGAAGATCTCCGGGTACTGGGTCGCGAATGAGAGTGCTGTCATGCCTCCCATGGAATGGCCCGCGAGCACCGCGTCCCTGACGTCGAGCTGCTCGACGATCATGGCCAGATCCCGGCCGAGGTTGGCAATGGTGTTGCCGTCCGAACCGGTGCTGGACTCACCGTGGCCGCGCTGGTCCCAGCGGATCACATTGCAGCCAGCGCGGACCAGTCGCCGTGCCACCGGCGCCCAGACGCGCCTTGACCCGGTCCAGCAGTGGGCGAGCACAACCGTAGGGCCGTCGGGGGGTCCGGAGCGGGTCACCAGCAACGATGCCCCGTCGACGGTCTGCAGCCAGATCCGGTCACCGGGCAGGTCCGCCCTCAGGTTGAGATCGTCGGGGGTGAGCAGGTTCTTGCGGTTCTCATTACGCCGGTAGAGCAGGTAGCCGGCGGACGCCGCAGCGGCGACGCCGGCTGCAGTCAGCAACCACTTCGTCCGGTCCTGCATCCATACCACCTGCCATCCGGCGCTCATTGTTGCCGAGTCGGCGCCACTATGCGAATCCTGCCCACTGTTGCCGCGTCCTGAACCTGTTTGGCCGGGCAGTGTCGTGGACCTGTCACACGATGCTCTTTGCACCACGGGCGTGGCAGGTTCGGTCTAAGGTGCAAGCGTGACCCTCGATGCCTGGCTGACGCTGGTGGTGACCATCGGCGTACTCGTCATGCTGATCACCAGCGGGCTGTCCCCTGCGGTCATCATCGTGGGTGGGGTCCTGGTGCTGTACGTCCTGGACGTGATCAACACGCAGGAGGCCTTCGCAGGGTTCGCCAACCCCGCCCCCATCACGGTAGGTGCCCTGTACGTACTCGCCGGAGCCGTCGAGAAGACCGGAGCCCTGACGCCACTGCTGCGACGAACCATGGGCAACCACCCGAGTCTGCGCATTCCGCTGCTGCGTACCCTGTTTCCCGCATCGGCGGCGTCGGCCTTCCTGAACAACACCCCGATCGTGGCCCTGCTGATCCCGCAGGCGACCTCCTGGGCGGCCAGGCGGGGCATCTCGGTCGCCCAGCTGCTGATGCCTATCTCCTTCGCGGCGATCCTGGGCGGCACCGTCACACTCATCGGGTCCAGTACGAACCTGGTCGTCTCGGGTCAGATGGCGGTGTCGGGACTCGAACCCATGGGCTTCTTCGAGATCACTGCCATCGGCCTCCCGCTGGCGGTGTCCGGCGTGTTCATCATCGTGATCCTGGCCCCACTCATGCTGCCCAACCGCAAGTCCATCCGCAGCGAGATGTCGGAGGGAACGAACAACCTCACCGTGGAGATGATCGTCACCCCGGGCGGACCCGTCGACGGTCTCTCGGTACGAGAGGCGGACCTTCGCGGTCTGGACGGTGTCTATCTGGCACTGGTCGATCGTGGCCACACCACCGTGGCCCCGGCCCGGCCGGAGACCGTGCTGCTGGGCGGAGACCGGCTGTTGTTCGTGGGTGATGCCCGCAACATCACCGACCTCGAGCTGCGTGCCGGCATCCGGTTCGCCGAGAACGATCTGCAGCCCCTGGACCTCGACGAGCCTGACCTGGGCGTGTTCGAGGTGGTCGTGGGTCCGGAGTCCCCGCTCATCCAGCAGTCCCTGCAGAGCGCGGACTTCCGGTCCAACTACCAGGCCTCCGTGCTGGCGATCCAGCGGGACGGCGAACTGGTCCAGGGCAAACTCGGTGAGGTGGAGCTCAAGGTCGGCGACACCCTGATCCTCATCACGGATTCGGGGTTCCGCAAGCGCTGGACCGACCGGGCCGACTTCCTGCTGGTCGCTTCGATGAGCGACGACCAGGAGCCGGTCGCCAAGGATGCCTGGCTACCGATCGGTGTCCTGTTCCTGGTCGTGGCCCTGGCCGCGACCGGCATCATGCCCATCGTCCAGGGGGCGCTGATCGGCGCCGTGCTCATGGTGGTGCTGGGCGTGCTGACCCCGCTGGAGGCCCGGCGATCCGTCGACGTGGAGGTGCTGGTCGTGATCGCCGCAGCGTTCGGCCTGGCGGCGGCCATGCAGAGCACCGGACTGGCTGATCAGATCGCGGAACTGCTCACCAACGCGTTCGTGTTCGCCGGTGGCCGGGGCGTGCTGCTCGGCATCGTGATCGCCACCGTTGTCATGACCGAGGTCATCACCAACAACGCCGCTGCGCTGCTCATGCTGCCGATCGCGATCGTCGCTGCAGAACCGGCCGGGCTGGACCCGCGGGGAGTCGCGATCGCCGTGGCCGTGATGGCCTCAGCCTCGTTCCTCACACCCATCGGGTATCAGACCAACACGATGGTCCTGGGACCGGGCGGCTACCGGTTCGGGGACTACATCAAGTTCGGATTCCCGCTGACGTTGCTTGCGATCGTGCTGGTGGTCGTCCTGGTGCCGATGATCTGGCCCGCACCCATATAGGGCATCGACGCGCGATCAGACGAGGTCCTTCGGGTCGCCGAAGTCACCCCGGGAGTACATGACCGCAGCCTGGGTCCGGCGTTCCACGCCGAGTTTGGCCATCACCGATGACAGGTAGTTCTTGACGGTCTTCTCCGCCAGGTGCAATTCCTCTCCGATCTGCCGGTTGCTCATCCCGGCACCCACCCGCGCCAGCACCTGCCGTTCCTGGTTCGTCAGCGTTGCGTATCGCTGCTTGGGCGAGTCCGGGGAATGCACCTGCTGCAGGATCCGGCGTTTGGTGGCGGCGTCGAACAGGGGTTCACCCCCGGCCACCTGGCGGACCGCATCCAGAATCTGCGACGTCCTGATCTCCTTGAGCAGGTATCCGGCCGCACCGGCCTGGATCGCGCGAGCCTGCAGTTCGGGATCGGAGAAGGAACTCAGCATGATGACCTGTGTGCCTGGTGAGAGCCTGCGAACCCGGTCGCAGACCACGAGCCCCGAGTCATCCGGCAGCCGGACATCCACGATGGCCACATCCGGGCGGGCCCTCGGGATGACGTCGAGCGCCTCGCGTGCAGACCCAGCCTCACCCACAACCGTGATGGTGTTGTCCAGCTGCAGCAGGTCTGCGAGTCCCTTGCGGACGATCTCATGATCGTCCACCAGAACCACCGATATCGGCGCCATGAACCCGTCCTTCGTCCGCGTCCAATGATAGTGCGCTGCGCGTGCGCCGCTCCCACCGACCGCAGGAACGCGCCACTTCAGCGCCGCAGCCCGTCCGGTAGGCGCCGGTTTTCACCATCCTGCACCGTTGTCGGGGCGCTGCCAACCGTACTCTGATCCCATGGTCACAGTCGCACTGCTCGAGCTCGATCTCCGCGAGAGCGAAGGGTTGCCCCAGCGGGAGGCGGCAGTTGCGCAGCTCCTCGGTGCGCTGCCGCCGGGAGTCGAGCTCGCGGTTCTGCCCGAACTGTGGACGGTGGGTGCGTTCTCCAAGGAGCTGAAGGCAAGTGCCCAGCCACTGGACGGCCCGTTCGCGGGGTCGATGTCCGCGGCGGCGCGCGAGCGTGGCATCTGGTTGCATGCCGGATCCTTCGTGGAGCAGCAGCCCGATGGTGCGTTCAGCAACACCAGCCTGCTCTTCGACCCCGGCGGCGAAATGGTCGCGCTCTACCGCAAGATCCACACGTTCGGGTTCGGTGAGGGTGAGGCGGATCTGCTCACCGCGGGCGATGAGGTCGTGGTCGTGGAGACTCCCCTCGGGCTCACCGGGCTGTCCACCTGCTACGACCTGCGGTTCCCTGAGCTGTATCGCAGACAGCGGGAACTCGGCGCGGAATGCTTCATGATCCCCGCAGGATGGCCGAGCGCGAGGATCGAGCACTGGGATGCGCTCCTACGTGCTCGCGCCATCGAGAACCAGGCGGTGGTACTGGCATGCAACTGCACGGGGGACTCTGCCGGGGTGAGCCTGGGCGGGCATTCCGACGTGCTGGACCACGATGGTCGAGCGCTGGGTTCCTGGCAGGACTCCACGTTGGTGGCGGATGTCGCCATTGCGGACACACAGGAACGCCGCCGTCGATTCCCCGTCCATGACGACCGGAGACTCGGAGCAATGCGAGGATAGGGCCGCCGATTTGCCCGGCAAGCACCGCCGCCAGCATTCTTGAACAGTGAGCCGTCAGCGTTTTCTCGTGGGGATGTTGCTGACCCTCGCAGTCGTCCTGGGCCTGTGGCTGCTCTGGATGGTGATCAGTGGCTTCCTGGGATTCCGCTCCGCGCAGGCGATGGAGGACACGGCAGACGAGCTCGTCGAGAACATCAAATCGGGCAACACCGAGTCGGTCTACGAACTGCTGCCGCAGATGCGTGAACAGGCTGCCAGCGCCTCCGCCCGGTTCAACTCAGCACCCTGGTCAGTGATGTCCGACCTGCCGCTGATGGGCCCCACAGTCCGGTTGCTGGGTGATGTCAGCGCGGGAACCAGCGCCATGGTGGCGGCCACCCAGGGCCATGATGGCGAGATCGTGGCGGCCACAACCAGACTGACGAACGACGGTGTCTCGGGGATCGGGGCTCTCAGCGCCCTGGCGCCCGTCGCGGATGCGGCGGCGAGCGCAGTGGAACCCTATGAGCAGCGCGTCTCACAGACCCTGCCCGACGAACTGCTGCCGGGACCATTCGAAAGCGTCCAGGAACGCTTCCTCGGGCTCGCCTCCGGCGCCCGCGCAGCCAGCGGCGCCACACGCGCGCTACCGGTGATGCTCGGCGCGGAAGGCACAAGGCGGTGGGCGGTCATTGTGGAGAACACAGCCGAGGCCCGCGGGACGGGCGGTCTGATCGGCGCCTACGCCACCGTGACACTGCAGCAGGGACGCTTCCTCGATCCCAGCGCATCCGACACCAACGCCCTGTTCAAGAACGAGACAATTCCGCTGGACGGCATCCCCAAAGACACTCGCGACTTCTGGGGCGACAGCCTCTCCCGATGGTGGGGCCTGAACCTGGACCGGAACTTCCCGTTCGCCGGCGAATTGGTGCACCGGGGACTCGCGGACGTCGGTACCCAGGTGGATGACGTCGTCTCCCTGGACTCCTTCGCGGTCGCGGGACTCCTGGAAGCCACTGGCCCGATCAAGGTCAAGGGCTACGAAGTCACGCCTGAGAACGCTGCCGCGTTCTTCACCAGGGACATCTATGAGGCGTTTCCGGACCGTGACGCGAAGGATGCCATCACCGTCGCGTTGATGGACCAGTTGCTGACCAGGGTCGCACGCTCGCAGCTGGACCTGCCCGATCTCTGGGATGCCCTTGGTCCGGCTGCTGAGCAGGGTTCCCTGCTCACCTACAGCAACGACCCGGAAGTGCAGGAGAACCTGCTGAAGATGCCCACGAGCGGGGCGGTGCCGCCCGACGTCGCTGCCTGGTCGACAGTGGGCATCAACGATCTGGCCGGCAACAAACTGTCAGCGTACCTCGACGTCGAGATGATCTATGACTCTGCGGCACGCTGCGAGGCCTCCTCAGCAGTGACCGTGACGGTGACCAACAATGCGCCTGAGGGTCTGCCCGAGTATGTCGACCAGCGCAACGACGACCAGGGTGGGCCCCTGGGATCGACCCTGGTGGGAGTTGCCGTCTACGGACCCCCAGGCAGCGTGCTGGAGCGGTACGAACTCGATGACGAGCAGGTTCCACTGAACGCAGGCGTGAACAGCAACCACCCGACCTGGATGGCACGCATGGATCTGAAGCGGGGTGACAGCCAGACCTTCAGGGTGGTGTTCACTGAGCCGACCAGCTACAACCGTCCCACCATCACGGCGCAACCCATGACGAATCCTGCAACTGCGGTGGCCCGGAGCAGCTGCTGACGGGTCTGCCCATCACCTCAGTGAGCGCCGGGAGCTCCGCCGCTCTCTGGTTGGGTGACCCGGGGTAGTCGTGGGTCGAAATGACGAAACCCGGAACCGCAACGCGGTCCCGGGTTTCAGTCGTGGTCGTGTCAGGCCTTCTTGCGCCTCGAGGCAACCAGCAGTCCGCCGCCGACGCCGAGCGCAGCCAGACCGGCGACTACGCCGAAGGTCGTGGCGTTGGAGCCCGTGTAGGCCGGGGTCGCAGAAGAACCAGTGGAGTACGAAGTCGTGTTCGTGTCGCCCCCGGAGTTCTGACCTGGATTGGGTGGGTACGTCGCCGCGACCGCAGGTGCGGCGATCCCTGTCGCAAGCGCAGCTCCCCCCACCACAATGGCAGCGCGCTGTTTGCGTGAAATCGAAGTCATATCCCGAGTGTAGGTCGCCGAACCCGCAATCACCTAGCCCGGATGGCTGGAATTTCCAGCCGCCCCCGGTGTTCTACGTCACATGACACGGCCGCTGCTGCTAATGTTCGGCTGCAATGGTCGCCCACGAGTTGTCCCGGAGTCTGGCTGACATCGTCGGCTCTGCCCACGTGCTGCCCGGAGAGATCATGCAGGACTGGACCCGGGCATTCGGCGGCCCCACGCTGACCAGCGTTCGCCCCGCGGACACGGGACAGTTGGCGGCGGTGCTCTCCCTGTGCAGTCAGCAGCGGCAGCCGGTCGTACTCCAGGGCGGCAACACGGGCCTGGTCGCCGGCGCCGTCCCGGCCGCCGGGGAGCAGAACCCACCTGTGCTGCTGTCCACGACGCGGCTCACGGATCCCCCACAACTCGTCGGAGAGCACGACATCCTGGCCGGCGCCGGCGTGACACTGGCGCAGGTGCAGGAGTTCGCGAGGAGCCATGGGCGTCACTACGGCGTGGACCTGGCCGCCCGCGACACCGCCACCATCGGTGGCACGGTCGCGACGAATGCCGGTGGAATCCGCTTCTGCAAATACGGGTCCACCCGGCACAACCTGCGCGGGCTGGAGTTCGTGACCGGAACCGGTGAAACGGTCACCGACCTCACCGGCCTGCCCAAGGACAACACCGGCCTCGACCTGACCGGACTCATCTGCGGTTCTGAGGGCATTCTGGCGGTGGTGACGCAGGTGCGCCTGATCACGCACCCGCAACCACCCCCGACCCTGGTGGTGCTGATCCCGGTCGCTGGCCTGACGAACGCGTTGCGGATCGCCAGACACGTCGGCCAGGAAGCAGACCTCTATGCCGCGGAGGTGATCGAGGCACAGGGCTGGAACTCGGTGGCGCTGGAGTCGGGCGCTCCGACCGTCGCCAGACCGCTGGCACTACTGCTGGAGTACGCCACGACGGATGAGGGTCTGAGCCTGCCGATCGACCTGATGAGCGAGGACTGCATCACGGTGGCGCAGGATCCCGCGGGCAAGCGCCGGCTCTGGGATACCCGTGAGGGCCAGACCGATCACTTCAGCAGGCTGGGGCTGGTGCACAAGTTCGACGTCTCGCTGCCGCTGACGGCCATCGAGCCCGCCCTGGACGCGGTGACGCAGGTGGCGCGAGACACTGCGGGCGTTGAGGAGGTCGGCTACTTCGGGCACATCGCCGACGGCAACATCCACATCCAGGTGCTCGGCGGTGAGGTGGAGGCGCTGACCGAACGGGTGCTGCGCGCCGTCACCGAGGTGGGCGGTTCGATCTCGGCAGAGCACGGCATCGGCCAGGCGAAGCGACAGGCGCTGCACCTGCGCAGGCAGAGCACCGAGATCGAGCTCATGCGCCGGGTCAAGGCCGCCTTCGATCCGGCGAATATCCTCAATCCGCACGTCCTGCTCCCGCAGTGACCCCGGTCGGCCAAGATGGAAGTTGTGATGTCCGAGTTCGTCCGGCCCCAAGTGGTCGCACACCGGGGAGCGAGCAGCAAGGTAGCCGAGCACACGCTGGCCGCATACGAGGCGGCGATCGCCGACGGCGCGCAGGCCCTGGAGTGCGACGTGCGCCTCACCTCGGACGGTCACCTGGTGTGCGTGCACGACTCCAAGATCAACCGGACCAGTGACGGCCGGGGCCGGGTCTCCAACAAGCGCCTCACCGAGCTGATGGACCGGGATTTCATGTCCTGGTGGACGCCGCAACGCTCGGAGGAGCTCGGCCTGTCCGCCTCGGAACTGCCCGAGTACGACCACGAGGAACGGACGGTGCTGACGCTCGACCGGCTCCTCGAGCTCATCGACGGTACGGATGTCGAACTGGCCGTGGAGACCAAGCACCCGATGCGGTACGGCGGCTACCTGGAGCAATCGGTCGTAGAAACCCTGGATCGCTACGGCATGCTTCCGCGTCCGAGGACTGCGAGCCAGGTGCGGGTGATGTCGTTCGCGCCTGTGGCGATGCGCAGGATGTCCGAGCTGGCGCCCGAGGTGCCGACCGTCTTTCTTCTGGACCAACCCGTCAAGCGACGCTTCAGGACCGGCTATGTTCCCGGTGGGGCCCGTATCGTGGGCCCATCCATCGCACTGCTGCGTGAGCAGCCGAAGCTCGTGGAACAGTGGCAGGCCGACGGGGTGGCGATCCATGTGTGGGTGGTCGACGACTACGACGACGTGCGGTTCGCATGCCGCACGGGGGTGGCGGCCCTCATCACCAACCGGCCCGCGCGGGTCGGGCAGTGGCTGGACGAGTTCGGCGAATCCGGATTGTGAGCGAGGCGCTCAAGAATTACGTTCGAGTGCTGCCGACGGGGGATACAGCAGCACTCGAACTACCCTGATCATAGAAACCTGATTGCCGTCGCGCAAGTCACACGCAAGCGCGTAGCCCTACGCAATCATACACACAGAGAGTCACTCATTTCTCTTCGAGGGGTGCCATTCCTGGCTGTGTGCGGCCAGTCCAGTGCCAGACCCTGCGCGTGTGGGACGAGCCAGTCGATCGGCCCCGGTGCGTAAGCTTGGGAGCGTGGCCCTGTTCAGTCTGATTGTCGCCATCGTCGCGCTGCTGATCGCTCTGCTCGCCCTGCGACGTGCCGACATCGTGGAGCGCCGTGCCCGTGCCTTGACGCGCCCGGACCGGCAGCCGGAGAGTCCCGATCGGCCCATGGGTACTGGAGCGAGCACAGCCCACGGCCTGTCCGCCCCGGGCGGCCCGGGCACGGGACTCAGCCGGATCGCCGTGGTCCGGTACAACGCCTTCGAGGATGCCGGGGGGCAGCTGAGCTACAGCGCTGCCCTGCTGGACGATGCGGGCAGCGGTCTCATCCTCACCTCAATCCACAGCCGGGCCGAGACCCGTTCCTACATCAAGGAGATCGGACCGCAGGGCGACGAGCGGGACGCGACCCTCTCGGCCGAGGAACGTGAAGCACTGCGGAAAGCGATGGCGAAGCGATGAACCAGCGACTCGTGGGCGCCGCCGCAGCGACCTTCCTGGGCCCGTACGGGACCTTCGCCGACACTGCACGGCGGTCGGTGCCGGAGCTCACCGAGGCGGCCTGGGTGCCCGGGGACTCGATACCGGCCGTCTTCGACGCGATCAGGCGCGGCGACGCCGATGTCGGACTGGTTCCCATTGAGAACTCGGTGGAGGGTTCGGTCTCCGTCACACTGGACGAGCTCAACTCCGAATCCGGGCTGACAATCCTGGGTGAGGTGGCGATACCGGTGCGTTTCACGCTCGCGGCCGCCACCGCAATCCCGCTGGCCGAGATCCGGGCGGTCGGCACCCATCCCCACGCCTACGCCCAGTGTCGCGGCTGGCTGAGTGAGCACCTGCCGCAGGCCGCGAACGTGGCCACGCTCAGCACGGCAGCACCGGCCGAACAACTCGCGGCCGGCACCGCGCGGGGATTCGACGCGGCCGTGGTGTCCGCGACGGCCGCCGAGCACTACGGCCTGGTTCCGCTCGTCACGGACATCGGCGATAACTCGGAGGCCTGGACCCGTTTCATCCTCGTGGGCCGCAGTGGCCCGCCGCCCGCGCCGACCGGCAACGACAAGACGTCGCTGGTGCTGTTCATCAGGGCCAACCGGGCCGGAGCACTGCTGGAGATCCTCACCGAGCTCGCCGTCCGCGGTGTGAACCTGACCCGGGTGGAGTCGCGGCCGACCCGTCGGGCACTGGGAGACTATTGCTTCTCGGTGGATCTCGAGGGCCATGTGGCCGAGGAGCGGATCGCGGATGCGCTCATGGGGTTGCAGCGGCAATGCGCGGGCGTGCGCTTCCTCGGCTCCTACCCAGCTGCAGGCTCGGCTCCGGTCCGGCCTGCCGAAGGTGTGCGGGACGAGGACTACGAGGCCGCCAGGCAATGGTTCCAGGCAGAAGTGCTGCACCGGGACTCAAACGCCGGTTGACCCGCGGGCCCGCGGGTCGCCTCAGCGGACCAGCACGCGACCGTACCCGTTGATGTGATGGGCCCAGTAGCCGGAACGGATGCTGTCGATACGCACATCGGTGCGGGGGTTGGAGGCATGCACGAATCTGCCGTTGCCGATGTAGATTCCGACATGACCGTCACCCAGGAAGAAGATGAGGTCACCCTGCTGCAGGTGCTTCTTTCCGGCAACCCGCTTGGTACTGCGGTGCTGGGCCGAGGCGGTCCTGGCGATGGTCTTGCCGGTCACCTGCTTGTACGTGAAGTAGACGAGCCCGGAGCAGTCGAACCGGCTGGGTCCGGTCCCGCCGGACACGTACTGGTTGCCGACCTTGCTCCTGGCCTTGGCGACGACCTTGGCCCGAAGCTTGGCTTCGGTCGACTTGGTCTTGACGCGTACAGTGCTGGCGGCGGCCTCCGCGGGCGCCGGGTTGACTGGGGACACCGCGAGGGCTGACCCGAGCACGGCGCCCGCGCCGAGGGCCGCGAGCCCTGCACGGGCGCGGCTCGGTCTTCGCGACGCTGCTGTGATCACTTCGTGTCTGTTCATGTCTGGTCCTTTCACCGGTTGCCGCATTCGGCCACGGCATCGAGTAGTCCCGGCTCCACCGGCCACTCCGGGCCGGATCGCCGCTGTCTCAGCGGGGGTGAAGCGAGCTCACTGGCGGATTCCCGCCCGGATCAGCGTCAAACAACGTCGATCCGGGTGCAAGGCAGTCGTCGCGCGGCATCCCGACGATGTGAGGGAAGGCACCCTGAGACTCCCCCTGACCACGGCGCAGGTGTGTGCCAACTCACGCGAGGCTCCCGGCATTGAGACCTGTGCCACTTCTTGTGTCCATCGGAGGTGTCGTTCCGATATTCGGATAGTTGACCTCATCGCTGGCATTTCCGGGTTAACGATGTTGCCGCCATCACACGGCCGTCTCGTCTGAGGCAGCCGTGGCGGGGCACACTGATGCCATGGGTGATACCGACCGGAACCGCCGCGCGGCGAAGCACGATGACGTGCCGCCCGAGCAGTTGTCCCACTATGAAGGCCTGTTCCGGCCTGCTGCCGCAGGCCGCGGCGGCCAGCAGCCCTACGACGCCCCCACAGCGGCACAGGCTCCACCTCTGGCGCCGGCAGGACCGGCCGCCCCGCCGGCCAAGCGCACGTGGGGTTGGAAGCGCGTGGTACTGGTCATCATCGCGGTCCTGCTCGTCTATATGCTGTCCCTCGCCACCGTGTTCGCCCTGTCCGTGAACAAGATCAGCGCGATGCCCGCGATCCAGATTCCGCAGACGCAGGGCACCAACTACCTGCTGGTCGGTTCCGACAGCCGTGGTGACATCAGCGCCAAGGAACGCAGCCAGCTGCATCTCGGTAGTGTCGAAGGCCAGCGAACCGACACGATCATGCTGCTGCACGTCCCGCTGCTGGGCACGCCTACTCTGATCTCGATCCCGCGTGACTCCTGGGTGCCGATACCGGGTCACGGCGAGGACAAGATCAATGCCGCCTACGCGTTAGGTGGCCCGCAGCTGCTGATCCAGACGGTGGAGAACACGACAGGGGTGCACATCGACAACTACGTCGAGATCGGCATGGTGGGCATCGCCCGGATCACCGACACCCTCGGCGGTCTGGAGCTGTGCCCGGATCGCAAGTACAACGATGAGAAGTCCGGCCTCAACGTCAAGAAGGGCTGCCAGGAGATGGACGGCAAGACCGCCCTGGCCTACGTCCGGATGCGGTACTCCGACCCCAAGGGGGACCTCGGCCGCGCCGAACGTCAGCAGGAGTACATGAAGGCGGTGGCCACCAAGACCATCAATCCGCTCACCTGGCTGAATCCCTTCAAGATGTTCGCCATGTCCTCGACTGCAGGTGACTCACTCACGGTCGACGACGGCACCGGCATCGTCGATGACAGCCGCATGGCCGTGGCGATGGGGATGCTCGCCATGGGCTGGGGCGAGTCCACCACGGTGCCCACGCTCAAGGACACCTACTTCGTCAACGGTCAGGCCGCGCTCAAGTGGGACACTCCCAAGGCACTGGAACTGTTCGCATCGATCGGTGGTGCCTGAGCGTCGCCCGCGATTGACCTGGCCGATGTATATATCACTCCAGATTCGTATATACTACTGGAGTGACCAAGCGCCTGATCGACCTGGACGACGAAGCGGAGGCTGCTGCACGCGCCGCGCTGGGAACCACCACTTATCGCTCCACAGTGAACGAGGCACTCCGCCTGGCTGCGTCCACAGGGCAGCCGACCGACACCCAGATCGAAGCGGCATTGGACAAACTGGAGACTGTGCGGATGTCAGACGAGGAGCGCGCCGACGCCTGGAGACGCGCTTGACCCAGCACCTGCTGCTCGACACCAGTGTCGCCACCCGAGTGTCCAGGCCAGAAGTCAGAGCCGCTCTCCGCCCACTGGTTCACCGACTCGCTCGCACCCATATGACGGATCTCGAGATCGGCTACAGCGCTCGCAGCAGAAAGGAGTGGGCGATGAGCTGCGGCGGCCTTGTTGTCTTCCCCGTCGTGGAGCTGCTCAACGACGATCTTGTCCGGGCGCTCGAAGTCCAGCGCGAGCTTGCCACGCTCGGGCGTCGAGGACGCAAGATACCCGACCTGCTGATCGCCGCCGTTGCGGAACGGACGGGGAGGACAGTGCTTCACTACGACAGGGACTTCGCCATCATTTCCGAGGAAGTGACTGGTCAGGACCACCAGTGGATACTCCCCGCGGGCTCGATCGACTGACGTCTCCTGACACCTGCGGTCCGATGCGCCTTCCGGTCGATCAGGCCGAGCTGCCGGGCGGCTCGGAGGCGACTCGCTCCGCGGTGGCGGCAGCCTCCTCGGGGGTGTCCAGCGAACCCGCGTAGGGGTTGGGGATGTCCGAGGGACTCACGCGCTTGCGGAAGACCCAGTAGGTCCAGCCCTGGTAGATGAGCACCAACGGGGTCAGGATCACTGCCACCCACGTCATGATCTGCAACGTCAGCAGCGTCGATGAAGCGTTGTAGATGTCCAGGCCGGGCAGATCCCGATCGACGTTCGGCATCACGTTCGGGTAGAGCATCGCGAACAGTGTTGTGACGGCCAGCAGCAGTGTGACAGCACTGAAGAGGAACGACCAGCCCTCGCGACCGGCCATGTTCGCACCGATGCCGATGAGCCAGGCGACCGCGACTGCGGCGACGAGAATCCAGGTCCAGCCCTTCTCGCTGAAGGCGAGCTGGGACCACAGCAGATAGATGACGGCCAGCACGGCAGTCACCACTCCTGTGCCCTTGGCGATCATGTTTCCGCGTTCGCGGATCACTCCGTCGGTCTTCAGCGCGATGAACACCGCTCCGTGCGTCACGAACAGCCCGAGAGTCACCAGGCCACCGAGGATGGAGTAGATGTTCAGCAGTGACCAGAAGCCTCCGGTGTAGATCCAGCCGCCGAAGGAGTCCTGCTCCACGGCGACGCCGCGGACCAGGTTGCTGAACGCAACACCCCAGAGGAAGGCCGGCAGCAGGGAGCCCACAATGATCGCCGCATCGAAACCGTTGCGCCAGCGCACGCTGCTCCGCTTGCTGCGGTACTCGAACGAAACCCCTCTGATGATGAGGCAGATCAGGATGATGAGCAGCGGGATGTAGAAGCCGCTGAACAGTGTGGCGTACCACTCCGGAAACGCCGCGAACGTGGCACCACCGGCGGTGAGCAACCAGACCTCGTTGCCGTCCCAGACCGGACCGAGGGTGGTCAGCAGCGCACGTCGTTCGCGCTCGTTCTTGCCCACGACCCGCAGCAGGATGCCGACGCCGTAGTCGAACCCCTCAAGGATGAAGAACCCGATCCAGAGGACGGCGATGATGATGAACCAGATGTTCTGGAGCGTTTCCAGGTCCATGGTGACAGTCTCCTAGTACGTGATCGTGAGTTCTCGGTCCTTGCCACCCTCGAAGGGATCGGGGATCGACTCCTCCGGCCCCTTCTTGATGGCGCGGAGCAGCAGGCCGATCTCGATCACGGCCAGGACGCCGTAGAGCGCGGTGTAGATGACCAGCGAACTGATGACCTCACCGGCCGCCACACCAGGCGACACCCCATCCTGTGTGGGAAGCAGCCCGAAGACGACCCAGGGCTGCCGACCCATCTCGGTGAAGATCCAGCCGAAGCTGTTGCCCAGCAGTGGCAGGAACGGAATTACGACCGCCATGACCAGCCACCATCGGGACTTCGGTGTCCGGTGTTTTCGGCTGAGCCACCAGGCGAACAGCGCACCCAGCAGACCGATACCGCCCAGGCCGATCATCAGCCGGAAGCCCCAGTACGTTATCGGGATGTACGGCGTGAAGGACTCCACGTTCGGGAACTCGGAGCCGTACTCCTGCTGATACTGCTGTTCGAGCGGATTGATGCCCTCAACGGGGCCCTCGAAGCTACCGGTGGCCAGGAATGAGAGCAGACACGGCAGTTCCAGGGCGAACAGAGGCTCACTGCCGTCGAGCGTGCCTATTGTGAAGACGCTGAAGGGCGCACACGAGTCCTCCGACTCGTAGAGTGCCTCGGCTGCAGCGATCTTCATCGGCTGCTGCTGCACCATGATCTTGGCGAAGGAGTCACCTGAGAAGGCGACGACCGCGAAGGAGATGAGGGCGGCCACGGCACCCACCCGCAGGGTCTTGTGGGCCACCTCAGCCGACTTGCCACGCATCACCAGATAGAGCGAGACCCCGGCCATCAGCGTGCCGGCAGTGAGGAACGCGGCCGAGATCGTGTGGATCCACGCGACGACTGCAGTGTTCTGGAACATGACGTCGAGGAAGTTCGTCATCTCTGCGCGATTGGTCGCTGCGTTGTACTCATAGCCCACCGGGTGCTGCATGAAGGCGTTCGCTGCCAGGATCATGTAGGCGCTCATGGCGGTACCGATCGAGAAGAGCCAGATGGTCGCGAGGTGGACGGCCTTGGGGAGCTTGTCCCACCCGAAGATCCACAGCCCCAGGAACACCGACTCCAGGAAGAAGGTGAGCAGCGCCTCGATGGCCAGTGGCGCCCCGAAGATGTCGCCCACATACCGCGAGAAGTCCGACCAGTTCATCCCGAACTGGAACTCCTGCAGGATGCCGGTGACGACGCCCATCGCGAAGTTGATCAGCAGCAGCTTGCCGAAGAACTTGGTCGCCCGCAGCCAGCGCTCGTCGCCGGTCATGACCCAGCGGGTCTGCATCCCTGCGACGAGGAAGCCGGTACCGATCGTGATCGGGACGAAGAAGAAGTGGTAGACGGTGGTGATACCGAACTGCCATCGGGCAAAATCAAGCGGGTCCATGCCGTGTCTCCTGGTCTCGAACAAGACCAGCATTCCGAGTCGCCGTGCTCAATGTGACGCCGGAACAGAAATCCGTGCAACAACCGCGGGTCAAAGGTCCCAACAGTCTGCGTTTGTCCCTTTTGCTCCAATAACTTCCGCGCATAGTCACAGAAAAGAGTCAAACACTGACTCCGCGACGCGGTCTGCATCAGCCGAAATCGGCCAGTACCCGCAGCACTCGCTCGTTCGCGATCGGTTCACCGACGCTGACCCGGACACCCTCACCTGGGAAGGCCCGGACAGTGACCCCGACTTCTTCACAACGTTCCGCGAACTCGGCTGCTCGCTCCCCCAACGGCAACCAGTAGAAGTTGGCTGCGCTCTGCGGAACCTCAACCCGCTCCCGGGCCACGGCGAGGACCCGCTCGCGCTCAGCGACAACCTCGGCCACGCGGCGTTCCATCTCCGCCTGCTGCTTCAGGCTGGCAACGCCGGCAGCGGCCGCGACACTGTTGACCCCGAAGGGAAGCGCGGTCCGGCGCAGCGCAGCCACGATCTGTTCCGAGGCCACTCCATAGCCGACCCGAAGGCCCGCAAGGCCATACGCCTTGGAGAACGTCCGCAGCGCCAGCACGTTGCTGTGCTCCCCAGTGAGTGCAACGCCGTCCGGGGCGGGACCGGAAGCCACGGCGAACTCATGGTAGGCCTCGTCGACGACAACCAGGACGTTGCTGGGCACGTCGTTGAGGAAACCCACCAGCTCGGCCTGCGGGATCAGCGGACCGGTGGGGTTGTTGGGTGTGCAGAGGAACACCACCTTCGTACGCTCGGTGATCGCCCGGCGCATGGCGGCCAGGTCGTGGCTGTGATCCGGAGCGTTCGGCACCTGCACCGGTACCGCGCCGACCAGGCGGGTCACGATCGGATAGGCCTCGAACGACCGCCACGCAAAGACCACCTCGTCGCCGACATGGCACGCAGCTGCCACGACCTGCTGGCAGATGGCCACCGAGCCGGTGCCGAGCGCGATCTGATCGACGGAGACATCGTGGCGGGCGGCCAGGGCAGCCACCAGTTCCACCGAAGCCGGATCCGGATAGCGATGGCTGTGAGCGGCACGGTTGGTCATGGCATCCAGCACGCCCGGCAGCGGACCGTACGGGATCTCGTTGGAAGCCAGGGAATAGACCTCACCCGATGCCCCGTCAGGCTGCGGCCGTTTCCCGGCCTGATAGCCGGGCAACAGATGCAGGTCGTCCCTGAACCTCACAGAATCACCCACGATCACCATTTTAGGTTGCCGCCCACTACCTTTGGAACCGTGGCCGAGCAGCGGGACGGAATCAGCGTGCGCGCTCTCCTGTACATCCTGCTGGCCGCCGGTGTCATTGTGCTGGTTGCAGCACTCTGGGTCGGCTGGACCACCTTCCAGGTGAACCACACCACCGAGCGGGTCCTGAACCTCTACGAACCCGCGGCGCAGGACATCAGCCAGCTCAGTGTCGCCAACTCCGACATGCAGCGGGGCGTGAGCGAGTACGCGCTCGACCCGAGCCAGGAGAGCCTCACGGTGTACGTGAGCGGGGAGCGGCGCTCCTCACTGGCGCTGGATTCCCTGCAGAGCGAGCTCGGCTCCGATCCGGACCTCGCACCGTACGTGAGAGGTGTGTCCGAATCACGGCAGCGGTGGGTGGACGAGGTGGGAGCACCCGCGATCGCCGCCGTTCGGGCTCAGCAGGATGCAACGGCGAAGAAGCTGATCACAGGTGCGCGCGGACACAGGCTCTCGGAGGATCTCGACGAGCAGACCGCCCGCCTCGATCAGGCCGTGGAGGACGAGCGGAGTGTGGCCTCCTCCGAAGTGTCGCAGTTCGGCGCCCGCCTGGCAGTCGCGGTGCGCGTCGCGATCGGGGTGGTTGTGCTCGCGATCGGTGTGGGCGTGTGGATCCTGGTCTGGCTGGTCCTCAAGCCGATCGACCACCTGCGTCGGCAGATCCGCACCATCGCCGATGGGAGACACTACCACCAGCCCATCAGCCGGCCCGGGCGGCCCAAAGAGGTCGCCTACCTCGCCTCCGACGCGGAGATCATGCGGCGCCGGCTGGTCAACGAGATCGACGAGGCGCGCTCGGCACGCGAGGCACTGGAGGACACAGCACCGGTGGTTGCGGCCTTCCGGCGTGAGCTGGAGAGTGAGGCGCCGGTGGTTGCGGGCCTCGACGTGTACGGCCGGGTGCTGCCCGCCGAAGGAGTGCTGGCGGGGGACTGGTGGGACTGCATCGTCTGTCCGGACGGTTCGGTGGCGCTGATGGTCACCGACATCTCCGGGCACGGCGCCGCCTCAGGCATCGCCGCAGTGCGACTGAAACACCTGCTGGTGGACAGTCTGCGGTCCGGCGCCGATCCCGTCAGCGCCGTGACGACCGCAGCCGACATGTTCGAGACAGATGAATCACGCTTCGCCACCACCGCAGTGGTGACGGTGGACGTCGCAACGGGGCAGCTGCTGTGGGTCAATGCGGGTCACCACCCGCCCATCATCGTGAATCCCCACGGGACCGTCCGGGAGCTCAAGCCGACCGGACCGCTGCTGTCGTGGATCGGCGGCCCCTGGCAGCTGGGTGAGCAGCACCTGGCCGAGGATGAGGTCCTGTTCTGCTTCAGCGACGGTCTGGTGGAGTCTCACGACTCCAGCGGGGAGGAACTGGAGTCCCGTGGGCTGATCAGCATGCTGAGTGAGGAGACGCAGCGGGGCAGCAGTATGGCTGACACCGTCGAATCCGTGCTGGCGGCGGCGCGGGACAGGGCCAAGGACTGGGACCGCGACGATGTGACACTTGTGGCGATGCGTCGCACTCCATCCCAAAGCTGAGCAGTATGCGTCATCCGACACAAATTCGGAAAGACCACTACCTTTTGTCACCCGATCGGACTCACCGTGACTGGATTGCGACCGAGTTGGGACCACATCCCGGTAGCACTGACAGTGGCTCCTGGAGCAGGGTGGAGTTGAGAGCACGATGATGGGAGGTCGGTATATGAACATGGCAACGGCAGCGCACCGGGACACGCACGCGGTGACCATTCCGCGGCATCGTCAACCGGCCGTCCAGGAGACCTCCATCCGCATCGACGGCCTGGTGGCGCAATCTCGCCCGCTGGCACAGTGGTGGGTCGAACTCGTGGAGGAGCTCGATGAACTGCGCGCCCGACTGGTCCAGGAGGGCAACGAGAGCTGGCTGTCGCTCTACGACCAGATCAGCCAGGATGCCCCGCACCTGACCCCGAAGCTGCGGATGATCGACGACTCCCAGGAACGACTCGAACGTGAGCTGTTCGAGGTGAGGATGCTGGCAGGCGAGGCTGCCGGTGACTCCGCCGCGATCAGAGACGTGAGTGCACGGGTGGCGGGGCTGTTGTCGGAGATCCGCCGTCACGAGGAACGCATCAACCAGGCGCTCTACGACGCGTACGAACGTGACCTGGGAGGCGAGAGCGCCTGACCGGACCCGATTGGTCGGTCAGGGCTCAGGCGACGCGACGTTCCGCGTTGTTGGCTGCTCCGCTGAGCAGGTTCATCTCATCGCAGGTACTGCAAACCACCATGTCGTAGTGGGCCATAGGCCCCCGGGTGGTCGAGTAGGAACTGTAGCTGTCGAGCAGGCGGACGGAGCCGCCGCACGAGGGGCATTCGATTCTGGGCTGGCGCATGTCTTCAGTTTCCTCCCGCCTGAGTCACACTTCAACCGGAATTGCGACATAAGTGCGACAAGACCTTAACGATTCGGTCTCTGTCCATATTGTGACGCAGGCCACACCTGTCGGGGGCCAGCGACACCCCGATAACGGCGCAACGTGTCAGCGCCGCCAAACTCAGGCTGTATCCCTACTTCTCCACGCGGTTGACTGCAGCATTGATCAGGTGCGGTCGGCTCAGGAGCTCAGTAGCTGCGCTCACCAGGGCGCTGCTGCAACTCCGTCAGCACCGCCGGGTCCTGCGCCTCCAGCCAGTCGGCGAGCTCCTGGAAGCTGATGAACTGCACGTCCGGGTGGTTGACGGCAGTGTCGTCCAGGAACCGGTGAATGCTCTTCACGTATGCCCCGCACAGCCAGCTGTTGAGGTGGGATCCCAGGATCAGCGGGGCACGGTTGCCGGCCAGCACGGCGTCGAGGGAGTTCACATAGGTCTGGTAGGTCTGCTGCTCGACCCGGTCGCAGGTCGCCTGATCGCCATCAGTCCTGGCGTTGTTCTGGTTGGCCAGGAAGTTGTAGTCCATGGACAGCACCCAGAGATTCGTCTGATCGAGGCGCAGTGCGGGCAGCGGGAAGTTCCACAGCGGGCTGTTCTCGAAGCGCTTGGGCCAGGAGAGCCCCCCGGGATCGGAGGCGTCGTAGCGGAATCCCTCCGCCTCCAGCGCGGCGTGCAATTCCGGACGGTCGCCCAGCAGGCACGGGGTGCGCGAACCCTTCATCACCGAGGCGTCGAAGGGGAGGTCCGCGGCCTGCGCGGTGGGGTTGCGTACCGGCCAGGTATCCAGGAAGTTACGGGCCTGGGCGATCTCGGAGCGCCAGTCCTCGGCGTTCCACAGCCCGACCCCCGTGTGCTGGCCCTGCGAGAGGTCGCCGCAGAAGTGCCCGAGGAAGTGCGTACCGATCTCATGGCCGGAACGATACGCCCGGGAGAGCGTATCGATGCGGGTCGCGACCATGTCCGGATCGGCGAAGGGAAGGTCGGACTCCCCCGGTTCGTGACCGGGGGCGTGGTAGTCGGTGCTGCGGTCGTGCGGAACGAGGCACAGCCCGGACAGGAAGAAGGTGAAGTGCGCCTGAATCCGGTCCGCGGTGTCGAGCAGATCACGCATCACACCCGAACGGGTCTCACAACCACCGTCCATGGACAGGACCACGAACTGTGGTGGCTGCTCACCGGGCTGCAGCCGGACCGGTTCCAGGCGGGGCTGCGGCTCCGGAGGTGAGACGACCCCGGTGGTCCGACCGAGCTGGGCACCGTCTGCAGCGCGCTGCCCGGAAGCCGTCTCCGCGCTGCTCTGCGTACTGCCTTCTTCACTGGAGGCCGACGGGAGACCGAAGGCCAGGACCACGACGACGATCGCAAGCACGAGGGCGACCACTGCTCGCTGACGCCGCAGCAGCGCTTCCAGTCCGGCCACACCCCATCCTTGCCGCCCACTGTTGTGAACCATGGCATTGAGTTGCGTGTCGTGGCGCAGAGCAACCTTAATCTCACCGTCACATCTTCGTGCACCCGAAGACTGTGGGAAGGCTCAACCGAAGTCCGCGATCCGCTGTCTGATCGGCTCCGGGATCGACGTCGGTTTCCCGGAGGAGTAGTTGAGCAGCACGATCACACCCAGGCCCTTGGCCGCTGTCCCCGCCCCGACCACGTCCACCTGATAGTCCATGACGAAGCTCGTCGTGCCCATGCTGGAGACCCGGGCCCCCACTCGCACTTCCGCCGGATAGGTCACCGGTTGCAGAAATGAGCATTCGGTCTGAGCCAGGATCGGGCCCACATCCCCATTGGGCTGCAGCGGGATGCCCACCCGTTCCATGTAGGCCATCCTGGCGGACTCGAACCACCGGAAGTACACGGTGTTGTTGACGTGACCCAGCGCGTCCATGTCGCCCCACCTCACCGGAAGGGTCAGGACGACGGGATACTCACTCACATCCTCATGGTCCCAGCCCTGCCGCAGGGGGGCAACAGACGCTGACCCGGACGACAACGGCGCTCGGCAGAACCCACCCGGATGGGATGCCCGCCCCGGAGCAATCCTCACCGACGTGGCCCATGTGGAGGCAATGGGCAGAAATCCGCGTGCTCCACAGGGCTTCGCCCCCGGATTCGGCTTAGGCTGCCAGCATGGGCAGTCCAGTGAGCACGGGTTCGACCCACTCCGCTGCCGGGCATTCCAGGGCCGCCAATCCTGACGCAATGCTGCTGTGCCGATGGCTGCCCCAGCCGCAGCCGTTCGGAGCTTTCTCGGGCAACAACGACGGCGTGCACGATGGCGAGCGGCAGGGACTGGTGAATCTCTGGTCCACGGGAGGCGTCGTGCACCCGGGACAGTATGTCGGTCCTCCTCGTGGTGGATTCGCGCCCGGACCCGACCCCAGCTACAGCGTCGCCATGCCCCTGGGCGGCTACCTGAACATCGAAGCCGGCGTGCTGACTTCGTGGAAGCAGCGGCCGGACGCCCGCGCGATCTTGCGCGCTGATGGCGAGGTATTCGACGCCGACGGGTTCGGCATCAGCAATCCCTACTTTCTGGCGCAGTATCGGGAGCTGTCCCACGCCCAGTGCCGCCGCAACATAGCGGTGGCCCGCCGACAGCGGCTGGCAGCAGCGCAGCTGGAGTCTGCATCCAGCACCAGCTCCGTCGATCCCAGGGACGAGGCCGACAGTGCCGCCGAGGCCGCCATGGAGCTGATCGCGGCGGCGCGGGCACCTCAGGTGTGCAGCTGCCGGACCGACGAGACCACCGCGGTCGGACCGCTGAAGTCGCAGGCAGTTCCCTCGGCACTGCTGCAGCGCCCTGCTGCCCTGACCATCATGGCGGGCGTCGGTTCCCCCGACGATGCGATCGACGTGGTCTGGCGACTCACCGCAGAACTTGCTGATGCCACGACCGCCGCACTCGTCCGGGCCGCGGAGGACCTCGCCCGCGAGGCATCGGGCAACCTCGCCACACTGCCCGTCGGGCCTCTCACCGAGGAGTCGGTGGCAATGGTTGCCGCTCAGGCGTTGCGCTGGCACGGATACGAGGTCCTCGAGCGGCTGCCCTCCTGGACCCTGGGCTGGATCTTCGTCGCTGCACCGCTGCTGCAACGGCTGCGAAGCAAGGTCGGTACGAGCCTCGAGGCGACCCAGGAACAGGCCGACGTCTGCCGGATCGAGCGAGCCAACCACATGTTCAGGGTTCGTTCCGCAGCCAAAGCCGCGCTCCACGCCACCAGCCAGTGGGCCTCGGACCCCGTGGTCGATCTGCGCCCGCGCGTTCCGTGGCCCCGGTTCTCGCCGAGCGCGGAGAGCCGCACGCTCTACCAGAACGCGCTGGGCGACCTGCAGCCCTGAGGCCAGGACCCAATGAGCGGTCAGGAAGAAGAACCGGCTCCACGCCGCCGCGTCAGCTGAACGGAACCCTGGTGTCCGAACGCCAGGAGCGGCTGCCGAGCAGGTGCGCCAGGCGGGCCAGCGCGTCATTGTCCTCCGGAGTGATGAAGTTCCCCATCACACGCAGGGCCACGCCCATCAGGCGTCTCGAGCGCATGCCGAGCGGTCCGGCCACCCGCAGGAAGTCCGGGTGGGTGAGCAGTTCGGCGAGTCGGCGTGCACCGGAGAAGGCCGTCCCGTACCGCTGCTGGAGCAGGGCGGGCCAGGCCGACCGGTAGTCATCGGTCTCGGCCAGCAGTTCCACCGCCACCCGACCCGTCTCCATGCCGTAGTCAATCCCCTCTCCGTTGAGCGGGTTGACGCAGGCGGCGGCGTCACCGATCAGCATCCAGTTCGGACCGGCGACATTGGACACCGCGCCTCCCATGGGCAGCATCGCCGAACGGACGCGCACCATCGAGGATGTGAACCTGAACCCCGCCATGCGCTGGTCGTAGTAGCGCTGCAACAGGCGCCGCAGATTCACACTGGCCGGACGTTTGGCGGTCTGCATGGCCCCCACGCCGATGTTGTACTCCCCGCCACCGATCGGGAACAGCCAGCCGTACCCGCTCTGCGGATTGTTGTCCGCTGTGCGCAGCTCCAGGTGCGCGGTGATCCACTGATCGTGCATGACTTCGGACTTGACATAGGCACGGGCGGCGACACCGAAGGCCGTGTCCCGGTGCCACACGCGTCCCAGCCGGGCGCCGATCGGGGACTTCACCCCGTCGGCGACGATCACACGGCGGCACTCCACGGTCCTCACAGTGTCCTTGTGGGCAATTTGCACCGAACCGATCCGATCGCCGTCGAACCCCACATCGAGCGCTCGCCAGCCGGTCGCGACCCTCGCCCCGGACTCGGCCGCATGCTCGGCGAGCCTGGTGTCGAGCTCCTCGCGGGGCACCACCGATCCGACCGCCGGAAGCGACCCACCCGGCCACGGCAGATGCCAGGTGCGACCGTAGCCAGCCGCACGCAGACCCACGATCTCCGGGCGGTCCTCGAGAAAGTCGAGCAGACCCAGACGCTGCATCTCCGCGATGGCCCGCGGGGTGAGCCCGTCGCCACAGGTCTTGTCACGGGGGAACGCCTTGGCGTCCAGCAGCGTCACCTCGTGCCCCGCACGGGCCGCCCACGCGGCGGCGGCAGAACCCGCCGGCCCAGCGCCCACCACCAGGACGTCCGTACGGTCGGGTGGTGCGGCGTGCAATGTCATGCCCCTATTCTCACGCGCGTGACGCGAGCGTCCAAACAGGGGCTCATTCACCGCGGGGCTGTGCGTCCTTGGTCCCTTTCACCCGAATGGCCCCTTAAGTGGGCCTTCGCAGGCCCGATGCTTCACATGAGCCATATTAGGGAGCCTCACCATGGGATCGACCACAAGTCGATGGCACGGCTGGAAGAACCGGATCACGGCGGGCATTGCGGCCACCGCGCTGACCGTCCCACTGCTGACCGCCGTCACCGCGCAGGCTTCGGAGGAGGGAACCCAGCAGGAGTACCTCCTCAGCGTCTCCGGTGACCTGTCCGCGGTCGCCGCCGCCGTCGAGGCTTCCGGCGGCG
>JAGQTY010000039.1:0-4466 GCA_020438795.1 Actinomycetota bacterium
ACGTGGACTGCCCCGGTCACGCCGACTACATCAAGAACATGATCACCGGTGCTGCCCAGATGGACGGCGCGATCCTGGTTGTGGCCGCGACTGACGGCCCCATGCCGCAGACCAAGGAGCACGTGCTTCTCGCCCGACAGGTGGGTGTGCCCTCGATCGTGGTGGCGCTGAACAAGTGCGACATGGTCGACGACGAGGAGATCCTCGAGCTGGTCGACATGGAGGTCCGCGAGCTCCTCAGCGAGTACGAGTTCCCCGGTGACGACACTCCCGTGATCCAGGTGGCCGCCTTCCCGGCGCTGCAGGGTGACGAGAAGTGGGGCGAGACCATCCTCGAGCTCATGAACGCAGTGGACGAGTACATCCCCACCCCCGAGCGCGAGATCGAGAAGCCGTTCCTCATGCCCATCGAGGACGTCTTCACCATCACGGGTCGCGGCACGGTGGTGACCGGCCGTATCGAGCGTGGCGTTGTGAACGTCAACGAAGAGGTCGAGATCGTCGGCATCAAGCCCGACAAGACCACCACCACCATCACCGGAATTGAGATGTTCCGGAAGTTGTTGGACACTGGTGAAGCGGGCGAGAACGTGGGTCTGCTGCTCCGCGGCATCAAGCGTGAGGACGTCGAGCGTGGCCAGGTCGTGGTCAAGCCCGGCACCACCACCCCCCACACGGAGTTCGAGGCCCAGGTCTACATCCTGAGCAAGGAAGAGGGCGGCCGTCACACGCCGTTCTTCGACTCCTACCGTCCGCAGTTCTACATCCGCACCACGGATGTGACCGGCGTCGTCACCCTGCCCGAGGGCAAGGAGATGGTCATGCCGGGCGATGACACTGCCATGAGCGTCTCGCTCATCCAGCCGATTGCGCTGGAAGAGGGTCAGCGGTTCGCCATCCGCGAGGGTGGCCGTACCGTCGGCGCGGGTCGCGTCACCAAGATTGTCAAGTAGCTCACGCTGCTTCCGGTCTGTCGAGGGCCGGCGAGAGCCGGTCCTCGACAGCCACGGGCACCCTCGGGTGCTCACCCGGCACCCTCGGGTGCTGGACCCCCATGGCGGCGATGCCGCCGTAAGTACGAGAGAGAAGGACCAGGTCCCATGGCGGAACAGAAGATCCGCATCCGGCTCAAGGCCTATGACCACGATGTGATTGACAAGTCGGCAGTGCGCATCGTGGAGACTGCGACGCGCACCGGAGCCCGCGTGGCCGGACCGGTCCCGCTGCCGACCGAGAAGAACGTGTTCTGTGTGATCCGTTCCCCTCACAAGTACAAGGACAGTCGCGAGCACTTCGAGATGCGTACGCACAAGCGGCTGATCGACATCATCGAGCCGACCCCCAAGACGGTCGACGCCCTGATGCGCCTCGATCTGCCCTCCGGCGTCTCGATCGAGATCAAGGGCTGAGGCAATGGCAGTGACAGGACTCCTGGGCACCAAGGTCGGCATGACCCAGGTCTGGGACGAGGACAACCGAGTCGTTCCCGTGACCGTTGTCGAGATCGGTCCCAATGTGGTGACGCAGGTCCGCACCCCGGAGACGGACGGCTACTCGGCCGTGCAGCTCGGCTACGGTGCGATCGACCCGCGCAAGGTGACCAAGCCGATGGCGGGTCACTTCGGCAAGGCTGGCGTGACGCCCAGACGCCACGTGATCGAGATCCGGACCGAGGACGCCACCGAGGTGACCCCGGGCGACGAGTTCGATGTGAGCCTCTTCGAGGCTGGCAGCGAGGTGGATGTCACCGGCATCACCAAGGGCAAGGGCTACTCGGGTGTCATGAAGCGCCACGGGTTCCACGGTCAGCGTGCTTCGCACGGTGCCCATAAGGTCCACAGAGCACCGGGTTCTATTGGCGCCTGCGCCACCCCCGGACGTGTGTTCAAGGGCATGAAAATGGCCGGCCGCGGTGGTGGCCAGCGCCAGACCACTCTGAACCTCGCCGTCGAGCGCGTGGATACAGAGAACAACGTGCTGTTGATCAAGGGCGCCGTGCCCGGCAACAACGGCAGTGTCGTGTTCGTTCGCAAGGCCAAAAAGGGTGGAGAAGGGAGTCAGGCATGACCAGCGTTGACGTTCGCACTCCCGCAGGCGGCACCGACGGCTCGGTGGACCTGCCCGCAGAGATCTTCGACGTGGAGGCCAATATCGGTCTGATCCACCAGGTGGCCACCGCGCAGCTCGCCGCTGCTCGTGCCGGCACCCATGCCACCAAGACCCGTGGCGAGGTCCGCGGCGGTGGCAAGAAGCCCTTCCGGCAGAAGGGTACGGGCCGCGCCCGCCAGGGTTCCACGCGTGCGCCTCAGTTCGCAGGTGGCGGCACCGTCCATGGGCCGCAGCCCCGCGACTATCACCAGCGGACCCCCAAGAAGATGAAGGCCGCTGCGCTGCGCGCCATCCTCTCCGACCGGGCCCGCGCCGATCGCATCTCGGTGGTCTCCAGCTTCGTCGATTCCGACGGGCCGGCCACGAAGGCGGCAGTCGCCACGCTCGGCGACTGGCTGGAGGACGGCCGCATCCTGGTCGTGCTGTCCCGTGGTGAGGACAGTGACTGGCGTTCGCTGCGCAACGTCGCTGCGGTGCAGCTGCTGAACGCGGACCAGCTGAACACCTACGACGTCGTGGTCAGCGACCGGGTGGTATTCAGCCGGTCGGCCCTGACCGACTTCATCAACCGCGGCGCCGACGCGGCACCGGAGTCAGAGTCAGTTGAGGCTGCAGCGAGTGCAGGGGAGGAGCAGGCATGAGGATAAACGACCCCAGGGACGTGCTCATCGCCCCGGTGATCTCCGAGAAGAGCTACTCACTGCTGGATGAGAACAAGTACACCTTCGTGGTGCCGAAGTCCGCCAACAAGTCCCAGATCAAGGATGCAGTGGAGGCCGTCTTCGATGTTCGTGTGACTGGGGTGAACACGCTCAACCGTGCGGGTAAGCGCGTTCGCACCCGCTCCGGCTTCGGCAAGCGTCCCGACACCAAGCGAGCGATCGTCACGGTGGCGCAGGGCGACCGCATCGACATCTTCGGAGGACCGGTCACCTGACCGGGAGGAGACAATGGGTATTCGCAGATACAAGCCGACAACGCCGGCCCGTCGCGGTTCGAGCGTGTCCGACTTCGCCGAGGTGACCCGCAGCGAGCCTGAGAAGGCGCTGCTGCGGCCGCTGCCCAAGCGAGCCGGCCGCAACAACTCTGGCCGGATCACGACGCGCCATCAGGGCGGCGGTCACAAGCGGTCCTACCGGCTGATCGACTTCCGTCGGTACGACAAGGACGGCGTCCCCGCCAAGGTGGCGCACATCGAGTACGACCCGAACCGGACTGCGCGGATCGCGCTGCTGCACTTCGCCGACGGCGAGAAGCGCTACATCATCGCGCCGGACAAGCTCAAGCAAGGGGACCGGGTCGAGACCGGACCGAAGTCCGACATCAAGCCGGGCAACAACCTGCCGCTGCGCAACATCCCGGTCGGCACCGTGATCCACAACGTGGAGTTGCGGCCCCTGGGGGGAGCGAAGATCGCTCGAGCCGCCGGTGGCAGTGTCTCCCTGGTCGCACGTGAGGGCAAGAACGCTCAGCTACGGATGCCGTCCGGTGAGATCCGCAACGTGGACTCACGCTGCCGTGCCACGGTCGGCGAGGTCGGCAACGCCGAGCAGTCGAACCTCAACTGGGGCAAGGCCGGCCGGATGCGCTGGAAGGGCAAGCGTCCCACCGTGCGTGGCGTCGTGATGAACCCGGTGGACCATCCGCACGGCGGTGGCGAGGGCAAGACGTCGGGTGGTCGCCATCCGGTGAACCCGAACGGCAAGCCCGAGGGTCGTACTCGCAAGGCGAAGAAGGCCAGTGACAAACAGATCGTGCGTCGTCGCAAGACCGGGAAGAAGCGGTAGGAATCATGCCACGCAGTTTGAAGAAGGGTCCGTTCGTGGACGCTCACCTTGAGAAGAAGGTGGAGGACCAGAACGAGAAGGGCACCAAGTCCGTGATCAAGACCTGGTCACGTCGTTCGATGATCACTCCCGACATGCTCGGGCACACGATCGCGGTCCACGACGGCCGTAAGCACGTGCCGGTGTTCATCAGCGAGAACATGGTTGGCCACAAGCTCGGAGAGTTCGCGCCGACGCGGACGTTCCGTGGCCACGTCAAGGATGACCGAAAGGCACGTCGCCGCTGAGGCGAGGGAGGAAGCGATGGAAGCGAAGGCTGTGGCACGGCGCGTGCCGATCTCGCCGACCAAGGCACGCCGGGTGGTGGACGAAGTCCGCGGACTCCCGGTCGCTCAGGCGCAGGACGTCCTGGCCTTTGCACCTCAGGGTGCCAGTGACCAGGTGCTGAAGCTGCTGAACAGTGCAGTGGCGAACGCGGGCAACAACCACAACATGGACACTCGCGGCCTGGTCATCTCTGAGGCCTATGTCGACGAGGGACCGACCATGAAGCGGATCAGGCCACGGGCA
>JAGQTY010000039.1:4559-8439 GCA_020438795.1 Actinomycetota bacterium
CGGCGGGCGATCGCCGACCGGATGCCGCGTGCTGCGATCAGCAAGGTGACGATCCAGCGTTCCGCCGGTCGCGTCGAGCTGTGGATCCACACCGCTCGTCCCGGCATCGTCATCGGGCGTGGCGGTAAGGAGACCGACGCGCTGAAGCGGTTGCTGGAGGACATCACCGGCAAGCAGGTGCAGGTCAACGTCATCGAGGTCAAGGACCCGGAGGTCGAGGCCCAGCTCGTGGCCCAGGCGGTCGCCGAGCAGCTCGCCGGCCGTGTGGCTTTCCGTCGCGCGATGCGTCGGGCCCTGCAGTCGACGCTCAAGGCCGGGGCCAAGGGCATCAGGATCCAGGTCTCGGGCCGTCTCGGCGGTGCTGAGATGAGCCGGACCGAGTTCTACCGCGAGGGACAGGTGCCGCTACACACCCTGCGCGCCAACATTGATTACGGCTTCGCGGAGGCGCACACGACCTTCGGCCGGATCGGCGTGAAGGTTTGGATCTACAAGGGTGAGGCACCGATCACGAGGGCCGAGCGTGAGGCCGCCGAAGCCAAGAAACTGATGGGGCCCAGCCGCGCCCGCGCTGGACGCGGCGGCGGTGGTCCACGTCGTGGCGCTCGTGGTGGTCGCCCCGAGCAGGGTGGTCGTCGTCCCGAGAGCCAGGCAGGTGCTCCTGAGGCCGCGACCGAGCAGGCAGGCGGCGCTGCTGAGGCACCCGCGGCCGGAGCGGAGAAGTAGTCATGTTGATTCCCAAGCGGGTCAGGCACCGCAAGCAGCACCATCCCAAGCGCACCGGGCAGGCCAAGGGCGGCACCAGGATCGTCAATGGCGAGTGGGGGCTGCAGGCGCTGGAACCGGCATATGTCACCAACCGTCAGATCGAGGCTGCCCGTATCGCGATCAACCGGCGGGTCAAGCGTGGCGGCAAGGTGTGGATCACGATCTACCCCGACCGTCCACTGACCAAGAAGCCCGCCGAGACCCGCATGGGTTCCGGCAAGGGCTCCCCGGAATGGTGGGTGGCCAACGTGAAGCCCGGCAGGGTGATGTTCGAACTGAGCTACCCGGACGAGACGACGGCCCGAGAGGCCCTCGAACGGGCCCGGCACAAGCTGCCGATGAAGTGCAGAGTGATCCGGCGTGACGTGGCAGGAGAGGTGTGATGGCTGCGACCAAGACTTTCGAGCTGCGCAAGGTGGCCGACGATGAGCTGACCACTCAGCTCGTCGAACTGAAGGAGGAGCTGTTCAACCTCCGGTTCCAGTCCGCCACCGGCCAGCTGGAGAACCACGGCCGTCTGAAGGCCGTGCGCAAGGAGATCGCGCGCATCTACACGGTGTTGCGCGAACGCGAACTGGGTATCACCCAGCTTGAGGATGAAGACGGTGAGCAGGCATGAGTGAGGACACTGTGACTGAGGTTGTGGAGAGCACGGAAGGCGGCGAGCAGTCGGACTCCGAGGCGACCCGTGGCTACCGCAAGGTCCGTGAGGGCCTGGTCGTGAGCGACAAGATGGACAAGACCGTCGTTGTCGCGGTCGAGGACCGCTTCAAGCACCCGCTGTACGGCAAGGTCGTGCGGCGTACGAGCAAGTTGAAGGCCCACGACGCCGACAACACCGCCGGTATCGGTGACCGGGTCCTGTTGATGGAGACCCGGCCGACGTCGGCCACCAAGCGTTGGCGATTGGTCAAGGTCCTGGAACGGGCCCGCTGATCGCGCTGCGAGGCTAGAGGAGAGAAAGATGATCCAGCAGGAGTCACGCCTACGGGTGGCGGACAACACGGGTGCCAAGGAATTGCTGTGCATCCGGGTTCTCGGCGGCTCCGGCCGGCGGTACGCCGGCATCGGCGACGTGATCGTGTGCACGGTCAAGGACGCCATCCCCGGCGGCAGCGCCAAGAAGGGTGAGGTCGTCAAGGCCGTCATCGTGCGGACGGCCAAGGAGCAGCGGCGCCCCGACGGTTCTTACATCAAGTTCGACGAGAACGCCGCGGTGCTGCTGCGCGACAGCAACGACCCGCGGGGGACCCGCATCTTCGGTCCCGTGGGCCGCGAGCTTCGCGACAAGAAGTTCATGAAGATCATTTCACTGGCACCGGAGGTGTTGTGATGGCTCAGATGGCAATCAAGAAGGGCGACGAGGTCCAGATCATCGCCGGCAAGGACCGCGGCCTGACCGGCACGGTGCTCGCGGTGCAGCCGGAGAGC
The DNA here is from genome assembly GCA_020438795.1 of Actinomycetota bacterium. Taxonomy (GTDB): domain Bacteria; phylum Actinomycetota; class Actinomycetes; order S36-B12; genus JAGQTY01. The sequence continues at coordinate 6,759 of JAGQTY010000039.1, forward strand.
CAGCGCGTGATCGTCGAGGGTGTGAACCGGGTGAAGATCCATTCCCGCCGGACCCAGACCCAGCGTGGTGGTACCACCGGAGGGATCGAGGTCAAGGAGGCCCCGGTCCACGTCTCGAACGTGCAGCTGATCGACCCCGAGGACAAGCGTCCGACCCGCGTCGGTTTCCGGCGTGAGGAGGTCACCAAGACCCGTCCCGACGGTTCGAGCTACACCTCGAGCAGGAGTGTCCGCTACAGCAAGCGCAGCGGCAAGGAGATCTGATGACTGCCACCACCACCGAGACCGAAACCGTCCCGCGGCTCAAGGAGCGCTACCGGACCGAGATCGTGCCGGAGCTCAACAAGGAGTTCGGCTACGAGAACATCAACCAGGTGCCGGGGATCGAGAAGATCGTCGTCAACATGGGCGTCGGCGATGCAGCTCGGGACTCGAAGCTGATCGAGGGCGCGATCCGCGACATCTCGACGATCACGGGGCAGAAGCCGCGGGTGACCCGGGCACGCAAGTCGATCGCGCAGTTCAAGCTGCGCGAGGGTCAGGCGATCGGGGTCAAGTCCACCATCCGCGGCAACCGGATGTGGGAGTTCCTGGACCGGCTCGTCAGCCTGGCGCTGCCCCGTATCCGTGACTTCCGCGGCCTGAGCCCCAAGCAGTTCGACGGCAACGGCAACTACACCTTCGGGCTCACCGAACAGGTGATGTTCCACGAGATCGACCAGGACAAGATCGACCGGGTCCGCGGCATGGACATCACGATCGTGACCTCAGCCCAGACAGACGACGAGGGCCGGGCACTGCTGCGGGCGCTCGGATTCCCCTTCAAGGAGAAGTGATGGCGAAGAAAGCGCTGGTCAACAAGGCCAATGCCAAACCCAAGTTCAAGGTGCGCGCCTACACGCGTTGCACCCGGTGCGGACGTCCGCACTCGGTGTACCGCAAGTTCGGCCTGTGCCGGGTGTGCCTGCGGGAGATGGCCCATCGTGGCGAACTCCCCGGCATCACCAAGAGCAGCTGGTGACCACCAGCTCGACAGACAGATACAACTGATCCAGACAACGACGCTGTAGGTCCACGGAAACCGCGGCGAGAAAGGCCGGCTGGCCATGACGATGACAGACCCGATCGCGGACATGCTGTCGCGTTTGCGCAATGCGAACTCGGCATACCACGATTCAGTCAGCATGCCCTCCTCGAAGATCAAGGTGGGCATCGCCGAGATCCTCAAGCAGGAGGGCTACATCCTCGACTACGGCATTGAGGATGCGGAGGTCGGCAAGACGCTGACGCTGACGCTCAAATACGGACCCTCGCGCGAGCGCTCGATCGCGGGCCTGCGCCGGGTCTCCAAGCCGGGACTGCGTGTCTACGCGCGCAGCACCGAGCTGCCCAAGGTGCTCGGCGGTCTGGGGACCGCGATCATCTCCACCTCCAGCGGACTGCTCACCGAGCGCACCGCTGCCAAGCAGAAGGTGGGCGGGGAAGTCCTCGCCTACGTCTGGTAGGGGGTGCAGACATGTCACGCATCGGACGCAAGCCGATCACCGTTCCCAGCGGCGTGCAGGTCACAGTCACCGGCCAGGAGGTCACGGTCAAGGGCCCCAAGGGTGAACTCGACCTGACTGTGCCGGAGCCGATCACCGTCGCCGTCGAGGGCGATCAGGTCGTCGTCAGCCGCCCC
>JAGQTY010000039.1:8537-23027 GCA_020438795.1 Actinomycetota bacterium
CGACGAGGAGCGCGAGAGCCGGCAGTTGCACGGACTGGTCCGCTCGCTGGTCAACAACATGGTCATCGGTGTGACCGAGGGCTACGAGAAGACCCTCGAGGTGGTCGGTACCGGCTACCGTGTCATGGCCAAGGGCAACGGCCTGGAGATGTCGCTCGGGTTCAGCCATCCGGTCGCTGTGGAGGCGCCGGCCGGCATCAGCTTCAAGGTCGAGTCGGCCACCCGGTTCCAGGTGATCGGGATCAACAAGCAGCAGGTCGGTGAGGTCGCTGCCAACATCAGGAAACTTCGTCCCCCGGAGCCCTACAAGGGCAAGGGCGTGCGCTATGAGAACGAGGTCATCGCGCGCAAGGCCGGAAAGGCAGGTAAGTGATGCCGGTCGTGGAGAAGCTCGGATCGGGCAACAAGAAGGCAGTGGGACGCTCACGGCGTCACACCCGGGTCCGCAAGAAGGTGCACGGTACGGCCAGCAAGCCGCGCCTTGTGGTGACGCGGTCCGCCCGGCACATGGTGGCTCAGGTGGTGGACGACGTGGCTGGTGTGACGCTGGCTTCGGCGTCGACCATGGAGGCCGACATCCGTGGTGCGGACGGCGACAAGACCGCCAAGGCGAAGGCCGTCGGCGAAGCCGTCGGCAAGCGCGCGAAGGATGCCGGGATCGACACAGTTGTGTTCGACCGCGGCGGCAACAAGTATCACGGACGGGTCGCCGCAGTCGCAGACGGTGCCCGCGAAGCCGGACTGGCGCTCTGAGAGGGATTGAACGATGGCAGGACAAGGTAAGAGCGGCGGCCGGGAACGACGCGAGAAGCGCGACCGGCGTGATGACCGCAACCAGTATCTGGAGCGCGTGGTCGCAATCAACCGAGTGGCCAAGGTTGTGAAGGGTGGCCGTCGGTTCTCCTTCACCGCACTGGTGGTCGTCGGTGATGGCGACGGTCGCGTCGGCGTCGGCTACGGCAAGGCGAAGGAGGTGCCCGCGGCAATCGCCAAGGGTGTCGAGATCGCCAAGAAGAACTTCTTCACGGTGCCCCGGATCCAGGGAACCATCCCGCACCCGGTCCTCGGTGAGGAGTCCGCCGGAGTCGTGCTCCTGCGCCCGGCCTCGCCCGGTACGGGCGTCATCGCCGGTGGCCCCGTGCGCGCGGTGCTCGAATGCGCCGGGATCCAGGACGTGCTCAGCAAGTCGCTCGGCTCCGACAATGCGATCAACATCGTGCATGCCACGGTGACCGCACTCAAGTCCCTTGAGCGTCCCGAGCAGGTGGCTGCCCGTCGCGGGCTCCCGCTCGAGGATGTGGCTCCGGAGTACCTCCGCAAGGCCATGGCAGCTGGGAGCAAGTGATGGCCGAGCTCACTATCACCCAGAAGAAGTCGGCGATCGGCGGCACGAAGGCGCAGCGTGAGAGCCTGCGCAGCCTCGGGCTGCACCACATCGGTGACACCACCACCAAACCCGACCGCCCGGAGATTCGCGGCATGATCAACGTGGTCTCCCACCTGGTCACTGTGGAGGAATCATGATCAAGGCACATCACCTCCGCCCCGATGAGGGGGCGAAGACCGCGAAGACCCGCAAGGGCCGCGGTGAGGCGTCGAAGGGCAAGACCGCCGGTCGCGGCACCAAGGGTACGCGCGCTCGTGGCACGGTCCCCGCGAACTTCGAAGGCGGTCAGATGCCGCTGCAGATGCGGATTCCCAAGCTCAAGGGCTTCAAGAATCCCTTCCGCACCGAGTATCAGACGGTGAACGTCTCCAGGATCGGCGAGCTCTTTCCCGAGGGCGGCGACGTCAGTGTCGCTGATCTCGTGGCCAAGGGCGCGGTTCGCAAGGGCCAGCCGGTGAAGGTGCTCGGCAATGGCGAGATCAGCGTTGCCGTGAACGTCACGGTGGATGCCTTCTCGAAGTCCGCTTCGGAGAAGATCGCTGCCGCAGGCGGATCGGCCACGGTCTCCTGAGCCGTCGCTTCGTCGGTGATTCGCACCTCTGACCGCTGGTGCAGGTTCGGCATCCGTTGGTGATCTTCGCCCTCATGAGGATGGGCGGATAGCTGCGGGCAGTCCATCAGTTGTGCCCCTCGGTGTCCGCGCCGCCGCGCGTGAGCAGCTCGAGGGGCCGCGACCTCGGCGGGTTCTCCTTCTGCAACTTGAACTTGAGCACGGCGATCACTGTGGGGGCCAGGTTCGTCAGGCGCACCCGCTTTCCGCGCGCTGTGGACGTTCCGCGCCTGCCCTCGATCGGTTCGGCCACGACCCGGTAGTGTCCGCCCGGCAGCCCGGACGCTGTCCACCTGCCCCGGACACGTCTGCTGAGTTCGGTTCCGGTCGCCTCGCCACGGAGGCCCGTGATGCTGACGCGCGCTCTCTTGCCCTGCGTCCTGCCCCGTACCTTCACCACGATGGAGCCGACTGAGTCAGCGGCTCTGACTCCGGAAGGCTGAGCCGCCGAAGCCGAGTGGGCCGCCACCGGAACGACGCCGAGCAGGGCGGCCAGCAGTCCCAGCATGGTGATCACGATCCGAAGCAGCATCAGGGTTCCTTGATCGGCATCCCTGCTGAAACTATTGAGCAACCGGGCAGGTTGGGCCCCCCGGTACCCGACCGGAGCAACCCCGATCCGTGCTCATTTGCAGCAGCCCACTGCCAGAGCCGTGTTGCAGGGTTGTTCGAACCACAGGCGCAGGTGGGGGCCGTTCCACTAGATTGGGCGCGGGAGACCCGATGACTGATAAGAACGACAAGAACGCCGGGAGTGCCGACGAGCCGGGGCCGGTCAAGTGGAAGACCGATCCCGACAAGCATGACTATCCGGCAGCCGCCAACTACCTCAGCCTGATTGCCAGTCCGGCGGACGCCCAGAACCTCGCGGACAAGCTCAAGCAGGCCGAGATCGAGTACTTCAAGGCGAAGGACATTCTGCGTGCCTCTCGGCTCCACCTGCTCGCCATGGACAACCCGCACGTCAGGATCGACCTGGTCAAGGTCGCCACGGGTGTGGCACTGTCACCGGTGCTGCTGGTTCGGGGCAACATCAAGGCCGGACTGCCCGCCCAGATCGCAGACGGCTACCACCGGGTCTGCGCGAGCTATCACGTGAGCGAGAACACCGACATTCCCGCCCGGGTGATTGACCTCTAGTCGATGTCGACGTCGAACGCGCTCCTGGACGACCTGAATCGGGAGGCCCAGAGCACGGTCTACAACTTCGCCGACCCCAAGCAGGAGTGGCGGAGGTTGTTCTCGGAGTTCCTGGGGACGTTCTTCCTGGTCATCGTCGCCGCTGGAGCGCCGATGGTCGCGGTGGCCTATCCGGGGACGGTCACCCTCGCAGCTGCGGTCGTTGCCCCGGGCGTCATGGTGATGTCCATCATCATGTTCATGGGCAAGGTCTCCGGCGCACACCTGAACCCGGCAGTGTCGATCGCTTTCGCCCTGCGCGGGGATTTCCCCTGGCGCAGGGTTCCCGGCTACGTCGTCACGCAGTTCGCGGCCGCGATCGCGGCCGCGGCCGTGGCGCAATGGCTCATCGGCGTCAGCGCCAGCGCGGGCGGGTCCTACCCCGGCTCACGCACTGCCCCCTGGGAGGCGTTCCTGATCGAGGCGATCCTGACTCTGGGGCTGGTCAGCGTGATCCTCGGGACGGCCTCGGGCGCGCAGAGCATCGGGATCATCGCAGCGATCGGCGTCGGCGGCTACATCGCCCTGGCCGGGCTCTGGGCGGCTCCCCTCAGCGGGGCCTCCATGAATCCCGCCCGTACCCTCGGCCCGGACCTGGTGGGAGCCGACCTGAGCAGCTACTGGGCCTATCTTCTGGGTCCCGTCGTGGGCGGCGCCGCGGCGGTCCTGGCGGCCGCTGTGCTGCGCGGTCGTGGTGGGGGTCGCGATGGCTCACTGGCGGCGCAGGGCAGCATCTTCCCGGTCATCCGCCGCCCCGGCCAGAAGTGAGTCGCCACGCTCACCTGAAGGTTCTGCCATGTCCATGCACCGCGATCGCGTGGCGCTGATAGATTTGTCTGCGGGTGTCCCTGAAATCGGGGCGGAACGGCAGCGCCGGTCCGCGTCGGCCCCGGGACAGGACCGACCGTCTCCGGGTGCCAGCGCCCGGGGGCCGACGTTGCGGGCGAGACCCCGCGGGAGGAACCAAGTTGCACCTCAGCGCATTCGTGTCAGCGTTCCGCACCCCGGACCTGCGCAAGAAGCTGCTCTTCGTCCTGTTCATTCTCGCGATCTTCCGGCTCGGCTCCGTGATCCCGACCCCGGGCGTGGACTACAAGGCCATCCAGGTCTGTATCGACCGCGTACAGGACAACAGTCTTTATGGCCTGATCAACCTGTTCAGCGGCGGTGCGCTGCTCCAGCTCAGCGTCTTCGCGCTCGGCATCATGCCCTACATCACTGCATCGATCATTCTGCAGTTGCTGGCTGTGGTCATCCCACGGCTGGAGAAGTTGCGCAAGGAGGGGCAGGCAGGTCAGGCACAGATCACGCAGTACACCAGATATCTCACCATCGGCCTGGCCGTGCTGCAGTCCGCCAGTATCCTGGCGCTGGCTCGTACACCGGGCAGACTGTTCCAGGGATGTGACGATCAGCAGATCGTGCCGGATCAGTCAGCCAGTCAGATGGTCGTCATGATCATCACCATGACGGCGGGCACGGCGACGGTCATGTGGCTCGGCGAGCTCATCACCGACCGCGGCGTCGGCAACGGTATGTCGTTGCTCATCTTCGTCTCCATCATCGCAGTACTGCCCTCGCAGTTCCTGTCGATCCTGCAGTCCCACGGCCTGCTCGCGTTCATCATCACCCTGGCAGTGGGCGTACTGGTCATCGCGCTCGTGGTGTTCGTGGAACAGGGGCAGCGCCGAATACCCGTGCAGCACGGCCGCAATCAGGTGGGCCGCAAGTTCTACGGTGGCGCGTCCACCTACATTCCGCTGAAGGTGAACATGGCCGGTGTCATTCCGGTGATCTTCGCCTCCTCGATCCTGTTCGTGCCCACGCTCATCGTTCAGCTGAGCGGTTCGGACGGTCCGGTCGCGCAATGGTTCCTTCAGAACTTCCAGGCGGGGACCGAGCCCGTGTATCTGGCGACCTTCCTGGTGCTGATCGTCTTCTTCACCTACTTCTACGTCTCCATCACCTTCAACCCGACAGAGGTGGCCGAGAACCTCAACAAGTCCAACGGCTTCATTCCTGGTATCAGACCCGGCCCGCCGACCGCGAAGTATCTGCAGTACGTGATCTCGAGGCTGACGGCCCCAGGCTCGATCTACCTGGGCCTCATCGCGGTGCTGCCGATGGTCGCATTCGGCTTCCTCGGTGTCGCGCAGAACTTCGTCTTCGGCGGTACCAGCCTGCTCATCATGGTCGGCGTCGGTCTGGACACGGTCAAACAGATCGAGTCCCAGCTGCAGCAACGCAACTACGAGGGTTTCCTGCGCTGAGGCGGGGGTTCCGGGCTGAGCGCATGTTCCTCGCGCGGGATGCTCGGCAGGACCGCCGTTGCGGTGAAGAAGGTGCGCGATCCTGCATCGGAGCCACTATGCTGAGCGACAGCGCAGAGAGAGGCAAAGCATGCGAATCGTTCTGATGGGTCCCCCAGGTGCCGGCAAAGGCACCCAGGCAGCCGCGATCTCCGGATCGCTCGGCATCCCGCACATCTCCACCGGTGAGATCTTCCGCAAGAACGTGGGGGAGGGAACCGAGCTGGGCAAAGAGGCCCAGAAGTACATGGAGAAGGGCGAGTATGTGCCGGACTCTGTCACCAATGCGATGGTCAAGGACCGGCTCGCACAACCGGACGCCGCCAACGGCTTCCTGCTGGACGGCTACCCCCGCACTGCCGAGCAGGTGCAGGAGCTCAACACGATGCTCGCTGAGACCGGCCTGAAGCTCGACAAGTGTGTCGAGATCACCGCGGACACCGACGAAGTGGTCCAGCGACTGCTGAAGCGAGCCGAACTCGAGGGGCGCCCCGACGACACCGAAGAGGTCATCCGGCGCCGGATGGAGGTCTACGCCGAGCAGACAGCGCCGCTGACCGCCATGTATGCCGAACAGGGCATCCTCGTGCAGGTCGACGGCATGGGTGGCGTCGAGGAGGTCACCGAACGGCTGCTGGCGGCCCTGCGCTGACTGTCGTGGCCCTGGCACCGGTGCGGATTCGTCGGATCCGGTGAAGCCGGCGCCATCGATCAGTGAAGTTCAGTAGGGTCTGGCAGGAAACAACAACGAATGGGTTTGAATCGTGGACGAAGACAACGCAGATCAGGTAGCCGACGTCGTGGAGAAGGGTGGCCACACCGGCCGCAAGCTGTTGCTCATCGCACTGCTCGTGGTTGGTGTCGGAGCTGTCATCATGGTGGTCAAGAAGCGCAAGCAGGGTGACGACGAAGCCTGAGCGGCTCGCTGATTCCGGGGCGAGCTCCGGGTACGATATTCACTGAAGTGTCACGCATGTGAGCAACGCCACGCCATTATCGGGCTTGGCCGTTGCCGCGCGCGGGCTAATTTGCCTAGACTTGGGTGTTGGTCCGTGATTTGCGTGCGCCCCCAGATTTGTTCCTCAGGTCTCAGGCTGCGGTCTTCCGTGGTCTGTGAGCCTCAGGCTCCAAGTGCAGGGGTGTCCAGAGCGCGGATTGTTCCCGGCTTCAGGGCCGGGAAGCGGTGATGCGAAAGCTGGAGGCTGGTTCATGGCGAAAGACGGTGCCATCGAGATGGAGGGCACGGTTGTTGAATCGCTCCCGAACGCGATGTTCCGGGTGGAGCTGGACAACGGGCACAAAGTGCTGGCGCACATCAGCGGCAAGATGAGGATGCACTACATCCGGATTCTGCCGGACGACCGTGTGGTCGTCGAGATGTCGCCGTACGACCTCTCCAGAGGTCGGATCACCTACCGGTACAAGTAGATCGAACGAGGCAGAAGTAATGAAGGTCAAGCCAAGCGTCAAGCCGATGTGTGACAAGTGCCGAGTCATCCGTCGCCGAGGCGTCGTACGTGTGATCTGCGAGAACAAGCGGCACAAGCAGCGCCAGGGCTGACCGGCTTCCCACCAGGGACTCCGGCCACTCAGGCGTGCACAGCCTCTCGGCGAGCTGAGCGGTTGTGCGCACTCGACACTCCCGAGGGAGAGCCGAGTTCCTGTGGCGATCAGCGAGCTGAGACCCACAGGGCCCAATGCAACATCCGACCCCGTGACTGCGACGTGCGTAGCCGCGGACGATACCTCCGGCACTGACGGGCCGGAGACCCACCGGGCGGTGGGGCAGGTGTTGCTGTAGACCCGTCACGACACAAGGAAAGAGGACCGCCCGAATGGCACGTCTTGCAGGCGTCGACCTCCCCCGCGACAAGCGGATCGAGGTTGCGCTGACATACATCTACGGAATCGGACGCACACGCGCCCAGAAGACGGTGGCAGCCACCGGTATCGACCCCAGCACCAGGGTCCACGAGCTCAGCGACGATGATCTCGTGAAGCTCCGCGACTTCATCGACGCGAACTACGAGGTCGAGGGAGATCTGCGGCGCGAGGTCCAGGCTGACATCCGACGCAAGGTGGAGGTCGGCTCGTACCAGGGCATCCGCCATCGCCGCGGTCTACCCGTGCGCGGACAGCGCACCCACACCAACGCCCGTACACGCAAGGGCCGCCGCGCCCCGGTTGCAGGCAAGAAGAAGGCCTAGCGGCCCGCTTCCTCATCCCCCATTCCGTAGCTGACAAGGAGAACGAATGCCTCCCACACCCGGCGGTAAGAAGGTCCGTCGCAAGGAGCGTAAGAACGTCGCTCATGGCCAAGCGCACATCAAGAGCACGTTCAACAACACCATCATCACCATCACCGACCCGCAGGGTGCCGTGATCGCCTGGTCCAGTGCCGGCCAGGTCGGATTCAAGGGCAGCCGCAAGTCGACCCCCTTCGCCGCGCAGATGGCTGCCGAGGCAGTTGCCCGGCGTGCCATGGACCACGGCATGCGCAAGGTCGATGTCTTCGTCAAAGGCCCCGGTAGCGGACGCGAGACAGCGATCCGGTCACTGCAGGCCACCGGTCTTGAGGTCGGTTCGATCTCGGACGTCACCCCTGTCGCCCACAACGGCTGCCGCCCGCCCAAGCGGCGCCGCGTCTGAGAGGTTCGTCATGGCAAGATACACAGGCCCCGACTGCAAGCGCTGTCGCCGGGAGAAGACCAAGCTGTTCCTCAAGGGTTCCAAATGCATCACCAACTGTCCGTTGGAGAAGCACAAGAACTACCCGCCCGGCATGCACGGCCAGGCCCGGCGCACCAAGGAGTCGGAGTACCTGCTCCAGATGCGCGAGAAGCAGAAGTGCGCGCGCATCTACGGCGTGCTGGAGAAGCAGTTCCGCAACTACTTCGCCGAGGCGAGCCGGCTCTCCGGCAAGACCGGTGACAACCTGCTCACCCTGCTCGAGCGTCGTCTCGACAACACGGTCTACCGCGCGGGTTTCGCCTCCTCCCGGGACCAGGCGCGCCAGCTCGTGCGTCACGGGCACTTCACGGTGAACGGCCAGAAGGTGAACATCCCTTCCTACCGGGTGAGCCCCAGCGACATCATCGAGGTGAAGGCCAGCTCCCGGGAGCTGACCCCGTTCCTGGCCGCGATCAACGACGCCGGCATGCGGGAGACCCCCGCCTGGCTGGAGCCGATCCCGACGCAGCTGCGCATCCTGGTGCACTCCAACCCGGAACGCGGCGCGATCGACACCGACGTGGCGGAGCAGCTGATCGTCGAACTGTACTCCAAGTAACCAGGGTCCGACCCGGCGAGCGAAGCCGGGTCGGCGCCCTCCGAACCGTTTCTCACCCGGCCGCGGGTGGCAGACCAGACACAATCCAATACTGAACACGACATCAAATAGCGGTTGTCGTGGAAAGGAAGTGAACAGTGCTCATCACACAGCGACCCGTGCTTCGCGAGGAGCCCGTCGGGGAATACCGGTCCAGGTTCGTGCTCGAGCCGCTCGAACCCGGTTTCGGCTACACCCTCGGCAACTCCATGCGCCGGACCCTGCTCTCCAGCATCCCGGGCGCCGCCGTCACCAGCATCAAGATCGACGGTGTCCAGCATGAGTTCTCCACCCTGGAAGGGGTCAAGGAGGACATCACCGAGATCATCATGAACGTGAAGTCCCTGGTCGTCTCCCTCGAGGGCGACGACCTGGCCACCGCGTACGTGCGTCGTACCGGCCCGGGCCTTGTGACGGCTGCCGACATCGAGCTGCCCGCCGGCGTCGAGATCCACAACCCGGACCTCATCCTTGCCACTCTCGACGAGCGCGGTTCGTTCGGGATGGAGCTACTGATCGAGCCGGGTCGCGGATATGTCTCCGCCCAGACCCCGGAGGGCGCCGAGATCGGCCGCATCCCGGTGGACTCGATCTACAGCCCCGTGCTCAAGGTGACGTACAAGGTCGAGGCGACCCGTGTCGAGCAGCGCACCGACTACGACCGGCTCATCCTGGACGTCACGACCAAGCCCGCGATGCTTCCCAAGGATGCTGTGGCCTCCGCCGGCAAGACGCTGGTGGAACTGTTCGGTCTTGCGGCATCGCTGAACACCGACATGGAGCACATCGAGCTCGGTCCGTCCCCGGACGAGGAGCAGGCCAACGAGCAGCTGAACATGTCGATCGACGCGCTCGCACTGTCGGTGCGCTCTCACAACTGCCTCAAGCGCGAGGGCATCGCCACAGTCGGCGAGCTGATCCAGCGGTCCGAGGCGGACCTGCTCGACATCCGCAACTTCGGCAGCAAGTCCATCGATGAGGTGAAGCTGAAGCTGTACGAACTCGGTCTCTCCCTGCGGGACAGCCCGCCCGGATTCGATCCGAGCCAGGTCGTCTACTACGGCGACGATGACGACGAGCCCGGCTACGTCGAGACCGAACAGTACTGAGCGGGGCCCGCTGAAGCGGCGGGACCGGACAAGAACTAGGAGCAGCAATGCCGAAACCAACCAAGGGGCCGCGTCTGGGTGGCAGCGCGTCACACCAGAAGCTCATCCTGGCGAACCTGGCGACCTCACTGTTCGAGCACGGCCGGATCCGGACCACCGAGGCCAAGGCGAAGCGGCTGCGTCCCTACGCCGAACGGCTCGTCACGACCGCCAAGTCGGATTCGGTGACGGCCAGACGGCGTGTGGCCAGGGTGATCCGCGATGACACAGTGGTTCACGAACTCTTCACCGAGATCGCACCGGGATACGCGGGCCGGGCCGGTGGCTACACCCGGATCATCAAGCTCGGACCGCGCAAGGGCGACAATGCGCCCATGGCGATCATCGAACTGGTGGAGCCGGTGGAGGAGCAGGTCGTCGCCGAAGCCACCTCTGCCACGAAGCGCGCGGCGAAGGACGCTGAGGCTCCCGCCGCTGAAGATGCTGCTGCCCCGGACGAGTCAGCTGACGAGAATGTCGTGAGCCAGGAGGCCAGCACCGATGAGCCTGTCGCTGACGCCGACGACTCCCCGGCCGAGGCGTCCGAGGACGAAGCCAAGTAGCTGTCCCGAGCGCTCGTGACTGAGGGTTCTGACAACGCTGGCGCAGTCGAGCCTGTGATCGCCGATCTCCGGCGATTCCGGATGGACGTGGCCTACGACGGCACCGAGTTCTCAGGCTGGGCCCGGCAGCCGGGCGTCCCCACGGTTCAGGGCGTGCTCGAGGATGCCCTCGGACGTGTCCTGGGCCACCGGGGCGCCGAGCACAGTGTCGAGGTCACCTGTGCCGGGCGTACCGATGCAGGAGTGCATGCCCGTGGCCAGGTGGTGCATTTCGACTCGTCGGTGGCCGTTCCGTTCCGGCCGTTGCAGTACCTGAATCATCTGCTGCCTGACAGTGTGCGTGCCCGCTCGTGCGTCGAGGTGCCGCAGGAGTTCGACGCACGGTTCTCCGCGCTCAGCCGCTGCTACCAGTACCGCATCGCCGACTCGGTCGAAGCGCAGGACCCGCTGCGATCGGCGTTCGTGCTCACGCGCCTGCGGGCGCTCGATATCGACGCCATGAATCGCGCTGCGCGACCCCTGATCGGCGAACATGACTTCGCGGCCTTCTGCAGGCGCCGGGAGGGGGCCACCACGATCCGGGAGGTGCTGGAGCTCGACTGGCGACGGACCGAGGACGGCTTGGCGGTCATGACTGTGGTCTCAGATGCGTTCTGCCACAACATGGTGCGCGCCATCACGGGCGCGCTGGTCGCAGTGGGAGAGGGGCGGTTGCCGCAGGAGTACCCCGGGGCCACGCTCGCCTCAGGCACCCGATCCTCCTATGCGGCGGTGATGCCGGCCAAGGGGCTCTGTCTGGAGCGCGTGGACTACCCGGCAGGCGTAGTCGAACTCGTCCGCCAGGCGCAGCGCGCCAGACGGATGCGGGAGCTGCCCTGAGGCGCCTGTGATGGTCCACTCGAGCGGGGCCATCGCTGATACGCAGACAAGGTGCCGGCCGATTGATTAGGGTCGAAGTGTCTTCCAGCCGACGGATGGAGCGCTCGTGAGCCGGATCAGGATTCTGTCAGCGGTCACGCTTGCCGGCCTGTTGCTCGTGGGACTGGCGGCGGTGCCATCGTCCGGCACGACGCCCGGGGCAACTGGGACCCAGGCAGGTCCGCAACCGGAGAGCCCGGTTTCGGCGGCGGATCGCCCGAAGAAGCGCGACCGGCGCCCGAACGTGGTGGTCATGCAGACCGACGACCAGACGGTCGCGGACCTGGCCTACATGCCGAAGGCCCGGTCGCTGCTCCAGCGGCGTGGGGTGACGTTCGATCAGATGATCACTCCGTTCGCCATCTGCTGCCCCTCCCGGGCCGCCTGGATGACCGGTGCCTACCCGCACAACAATGGCGTGAGTGCCAACTTCCCTCCTGAGGGTGGCTTCGTCCCCTGGGAGCAGAAGTCAGCCGACAAGGCCATCGGAACCTGGCTGCAGAATGCTGGCTACTACACAGTCCACATCGGCAAGTACATCAATGGCTACGCCTTTCCGAACCGTCCCGACGTGCCGGTACCGCAGGGCTGGTCGGAGTGGCACGGATCCGCCGACCCATCGACCTATCAGATGTGGGGCTATCGCGTCAACGGCCCTGACGGCAGCCGCAAGTACGGCCGGTTCCACGTGGAGAATCCCCGGAAGTACTCCACGCGGGTGTATGGCAAGAAGGCGGTCCGGGTGATCAAGGAGCGAGCGGACGCGCCGGCGCCCTTCTTCCTGCAGGTGGCGTTCCTCGCCCCGCACGTGGAGACGGTACCGATCAAGGGCCGGCCGCTGCCGCAGAGCTGGGCCGACGTCGATGAACCTGACCCGAACACCGGGATCCAGACCATTCCGCCCCGGCCGGCTCCGCGCGATCGCGACAGGTTCCCGCACATGCCGCTGCAGATGGATCCCAGCTTCAACGAGGCCGACGTCAGTGACAAGCAGGAGTTCATCCGCAATCTGCCGCTGTTGGACGCCGAGGACATCGAGGAACTCGTCGAGGACAACCGGCAGCGTCGCCGGTCCCTGCTGGCCGTGGACCGGGCGGTCGGCAAGGTCATCAGCACGCTTAAACGAACCCGTCAGTACCGGAACACCATCATCGTGTTCATGGGTGACAACGGGTACCTCCTCGGACAGCACCGGATCAGCATGGGCAAGTACTTCCCCTACGAACCGGCGCTGCGCATCCCCTTCGTCATGAGGGGGCCCGGCATCAAGAAGGGGGAACGTGTCGGGGACCTGGTCTCGCTCATCGACCTCGCTCCGACGATCCTGGACCTGACAGGGGTCAGCCCGACCGGACGCGTTCCGGACGGGAAGTCGCTGGTCCGGCTGCTCGAAGGCAGACAGCTCCGTGCCACCCGACCGGTTCTGCTGTCCAGTGGCCCTCAGCGTGCGCCGAACGGGGAGTTCCTGCCGCGATTCAGCGGGGTCCGGACCCACGAGTACGCCTGGTGGCGCTACGAGGACGGTTTCGAGGAGATGTACGACCTGCGTAAGGATCCGTACGAGCTCACCTCGGTCTCCGGCGACCCGGACTACGCCGAGGTCCGGGCACGACTGATCAGCGTCTGGGACCATCTGAAGGACTGTCACGGGAAGACCTGCAGGTAGGCCGGGCTTCAGATGCAGGAAACCGCGATCGACCGGATTGAGCGTGACCTCGGCGTGTCGCTGGGGCTGTGGGGCGTCACCAGCACGTTGGCAGGTGCCGTGATCGCCCTGACCGCGACCAGGCCGCGGGTGAGGGCGTTCGGCGCCCAGACCGCTGCCTGGGGCGCTGTTGACGCAAGTATCGCCGCGGTCGCCCACGTCCGCGCCCGCAGCCCCCGCAGACCTGACGCGGCGCAACGCCGTCGGTCGTTGGGGCGACTCCTGGCGGTCAACACGGTCCTGGACGTCGGCTATGTCGCCGGAGGCGTGGCGCTGTTGCGGTATGCCGATCGCATCGCCGACGCGGGGCCGCTGTCCGGCCGGCGCAGCGCTGCCGAACTGCGCGGCGACGGGTCAGCGGTGGTCGTGCAGGGAGGGTTCCTGCTCCTGCTGGACTCTGTCAGCCTGGTGCGGGTGGCTCGTGCAGGAACCAGGCGTTGATCGCGCCCGGCCGGTCCGAGGCCGATGAGGGTCTGAGCCGTCATCAATGACGCGGTCTACTCTGATTCCTGTGGACGAACTCATCCGGCAACTGCGGACAGTGGTCTCGGACGGGCTGACAGCACAGGCCGGGGAAGCCCGCCGGATACTCGAAGAACTGCAGCGCCAGCCGGATTCGGAATCAGCGCTCGCACGGGGCGAAGCGCTGGTGGAGGCCGCCCTCCACGACCCTGATCTTCATCGCTGAGTCCGGGGCGGGCTCGCTCGCCCAGCTACGCCGGGCTCCGGTTGACCGCTGCCGTCTCAGAGGGTGTTGATGTCCTCCTTGACCTCCTGGGCGAAGTCCAGCTGGTCCAGCCGGAACGCGGCGTTGGCGAACACTTCTGCCAGATTGTCGAGCATGTTCCCGATCAGGTGTGCACCAGCTCCCGAGAGCTGGAACCCGATCGCGATCATGGCGACCGGGTGACTCGGCCGCCGCGGAATCAGGGGAACCTGCATGGACACCATCGGGAACTGCGTCACTCCTCGGATTGCTCGGTCCATTCGACTATAGCGGCTGGCACCGCGGAGTCACTGGGCCGAACGTGTGGCACGCTGGCACCGTGAACCGGTTCTCCCTGCCTGCGGCGGGCGCCCTCGTCGTTGTCTCAACCCTCGTGGGATGCGGATCCTCGCAACCTTCGGGGGAGTCCCCGGCCGCCGGTGCATCATCGGTCGCCACGGTGCCGGATTCCGGCCTTGAGCTCACAGTGAGCCGCGACGTCACCACTGGCCTGCAAGCGCCGTGGAGCATGGCGTTGTTGCCGGGCGCCGAGCAGGCGCTGGTCTCGGAGCGTGACTCGGCCAGGATCCTGCTGCTCAACCTCGGGGACGGCACGACCGAGCTCGCAGGCGAGGTC
>JAGQTY010000039.1:23127-24835 GCA_020438795.1 Actinomycetota bacterium
TGGTCTCGGAGCGTGACTCGGCCAGGATCCTGCTGCTCAACCTCGGGGACGGCACGACCGAGCTCGCAGGCGAGGTCGACGGTGTGGTCAGCGATGGCGAGGCCGGTCTCATGGGACTGGCAGTCAACTCGAGCGGGGACCGGGTCTTCGCAATGTACACGGCCGAAGATGGCAACAGAGTCGTCAGCATGCCGTTCCGCAACGCCACGCTGGGCAAGGAGACCGACGTCGTCACCGGCATCCCCAGGGAGTGGAACCACGACGGCGGCCGGATCGCGATCGGCCCGGACGATCTGCTCTACATCGCCACCGGCGATGCTGCCGTGCCCCCGAATGCCCAGGATCTGGGGTCCCTGGCCGGCAAGATCCTGCGCACCACCCTGCAGGGCGATCCCGCCCCGGACAATCCCTTCCCGGACGCACCGCTGGTGTATTCCTACGGGCATCGCAATGTCCAGGGGCTTGCCTTCGACGAGGCCGACCGTCTGTGGGCCACGGAGTTCGGATCGTCTGAGTACGACGAGCTCAATCTGATCGTGCCCGGCGGAAACTATGGCTGGCCCGAGGTGGAGGGACCCGGAACCGGTCCGGATGGTGATTTCATCGGTCCAAAGGCCTACTGGACTCCCACGGCGATCGCGTCCCCCAGCGGCCTCGCGATCGCCTCGGGCAGCGCCTGGGTCGCGGCGCTGCGGGGGGAGACCCTGTATGAGGTGCCGCTGTCGGGCGATGAGGCCGGGCAACCGAAGTCCTGGTTCCAGGGCCAGTACGGCCGACTTCGGGACGTCGTGAGCGACGGAGAACAGACGCTCTACGTGATGACGAGCAACACCGATGGCCGTGGCACACCGCGCAGTGGTGACGACCGTATCATCGAACTCTCAATCCGCTGAGCACGGCGCCCAGTGAATGGGCATTCCGCCACAACGTGGCAGGTAGGGTGGGGCGCATGTCTGGCACATCAACGTCCGAGGGGCGGCTTGTCCGTCCCTCGGCAGTCTAGGCCGGAGGCACCAGCATGCCCGCAGCATCCCCCGAGGCGAAGTCCGAAGGCGCCGGTCCTTCGCGCCGCTTCCGCTATCTGCCGGGGCTCGATGGCCTGCGAGGCCTCGCAATCCTGCTCGTCATGCTCGGCCATGCCCGGGTCAGCTGGATGGGCGGCGGCCTCTACGGCGTGGACATCTTCTTCGTGCTCAGCGGCTTCCTCATCACGTCCCTGCTCCTGCAGGAGTACGGGGATCGCGGAAGCATCAGGTTGCGCGACTTCTACGCCCGCAGGCTGATCAGGCTCGTGCCTGCGCTGGCTGTCATGCTCGCCTTCATCGCGGGATACGTGCTGCTGACCGCTGAGGGACTGCGCCGGGACAGTGAGCTTGAGTCCATCCTTGCAGCGGCCACCTACTCCAGCAACTGGGTGTCGGCGTTCAAGGGACTGCCGTTTCTGGAGCCGATGCTTGCCCAGCATGCCTGGTCGCTCGCCATCGAGATGCAGTTCTATCTCGTCTGGCCCTTCGTGATTCTGGGTGCGGTGGGCGTCCTCCGCTGGCGAAGGAAACGACCAGTGACCGCAAGAGAGGCAGCGATCGCCGTCGGGGTGGCTGCGGCAGCCTGCTGGCTGCTCGCGGTCGCGGCGCGTAACGGCGTCTATCTGCTGACGATGGACTACTGGCGGGTTTACGCGGGCTCGGACACCCGGTCCGACGGCCTG
>JAGQTY010000039.1:24934-28419 GCA_020438795.1 Actinomycetota bacterium
GCGCGTAACGGCGTCTATCTGCTGACGATGGACTACTGGCGGGTTTACGCGGGCTCGGACACCCGGTCCGACGGCCTGTTGCTCGGCTGTGTGCTCGCGTCGGTGGTGCGGCTCGGCTGGACCAGTCGCAGCCGTCAATGGATCGGGTTGCTGGGCCTCGGGCTGACACTCGCTATCGTCGCGATCGGGATGCCGAGCAACGATTTCATCGTCAGGTGGGGCTTCGCGCTCGTGACGCTGGGTGCGGCGGCGTTGATCTACTCCGTGACCTCCCGGCAGTGGGTGGGAAGCATCCTGGCGGTGCCCCCATTGGTGTACACCGGCCGGATCAGCTACTCGCTCTATCTGTGGCACGTGCCCATCTTCCTGATTCTCTACCGCAGCTACCCCGAGGCGGGGGCCTGGCGGGTGGCGCCTGTCGGATTCGTGATTTCGTTCGCTGTCGGTGCGGCTTCCTACCATTTCGTGGAGCGCCCAATGCTCAAGGTCAGGGCCAGGTTCGAGCGTACTGAAGCCGGCAGGGGGACCATGGCCGCACAGGCCGAGGAGATCGTGCTCACCGACCGGACCCTCGATCCGGCGCCGCAGGCAAACAAGTAGGGGAGTGTTCTTCGCCAGTGGAGCAGTCTTCCGGGTCGGCGCCGATCAGGACGTGCTGGTGCGAGTCCACCCGTCGACCCCGGAGGTCTTCCGCACGCTGCCAAGGCAGTGATCCCGACGCTGCGCGGCACGCCTCTTTTGGGTCCGGCTGTTGCAGGGCAGATGGTCCCTCATACTCTTGGGATTCAGCGAGCGAAGCAGGCGCGAACTGAGGCATCCTCACGTTGTCGGAGCTGAATGGAGACAGGTATGCGAATCGTGGTTGCACTTGGGGGAAATGCGCTTCAGAAGCGAGGTGAGCCCATGACCGTCGAGAGTCAGCGGGCGAACGTGAAGGCCGCATGCCAGGCACTTTCGCCGGTGGCCATCGACCATGAGCTGGTGATTTCGCACGGCAACGGCCCGCAGGTCGGGCTGCTGTCGTTGCAGGCGGCCAGCTACGACGATGTCTCCACCTACCCGTTCGACGTCCTCGGTGCCCAGACCGAGGGCATGATCGGCTACTTCATCGAACAGGAGCTCGGGAACCTGGTCCCGCCGGAGAAACCGGTCGCCACGATTCTCACGATGATCGAAGTGGACCCCGACGATCCGGCCATGAAGAATCCCACCAAGTTCGTGGGGCCTGTGTACAGCGAGACGGATGCCCGCAAGCTTGCGGCTACGAAGGGCTGGACGGTGCGGCAGGACGGCGACAAGTGGCGCAGGGTCGTGCCGAGCCCACCCCCCCTGCGGATCTTCGAGATCAGCTCCATCGAGGCGCTGCTGCGCACCGGCGCGGTCGTCATCTGTACCGGAGGCGGCGGCATCCCGACCATGTACGTGAAGAAGGACAAGGCCGAGGGTCCCTGGGACTTCAACCCGAGGCGCCTGGTGGGCGTCGAAGCGGTCATCGACAAGGACAGGTCCTCGGCTGTGCTCGCCGAGGACCTGTTGGCAGACCTGCTGGTCATCGCGACGGACGCCGATGCTGTGTATCTGGACTGGGGTCAGCCGACGCAGCGCGCGATCCGGCACGCGTCGCCAGCGATGATGGAGGAATACCACTTCCAGGCGGGCTCGATGGGGCCGAAGGTCGAGGCGGCCTGCGATTTCGCTCTCAAGAATCCGGGCAGCACGGCGGTGATCGGCGATCTGCATGACCTGGATCAGATGATCACCGGCGACAAGGGCACACACATCAATACCGACGTGAAGGAACTGACCTTCCACGACGCCTGATCGGCCACCATTCGTAGCGGGGGCCACGCGTTGACCTGCCGTCAGATTCTCTTGTACGATTGCTTGGTTGCCCGCCCTGCCCCGCAGACGTGAGCCAGATCACCGTGCCAGTCGTTCGGCGGCATGGTCCGGCAGCGCAGCGGGGCGAGCCTTTGGGGTGACCCGAGGCAACACATCAGTTTAGGAGCTGCGGAGTGCGCACGTATACACCCAGTCCGAGTGACGTCGACCGCAAGTGGTACGTCATCGACGCGACGGACGTCGTCCTGGGCCGGCTCGCCAGCCAGGCAGCGACACTGCTTCGCGGCAAGCACAAGGCCATCTTCACCCCCAATGTGGACACCGGCGACTTCGTCGTCATCGTGAACGCGGAGAAGGTGGCGCTGAGCGGCAAGAAGGGGACCGACAAGCTGGACTTCCGGCATTCCGGGTACCCCGGTGGCCTCTCCGCGCAGAGCTATGCCTCTGTCCTGGAGAAGAACCCGACCCGGATCGTGGAGAAGGCTGTTGCGGGGATGCTCCCCCACAACAAGCTCGGCCGCCAGCAGTTGCGCAAGCTCAAGGTCTATGCCGGGACCGAGCATCCGCACGCCGCGCAGCAGCCGGAAACCTTTGAGATCACCCAGATCAGCCAGAGCTAGTCAACAGTAGGTATCAGACATGAGCGAAGAGAACGTGAACCCTGAGGCGGGCGACGAGGTCGTCGTCGAGGAAGTCATCGTCACCGAGACCACCGAAGACGGCGAGGATGTCGCAGTCGCCGAGGTCGCCGTCGAGGTGACCGCTGACAGCGGTCTGGCCGTCGGCCGCCGCAAGGAGGCGATCGCCCGGGTCAGGCTCACCCGCGGCACCGGTGAGTTCTCCGTGAACGGCCGCACACTGGGCGAGTACTTCCCCGACAAGGTGCATCAGCAGATCATCGTGAGTCCGTTCGAGGCCATCGACGCCATGGGCCAGTTCGATGTCGCCGCAAGGCTCACCGGGGGCGGAGTCTCCGGCCAGGCGGGTGCGCTGCGACTGGCCATCGCCCGTGCCCTCAACGAGATGAACAGGGTCGCGTTCCGCGGCTCGCTCAAGTCCGCCGGGTATCTCTCGAGAGACGCGCGCAGCAAGGAACGCAAGAAGTACGGACTCAAGAAGGCCCGTAAGGCTCCGCAGTACTCCAAGCGCTGATCCGGACCTCCGGGTCGAGGGCGCCCCGCGAATCCGGTCAGTTTCGGCGCCGATCCGGCACCGGGGCAGGCGCTGCACGCTACACTTTCGGCGCGGGTCGTGCCTGGCATGGAGACCCGGTCGCGTGTACGCCGATCACTGATGGGAGTGTGATGGGCCGAATCTTCGGTACCGACGGGATACGAGGGCTGGCGAACCGGGACCTGACCCCGGATCTCGCCCTGGGTGTCGCCAGCGCCGCCGCCCATGTGCTGGTCGAGTCACAGCAAGGACGTCCCCAGGTGATCGTGGGCCGCGACCCACGAGCCTCGGGAGAGTTCTTGAGTGCCGCGGTCGAGGCCGGGCTGGCCAGCGCCGGTGTCGATGTGTGGAACGCCGGGGTGGTGCCCACGCCTGCGGTCGCCTATCTCACGGCGTCACGTGATGCCGCCTTCGGCATCATGCTCTCCGCATCACACAATCCGATGCCCGACAACGGGATCAAGATCTTC
>JAGQTY010000003.1 GCA_020438795.1 Actinomycetota bacterium
TGGTGGAGCGAATCGGCGAGCAGTGGCTCATCCGCGATCTCGGCAGTCGCAACGGCACCTACGTGAACGGCATGCGCGTCGGCCGGGCCACTTCACTGCGAGCCGGTGATGTCGTCCAGGTGGCCGAGACACGCCTGCAGGTGCTGTCCGGCACCAGTGATGACAGTATGCAGACGCAGGCCCCTCCCACCGTGCCCGACGCAAGGCTGTCGGCCCGGGAGAGTCAGGTCCTCTGCCTCGTCGCGACCGGGCACACCGACCGGGAGATCGCCGGACGACTCGACCTCAGCGTGAAGACCGTGCAATCGCATCTGGATCGCATCCGCGACAAGACGGGGGCCAGACGACGCCCCGACCTCACCAGGGAGGCGCTGCAGCGGGGTCTGCTGGATCTTGAGAACGGCAGTCATGCTCACCCGGCCTGAATCCCGGTACGTGTTGCTCGACGAGCTCGCTGCCGGGCCGCACGCCTCCGTGTACCGGGGGATGGACAGGGCCGATGGCAGCGACGTCGTCGTGAAGATCTTCGCCGACTCGAGAGCCGATCAGATCTTGACCGAAGCGCGTGCGGCGGTCCGGTTGCAGCATCCCAATATTCGTGGACCGAAGGACCTCCTGCTGCTGGATCGTCCCTGGCTGATCCTGGATCACGTCACCGGAGAGAGTCTGCAGGACCTGCTGGACCGGCAGGATTGCGTCGACGTCTCGGTCGCATGCTTCTGGACGTGGCAGCTTCTCGACGGCCTCATGGCGCTGTGGCGAACGGGCCTGGTTCATCACGACGTCAAGCCTGCGAACATTGTCATTCGCGACGGGCTGACTCCTGTGCTGGTGGACCTCGGCAGCTGCCTGGCCCTCGACTCGTCAGCTCCGCCGATCAGCACCCCCGCGTTCACCGCCCCGGAGCTTCTGCGCGGCGGGGCTGCGTCCCCCGCCAGTGACCTGTACTCGCTAGCGCTGTGTCTCTTCTGGATGGTCGCCGGTCGGCATCCGTTCGCCGAGCACCATGGGTCGTCCCAAGCGATGCTCGCCGCACACCGTGACGAGCATCCGGCCGAGCTCCGCTCCTGTCGGCCGGGGGTACCCCGTGGCCTGTCCCGCCGCGTTGCCCGCTGCCTGCACAAGGAACCCACAGCACGGCCCACCGCCGTCGCCCTCAGACGAACACTGGAGGCGGCATGCCGGTGACCAGATCCGGGCCCGACTACTGCGCGGGCTGTGGTCGTGTCATGGCCGCACCATACTGCCCCGGCTGTGGACTGCCGAATCTGCGCAGTCTGAATGCGGCGCTGGGCGGGGAGGACCCGGGTGGGCAGATCGCGCCGGGGGCGACTCAGCAGCAGGCCAGCGGTCCGGGATTGGAGGACATGCAGACCCGGCCCCGGACAACCTCGGACCCTTGAGCTCGGAGCAGGCCCACGTCCGGAGCGGACCGCCGCGATACCGGGCAACTGAGTCTTGCGTGCCCCGGTCCGGCCTTCACCGACCGGACAGGTCTGATTTGCGCCCCGTGCAGGAATCGAACCTGCGGCCTACCGCTTAGGAGGCGGTCGCTCTATCCGACTGAGCTAACGGGGCAACAACAACTACGGTAACAACCGATCGCCGTGACATCAGCAGCGCCTGAGCGCAGGGATCAGTCGCTCCAGCCCGGCTTGCCGTCGCCCCGCCAGCGGATGTTCTTCATGAAGATGTCCACCAACCGCACCGGGTGCATCCCCATCGCTCGGTAGAGCCGGTCGGCGCCGGTCGGGCTGACGGAATCGACATCGAGTTCCGTGCCCCGAAGTCCCAGCGCGGACGCCTGGGCGAACGCATGACGGAGCATCGCGCGTGCCACACCGCGGCCCCGGGCAGAGCGCCTCACCCCCAAGAAGTCGACATAGTCGAACCCGTCAACGCGCCTGGAACCATCCATAACGATTGCGCCTGCTGGCTCGCCATCGAGCCTCGCCAGGAACATCCGGTCACGCTCATGGAAGGGATTCGCCTGGGTCTTGTGCCACCAGTCCTCGAAGTCGGCCACCTCGTCGCCCCAGTGGTCCTCGAACGCTTCGGCCAGAATCGCGTGGAGGTCCCCCAGTTCGGGATCGGTGGCAGTCCGAATGGTGATCCCCGCGTCGTCCGCCGGTTCAGCCCCAGGGTCGGTCCAGTCCTCGATGCGGAGCCGTTCGAACACGCGAACGCGGTTGAAGCCCTCGTCGAGGAGCAGTTCCTTGACGATTCTGTCCTGATCGAACGCACCTGCCAGCACCTGCCAGCGCTCTGATTCGAAATCCGGGGGCTCACTGGCCAGGTCGCCGAGGTCGAGGGCCGCCAGCGTGTTGCCGATGTCGCGTTCCGCTTCCAGCAGCAGCCTCAGCAGGACCTCTGCCTGCAGGTCATCGGCCAACGTACGGTCCACATGGAGGTCGAGGCCCACCTCGCGCCTTCTTGCCACGATCTCGACGAAGAGTGCCGCGACCACCCGATCGCCGATCCAGGCGGCCCGGCCGAGATCGGGCCGGGCGCCGGGCCCGGAGATCATGTCCGCGATCTCTGCCCGGTCGGTGTCGCCCTCCCCCAGCAGCTCCACCTCCTGATCCCTGATCAACTCGTGCATGTCGTCGAGTTCCGCTTCGGAGAATGCGGTGAGCGCAGACGTGGTGAAGTCGAGCTGTTGTGGACCGGATCCGTTGGGCACCACGTCGATCACCGACTCACTTCGCCGGGAGCGTGGCCAGCACATCCTGCAGGAAGGTGCACTGGTCGAACTGATCGGAGTTGAACGTCCAGCCGAGGCGGGCGACCACCACGTTGCGGGACGGCACCATGGCGATGAACTGTCCCCAGTGACCGTCCATGGACATTGTGTCTGCGGGGACATCCGCCTGCCCGGCGCACTCACCATCCGTGGGCTGACCAGGCAGCCAGGTCTGCGCACCGTACCCGTGCCCCTCGCCTTCGGGCAGGGCCGGCGTTGTCGCGAGCCGGGTCCAGCCCCGCTCGAAGACCTGGTCTCCCTGCCAGTTGCCGTCCTCGAGCATGAGCTGCCCGAGCCGGGCCCAGTCGCCGATACTCGCCCAGAGATAGGATGAGCCCACCCACGTGCCGTAGGTATCGGTCTCGAGTGTGGCACTGTCCGCGCCGATCGGGCCGAACAGCGCCGAACGGGGGTACTGCCAGTACTCCTGGTCGGAGCCGAATTGCGCCTGCACGACCTCGGCAAGAATGTTGGAGTCGGCCGACAGGTACTCCCAGTGCGTCCCGGGCGGATACTCCGCCGGCGCCGAGGCCGCCCAGCCCGCCATGTTCGGCTCCCCGTACAGCATCTGGACCACTTGTTCCCATGGCTGGTAGCCCTCGGAGAGATTCAGTCCGGAGGTCATGTTCAACAGGTTCAGCAGGGTCATGTCGCCGCGCTCATCCTGGCGCCACTGTGCCACCCACTCGGGTTCACGACCGTCGGGGAACGCATCCACGACTTTCGTGGAGACATCGATACCCACCTCGCTGAAGCGTTTCCAGGCGAGCATGGCTGCCACGGTCTTGGTGGCCGACCAGCCGTGCAACGCCACGTTGGGCTCGATGTCGGCCCCGTCCCGGACGGCGAGCAGCTTCCCGTCCTGCACCACGGCGACGCCCCTGGTGTTGGCAGCCTCAGGGTCGCCCGACCCCTCGAACTGCTTGTCCAGCACCGCCGTGAGCGCCTCGGCGTCCACGCCCTGCGGCATCTTCTCCACCGGCGCGTCACCCTCGGGCCACTGCGCCGGGTCCGAAGGTGGCGGCGAGTACGGCATGGCGGCCGGATCAGGATCTTCGTTGAGGACGCATCCCCTGTTCTCGAGCAAGGAGGCCTGTCGCTCGAACAGTCCGGCGAACCGGGCAGTGACACTGTGGCTGTCCGTGTCGATGTCCACCGAGACCAGCTTCAGCGCGGGGCTGGCAGGCAGCACATCCTGAGCCATCAGTTCGTCGGCATCCGGCTCGCGTCCAGCGACGAACGCGGCCGAACACACTGACTTGGCAGCCATGCCAGCGGCGTTCTGGGGAATCTGGAAGTGCATCAGCAGCCACACGAGCAGCAGGATCAGCAGCAGGACGACGATCAGGATGCCCCAGCCGATGCGCTTGGCCCAGCTTCGTCGCTTCGGTGGCGCGGAATCCTGCGACGCAGACCCCTGCGCTTCAACGGCATCGCTGCTCACGACCGGCACGCTAGCACTGCGGGGGCGTCGTTTCCTCGTGAATCGCCGCCCGGACCAACGCGGCCCGCGTCTGCGCCACCAGATGCGCATGACGGCGGCGGGGACTATTCTGGGGGCATGCCCACCTATGAGTTCCGCTGCCGCGCCTGCGGCCAGACCTTCACCGAGTCGCGTCCGATGGCAGAGTCGGGTGAGCCGGCCGCGTGCCCCCAGGGTCACGACGACACGGTCAAGCTGCTTGCCGTGGCGGGGGCGGGCATCAGTGTCGGGGAGCCCAACAGTGGTAGCAGCGGCGGAGGTTGCTGCGGGGGCGGTTGCTGCGCCTGACCGGCGACGGGCCGAACATCACAGCGCTGGTGCACCCGGGTGGGCCGGGAGGTCCGGACAACTACAGGATCAGCTCACTCAATGAGTAGATCGCGAGCCCTGCCAGTGCCCCGACGATGGTCCCGTTGATGCGGATGTACTGCAGGTCCTTGCCCACAGCCAGTTCGATCTTGCGCGAGGCCTCATCGGCGTCCCAGCGTTTCACCGTCTCGGCGATGACATTGGCCGCGTCTGCTCCGTACCGGTCCACCAGGAAGGCAGCGGCGCCGCTGATCCTGCGATCGATGTCGGCCCGGAAGTCGGGATCGTCCCGGAGCCGGACCGCGGTCGCGGCCAGGTAGTCCTCCGCGCGCTGTCGCAGATCCGAGTCGGGATCACGCAGGGACTCTGTCAGCAGATCTCGTGCAGTCGGCCAGATGGCGTTGACTGTTCGCTGTGTCTGCTCGTGATAGAGGACCTTGGTCTTCCACTGCTCCACCTGCTCGATGCGGCGCGGGTCCTGCTGCAGCTGCTCGGCCAGGTCCAGCAGGTACCGGTCGAGTTGCTGGCGAGCCGGCGCCTGCGGATCCTCGCGTAAGTCCTGGACCCACTGGATGAGGAGGTCGACCCCCTTGTATCCGATCCGCTCATGCAGCCACCGGATGGGGCCGTCCTGGGACACCGGACCGCGATCGGCGATCAGGAAGGCGACCTGCTCCCGGTTGCTGAGCAACCAGTAGTGAAGCGCGTCCAGGAGGCCGTCCACGACACCGGTGTGGTTGCCACCGTCAACGGCTGCATGCAACAGCCTTCCGGCCGGAGGCGCCCAGGCGTTGACCGACAGCTGCGTGAAGACCGCGTTGCGCACCAGCAACTGGATCTCGGCGTCATCGAGGTTGTTGAGCAGTTCCTCGGCCAGCCCGGCTCCCTGAGCGACGAGCCAGCGCCTGTGGTCGGGGTTCTCGAGGTACTCGCCGAGCCGCTGGGCCGGCCGCGCCGACTCCACCTTCTCTGCGACGTTCGCGGGCGACATGAAGTTCCCGTGCACGAAGTTGGACAGCGACTCCCCCAACTGATCCTTCTTCTGCTTGATCAGGGCCGTATGTGGAATGGGGATACCCAGCGGGTGCTTGAACAGTGCCGTGACCGCGAACCAGTCGGCCAGACCCCCGACGACGCCCGCCTCGGCTGCGGCACGGACGTACCCCCAGATCGCAGCGCCCTGGTCCGCCTCGAACTTGCGAGCGAGCACGTAGACGAGGACAGCCACCAACAGCAGTCCCAGGGCGACGCCGCGCATGCGCCGCAGCGCCCGGCGCTTGCCCAGTTCATCCTGGATGGGAATCGCGGACACTGTCGTCAGGGAAGGTCAGGGTCCAGGTCGGCCGCATCGACTCTGGGCTCGACGCGCGCCTTCGCGGAGCCGGGTGTGCGTGCCCGGACCGGGGGCTCCGGATCCTCCAGCAGCCCGGCTGCCAAGCGCTTGGGGTGCAGGTCAGAGATGTCCTTGAGCATCTTCTTGGTCTCACCCTCGTCGACTCCCGCAGCGTCCTGAAGTGACTTCGTGGCCTCACTGGCCATGCCGCGCAGGTTGCGAAGGGTGGTCGACAGGGTCCGGACGGCTTGGGGCAACCGGTCCGGCCCGAAGATCAGCAGGCCCACCACCGCGATGATGGCGATCTCAGCCAGCCCCAGACTCCCGAACACAGACCCAGCCTACGCTATCCGTCCTTGGCTGATCCGAGTTCGACCGTGACGTCTCCGTGTCCTTCGACTCCGAGCGTGATGGTGTCTCCGGGAGCATTCGAACGGATCGCGACGATCAGCTCGGTGGCACTGCCCACCGCCTCGCCGTTCACCGAAGTGATGATCTCCCCGGCGCGCAGCCCGGAGCCTGAGGCCGGGCCGTCGGCGTTGACGGATTCGATCTTGGCTCCCGTTCCCGAGAATTGCGTGTCGAGCGTGACCCCGATGATCGGGTTGGCCGCCGACCCCGTGGCGATGATCTCCTCGGAGATCCGCTTGGCGACATTGACCGGGATCGCGAAACCGAGGCCGATGGAGCCGGACTGGCCACCGAGCCCCTGGGCGATACTGGCGATGGCGGAGTTGATGCCGATCACGCGACCCTCACGGTCGAGCAGCGGACCACCGGAGTTCCCGGGATTGATGGCAGCGTCGGTCTGGATCGCGGATATGAATGACTGATCCCCCTGGCCGCCGGCCGTCACCGGCCTGTCGAGGGCTGACACAATCCCTGTGGTCACCGTCTCGGTCAGACCGAGCGGGGCACCGATCGCCACCACCGGGTCACCCACCCTGACCGCGTTCGAGTTGCCGAGGGACGCGGTCGGCAGATCGTTGCGATTCACCTTGACGACCCCGAGGTCATAGGACTTGCTGCGGCCGACGATCTCGCCGCTCGCGCTCGAACCGTCGTCGAAGGTCACTTCGATGCTTCCGGAGTTGACGGCATTCGCAATGACGTGATTGTTCGTCAGGATGTAGCCGTCGGCCCGGAGCACGAAACCCGACCCGCTCCCGGCCTCTCCGCCACCGGTGACCTCCAGCGAGACCACACTGGGCAGCGCGGCTTGGGCGATGGCTGCAACGCTGCCGTCCTGGACCGGGGGTGCTTCGCCGGACGATTGCGGGATCTGCGCCACACTGACCGACTCCGAGTTCCGGCCGAGCGCGAGATATGAACCGGCGCCACCGATCAGGCCGGCCAGCAACCCCGCAACGACGGCAAGGACGATCGTGAGCCCCCGTCCGTTGGAGCCGGCGCCGGACCCGGAGCCGGGAGTGCCACCGGGATCGTAGGGAGCGTCGAGCGGGGGTGGCGCCGAGATCGGCGCGGTCGCCAGGCCCTCACCTGTAGGTGCGCCAGCTGCCCTCTCCGGAGGTGGTGGCGGTCCCGACCACATGTTGCCGAGGAGGTCCGGCGCATCGTCACGGTCCGCGTCAGAGCCGTCAGAGCCGTCAGAGCCGTCAGAGGCGTTGGGGGGTGGCCAACTATGTCGATCGCTCACTGCAAACCAATCCGCTGGGAGCCGATGAGTCCCGCTTGGTCCCCATGCAGTTACCCTATGTCTGAAACGCCGGTTCCCGCTACCTGGAGGTTCACATGAGCGGCGAAAGCACGATGCCCTCCCTTCAGAGCCTCGAGTTCGCAGAAGGATTCATCGGCGAGCCCGAAGTGATCCTCGATGCCCGCGCCGCCGGTGAGGACCGAGGCGTCGACACAGTGACGCCAGGAACAGGTGCGGCACTGCGCTTCATCGCTGCCGCCTCGGGCGCGCAGACCGTCGTGGAGGTGGGGACAGGCACGGGTGTGGGCACGCTCTGGCTGCTCAACGGCATGACCGAGGGCGGCCTCCTGACGTCCATCGACTCGGATGTGGAACTGCAGAACGCGGCCAAGGCGGCGGTAGCAGCGGCGGGCCGCAGCGGGTCCGCCCGGCTGATCGCCGGGCGTGCCCTCGAGGTGCTCCCGCGACTGACCGACAACGGCTACGACCTCATGGTCGTCAACGCGGACCCTTCCGAGTACGGCCTGTTCCTGTCCCAGGCGTTGCGACTGCTGCGACCGGGTGGAATCGTCGTGTTCAATCACGGCTTCCTCAGCGGCCGGATCGCTGATGCCTCTCAGCGCGACGACACGACGCTGGCATTGCGGGAGATGCAGCAGGCGCTGCGTGACAACACCGCACTTACCCCGGCCCTGCTGCCGGTGGGGGACGGCCTACTCGCCGCAGTGGTCAACTGACTCGCCGGACCGGATGGCCCTGACACACATCGTGACCGGGATCGGGAATAATGGTGGGTGTCGGTCCCAGAAAGGGGAGCAGGATGGCTGCCATGAAGCCCAGAACCGGTGACGGCCCGATGGAGGTCACCAAGGAAGGCCGCGGCATAATCATGCGAGTACCGCTCGAGGGCGGCGGCCGTTTGGTCGTGGAGCTCAACCAGGACGAAGCCGAGGATCTCGGGTCGCAGCTTGTTGCGACCACGAGCTGAGTCCGTGCGAGCCGGCTGATGCCGGACTCACGCGACGCCCTGCGCACGAACGCCCCCCGGATCCGGCTTGCTGATGCTCCGCCGGACGGCGATGCGGTGCTCATCTGCCTCACCCGAGGCTCAGGGCGGCTCCCGCGCCGGATCAGGGACCGCATCCGCGACGCAGGGGGCAGGGTTCCGAAGTGGCTGCCCGTCGCGGCTCTCGCCGGTCGTTGGGTTCCGATCAGCGATGATGACGATCGGACGGTGGCGCTGCTGAGCGCACCGCTCGGCGACGACGCACTGGCCCTCGGGGCCAGGCTCACCGGACTCCTGACGCCGGAACGGGACCACATCTGCCTGAACCTCTCCGACAGCGACGACGACGGTCAGCGGCGCCTGCGGGCCTTCGTCTCCGGACTCGTCCTGGGATCTGCGAGCCACCCGATCAACGAGTCCGTTCCGGGCGTGACGCTGGTCCTGAGCGAACCGGATCAGGCTGCCGTGGTCGACGAACTCATCCTCGCCGAATCGACGCTGCTCGCCCGGACTCTGGCTGCCACGCCATCGAACATCAAGACACCGGCCTGGCTGGCGGAACAGGCGAAGTCGCTGGGGGCACTCGGCCTATCAGTGACGGTCCACGACGCGAAGGATCTGCGGGAACAGGGCTTCGGTGGAGTTCTGGCCGTGGGGGCAGGCAGTGAACGACCCCCGAACGTGACCGTGATCAGGCACTCAAGACCCGGGGCGCGAAGAATCACCCTGGTGGGCAAGGGAATCACCTTTGACTCAGGTGGCCTGTCCCTGAAGCCTCCGGCCGGCATGACCACCATGAAGACCGACATGTCGGGTGCGGCTGCAGTGATCGCGACCATGGCAGCCACTGCCCGGATGGCGCTCGACGTCGACGTGACCGGCATCCTGGCGAACGCGGAGAACATGCCCGACGGCGCCGCCATGCGCCCGGGAGACGTGATCACGCACTTCGGAGGGCGCACTTCAGAGGTGCGGAACACCGACGCGGAGGGACGACTCGTGCTTGCGGACTGCATCGCGTTCGCCGCGACGCAGAGACCCGACTGCATCGTGGACATCGCCACGCTGACAGGCGCGGCGACCGTCGGGCTGGGTCGGCAGTACGCCGCGCTCTACAGCACGGACTCCGCCACGGCTGAGTCACTCCGGGTCCAGGGGATTGACTCAGAGAAGGTCTGGCGCATGCCACTGGTCGATGCGTACGAGCAGGCGATCCACTCCGACATCGCCGACGCTGCCAACTCCGCCACCGATCCGGCCTTCCAGGGGGGTTCGATCACAGCGGCCCTCTTCCTTCGGCCCTTCGCCGCCGATGTGCCCTGGCAGCATCTGGACATCGCCGGAGTGGGCCGGCGTGAATCCGGCACCCCCGGACGGCCGAAAGGCCCCACCGGGTACGGAGCCCGGCTACTGACACAGTGGCTGAAGCACCTTGCGGCTCAGCCGTCCTGAGGCGAGGACTTAGCCGCCATCGAGCAGCGCAGCGATGAGCGCACGCACCGGGCCCGGCTCATGGGTCCGCAGGAGGTCGACCCCGGCCAGGATCGCCAGCGTGGCGAAGCCCACCTCGGCACTGCGGTGATGCTCCCCGAACAGGTGGAAGGCGTGGGGCAGGCTCTGACAGACGGCCACGCCGAGCTGCTGGAACCGGCCACTGGCGGCCAGCGCCTCCACCTGATACCGAATACGCACGGACGGATCGACCTGATTGGCGTAGAAGAAGCCGATCCCGGGATCCACCGCGATCTCGGTCACCCCGGCAGCTCGAGCCAGCGCCACCCGCCTGGCAAGCTGGTCCAGGACCGCGTCATCATCTGCTGAGTCCGGCGAATCGCCCACGTGCCTGACATTGGCTTCTGGTGAGTAGCAGATCAGCACCCCAGCGCCATGCTCGGCGCACATATCGAACACCCGCGCATCGCTCTGTTGCCCCGTGAGGTTCAGCAACCGGGCACCCTCAGCCAGGCAGTCCGCTGCGGTGTCGGCGTCGTAGGTCTCGACCGACGCAGGCACTGCTGCCGCCACGAGGCTCGCGACAGCGTCCCGCGCGACTGCCTGCTGGTCACGCAGCGGTACTCGAGCCGCAGATGCATTCGTGGATTCCACGCCCACGTCCACGATGTCGGCACCCTCGAGCTGACTCAGTCTGGCCCTCCTGACCAGATCACCCTTCGCAACGATGCTCGTGCGATAGCTGGAGTCCTTGGAGAGGTTGAGGACCCCCAGGACGAGGGGCCTGCCGGCATCCGAGCCGCGAAGGTCACCCAGGAAGGCATCATTCACCGCGCTCCGAGTCTGCCCCACCCTGTCCCGGAGCAGGGCGAGACGCTCCTGTGCGCTGGATCGCGGAGTCGTCAAAGCTCAGCCTGCGGCTGTTCGGGCGGACGCTCAGCCTCGTGCTCATCGAGCGGCCCGTCGGCGACCGTATGTTGCTCCTGCTCCTGGCGCAGTTGTGTAGCAAGCGACGTGAGCATCGCGTCCACATCCTCCATCCGGTAGCCGCGCAGACCCACGCGGAACCTCGCATCAGTGACGGCAGTGGCCGACCAGGACCCCGGAGCCGGGTATGTCGGCGCCGGGTCGCGCTGCAGTCCGGAATCCGCCACCGGCCACCGTCCCGACCAGAGCAGGGCAGCACCGAGCAGGACGAGGACGCCGACCAGGATGAAGACCACAATCATGCCGACCATTCTGCCCTCCGGGCGCCCGATATTGGGCACGATCAGCGCTTACGTCTTCCGTACATGTCGGCAACAGGCTCAGAATATGTATGGGGCAGAGTCGGAGCCATGAACGAGAGGAACATCATGGATCAGCAGTTGGAGACGGGGCACGGACCGAACAGGTCCGGGCGTATCGGCCGGGCGGCGGCCTGGTTCGCGGCCGGTGCCCTCGGAGCGACCGCTCTCACCGGCGTCGCGTTCGCGAACGTGACCGCCCAGGACAACAATGACGACAACCAGACCGAGAGCGAGGAGATGGGGCCCGGAATCGGCCCTCGCGGCGGCCCCGGTCACCATCACGGCCCCGGTGGCCCCGGCGGCGGCATGGGCGGTCCCATGCTGCACGGCGAAGGGGTTGTGCAGACGCCGGACGGCGAGTACCAGGACGTCGTGACCCAGCAGGGCAGTGTCACCGAGATCAACGACAACTCGATCGTCGTGACCTCCGAAGATGGCTTCACGGCGAGCTACAAGGTCAACGACGACACCGAGATCCACAAGAACCGCGAGGAGGTCAGCATCAGCGACCTGGCCACCGGTGATGTGGTGCATGTCTTCGCGCAGAAGAAAGGCGGCAACGTCGTCGCCCAGCGCATCGGCGCCATGACCGCTGAGCAGGCCGCCGAGATGGAGCAGCGCCGCGAAGAGATGCGCCAGCAGTTCGAGCAGCGCCGCGAGGAACAACAGCAGGACTCCGGTGGTGACACCTCCGAATCCGGCTGGCGTGGCTGGCAGGGTTCCGGAGGCACCTCGGAGGCCGGCTTCACGATCTGACGCTCGGACGGGATCCGGGCATCCCACGGTCGACAGGATCGGGGTGGCGCACAGCGCCGCCCCGATCCTGTGTCCGGCTAACCCGGGTCGGCATGTCACGACAAAGCGGACAGCCCCTACGGTGACAAGCCCCGAACCGGTCCTGTCGGGGCAGTCATCCCGACATAGTGGAGTGGTGCCGCACGCTCGCCCATCCCGCCGCCAGGTGGGTCCGGTCACCACCCGTCAGGAACCGGGGGATCCCACGCACGACCAGCGGCTGCTTGACTCGAGACTGAGGGATCGCGAGTGGACGCACGAGGATCCGTGGCGAGTCCTGCGCATCCAGGCCGAGTTCGTGGACGGCTTCGGTGCCCTGGCTGACCTGGGCCCGGCCGTCAGTGTCTTCGGCAGTGCCCGGGTTCCCAGGGATCATCCCTACTACGCAATGGCTCGCGATATCGGACGACGGCTGGTTCGGGCCGGCTACAGCGTGATCACCGGCGGCGGACCGGGCCTGATGGAGGGCGCCAACCGGGGGGCTCGGGATGCCGAGCTCGAGGGACACGGTGAGGATGGCTACGCTTCCATCGGACTCGGTATCGAACTGCCCTTCGAGCAGAGGATCAATGAGTACGTGGACGTCGGCATGGACTTCCGCTACTTCTTCGCCCGCAAGACCATGTTCGTGAAGTATGCCAGGGGGTTCATCGTCCTTCCGGGTGGCTTCGGCACAATGGACGAACTGTTCGAAGCACTCACTCTCGTCCAGACGCACAAAGTCACGAATTTCCCGGTCATTCTCGTGGGGGCCGAGTATTGGGGCGGGCTCATCGAGTGGATCCAGCGGTCCCTGTGCGGACATGCCATGATCTCCCCCGAGGACATCGACCTGATCCAGGTCACCGATTCCGCCGAAGAGGCGGTCCGGATCATCGTCGACGCAGACCGGGCCAAGGCGATCCGTGCCGGAGCCGTGGAGGCCGAGCAGATCTCTGATGCGGACCGGGCGATCCTGGCACGCCTCAGCAGGCTGGAGCGGGCGTTGCAGCGTCGGATCGGTGAACGGGTCGACGGCACCTGAACAACGACACTTCCCGGTGGCCGGCCGTCAGGACAACCAGGACGTGACCGTGCCGGCGCACGCCCGGATCTGTTCGACCGGCACATGCTCGTCCGGTGCATGGGCGAATGCCGGATCACCCGGACCGTAGTTCACCGCAGGAATCCCCAGCGCAGCGAACCTGGCCACATCGGTCCAGCCGAACTTCGGTGCGGGCGGGCGACCGATGACCGAGATGAACTCCCGGGCCGCTGGAACCGTCAGACCGGGCAGTGCTCCAGGTGCCTCGTCAACGAACGCGACGGGAAAGCCCTCGAAGATCTCCTCGACATGACGTTTCGCCGCCGGGATGTCCTGATCGGGCGCGAAACGGTAGTTGACGGTGACCTCACAGCGGTCGGGGATGACATTGCCGGCGATACCGCCCTGGATCCCGACGGCGTTGAGGCCCTCCCTGTAAGTGAGACCATCGATCTCGACTTCCGCAGGCTCGTAGGCGGCCAGCCTGTTGAGGATCTCCGCCGCCTCGTGCACCGCGTTGTGCCCCATCCAGGCGCGGGCGCTGTGCGACCGGCGACCGTGGGTGGTGACCACGGCTCGCAGGGTTCCCTGGCAACCCGCCTCGATCTGCGCATTCGACGGTTCCATGAGCACGGCGAAGTCCGCCGCCAGCAACTCCGGTGAGGTCTCGGCGAGGTGGCGCAGCCCGTTGGCCGTCTCCTCGATCTCCTCACACTCGTAGAAGACGTAGGTGACATCGCGGTCGGGGCGGGTGAGTGCCGCAGCCGCGTGCAGCATGACCGCGACTCCGCCCTTCATATCGCAACTGCCCAGACCGAACAGTTCGGCTCCATCGAAGTGATGGGGGAGATTCCCCGCCGACGGGACCGTGTCCAGGTGGCCACCGATCAGCACCCGGGAATCACGACCGAGCACCGTGCGGGCCACCACATTGTTGCGCACACGGGTGACCTCGAGATGATCCTCGGCAGCCAGGGCGGCCTGGACGAGATCGGCGAGCCGCGCCTCGTGGCGAGACTCACTGGGAATGTCCACGAGGGCCGCGGTGAGTGCCACGACGTCCGCCCGGAGGTCGAGTGCGGTAGGTTCTGCCACGCCGACTACCGTATAACGATGAGCACAGAACCCACCACCAGCGGCGCAGCAGCGATCGGACTCGCAACCTTCTGGCAGGACCGGATCCTGGACGTCTGGTACCCAGCCCCCGCCCTGGGGCGCAAGGCGACCGATGTCCCCGACATCTCAGGCTCCATCAACAAGGATCTGGTGCGCGATGTGGACGTCCGGACGATCTCGACGACGATCGACGACCTCGCAGCCGCGCCTGTCGATGTTGCTGACGTCTATCTGCGACTGCACCTGCTCTCGCACCGGCTCGTGCGGCCACGCACGATCAACCTCGATGGTGTCTTCGCGCTGCTCCCCAATGTCGCCTGGACCTCGCTCGGGCCGGTCCCGCTGGAGAATCTGACCCGGGTCCGTCTGAAGGCCGCGGCCCGTGGTCAGCATGTCACCGTCTTCTCCATCGACAAGTTCCCTCGCATGGTCGACTATGTGGTGCCCGACGGAGTCCGGATCGGTGACGCCGACCGGGTGCGGCTCGGCGCCCACCTCGGTGCGGGGACCACGGTCATGCACGAGGGTTTCGTGAACTTCAACGCTGGAACACTGGGGTCCTCCATGGTCGAGGGGCGCATCTCGGCCGGGGTCGTCGTGGGTGAGGGTTCGGACGTGGGCGGCGGTGCCAGCATCATGGGGACGCTGTCCGGCGGAGGCAAGGAGGTCATCTCGGTCGGAGACGGTTGTCTGATCGGCGCGAACGCGGGCCTCGGCATCTCATTGGGCGACAACAGCGTCATCGAGGCAGGTTGCTACGTGACCGCGGGGGCCAAGATCACGCTGCCGGACGGGGACGTCGTGCGCGCCCGGGAGCTCTCGGGCGCCAGCGGCCTGCTCTTCCGGCGCAACTCGGTGTCGGGCGCACTGGAAGCAGTCCCCCGCTCAGGGTCCTGGGGCGGCCTCAACGAGGTGCTGCACGCCCACAACTGACACCGTCGGCGCATACCCGCTCATCGGGTGTTTCTGTCTGATCGAGGCACCCATTCGGGTCAACCACCTTGCCACGAAGCGGACATCTCGGGCGTGCTGGACTGCAGGCGATCGCATTTGAATTTGACGGTCGGCCACGCACAGCAAGGATCCAAGATGCCTGAGTCCAGTAAGGCCGGTACCCGCGCACGCACGGCGACCGCCGCGATGCTCGGGGCGCTCGCCGCGACTGCCGCCGTCCTGGCAGGCTGTTCCACGCCGCCTGCGGACCCCGCCTCCGCATCCGAGCCCTCGGCCTCCCCCACCGCCTCAGCCAAGGATGGCTCGGGGAAGTCTGCCGGCCATTCCAGTTCCGGGAAGTCCGCAAAGCACAGCACATCCGCAAAGCCCGCCAAGCACCCGACCATCACCGACCCAACTGAAGCCAAGAAGTACACCAAGAAGGTGATGAAGGACAAGTACGGCTGGGGGGCCGGGCAGTTCAAGTACGTCGAGTGGCTGTGGGATCGCGAGTCGTCGTGGAAGTACAGCGCCAGCAACGGGAGCGGCGCCTATGGCATCCCACAGGCCCTGCCCGCGAGCAAGATGGCCAGCGCGGGCTCGGATTACGAGACCAACGCCGCGACACAGATCGACTGGGGCCTGCAGTACATCAAGGAACGGTACGGGAGTCCCGGGGCTGCCTGGGCACACTCGCAGCAGACCGGTGCGTACTGAGCACCGGTCCGGTTCTCCGACCGGCGTAGGGCGCCTCGCACATTGCGGATGGTGAGAATCACTCAGTCGCCGCCCATTCAGTCATCCGGTTCGGCAGGCGTGATCCGAGCCTCCCATTGACCCGCCGCTGTTCGAACCCAGGGCGACACCAGGACGCGGACCGGGCGCGAGAGCCCGTCGACGATGATCCAGCCATACCTGAGCGCCGGACCGGAGGCGCCGGCCACCCGCTCGGAGAGCCGTTCACCCCTGTCTGTCACACGTGCTGAGTCATATCCGCCCGCCATGCCCCTTGGTAGCATTCCGGTCCGACTCCACGAACGACCCGGCGTGCGACCCCCTCACTGCGGCAGCAGGCCGCAGGTCCGCTGACCACACACCGTGGCCCAGGAGCAGATCAGGGCCTCAGATCGGCATGCGGTAGCCGTAGAACTCATGGTCCTCGTTGTAGCCGCCGTTGCCCCCGCCGATGTGACTGAAGTCGGTGACGAACTCGATCGAGGCCACCCATTTGACCTGCTTGAAACCGAGCTCATCCTCGTTGCGCAGTCGCAGGGGAGCCCCATGCACCTCAGGCAGGGGCTGACCGTTCATCTCATAGGCCAGAATCGTCAGGGGTCGGTACATGTGTTCGATCCGGTGGCAGTCGTAGAAGGCGCCGCCATCAGGTCCATCGGCCAGTGAACGGAAGACGACCCAGCGCGCCTCAGGCGTCGGCTTGACCTGCTCGCAGATGTCGGACAGAGCCACTCCACCCCATTTCGCGATCGCCGACCACCCCTGGATGCAGTAGTGCTGAGTCACCTGCTCCCGCTTCGGCATCGCCCTGAGCTCTGTGAGACTGAACTCGGCTGCCGACTCGACCAGCCCCGAGACCTTGAGCCGGTAGTCGCTGAATCCGGTTTCGAGAAGCCTCTGGTACTCATGCGAGTCGGGGAGCTGACCGTTCGGCCAGACGTAGGGTGAGATGTCCTTCTCGGGGTAGGTGTGCTTCGGGTCCGACCACTCCATCAGACCTTTGAGCCAGCCGATCAGCGCCTTGCCCCAGCGCTGCACGAGACGCGGGTGGCGGATGGTGAACGGAGAGGCCCAGAACCACAGGACAAGGATGACCGCCATCGCGACGCCATAGATCAGCAGCGCCCACCACGAGTCGGTGTTGGTGCCGAGCGTGATGTGGTTCAGGTTCGGCAGCAGTCCTGTGATCCAGACCAT
This sequence comes from Actinomycetota bacterium, assembly GCA_020438795.1. Classification (GTDB taxonomy): domain Bacteria; phylum Actinomycetota; class Actinomycetes; order S36-B12; genus JAGQTY01. The sequence continues at coordinate 17,073 of JAGQTY010000003.1, forward strand.
CACGGTGTGGACCACGATGAAGAAGATCATCCAGAGCAGCACCGCGAAGTGGATGCTCCGGGCCACCTGGCGGTTCAGCGGCCCTGAGGCCAGGCCCAGTCGCGCGGCAATGGCCGGTGACTGCAGCAGCCCGGTGATCAGCGCCAGCGGGGCGGCCACGAAGATGGTCAGGAAGTAGGCCAGCAGCTGCAGACCGTTGAACTGCACGAACCCCTCGTTCGCAGGAAGGTCCAAAGAGGCGTACTGGATCGCGGTCGAGAGCGCGTTGGGGAACACGTCCCAGGATGTCGGAACCAGCCGGCGCCATTGATCGGTGCTGAACAGCAGGACGTAGAAGGCCACGCCGTTGATCACCCACAACAGATCGAAGCTGAAATGCCACCAGCGCGCCAGTCCGATCGAGTGCCGGAAGCCCGGTATTCCCAGCCAGCGAGGAAGCGTGACCGAATCGTCCTTGGCCGTCCACATACGCCTGGGCTGGGACTGATCCATGCGGTCCGGTGGCACGGGTCCGCGCATGCGGAACCATTCGCTCCCCGGGCGACTGCCCGCATTGAGGTACAGCCGCGGGTGATCGGCGAGGATCTGGATGCCGGCCCGGATGATGAACATCATGAAGATGATGTTGAACAGATGTTGCCAGCGCAGCCACCAGGGAAAGCCGCTGTCGACGGCCGGGACGTAGCTCGAGGAGGTGCCTGGGAAGTCCAGCAGGAAGCTCTGCATCCAGCTGTAGGTCCGCAACTGCTGGGCGACGGCGATGGCCACGAGCAGCGTGACCGCGCCCACAGGTATCAGCCACAGCAGGCTGAACCATCGCGACCCGAATCGCAGCGACGGGAATTCTGCCTTCTCCTCCGGGATCCCCCCGGCCCACTCGGAGATGACGATCCTGCCATCGAGCCTGGCGTCGCCGGAATCCTCGTCGTCGCGGCTCATCGGCACCCCCGGCAGCATCGGTGGCATCCGCCGGCGACGTTCACGAAGCGGTCGCAGCAGACGTGCGTGTCGACTCTAGCGCCTCCAGCTGAGTCGCACGTGCCGATTCCGTAGCATCGACCGGTGTTACGGATGCAACGCAGCCGGGGTGGATGATGTGATTCGCATCCCGGCCTGACTCTCCTGGGATCCGGGCGAGCGGCCGATGCCTTAGGGTTAGCAGGTGCCCAGAAACTACCACTTCCGCTGGCGGATCGACCCCGGCGCGGGTGAGCCGGAGCTGTGGCGGCCCCAGGGCGCCCCGACCGCGACCGCGATCCCGTTCCCGGTGCGGGCCACATTCGAGGTGCGGGCGGACTCCGACACCAGCGGCCCTCCTGCAGTGACCATCACGGTGGACGTGAAACTGATCGATGACCGGCCTGCGATCGTCCGCGCGGTCTTCGACGCCGAGCAGGGCATTGATCTCGACCGCACGCAGCAGGAGTTCAAGTGGCGGACGACCCTGCAGATCATCGTGGGCCATCTGACCAGTGCGGATCCCGCGACGGCATTCGGACGGTGGCTCGAGTCCGACGACACCCGCCCGCTCGTCGCGGCCACCGCACTCGATGACGACTTCCTGGAACGGATCGCGAGGGAGTATCTGGAAGCCGGACGGGGCTATTCGGCGGCATTCGCGGCCAAGTACGGAATCTCGCGACGCTCGGCGGTTCGGTGGGTGGAGAAGGCCCGGGCTCGCGGCATCTTGTCCCGCCCCGCCACTCCCGGCGCAGTGGGAGGCCAGATCATCGACCCCGCCGACCGGGTACCTGAGGACTGAGCGGCCGGTTCAGGCGCTGTCGACAGGCGTAGTCTGTGACGCTGCGGGTCGCTCATGCCTGCCGTCGGGATACCGAGCGAAGCGGGTCTCTGCCACTGGATGAACCGGGTCGCGACGCTCCCACGGCCAGCCCCCGAACTCGGTACGCCGGTAATCCTCGAAGGCCTGCATCACCTGCTCACGTGTGTTGAGCACGAAGGGCCCGTGCTGAACCACCGGCTCCTGGATGGGACGCCCCTGCAGGATCAGCACCTCGGCTCCGTCGTCACTGGACATCGTGACCGGTGACTCAGCGCTCAGGACCGCGCCGGTGCCCGCCTCCAGCTGCCCCTCGTGTCCATCCACGCGCACGGACGCGCCATCGAAGACGTAGGCGGTGCGGGCCACGCCGGCCGGTGCTGGCGGCAGCTCCCATGAGGACCCCGGCTCGAACACGCAGTGCCAGATGCCGACGTTGTGCTCGGAGTCACTGGCCCAGGAATCCGGGGGAGGCGAGACCGAACCACCGCCGAGCTCTCCGGCCACCACCGTGACCACCACGGACGAGCCAGCGGGCCCTGATCGCACCCTGGGAAGGTCGTCGGACCAGACCATGGTGAAGTACGGATCCACCATCTTGGAGCGTGACGGCAGGTTCAGCCAGATCTGGAAGAGCTCCAGTGGGTTCTCGGTGTCCTGCCGCAACAGCGGAAACATCTCGGAGTGCTGGATGCCACCACCGGCGGTGATCCATTGGACGTCCCCCTCGCCGAAGCGGGCGGTAGCTCCCAGCGAGTCGAAGTGATCCAGCGTTCCCCGCCGGACGTACGTCACTGTCTCGAAGCCCCGATGGGGGTGAACGGGGAATCCCGGAACGATGTCACCGTGGTACATGTTCCAGCCGTCGATCTCGGCGAAGTCGTTGCCGATCTGCCTACCGGCAAGGTCTGCGACCGGGCCGAGGTCGGCGTTCCCTCGGGGGAAAGCATCGTTGTGGTGAGCACAGAACAGGAACGGGTCCTGGGTGGGCCAGTGCATCCCCAGTGGCACGGTCTGCAGCACGGGATCGGTCATGAGTCCTCCTCAGTCCGTTTCGGCCACCGCCACCTCGATCTTCGGCACCACGACCTGCCAGGCGACGACCACCTCATCGGCCATCCTGATACTGCCCAACATCGCCGAATAGGGGCGTATTCCGAAGTCCGTCTGCTTGAGGGTGCAGGTGGTGGAGAGGTGATAGTCCTCGCCGTCATCCTCCACCGTGACCTCGACCGACACCGGTTGAGTGCTGCCAGCGATCCGAAGCGGCCCCTGCAAGGTGTACCCCGCGTCGCTGCGCTCGATCGTGCGGGCGGTATAGACGATCTCCGCGTGATCCTTGGCCTGCAACTGCGACATCATGGTGTGGTGGATGGCGCCCTTGTCGATCGAGGTGAGTGGCGTCACCCCGCCGCCAGAGGCAACCACTCGCAGGCTCTGCGTGGAGATACAGAGTTCACCGAGGGTGGGCTCCTCCTGCTCGAAGTGCACGCGAACCGACCACACCTCGGGCTCGAGTGTCAGCCGATGCGCCAGTCGCCGGCCCCTGCCCGCAGCGTCGGTGAGCACGGTGAGATCACCGTGCTCGGGCCCGATCGCAAGGGAACGTATCACGATCAGGCCAGGACCTTGGCCTTCGCCGCGGCGAACTCCGCATCGGTGAGCACACCCTGGGCATGCAGTTCGGCCAGTTGCTGGAGCTTCGCGATGGGATCGTCCACCGCCGGCGCTGCCGCCGGAGCGGGCGGTGGGGGTGCAGCCGGGTAGGCCTGCTGCTGGGGCGGGTAGGCCTGCTGCTGGGCCGCCTGGGCTCCCTGGTAGTAGCCCGCCCCTCGATTGGCCGCAATGGCCGCGTCACGCTCCGCGAAGCGTTCGGCCTGCCGGCGTTGCACCCGTCCCGAGACCGCCGTGGCGGTCCCGGCCACGACGGCGGTCCTGGCGATGTTCCCGATCAGTCCTGGCATCAGTCCTCCTCATCCAGAGCGGCGTTGAACACGGGCGCCGGTATGCGCTGACTGGCGATCAGGGCCCCACCGGCACGCAGTGTCGCGCTGACGAACTCCTCCGCCCACGCGTTCTCGTAAACCAGGACGATCCCAAAGGTGCGTGGTTCCAGGGCTGAGGCGACCGACTCCACATCGTCGATACCCAGCAGCCCCGAGCTCGCTCCGGCAAAGAATGCGAAACCGTCATCGTCCTGCTTGGAGAACTGACCCAGATCGACCACCCGGTGTTCACCGTCCGCGCTCTTGTGGACGGCAACAATGTCGAACAGCCTGATCACCCCGGACTCGATGAGGGCCCTGAGCTCGGTGGCGGCGTCCCCGGTGGGGTCGTCCTGCTCGGGAAACTCGAGCACAAGGTAGTCGACGGGACCGGTCGCATTATCCCCAGACATTGTTCCTCCAGCGGTGATGAGCACATTCTGCCACGGCCACTGCCCCTCCGCGGCGACCCAAAGATGAACCGTGCTGTGTGGTTGTTCCAGGGTGCTAGCGCGGCGGCACGTTTCGCGGTTCGGCCATTCATGTGATTGTGCGTTTCATCGGGCCGTCACCGGCAACCACTGCTTCACCATTCGAACACCACTGGAGGTGGGGGTCATGGAAACACTTCAGATCGCACTGGGATTGTTCGTCCTGGCGTGCGGCATCTATCAGATCATCAGCTCAGCCGCCGGCCACGGTCAGGATGTCCGCGGGGCCGGCGTCGCGCTGGGCACGGGGTTCGGCATGCTCGGACTGATGCTCCTGGCCACGACCATGACCGGTCCGGTTGCTCTGGCATTGGTCATCGCCCTCGGCGCTTTCGCGGTAGCCGCCTTCGTTGCGGCCATGGTGATCCGCCGGCGGCACGGGCGCCCAGCCACGATCTTCGGGAGGGTCACACCCTCAAACTGACGTAGCGGACGGCACTGCCGCTTCATGCACCACAAGGCCGTTCAGGTCCCGGGCCCAGACGGCCGGTGGGGTTTCACCCAGGACACCTCCTGGAGTTCTCGCCGGTGCGGCACCCGCAAATCCCGGTGAAGCGGCACCTGCACCAACCGGACCCCCTACGCTACTCGCTATGGAGGGCCAGCCGGAGGAGGAACCGTCGGCATCGGCCGAAGACCCGGCCTCCGCGGCCGAGTCGGCCTCCGCGGCTGAGCCAGTCGGGAGCGCTGCCGACCCCTTCGTCAGCTCCGGCGATGCCGACGAAGAGGAACCTCAGCGCAGCGGCTGGAGCAGGAAGCGCATCATCTTCACCGCCGCCTTCGGCGTGATCATCGTCGTCTTCATGTACTTCCTGCTCTTCCCGCAGATCTCCAACTACGAGGATGCGGCCGATCGCATCCGCAACATGGCGTGGGAGTGGGTGGTCGCGCTGGTCATCGCCGGTGTGGCGAACATCGGCCTGTACTCACTGACCGTGAACGCGGCCATCCGTGGCCTCGGCTATTGGCGTGGCTTCCTCGAACGGCAAGCCGGCTTCATGATCAGCAACGTGATTCCCGGCGGCGGGGCGGTGGCGGTCGGCACCCAGGCCTCGATCCTCAACTACTACCGGGTCCGGCCCAGCATGTCGGCCGCAGCGGTCGCAGCCGACGCAGCCTACACCTATCTGTTCACGCTCGGGATGCCCGCACTGGCAGTGGGACTGCTGGCGACCCGGCAGAACACCTCGGGCCTGCTCAAGGCCACCGCCATCTTCGGCGTGATCCTGTTCGTGGTCTCCCTGGTGGGACTGCTCATGATCCTGCACTCGGAGAACGGCGCCCGGCGGATCGGGCGGTGGGGTGAGAAGATCGCCGCGCCGATCTGGCGCCGTTTCAAGAAGCCACCGCCCGACCTTCAGACAGGACTGGTCAACTTCCGCAACGACGCCCACGATCTCATGCGCCGGCGCTGGGTAGCCCTGGCGATCACGAACGTAGTGGCGCAGCTGATGCCCTTCGTGGTGCTGCTGTGTGCGCTCGGCGGTCTGGGCGCCTTTCCCGACTCGGTCGACCTGCTGCAGGCGTTCGCGGCCTACTCAGTGGCCATCCTGCTGGTGTCGTTCCCGATCACACCCGGTGGCCTCGGCACGGTCGATGCCACGCTCATCGCACTGCTGGTCTCGTTCGGTGTGGACAATGCCACCGCGGTGGCCGCCGATCTCGTCTGGCGGCTCGTGTGGTTCCTGCCCCAGCTGGTGATCGGCGCGATCTGCATGGGAATCTTCCTGGTGCTCAGATCCCGGGCCTCAAAGCGTGCAGCGAAGGCCTGACTGTCCGCTTCTCCACCACGGCTGCCGACTCCAGCGACAGGAGGATCAGCTGCTCGGGCGCTCCGGCCCAGAGGGGGGCGAGTTCCCTCCGCGGTCCGGCGGCTCCCCGGCCGGGGCTTGCTCATGTGACTCCGGGTCCGCCCCATCGACCGCTTCGGCGTCGTCGCTCTCAGCCTGCGGTTGCGAGTTCTGCCCACGCCTCAGAGCGCTGGCCCCTGCCTCACCGGCCAGCCCTGCGGTGATTGCCGCAGCGAGGTAGAACGCCGCGGTCTGCAGGTACAGGATGAGCAGGACCGCGATGGGCGCTGCCAGAGCGCCGTACTGCGGCTTGCTGATGGAGAAGGTCACAATGACCGCAGCCACATACTTGAGTACGGTGGCCGCCAGCGCCCCGAAGGCGGCACCCGCAGCCCGACTGCTGCGCGAGGGGCGGATACCGCCGAAGAAGCTGAGCATCAGGTAGTCGATGCTGAAGTCGAGCGCCAGGTTGAGCAGCACCGCGACGACCCAGATGAGCGCCACCATGAGATCGTTGTCGGAGATCGCGTTGCCGAAGCCGACGAACGCACCGGCCAGCACGAATGAGAGCAGCATCATCGGAGCGAGCAGCAGCATCCAGAGCAGCAGCCGGATCCGTTCCCAGACGTAGTTACGGGAACTCTTGGGAGCGCCGTTGATCACGTGCAGGGATCGCGCCATCGCATACATGGCGCCACTGCCGGAGAACAACAGGACAACGCCACCGATGATGCCCATCGTCTCCCCGGCGTTCTGAAGCGCGGTCGGGTCGATCCCCGCTGACCCCACCAGCTGCGGGAACGCCTCATTCAGGGCATCGGTGATCAGTTCGGTCAGCTTCTCGGCACCGAAGGTCAGCGCGACGCCATAGCCGACGACCGCCAGGGAGAACACCGCCAGGAAGACGTAGTACGTGGTGCCGGCGGCGAGCAACGTGGCCCTTGACCGGGAGAACCGGAGGAATGCCCTATATCCGAAACCGGCGACTTGACTGCGTTTGTCCACCGCCTGGATGGTCGCCGTCATCACCTTCGGCTCGGGGTCGATCCACTTGCCGGGGATCGGCGGCAGCGCCGCCTCGCGTGTCTCCTCGAGGAGCGCGGCGTACTTCTTGATCTCCTCGGACTGCACGCCCTGCTGGATCTCGGACACCTCCGGCCAATCTCATCCCACAACGACTGCGGACGATCCATAGCCCGGGCGGGACAGCTACGCCAGTCGCAAGACTACCGGTTCGCCCGATCGGTGGCCGGGTTGTCGCTCAGCAGGACTCCCCGTCCACGCTTCGCCACCATTTGAGCTGAAGCCAGTGGAGTCGTAATGGCACAAGTGCACCTGATCGGCCCTCCGCCACTGCCCAGGAGCCCCTGGGTGAGGATCGGCGGCGCCTTCGCCTTCCTCGTCTTCGCAACCGCGAGCCTCGTTCTGGTCGGCGCCCTGGTGGCGACCGAGAACTCCCGCAGCGCCAGGCCTCCCCTACGAGCCGCCACCACCAATGACGCCGCTTCGACACTGGGACTTCAGGAGGGCTGGCTGCTGCTCAAGCAGTTCTGCACACCGGGCAACAAGTACTGCATCTCGATCCATAGGCACAACGCGAAGTACGCCCTGAATGTGACAACCTCGGTCCAGCGCCGGGGTCGCGCCCAGGTCTGCGTCTCCGGGAGTGGCGGAGTGAACTGCCGGGAGGCGAGACTCAAGGAGGGTGCCGACGGAGCGCGGCAGGCCAGCATCAGCTGGAACAAGGAGTACCCGACCGGCGCCCACGGCAGGCGTACGGCACGCTACTTCGTGGACGGCGCCCGGGTGGGACCGGTCCTGCACTTCACTCCGAGGTAAGCGCCGGACCTGCCAACATCCACCGGGGTCGGGTCGACAGCCCGCCGACCGACTGCCACTATGGGTGCGGACCGGGGACAAGGGAGCATCATGGCACTGCGTGACAGCAACCTCACCAAGCTGGACGGGGGCACCTTCGATGTGATCATCGTCGGTGGCGGGATCAACGGTGCTTCCTCGGCTGCGGCGCTGGCCGCACACGGCGCCTCGGTCGCCCTGGTCGATCGTGGCGACTTCGCGGGGTTCACCTCGATGGAGTCCTCGAACCTGGTCTGGGGCGGGTTCAAGTACCTCGAGAACTACGAGTTCAAGCTAGTCCGGCATCTGTGCGTCTCGCGCAACAAACTGATCCGCAGCTACCCGGCCAACCTCCGGGAGATCAGGTTCCTGGCCGCACTGGACGAGCATTCGCCCTACAAACCATGGTTCGCAGGCATGGGTTCCACCGCCTACTGGGCGATCGGCGACTTCTTCACCAGACCACCGGCGGTGCTGTCGGCGAAGGGTGTGAAGGACCGGGAGCCGGTGATCAACACCTCCGACGTGGAGGGCGGCATCGAGTACAGCGACGCATACATCGTGGACAACGACTCCCGGTTCGTGTTCAGCTTCGTCCGCGCCGCCCTGAACGTGGGCGCCGTCTGCGCGAACTACGTGGAAGTGACTTCCGCTCAGCGGAACAAGTCCGAGGGCAGCCGCGGCCTGTGGAACGTCGAGATGCGCGACACTCACAGCGGCGAGAACTACTTCGCGCGGGCCCGCGTCGTGATCAACGCCACCGGACCGTTCGTCGATGACTTCAACAAGGAAGTCAAGGTCTCCACCAAGCACAAGATCGTCTACTCCAAAGGCATTCACCTGATCGTCCCGCGGCTCACCAACAACGAGCGGGTCCTCGCCTTCTTCGACGACACCGAACGACTGTTCTACGTCATTCCGATGGGGCCCCGTTCGGTGATCGGCACCACCGACGAGCGTGTCGATGAGCCCTACACCCATGTCACAACGCAAGATCGCGACTTCCTGCTCGACCAGATCAACAAGCGTCTCGACATGCATGATCCACTCACTCCGCAGGACATCATCGCGGCACGTTGCGGCGTTCGTCCGCTGGTCGTGGAAGCCAGTGACGATGAGGACTCCGAGACTGACTGGACAGCGCTGTCCCGCAAGCACTCGATGGAAGTGAGTGCCCAGAACTCCTTCATCAGCATCTTCGGCGGTAAGCTCACCGACTGCGTCAACATCGGCAACGAGGTGCTGGCAGCCGTCCGCAAACTCGGTGTCGCACTCGACCGGACCGGCAAGACCTGGTACGGCGAACCGAAGAAGGCGACACGGGATGAGTTCTTCCGGCAGGCGCGCCTCATGGGCCTGAACAAGCTGCGCAAGGGCCGGGCGTTCGAGACGCTGGCAACAAGGCTGTGGCGCCGCTATGGATTGCGTGCCTTCGCGATGCTCGAGGCCATCCGGGATGATCCCTCCATGGCCGATGACGTGATCGAGGGCGCGGACTACGTCCGGGTGGAACTGCACTACGCAGCTCAGACCGAGATGATCACCAAGCTCGACGACTTCCTGCGGCGCCGCTCCAAGATCGCACTGGTGCTGGGGTACGACGAGATCAAGAATGCCGATGGAATGCAGGAGGCCTGCGAACTGCTGTTCGGGGAGCAGGCCCAGGAGCGCTTCGATGAGTACTTCACAGAGAAACGCGAGGCGGAGTTCAGGGCGCTGCGACAGCCCTGAGGCACGTTCGTAGTGTGGGCCAGTGCGAGCTTCGTCTCAGTGGGGGCGAGAGGGGTTTGGCATGGACTCGGCAGGGCACAGTGAGCAGATGCAGGGTCTTCGAACAATTCTCACCGAGGCGGTGGCAAGCAACGCCTCAGACGTCCATCTCGCAGCAGATTCCCCGATCATCTTCAGGGTCGCCGGTCAGCTCGTCCGGCTGGAGGGGGAACCTCTCACGTCCGAAGAGGTGCACAACCTGATCTATCAGGCGATCACCAGCCAGCAGCGTGAGGAGTTCGAGGCCAACAAGGAGCTCGATGCCAGCTACGAGATCCCTGGGGTCGGCCGGTTCCGGATCAACGTGCACAAGCAACAGGACACGGTGGGTGCGGCGATCCGCTCGGTGCCCATCGAGATCCCCAAGCTTCGTGATCTCGACCTGCCCCTGGCTCTGGCCGAGGTGCCTCACTACACACACGGCCTCGTACTGGTCACGGGAGCCACCGGCGCGGGGAAGTCAACGACGCTGGCCGCGATCCTGAACGAGATCAATCACGAGCGTGACGCGCACATCGTCACGATCGAGGACCCGGTGGAGTATCGTCACACCTCCGACAAGTGCCTGGTGACCCATCGCGAAGTCGGCCGGGACACCGGTAGTTTCGCCGAGGCGCTGCGGCGCGCCCTGCGCCAGGACCCCGATGTGATCCTGGTGGGCGAGTTGCGTGACCGCGAGTCCATGCGGGTGGCGATGGAAGCGGCCGGCACCGGACACCTCGTGCTGTCCACCGTCCATGCGACCACGGCCAAGGACACCATCGACCGGATCATCGAGTCCTTCCCCGGCGATGAGCAGAATGCGGTCCGTTCACACCTGGCCCAGACGCTGCGGATGATCGTCTCGCAGGTGTTGCTGCGCAGCGCCGTGGACCCGCAGCAACGGCTGGTGGCCGCGGAGGTCCTCAAGAACACCTCTGCCGCCAGAGCCATGATCAAGGACAACAAGATCCACCAGATCCCTTCGGTCATCCAGGCGGGGCAGTCCCAGGGCATGAACAGCCTCAGCCAGTCACTGGTCGATCTCGTGGCCCGCAATGCCGTGACCTACGCCGAGGCGCTGCACCACTGCAACGATGTCGACGAGCTGCACCAGTTGCTGAACCCGCAGGGACGCATCCGGGCCGTTCGCTGAGGCGGGGTGAGGGATCAGAAAGGCGTCTTCATCGAGGCGATGATCTGCTGCACGACCTTCTCCGCAGGATAGATCTTCAGCAACTGGTCACGCCCCCACGCTGCGGGGCCGCTGTCGACGAACATGTACTTCGCAACACTTCGAGAATCCTGCTGATTGTCCTCGATGACCTTGCGGCAGCGCTTCTCGAAGAGTTCGAGGGCCAGGGGCACCGTTTCTGGCCCTACTCGTGACAACTCATCCGCCAGCCCGGCGGCACCTCTCATCGCGTTCGAGGCACCCACGCCGGCGGTGGGCAGGAAGCCCACCGCGGCATCACCACAGAGCACCACACGGCCTCTCGACCAGTGCTCTGCGCGGACGTCGGCCATCGGCCACGGGAAGAACCCCGTCGCCTCATCGATAGCTGCACCGATCCTGGGGTCGGCCTCGATCAGGTCAGCCTGCGTCGTTCGCACGAACTGACGAGCCTGGTCCAGATCCCCGGGGCGTGCGGTCATCTCGTCCGCCGGCGTTCCGGCCGCGCACATGACGCGGTCCTTGCAGGGGTAGACGCCGAAGAAGCTCCCCCTGCCCCAGTACTCACGTACAAGGTCCTTGGGCCACTGCGGCAGCTCCGCCCACCAGGTCCAGAGCACCCAGCCGGTGTCGTCGGGGCGCTGATGCCCGAAGACCGAAGTCCGGGTCTGGGAGTAGATGCCGTCGGCAGCGACCACGAGATCGAAGTCCTCCTGCGTACCGTCGGACAGTGTCACGCCCACGACGTCTTCGCGGCTCTGGTCGAGGCCGGTCACCGTCGTACCCATCCGGAAGTCCGCCGCACCAGCGGCATCCCGCAGAATGTCGATGAGGTCGGTGCGGGAGATCATCACCAGGGGACCGATGTCGGCGGTGAACGTCTGCATCTGCGCCGACTGCAGGACCTTCCCCTTCCCGTCAGCGACCTCATAGGTCTGCGAGACGACTCCCGAGTCCAGGAACTGCTTGTATCGGCCCAGCCCGTGCAGGACGCCGCTGCCGAGCGGATAGAGTCCAAGACCGTACCCGACATCGGTGTACTCAGCTGCCTTCTCGACGATCACCGCAGTACGTCCCTGCTGGAGGAGCTCCGCGGCGAGCGTGAGTCCCGCGACGCCGCCGCCGATGATGAGGATCCGCATGGGACCGACGGTAGGTGCCGCCACCCGCCCCGGCAATTCTCCGTCACGAACAGCCCATAGTGTCAGTGCGGCAAGTGCCAGCGCTCGCAGGCGGAATCCGGCGATAATCAGGTATGCAGGTGCAGGAGTTCGAGGATCCTCCGATCCACAATCCCGACAGCCCGTTCCTGGACCGGCTGTCCCTCAAGCGTGTCGATCGCGACATCTTCACGGGATGGTGCCATGCCGGCGCCCCCCTGCGTGCGTTCGGCGGCCAGGTGGCGGCGCAGGCGCTCGTCGCAGCCGGGACGACGGTTGAGGAGAGCGCCCGCCACGTGCACTCCCTGCACGGGTACTTCCTGCGGCCGGGGCGAACCTCGGACCACATCGTGTACACCGTGGACCGGCCACGCGACGGCCGTTCCTTCTCGACCAGACGGGTCCGGGCAGTCCAGTACGGTGAGACCATCTTCACGATGTCCGCGTCGTTCGCTCCGGTGCAGGACGGACCGTCCCACCAGGCGACCGGGCTCGACCGCGCCGGCGAAGGGTGGTTCGAGGATGTGCCACGGCCCGACGAGGTCAGGGCCACCGACCTCACCCGGACCTTCCGGGACAACGACCAGGAGAGTCGCACACCAGCAGAGGCTGGGCTGCCCGAGGAACACCTGATCGACATCCGGTTCATCCATCATCATCAGGTCCTGGAACTGACGCGGGGCCGAGCCGATCAGATGGCCTGGATCCGGACGAGGGAACCGCTGCCCGACAACTCACTGATCCATGCGTGCGCACTGACCTACTTCAGCGATCTGACACTCGTTGGCACAGTGCTGAGCCACCATGGTGGACGGCTGGCTGCCGAGGGCCACGATCTCGCCTCCATCGATCACGCCATGTGGTTCCACCAGGAATTCCTCTCCAATGACTGGTTGCTGTTCGTCACCGACAGCCCGATCAGCGGTGGCGGGCACGGCTTCGCCAGGGGTCAGTTCTTCGACAGCAACGGAGCGCTGGTCGCCTCGGCGGCCCAGGAGGTCCTCATCAGGGCACGCACCTACTGACCCTGCCCGGCCTGAGTCACCCGAGGTCAGGGCCTGGAAGGCTTCGCGGGACTGCTGCCGAGCACCGACACCGAGCCCGGCGCCGGGACTGCCGGGTGAGCCCCACGGGGTGACAACTCTCGCATGGCAGGCAGCGGAGTCACTACGGTGATTGCGTGCGAATCTTCATCTGGCACGGCTACCTGCTCAGCGGTACCGGCTCCAACGAGTACACGCGGGCACTGACCCAGACCCTGGCTCGCGAGGGCCACGAAGTCACGGTCTTCTGCCAGGATCCTCATGCTCAGGAACTGGACCTGAACGGCGCGAAGGTGGTGCGCCCCGAACTCCCCGGTCCCCTGCCGGTGTTCGTACTCGATCACTACGAGGACAGCCAGGCCGCACTGCTGCAGGATCTCGCACCCGATGTACTCGATGCCTACATCGAAGCCAACGTGGCCGCCATCCGGGCACAGGGCGAGGCCGACCTCCTCTTCTGCAACCACCTGCTCATGGGTGGACCTGTGGGGGCTGCCAGTGGTCTGCCCTTCGTCGTCAAGGCCCACGGCTCCGAACTCGAATACAGCATGCGTGGCGACGAAGCACTGTGTCGCTGGGCGGGTGAAGTACTGCCGTTGTCGCAGGGAGTGCTGGCGGGCTCGGACCACATCCGGTCGGTGATCGATGATCTGCTCCCGCTCCCGGACGGCCTCGTTCACGTCATCCCGCCCGGCGTCGACACCGAGCTCATGCGACCACGCGACCGCGAGCTGGCGACTGAAACGCTGATCGCCGAGTGCGAGGCAGACCCGCCCAACCACGGCAACGAACGACTCCCGGACCCCGGCAACGCTGCCCGCTTCGAGGAGTTCCTCGCCCGACCCGGTCCGGTGATCACATACGTCGGCAAGCTCAGCGAGCAGAAGGGGGTGTCGCTGCTGCTGGATGCCGCAGTCGGACTCGCCGCCAATCTGCTCATCATCGGGTTCGGCCCTGCGCGGGCCGAACTGGAGGCGCAGGCGCAACGCCTCGGCCTCAGCAACCTGTTCTCCGGACCGCTGCAGCACCGCCATCTGGCACAGGTGTGGCCGCTGGCCAGCGTGAGCGTCGTACCGTCCATCTTCCCGGAGGCATTCGGAATGGTCGCGGCCGAGGCTGCCTCCTGCGGCTGCCCACCCGTGGTCGCCTACCATTCCGGGCTGGCCGAGATCGCCGACGGTCTCGTGGCGCATCTCCCCGCCCCGGAGCAGGGACTGGTGTCGTTCCCCACCGGCGAGACCGCTGCGCTCGCAGACAGGATGCAGCGGATACTGGCACTGGAACCATCGGGCAGGGACGCACTGTCAGCCGGCTGTCGTGAGGCCGTGGTCCAGCTGTGGAGCTGGTCGTCGGTCGCCAGAAGGATCCTCGACCTGGTCCCCCACTGACTGCCACCCGACACGACGGCGCGACGCCTGCCGTATGCTCGTGGGATGGAGAAACCAGAGATCGAATTCCCCAGCGACCCAGCGCCCGACACCCTTGTGATCCGCGACATCGTGGTGGGTGACGGCGATGAGGCGAAGCCCGGCGATGAGGTCGAGGTCCACTATGTCGGCGTGGAGTACGAGACCGGTGAGGAGTTCGACGCGTCCTGGAACCGCGGCGCATCGATCGAGTTCCCGCTGCGAGGCCTGATCCAGGGCTGGCAGGACGGCATCCCGGGCATGCGCGTCGGCGGTCGCCGTGAGCTCATCATCCCCCCGGCGCTGGCCTACGGGGAGAGCGGTGGACACCGGCTGTCCGGCAAGACGCTCATCTTTGTCATCGACCTGATCGCAGTCAAGTAGCTTCAGCTCGACCGGCCCGGGGCGACTGAGTCACAACCGGGCTCAACGTGGGCTCAGGGCCAGTGCGAGCCTCGGGCACGCGCGCACGGCCCGCTTGGCTGCCCGCTCGTCGGCGCTAGTGATCGGCTCCCTGGTCCCGTCGGCGAGCAGCGGGTACCCCCACTCGTCCAACGAGACCAGAGCCGGCGCGGCGGCGGCGCACAGACCCCTGCCCTGGCACTGGATCGGATCAACCCTCAGCTCTCTCATGCCAACCCCTTCCGCCGCGGTGTGGGCAGTACCTGCCGACCACCGGAGCATTGCCCGCGGCGGTGTGCCGACAGTTCGTCGGCGAAGACCTCGAGCGCAGAGTCGGCCAAGCGGCTGGCGCCGTCCGGCAACCGGCACGCCCCTCTGCCCCGGATCCGGGAACTGAGGTGGGCTGCACCCCGCTGGTCGAACGGGGACGTGGCCGGCTGAGCGATCTCGTGCATGTGAGCGGCCAGGGCGGACAGGCCGAAGCGGCAGGGCCCGCACTGCTGTGCACCCTGTTCGGCCAGATAGCTGACGGCACGGGCGGTCTCGGCGATGCCGCAGCTGTCACCCGGCAGGAGCACCAGCACACCCGCGCCAGCGCTGCCCCCATGGGCGGCGAGATCCTCGGGCGACCACGGCAGCTCTCCCAGGGCTGCGGGAAGCCAGGCGCCACCGTAGCCACCGGTGAGCACCGCCTGCACCGGAGCACTCACACCCTCACATCGGTTCACAATCTCCACGATCGAAGTGCCGACACCGATCTCCACAACTCCAGGCCGGTTCACCGCTCCGCTGACACTCACCAGCGTCGTGCCGGTCGCGGCCTGGGTCCCGGCGCTGCGGAACCAAGCAGCCCCATGCCTCACGATGAGCGCCAGCTGGGCCAGGGTCTCGACGTTCTGCACCAGGGTCGGGCGCCCCTGCACGCCAGCGGCATACGGCTTGCCCATGCTGGGTCTGGCCTCCTCGCCGTTCAGCCATTGCACCAGGGCCGATTCCTCCCCCGACAGGTAGCGGTGGGGCGGGCAGACCAGTCTGATGGGCAGCGGATCGGCTCCTCGCGACGAGCGCTCGGCCAGGGCACTGGCCACCACCGGAACCGCGGGGTTGTCCTGCGGCAGGCACAGGATCGCCTCCTGCGCCCACACCGCCTGGGCGGCGCACACCAGTCCGTCAAGGACGAGATGGGGGGACGCCGCCAGGAGCGTCGCGTCCTTGAGACTGGCAGGTTCGGACTCCATCGCGTTGGCCACGACGACCGCAGGTCCACCACCGTTGTGTGAGGCCGTCATGACGGCCCGCATCTTCGCCGCGGTCGGGAACCAGCCACCCCCTCGGCCACGGAGTCCTGCGGCCTCGACCTCGAGGAGCAGCCGATTGCTCGGCGCCGCGGGCCAGGGCGGCAACGGGCCGTGGGCACGGATGTGTGCGTGCCAGCCGGGCTCAGTGGATGTCAGCAGCCGTGGTCGCTGCGCCGTTGTGAGCATGAGCGGACCTTCCCTTCGGATATTGCACGAGCAGGAGACTGGCTGCCACGGCGACGAGGCCACCGGCAGCCAGAGAGAACGTCAGCAGCTGGTCGGTACCTGCCAGCACCGCGTGCAGGGACCCGATGGCCCACGCCCCGTAGGCCAGATAGTGCAAGCGCTTCCACACCGGATAGCCCAGACTCACCCTGATCAGGCTCGTCAGGATCACCGCCAGCAACAGCAGCACCGACACTGCACCGAGGCCCACGGCAAAGGTGAGGTAGGGGCTCGTGAACGGAAGGACCGCCGACCACCAGGGCACAGTCACGTAACTGTCGAGCACCGTGACAAGGATGTGCAGCCCCAGGAACACGACCGCCACAACCGAGAGGTAGCGATGGACCTGAGACAACGTGTAGCGCCGCCAAACGGTTCCCGAGCCGTATCTCGCCGTGAGGATGCCCAGGACGGTGACGGCGCTGAGGAGCAGCAGGGCGACTTCCCCGGATGCACGGGATGCCAGCCAGGTGAGACTCATCTGGGCCACCCCCCCACCGTCGTGATCTGACCCTCGGCGTCGATGAGCCGTGCGGACAGACCCCTGTCGAGCAGCCATTCCACCGACTCCTCGGTATGCAGCGTGGACACACCCCAGAGCGCGGCTCGGTTGCCGAGGACCAGGGCTGCGGTACTCGCGGCGTTCGCCCCGACACACGAGTCGGCCGCCACTGAGACGGTCCGCCACCTTCCGGTGACCGAACGCCGGGTGAGGGGATCGACGATATGGTTCGAGCAGGGGGGCACGCCCGTGACCACGACTGAGCGTCCCGCATCCCGGTGGCGTCGGGTTGTGGTGGAGGACGTGGCCACGCCCCCACTGCCGATGCGGATCGAGACGGTGTCGTCCTGACTGCGATGGTCCTCCGCCACGTCAATGCGCCAGCCCAGCTCGGGTGCGGGTCCGGCGGCACTCAGGTCACCGAGCAGGCCGACAAGCACTCCCGTGCCGAGTGCCTGATGGACGAGTGTGGCGCAGCGGTCGGCGGCCCATGCCTTGGCGGTGGCGCCGAGATCGAGGCGCACTCCCCCGCCACGGACCAGCATCGGCCCGTCGAGGAACACGTCGCGCCAGGTGCCGGTACCGGGATGTGTCACGGTCGGATCGACCAGGCCTCCGGTGGCCCGGGCAACCCGCAGCGACACAGCGACCATCTCGGCAAGCAGCGGGGACAGCTGCGCTGCAGTATCACCTCGGTTGATCCTGACGAGCTCGGAGTCGGCACGGTAGGTGGAGGCGGCTCGTTCGATTCTGCCGAGTTCCTCCGACACCAGCCGCATGGCAGGCTGCAACTGTCCGGGTTCTGTCACCGCGATGCTGGCGCGGCCGCCCCAGAGGGCGAAGTCGGCCACCGTTCGCGGGGCCGCGGACAGGGCACTCATCACGAACCTCCGGTACGTCCGGAGGAACCGGAGCCCGGCCCCTGCGGCACGCTGGACCCTGAGCCTGAGTCCGAGCCGTCGTCGTCGGACCAGGGCGAGGTCTGCCCGCTCCAGAGATCATCGTCGGTCACGGTCGGGTCGGTCGTCGTCTGGTCGGTGGTGGCGCCGTCCTGATCAGCGAGCGCCAGGCCACCCATGAGCAGTCCGGTGGCCGCCGCACCTCCGAGCGCTGAGAGTACGGCGATGGTCATCGCCCTTCGACGGGCTTCCTCTGATCTGTCCACGGGTCCTCCTTTGACATCCTCAAAGTGCCCGGCGAACCTGGGAATTAGCTGGGAGTGACCCAGAAGCAAGCTTCGACTCCTGATTGGTCCTGTGGTGAATCACCCGACCGTCGCGGCAGCTGCGCTGGTGACGCTGTTGTCCGACAAGCCTCAACTGGCAGCACCTCGGCTCCTCGGGGCAGTGATCAGGCACCAGGAGGTGGCCCTGCGGATCGTCGAGGTCGAGGCCTACGACGGCGAGGACGATCCCGCCTCGCACTGTTTCGGTGGGCGGACGGCGCGCAACGCCAGCATGTACGCGGAGCCGGGAGTGCTCTATGTCTACCGAAGCTACGGCGTGCACCTCTGCCTGAATCTGGTGTGCCACGAGCCGGGTTCGGCCGGCGGCATCCTGCTGCGCGCCGGCGAGGTCATTGCAGGCATGGACACTGTCCGCCGACGACGCGGACCGGGGCATCGAGAGGTTCTGCTGGCAAGCGGGCCGGGGCGCCTCGGCCAGGCGCTCGGCCTCACGCCCGAGACCGACGGCGTGAACTTCCTCCAGGATCCACACTGGGATGTCTCGATGCCTGGAGAGGAGGTCATCGGCAGTTCCGGTCCACGGATCGGCATCAGCCGGGCCAGGGAAGAACCTTGGCGCTTCTGGGTGACCGGTGATCCGAGCGTGAGCGGCACTCGCCGCCACAACAGCTGATCGCCGCGGCCCTCCCCGCAGACGACCCCGTTCACCCACTGCCCGCAATTCTTCTGGCGTCTTCCGGCGCCGACTATCCGAGCCCGTAGGCTTGGTGCGTGACTCCCACCTGGCAGGTGACGCTCTTCGCGCTCGTACCGGTGGTTGCCATGGCGGTGGCTGCGGTGCTGGCAACCGCCCGCCCCGTGGCCGAACGGGTGCGCAGCCTGCTGCAACACTTCGCGGCTGGGCTCGTGACCGCCATTGTGGCGGTCGAACTGCTGCCCGACGTTCATGGCACGAATCCGCTCTGGGTCGTGCTCGGTTTCGCCATCGGTGTCGCCGCCATGCTCGGCCTGCGGGCCTTCGGGCTGCGCCTCGATGAACGTGTCGAGGGAACCCGATCCAATGCCCCATTGCTCACCACAGTGGGGATCGATCTGCTCATCGACGGCCTGCTGCTGGGGATGGCCTTCACTCTCGGCAGCTCTCAGGGAGCCCTGCTGACACTGGCCCTGACGGTGGAGGTCCTGTCCCTGGGCACCACTGTGGCGGCTCAGCTGGTGACTCGTGGTGCGAGCAGGGCGACGGCGATCACGGCCCCCATCGCCCTGTCACTGCTCGTGACCGGTGGTGCGGTGCTCGGGAACACGCTGCTGGGAGGGCTCTCGGGGCCCGCGTACGCAATCGTGATCTCGTTCGGGATGGCGGCGCTGCTCTACCTGGTCGTGGAGGAATTGCTCGTCGAGGCACACGAGGAGGAGGACACCGCGGTAGGCGTGACTGCCTTCTTCGTCGGTTTCATCGTGTTGCTGCTCCTGTCATCTCTGGAGTAGCGCCGGCTCTGGTTACAGCACCTCACATTCCCACGAACTGCGTAATTGGCCGCGCATCCAGCCGCTCACACTGCGTCCCGGGGGGAGGGGGACTAGCTTCATCGGTAGGTGCTGTACCCATCCGGGGGTCTCGCATTCCGGAGCGATTGAATTCCATAACGATTGAAAGGCCTGGTCCGGCTCTTATGCGATCACACAGGGAAACCAAGTCACGACCAGCTCCCGAGTATGCCACAACCGCGGAAGATCGCCGGGGTGGCCGATCGTGAGCGACACCAGCAGTACGCCGACCGGCGACGACGAGACGCCCGAACAGGCGGACCAGGGCGCTGCGACACCGGCGACCGGCGCCAGCGACACAGGAGAGATCGAGTCCACCGAACCGGGGGCTGCACCTGAATCCAGCCATGGCGGCGATCCGAAGAACGTTACCAGTGCCATGGTCCGTGGCTTCATCACACTCGTGGTACTGGGCATCGCGGTCGCGCTGGGGTATCTCCAGACAGTGGCACCGGCCACGGTCGGTGCGGACGCGCCGGCCGACCAGTTCTCCGCCGAACGGGCGATGGGGCTGATGGAGCGGATCGCAGGCACCGACGAACCTCGCCCAGTGGGCAGTGTCGAAAACGCCCGAGCACGCGCTGAGCTGGTGGCAGCCGTCGAGGAGCTCGGGTACGACGCGATCGAGCGCAAGAACCAGCTCACCACCCAGGCCTTCTCTCCGGTGAAGGCCATCGCGATCGACGTGCCGGAGAACACGAGCCCGCTGGAGACCGCCGACACCGTGAACATCCTGGTTCGCGTGCCCGGCACCGATCCGGACCACAGCCAGGCGATCCTGGTCGCGGGCCACTACGACTCGGTACCGTCTGGGCCCGGTGTCAGCGATGATCTCCATTCCGTGGTCTCAATGGTGGAGACCCTGCGGGCGATGAAGAATCTGCCGCCCCTCAAGCACGACGTGATCTTCCTGATGACCGATGCCGAAGAGCCCGGCGAGCGGGGTGCCCGGTCCTTCATGCTGCAGGACCCTTGGGCCAAGGACGTGCAACGGGTCCTGAACTTCGAGGCCCGCGGCGTGCGGGGCAAGAGCCTGCTGTTCGAGGTCTCGCAGCTGAATCAGGAACTCCTCGATGCCTACAAGGCTGCCCAGCCCAATCCGCAGAGCTCCTCGCTGTTCTTCGAGCTGTATCTGAAGATCAAGAACAACACGGACTTCTCGGTGTTCGACAACCTGGGCAAGCCCGGGCTCAACTTCGCCTACAGCGACGGCCTCAATCGGTATCACACCCCCGGTGACAGTCTTGAGAACCTCGACCCCGGATCCATGCAGAACGCCGGGGACGCGATGCTGGGCCTCGTCCAGCAGCTGGGCAACGAGGACACCCTCGATGTGGCACCGGCGGACGACCTGACCTGGTTCAACATCGGTCCGATAGTCGTGGACTATCCGGTGTTCATGGGGTTCATCGTCATCGTGGTCGGGTTCGGCGTCTGGCTGGCCGCCCTGCTGGTGGGCCTGCGCAAGGGGGTGGTGACCGGTCGCGCGATCGGCCGCGGGGTTGGCACGACCGTGCTCGCGATCATCGCCGCAATCGTGATCTCCCAGGTGGTACTGGCGATCATCTACCTCTTCCGTCCGGACACCCGCCTGTTCCTCTCGTTGACCCCGACCACGATTCCACCGCCCTATCGCAGCGTCCTGTATTCGGCAGTCATCATGGCGCTGGTCGTGGCCGCCACCATCGCCCTCTTCGTCCTCGCGCGCCGCAAGCACCGGGTCGAGGGACTCGCGATCGGCGTGCTCGGGATCTGGTTCGTCCTGGCAGTCCTCACCCAGATCGGCATGCAGGGCGGTGCATACCTGTTCTACCTGCCGCTGCTGGCTCTATCAATCGCACTCCTGGTGCGGATCATCTGGGAGCAGCCATGGGTGACACTGGTCGTCGATCTGCTCGCAGCCACGTTCTCCTTGGTCATCCTGGTGGATGATGCGGTCATCGGCCTGCAGATGATGTCCCTGTCCATGATCGCGGTGATCGCCGCGCTGGTAGTCCTCATCGTCAGCTCCCTGTGCGCGGTGCTCGACGCCCTGCAGGGCATCTGGAAGTGGACCGTGCCCATCGGGCTGACCGCAGCCGCAGTGGTCATGCTCATCCCAGGGCTGGCCACCCCCCTGATCGGTCCGAACTTCCGGCAGCCCGACACGCTGGCCTACTCCATCGACGCCGACACGAACACTGCCCAGTGGCTCAGCTATGACGAGGAGCCGGACGAATGGACCCAGGAGGCACTTGGCACTGACCCCGTTCGTGAGACCGCACCGATCACGATGGAGGCATTCTTCCCCGGCAAGACCGAGGACTGGACGGTGATGACCAACGAGGCAGACACCGTGCTGCCGGTCGCGCCACCCACGCTGAGTGTCAACTCCGACAGGACGAAGGGCGACACCAGGACCGTGGAGTTCACGCTCGCCTCCGGCAGGGACGCGATCAGCCTCTGGTACACCCTGCAGACCTCCGGTCAGTTGCAGGATCTGCAGATCGGGCCGCAGAAGATGAACATGGCAGAGGGCACATCCTGGTCGGTCATCGGGTATGCCCCGCCCAAGGAGGGCTACAGCATCAAGGTGACCCTGTCGGCGGGTTCCGACCTCGAAGTGATCGCAACTGATGCCACCTGGGGCTTCCCCGACGACCCGGCGCTGGGCGTCTCGCCTCGGCCGGACTGGACCATGTGGGACCCGGAGCCGCATGCCTTCCAGATGGATCCCGTCATGGTGTCCAAGACCTTCTCGGTCGGCAGGACCGGATCGGGCTGACGGGCACTTCCCGAACAAGAAGAAGCGACTCATTGACTGCCGCGCCGGGGTCGACCGAAAGTCATCCCGGGGCGATCGCGTGAAAGCGCCCCCGGCAGGATTCGAACCTGCGCGCATGGCTCCGGAGGCCACCGCTCTATCCCCTGAGCTACGGGGGCTCGGGACATCAATAGTGTAGGCCATCGCGGCGGCCCGCTCCGAACACGCCAACCCCCACAGCAACCGGACAGTCTCGGCTACGGTCGTAGAGTGAGCCGGTTCTTCCTCGCCATTCGTCCCAGCGACGCGGCGATCCGGCACCTGCGTACTGCGCTGCTGGAGCGGCTGGGGGAACACACAACCCTGGTTCCCCAGGGGCGTTGGCACATCACGGTGGCATTCCTCGGGTCAGTCGCCCATCCCCCCGCCCGGCTGCGCGAACAAGTGGAGCAACTGATCGTGCGCCGATCGATGGAACCGTTGCGGCTGCGCTCCTCCGGCTCGTTCGGTACCGCCTGCTGGATCGGTCTGCGCCCGCGCCATGCGGTCGACCAGTTGCACAGCCAATTGCGGTCGCTGGCCGCTGATCCGAAACAGGTGTTCACGCCGCACCTGACAGTCCTGCGGGCCAAACAGTCACAGGAGCGTCGCCGGTTCCGGCAGTTGCTGGCCAACTACCGCGGACCGAGATGGACTCCACACGAAGTGGAACTGATCAGCTCCACACTCGGCCGCGAGGTGCATCACGAGACGGTGGCAAGCATTCAGCTCTGGTCACCCTGACCGAGACCGGAGCGACGTAGCCACCGACGCACCGCGCCCCCTACCCCGACGGGTCCTCGGCCCACAGGTGCAGCGCGAGCCAGACGACCGGATCGTCGGTGCGATCGACGCGGTGACGACAGCCAGCCGGCAACCGGACCAGGTCGCCGGGCACCAGCCGCCAGGTCGTGGCCTGTCCCGCATCGATCAGTGTCAGGTCGGCGGTGCCGGTCACAACAAGCACCCATTCCTCCTGGTTCTGGTCGTACCACTGCCCCTCGGCGGTTGCCTGCCCCCGCGAGACGATCCGCTCAAGTTGCCAACTGCCCCGACCCTCCGACAGCGTCTCGAACCATTCCTCGCGCAGGCCCAAGCCGTCACAGTCCGACAGACTGCGTCGCTGCGGGTCAGCCATCCGCACCCACCTGGATCCGGAATCGCGCTGTCCAGCTCTCACGTGGGTGCAATGTCAGCCATCCCACGTCCAGACCCTGCTCAGCAAGCTTCACCGCGTTGGTGGGGCATGTGTATGGCTCGATTGCGACAGACTGACGGTTATCGGGGGTGAACACGACGATCTCACGCCAATTCAGATCACACCACAACTCCATCCGCGCGCCGTCCTTGCTGAGCGACGCGACGGGTCGCAGACCCTCCGGATCATCCAATGGCTCGTGCGGCAGTCCCGTGAGCACGTCATCCAGGACACGTTCACCCAGCACAGGATCGTCTTCCAGCGCGCTGGTCCCGGCCACGGGCTCGGTGAATCCGACCGGGATGCTGTCCTCAAGCACCCAGTAGCGGTCGGCGGGGCACCAGACCCGGGCGTCATCGATGGCTGCGTCCTGACCGCCGAGGTCCGGGATGTCGCCACCGGCGCTCGAGACGGGCAGGGGCGCGAAGTAGGGGTGGAACCCCAGCCCGAAGGGCACATCGTGGGTGTCCACATTGGTCACCTCCGACGTCACGTCCAGCCAGCGGTCGCCGACCGTGTAGGTGAGGCGGAGTTCGAGGTCGCCGGGCCAGTGCGGCAACTCCTTGGGAACATCTCGCCCGAGCCGGAACCGTCCTGTGGCCGACGTCCCGTCGTCGCTGACGTCGAAGTGGAACCATGGCACCCTGCATGCAAAGCCGTGGCTCGCGTTTCGGTCGCCGGGGTGCGCGACCGGCAGTTCGTACTCCTCCCCGCGCCAGTCGAACCGGGCGTCGGCGATCCGGTTCGGGAAGGGGAACAGCACCGGCATGCCGCTGCGGGTGGGACTGCCGTCGTCGAGGATGTCGGGTTCGGCGTGCAGAACCGAGCGACGGACCCCGTCTATCTCGAAGCTGAGGCCGATGCAATTGAAGCCCTTGCTCGGCAGGATGGTGGCTCGCCCACCGCCGGAGCTGGCCAGGTGAATCAGGTCGGTCATGGGGTCAAGGTATTGCCTCCGCCGCGTGTTGGCCGCTGGGTAGCCCGGAACGGAGCAGAGCATCCCGGTCATCCGGACCGAAGAGAGCGTATTCACCTTTCGGACAAACCGGACAGCCTCGCCGAGCATCGGCGTGGTGCAGTTGTCGGAGGGGCCTGCCAACATACGGTCAAGAGGTCACCAATGGATGACTGAGACTCTGTCGACGACGAGCCGACAACGGTCCGGATCAGCTGTTGGCGAGCGTGTGGAGGACGCGTTCACGACCAGGACGCCGAGCAGGGAGGGTCTCGGAGTCCACAGATGGGAGGGAGCAGGGATGAGGTCGGCAAATATGCGGGCGGCGTTGGGTGCCCTGTTGCACGGCAACCGCGAGGACAGCACCGACGACGGGGTCGGGAGCATCACCAGGGATGCCGAAGTCCGGCTGGCCGATGCCCCGGACTCCAGCGCCGAGCCGGTTCGGGAGGCGAACAGCACCGCCTACGCAGTAGCCGCAACCATCGCCTCGGGCACCGAGCGAGACGCTGCGCGACTGGCTCGCGAGGTGTGGGTCACGCGCCAGGTACTCCTGGACGACGAACTGCATGTGCATCTGCTCGTGAGCGCCTTCAGCCGTTCCCATGCACGCTCGGAGGTCCACGACCAACTGGGCCACCTTCTGGGTCGCAACAGGGTGATCTCGGTGATCGAGGTGGCCGACTACGACGCCGCACTGCCCGAACTCCTGGATCGTGAGGGCCTGCTTGACGACGAGTTCGCGTGCTTCGACGATGGGGCAATGGTGGACGAACTGCTCGACCGGTTGAGCTGAGCTGGTCAGCCGAGCCTGGCCAACTGACCTGCGAACTCCTGGATCATCGCGTCGGGCAAACCCGGCCGCAACGCTTCGAACATGCTCCGGTAGTACCAGCGAGTGCCTTCCGGACCACCCTGGAATCGTTCAAGGTAGCTGTCTCCAGTCGCCTCGACGGCTGCGGCGGTACCGGTGAGATTGTTCAGCTTGTCGCAGGCGATCACCAGACAGGCCCCCGGATCAGCCATGACGCCGTCCGGTCCGACACTGGACAGCTCGCGCACCCTGGCGATGTGCGACTCCTTGCGCTGGCGCCACGGCGCCTTCTTCGACGGGTCGCTGGCAAGACTGTCGGTCGCGGCAGCGACAAGGTCCGCCACCCGAAGCCCGAACATCGCCCGGATCTCGTCGAGCCGCTGCTGTCCGCCGGAGTCTTCGGCGACGTCGTGCAGCAGTGCTGCCAGGACCAGTTCCTCCATCTCGGCACGGAACCCCTCCACCCGCAGTCCGTAATGCCACACGAGCGCCGCAACGTTCATCGGATGCACGATGTAGGGGGTTCCGACGTCATCCTTGCGGCGTTGATCGGCGTGCATGGTTGCCGCGTAGGCCAGCGCCATGGGCAGCCGCGCACTGTAGAGGGCGCCGTCCGGCATCTGCAGCAGATCGGGAACCTGGGGCGCGGACTCACTGGGTTCGCTCATCAGTCTCACGCTACCGCAGCCGGACCGGCTCCGGCCGAGGGTGACCTCAGGAACCGGGGATGAAACCCTGGTCGAGGTTCCATGGCTGGATGGGGCTGTTGATCAGCACCCACGTCTCGATGTCCTTCATCCAGCCAGTCAGCACCAGCACGCCGATCGCGACGAAGACTGCGCCGAGCCCCCGGCGGAACCAGCCACCGGGGTCGGATGCCCATCTGGCGCCCCTGACCGCACGCTGGCCGAGCAGTGAGATGAGCAGCAGCGTCCCGCACAGCCCCGCCACGTAGGCCAGCAGCAGGAGCAGGCCGAAGCTGACGTCTGCGGGCAGCACGGTGACGATCACGTACCCGTACAGAGGGCTGCACGATGTGAAGACCGGTCCCAGCGCCGCCCCCGTGAGCACCTGACCGATGTAGCCGCGCTGCCGGCGGGCCGCTCCGAGTCCCGCTGCTGTGCGCGACTGCAACTGCAGGCGCATGCTCACCCACTCCCAGAGTTGCGGGAACAGCGACACGAGGCCGAGGCAGATCAGCAGGACCCCGGACAACCATTCCCACACCTGGGGTGGGACACCGATCAGGGCGGTCGAGGCCTTCAGCGCCAGCGTGAACGCGATGATCGAGACACCCAACGACAGGGCAATGACCAGAGCACCCTGCCGGGCCTCGCGGGTGCGGCGCTTGACGTCCAAGGCAATCGCCGAGCGGGCTGGGGCGGACGGAGCATCTGCCTGCGGCCGGACCGCTGCCACGGACCCGCCCACGATCACCGGCAGCAACGGCAGGACGCATGGCGCAAGTGTGGTCAGGACGCCGGCGACGAATGCGCCGAGGAGCGCGATCAAGGCCGCGGGCCGATCACGACCGGACCAGACTGTCCTGAATCTCGGCGCCGGTGCGGGAACCGGTGAACTTGGTGAGACTGCGCCCAGTCTCATCGACCTGGACGAGCGTGTGCTGCACCGTGACGCCATACTGCTGCTTCAGATTCTGGCTCGAGTCGTAGTCCACCTTCACGACGGTGAGCCCATCCGGCACTCCTTCGGCCTGCAGGCTATGGGTCAGGTCCTGACAGGTCGGGCACCATGCCGCCGAGAAGTAGAGCACCACGTCGCTGCCCGCGAAGTCCCCCGGACTGTTGAAGTAGTCCGAGTACTGGATGAACTGTCCTGCGGCCGACGAGTTCTTCGCAGAGGAGGGCTCCGGAACGCTCACCTGCTCCGCCTGCGGGCCTGCGCCGCAGGCGCCCAGCGTGAGTACCGAGACCGCGAGTGTCAGTCCGGCGATGGCCCGTAGTGAAGCTGCCACTGCCCCTCCAACCACGTCGAAAGGCCGGGCTGTTCGCGATTGTCGACCCGTACCTGTGGGGACAATCCTATGCCGTTCCGGAGCTTCTCGAGTCTGTACAGGCGCGGCCCAGTCACCTCACCTCGCAGATATCCAGCCGTTGCTCAGAAGCTACTCATGGGTAACGTGGCGTGCGTCTGTTTACCGCCGATCTGTGCGGGTAGGTCGGCTGGTGAGAGACGATCGGAGGGGATCATGAACAGGAACGATCTCGGCACCACATTCATCATCGAGCGGACGGATCGCGAGGGCATCCAGCACATGGTGAACCGCTTCCGGAACCGCTGACCGGAGCCGCAGTCGGGCTGCTGTGGCAACCCGACCGTGGTCAACGGCGGCCGCGTCGGCCCGCAGGAGGCAATCGCGGCCGGCTCACACAGCAGGAGCGGCGAACAAGCGGCGCGCGCAGGTAACGGAGCACCCGTCCGGTCCACTACCGTCTGAGGTATGAGATCCCGGCTGCTGAATGACCCCGCGTGGTTCGGTGCCACGATGGGTTTCGGCGCCATGAGTGCCGTAGCGGCGCTGAATCCGGGCGGGCTCGCCGCACTCGAGACCCCCAGCCGGGTGCTCGCGATCATCCTGCTGGTCTGCAGCGTCGTGGGTTTCGTACTGCTGCTGGCCAGAGACATCGGGGTCCGCGAGATCGGTCGCAAGACCCTCGCTGACCTGCGGGCGCCGCTCAGCGGGCCCGCCTACGCGACCATCCCGGGCACGATCAACGTCATCGGCATCGTGCTGATCGCTCTGTTCCCCCGGTATGTGGACACGGCCGCGGGCTGGATCGTCATCCTCGTGATCGCCACGATCGGCACGGGGTTCGGACTCTTCCTCACGGTGATCTTCTTCGTGGCCGCCTTCGAACAGATTGACTTCGAGGCCGAGGACATCTCCGGGATCTGGTTCATACCCGAGACCGCTGTTCTGCTGGGTTCGGTGCTCTTCGCCGAACTGGCGATGGAGGGTCCCTACGGGTCGGCCAGGACATTCACGATCATCGCTCTGGCGCTCATGGGTGCCGGGGCGCTGCTCTTCGCATTCACCGCAGCGCTATTCATCAACCGGCTGGTGCTGCACTCCCAGGTCCGCAGGACCGGCTCGGCGGCCATGTGGATCATGCTGAGCCCGATGTCGGTGACTGCTCTGGCTCTTCACACGGTGACCCACGCATCGGTGAATCTAGCCGGCGACTGGGAGGCCGACGTGCAGGCCAGCTCAGACCTGCTCGCGTCCATGCTCTGGGGGTTCTGCCTCTGGTGGATCGCGGCCGCCGCAATGATCACCCGCCATGCCGGGGGGAACGCCTATCGGTTCCAGCCCTCATCCTGGGCCTATGTCTTCCCGCCGGCGGCGATGACACTCGTCACCATCGTGCTGGGGCGCTACTGGGACTCAGCGTTCATGGAGGTGCTGAGCGTCGTGTTCAGCGTGATACTCCTGCTGGTGACGCTGGGGGTGGGGGTGGGTGCGGTTCGGGCCATACGCGCGGAGTACCGCCGCAGTGGCCCCAAGACGCACGCTGCCGGCTGAGCCAGGCCCAGGTGTCAGGAGTCGCTACCCTCGATCGCCTGCTTCGCGGTCTCGCGGGCAGCTTCGCTGGCGACCGTGGCCGCCTCGTTCGCGATCCCCTTGGTGCTCTCGGCGGCGCGATCTGCGGCACCCTCCGCGCTGTCAGCGGCATCGGCCACCGCGGCTCCCAGAGAGGCAGCCGCATCCGAGACCTTCTGCGCCGCCCGGTCAGTGAGGGTTGCGGCATCCTGTGCAGCATCCCCCACGCGATCCGCAGTGCGCGTGGCCGCCCGCCCGACCGCGTCGGCCCAGACGTTGACCTTCTCGCTGACCTCCGCGTTGTCGGCCGAGCCACGTCGCCTTGCCACCGCAAGTCCGGCGATGGCGCCTGCCGCGGCGACGAGCACAAACACTGCTTTACGCATTACGTTCCTTCCGAACTCCTAACGCCAAATCTAGTCCCTCCCCCACCGATAGCCCAGCACGAGCTGCATGGTATTGCTCACACAAAGCGACGGGTCCGGCCCCGATGCCACCACACCGCGGAACCTCGGCCACAGCCCCGCCGACAGATGAGCCCAGCAGCACTGTTTCGAGCAGGACAAACCGATCGTTCCCTCACCCAAACAGGGCCATATACCGACGACCTGCAAGCGCAATGACTAGGCTGCGATTCGGAGGTGCCAGGTGTCGCACAAAGTGGATAGCAGAATGGGCGTCTTTGACGCAGTGATGTGGGGAGTCGAGAGCGATCCGCTGCTGCGGTCGGTGATCACCGGGGTGCTGATGCTCGACCGGAACCCTGACAAGAAGGTTCTCACCGAGCGGGTCGAGGAGATGACCGTCCGGGTACCGGCGTTGCGCCGGCGCGTCGTGGGCAATCCCATCTCGCTCGTGCCGCCGCGCTGGGAGTCCAGCGACGACTTCGACCTGAGCTACCATCTGCGCTGGCGCAAGGCGTCCAACACCCGCGATGAGGCCCACGTGCTCGATGTGGCCGAACACATGGCGGAGATGGACTTCGACCGCGCCCGGCCACTGTGGGAGGCCGTGGTCATCGAGGACCTGAAGGATGGCGGCGCGGCCCTGATCCTGAAACTGCATCACGCGATCACTGACGGCATGGGCGCCATGGCGATGTCGGCATCACTGTTCGACCTCACCGACGACCCGTCGCAGCGCGGCCCGCAGGAGCTGCCCGCGGTGGAGGACACCGGGCACGAGGGCACCCGGGACCGGATCGTCGAAGGCGCGGAGTACACGGCCAAGACCGCTATGGGCCAGCTCAAGGGCGTTGCCGGCAAGACGAAGGACCTGCTGAGCGGCGCCGTGTCAGACCCCGTTGACACGGTCAAGAGCGGTGTCGACTTCACGCAGTCGGCGGCACGGATCCTGACGCCGGCCTCAACCCCGTTGAGCCCGGTCATGCGCGGCCGGTCGCTCGGTGTGCACTTCTCCACACTTGAGGGATCCTTGGAGGAGTTGAAGCAGGCAGGCAAGCGCAACGGCGGCACGCTCAACGACGCTTACATGGCCGTGGTTGCGGGCGCACTGGCTCGCTACCACGCCGCTCACGGCGTGTCGCTCGATGAGGCGCCCGCAGTCCGGGTGAACATGCCCGTGAACCTGCGCCCCAAGGAGGGCGAGGCCAGCGGGGCCGGCGGCAACCGGTGGATCCCGGCAAGGTTCCCGCTCCCGCTGGGACCGAACAATGCACTGGGACGGATCAAGGAATTGCATCCGATCCTGAAGCAGGCGCGCACAGAACCGGCCCTGGAGATCAGCGAACCCGTCTTCCGGTTGCTGACGTCACTGCCCCGACCGGCAACCACCGCACTGGCGGCCGGGATGATGAAGGGCACCGACGTGGCCGCGACGAACGTGCCCGGCCCACCGTTCCCCGTCTACACGGCAACCGCCAAGGTCACCGGCATCTATCCGTTCGCACCCAAGGGCGGTGCCGCCATGAACGTGGCGATGCTGTCCTACGACGGCCGGGTGCTCTTCGCCATCAACATCGACACTGCCGCGATCTACGATCACGACGTCATGGTGCGGTGCTTCGCGGAGTCTCTGGACGAGGTGCTCGCGCTCGGGGCCGACGAGTAGCGCACCCCCTGATCGCGCAGGTCCGCGGGCCGGCCCACCGAGCGCCGGGGAGGGTCTACTTGTTCTTCTTGCCCGACGACTTCTTGCTGTCGGACTTGCCCTTGTCCAGCTTCATGGGCAGGCTCGACATCTTCTTCCAGGCGGTGTAACTGTAGGTCCAGTACTTGCCCTGACCCAGGGCGAGCCCGGAGTACATCGAGCGGCCAGTGCCCTTCGTGACGAGCGGGTCACCCTCGCGTGTGCGGTAGAACAGCCAGCGTGCGTCCTCGATGTTCATGTTCGTGCAGCCATGCGATCCGTTGGCGTAGCCGATCCGGTAGCGTGCCCAGGGCGCGGCGTGAATGAACTCACCGTTCGTCGTGATCGGCTGGGAGTAGGGTGAATTCACGTCCCAGGTCTCGCCGGTGGCTCGGTCAGTCCCCCGCATCCGCAGCGACTGGTACTTGACACCCGTGAGCACCTTGATGCCCGATCGCGTCGCGTAGTCGCCGCCCCTGCCGAGGGAGACGCCGAACTTCTTGCGCAGGTTGCCGTTCTGATAGACGTACATGTGGTGGGTGCTGTTCTTGATGATCATCACAAAGGACCGGGCCGTCTTCAGGGTCTCCACCCGCTCGGCGTTGCTGCCGCCCACGTAGCGGGTATCCGGGTCATCGCGCAGGGTGACGTCCTTGAGCTTCAGCCGGAAGCGGACGTTCGTCTTGCCCGGCCAGAAGTTCCGGGTGCGATAGACGGCGGTCTGATCGTCGAGCCAGCCCCAGCGACCGTCAGGCAGCTTCACGCTCTGCCGGCCCTTCTTGGTCTTGACGTCGCCGGTCACGACGATGTTCTTCTCGACGAGGGGCTTGCGGGCCACGGGAATCGGGAAACGCATCGTGACGGTCTGTGCGACACCCATCTTCCGGTTGGGGATGTCGAGGGTGGGGCTCACCTTGACGACCTTCTGACGTCCGGCAGCGCTCACGCTCTCGGATTCGATGCCCTGTTCGTCCGCCAGCCGGTAGAACTCCTCTTCCTCCGCAGCGATCTGCGCTTCGGTCTGCGCCGCGACCTCGTCGAGCTTGGGCTGCAGCCGGGCGTCCGACTCGTCCTCCGCAGCGGTGGCCGCTGTGCCCGTGATCAGGCCGAGGGCCAGGGCGGAACCGGCTGCGCCTACTAGGGCGACACGCAACATGGTGGACTCCGTTTCACTCCGAACTGCTGCACTCAGTATCCGTCACGATTCCGCAGCCGTCGAACCAGAAAGCCCCGTTGAGGCTGTGTGGACCGTCACAGTCCGGACTGCCGTCGCGCCGGCCTCTCATCGTCCGGCCGCTGAAGCCGGGCTGCTGCCACTGTGACGGGTGGCATGGATGGCCGGTTCCGAATCCGGGATTTTCCGTTGCATACCCGCCCTGGTATTATCGGCACTTTTTGACGACAACCGCACAATTGCGGCATATTGACCACGTGTACACACTGCGCCCGGCCGACGGTCTTCCGCGGGTCTGCGCGATGTGTGAGATGCCCTGAGCCCGCCGATCGGATGCGCGGCTCGGGCAGTCTCGGGCTTCTCGAACCCCTCCGAAGATCTGGAGAATCACTGTGTCACGACCCACCCGGAGTCAGCGTCCCCCCAAGCCGCAGGGTCAATGGGCGCTCGGCGAGACCGAACCGCTGAACGACAACGAGCGCTTCAAAGCCGAGGACAACGGGCTCAACGTGCGTCAGCGCATCGAGGAGACCTACTCGAAGGAGGGCTTCGACTCGATCCCGGCCGACGACCTGCGGGGCCGGATGCGGTGGTGGGGGCTCTACACGCAGCGCAAGCCCGGGATTCCCGGTGGCAAGACCGGCTCACTGCCGCCTGAGGAGCTCGACGACAAGTACTTCATGCTGCGGGTTCGCAGCGACGGTGGTCAGCTGTCCAGCGAGCAGGCGCGGGTCATCGCCGGAATCTCCAGCGACTTCGCACGGGACACCGCCGACATCAGCGACCGGCAGAACATCCAGCTGCACTGGATCGCGATCGAGGACGTCCCGGAGATCTGGCGACGCCTTGAGTCGGTCGGCCTGGGCACGACCGAGGCCTGCGGAGACACCCCCCGGGTGATCCTGGGCTCCCCCGTCGCCGGTATCGCCGCCGACGAGATCATCGACGGCACGCCGGCCATGCGCGAGATCATCCGCCGGTATGTCGGAGACCCCCAGTACGCCAACCTGCCCAGGAAGTTCAAGAGCGCCATCACAGGCTCCCCCAAGCAGGACGTGGTGCATGAGATCAACGACGTGGCATTCGTCGGCGTCGAGCATCCCGAGCATGGGCCCGGGTTCGACGTCTGGGTCGGCGGCGGACTCTCGACCGTACCCAAGCTCGGGCAGCGGCTCGGCGCCTGGGTACCGAGCGAGGAGGTGGCCGATGTCTGGGAAGGCATCATCGGCATCTTCCGTGACTACGGATACCGGCGGCTGCGCAACAAGGCACGACTGAAGTTCCTCGTGGCCGACTGGGGCCCGGAGAAGTTCCGGGCGGTGCTGGAGGACGAGTACCTGAAGCGGCCGCTCCTCGACGGCCCGCCGCCCCCTGAGCCGGTTGCGGGGCGGGAGCACGTCGGCGTGCACGCGCAGAAGGACGGCCGCTACTACGTGGGGGCAGCGCCGGTGGTCGGCCGGATCTCCGGGCCCGTGCTGGCGCGTATCGCGGACCTCGCCGACGAGTACGGCACCGGCCGTATCCGGCTCACGGCCCATCAGAAGTTCGTCATCCTCGACGTCGAGGATGAGCAAACGCAAGCGCTTGCCGAGGCCCTCGGCGAACTCGGCCTCTCCACGTCGCCCTCAGTGTTCCGCCGTTCCACCATGGCCTGCACCGGCATCGAGTACTGCAAGCTGGCCATCGTCGAGACCAAGGGTCGGGCCGGCGAACTCATCAGTGACCTCGAGTCCAGGCGACCGGACTGGGAACTGCCGCTCAGCATCAACGTGAACGGTTGCCCCAACTCCTGCGCCCGGTTCCAGGTGGCTGACATCGGCCTCAAGGGAATGCTGGCCACAGACGCCGACGGCAACCAGGTCGAGGGGTTCCAGGTACACCTCGGGGGCTTGCTCGGGCCACTGGACGGCGAGAGTGAGTTCGGTCGGACCGTGCGGGGATTGAAACTGCCGGCTGAGGAGTTGTCAGATTATGTGGACACCCTTCTGACCCGCTTCGAGGAGCAGGGCGAAGCCGACGAGACCTTCGCCGAATGGGCTCGCCGAGCCCCGGACGAGGCACTGCGATGACTGTCGACGTCGGCCTGAACCCCCCTCGGCGCAGCCAGGAGGAACTGCAGCAGATCCTGGCCGACGCTCAGGAGATCCACGGTGAGGGAGCCAATCCTGTTGACCTCATGAGCTGGTTCGGGGCGCGCCTCGGCGTGGCCAACATCGCGGTCGCGGTGTCCTTCTCCGATGGCGTGATGGCCTACCTCGCTGCTCAGGCCCTCCCCGGGGTGGACCTGCTCTTCGGCGATACCGGCTATCACTTCGCCGAGACCCTCGGGCTGCGAGATGCGGTGGCGGCCACGTTGCCCGTCAATGTCCGCAGCCTGGCCCCGGAGCTCAGCGTCGCCGAACAGGACGAGCAGTTCGGGAAGGACCTGTTCGCCAGCGACCCGGACAAATGCTGCGCGATGCGCAAGACGGAGCCGATGGATCGCGCGCTGACCCGCTATGAGGCCTGGTGCACAGGATTGCGGCGCAGCGACCATGAGGGTCGGGCCAGGACGCCGCTGCTGTCCTGGGACGAACGCCACGGGATCATCAAGATCAATCCCATCGCCGGCTACGAGGATCACCACATCGATGCCGTGATCGAGGAGTACGGCATCATGGAGAACCCGCTGCGCGACCTCGGCTACCGCAGCATCGGCTGCGAGCCCTGTACCCAGCCGGTCGCCGAGGGCGAGGACGAACGGGCCGGCCGATGGGCCGGACGTAACAAGATCGAGTGCGGACTGCACCTATGACCGCTGCCACGGGGGAACAGCCATCTGGCGTCGGAGCTGCCACGCAACCCGACTACGGCATCTTCCTCGACCTCCACGGTAAGGACGTCCTCGTGGTGGGCGGCGGACCGGTGGCCGCACGCCGGGCCCTTGGCCTGCTGCAGCACGGCGCTCGAGTTCATGTGGTCGCCCCGCAGGTGTGTGAGGATCTGGCGTCCCTGGAGTCCGAGGTCCACCTGAGCAGACGGCCGTTCACCGAATCCGACTGCGACGGCGTCTGGCTGATCCAGACCTGTACGGGGGATGCGCAGACCGACGCCCTGGTCCAGACCCTCGCCGACGAACGGCGGATCTGGTGCGTGCGGGCGGGGGCGGCACAGGAGTCCTCCGCCTGGACCGGTACCACCCTGGCAGCACCCGACGGTGTCCTGGTGACTGTGAACGGCGGACGAGATCCTGGTCGTGCACGCCGGGTCCGTGACCAGGTGCGGGCCTGCCTCGACCGGACCGACCTGCGCCGGACCCGGGGGGGCCGAGGGGCCGGGCATGTGAGTCTGATCGGCGGGGGCCCCGGAGACCCCGAACTCATCACGGTCCGGGGCCACAGACTGCTCCGAGCAGCCGACGTGATCCTGTACGACAGGCTCGCGCCCGTGGCCCTCATCGAGGAGCTCGATCACGCCGAGGGTCCGTTGCTGGTGGACGTCGGCAAGACGCCGGGCAACCATCCGATGCCACAGACCGAGATCAACGACCTCATCGTCAGCCATGCACTGGCGGGGCGGCGCGTGGCCCGGCTCAAGGGCGGAGACCCGTTCGTGTTCGGCCGCGGTACCGAGGAGGCGCTCAGCGCGCTGGAGCACGGCCTTCCCGTGGAGGTGGTCCCCGGCATCACCGCAGGGCTGGCCGTCCCCGCCGCTGCGGGAGTGCCCGTGACGAGTCGTGGTCAGGCACGGGCGGTCCTGCTCCTGAGCGGGCACGACGGCGCCGAGTCGGTGGTCGCCCGAACCCACGGCACGCCTGCCGACACCACGCTGGTGCTCTACATGGGTGTGCGTCATCTGCGCGAGGTTGCCACAGCCCTAATCGAGGCCGGACGTCCGGCCGACCTGCCGGTGGCCGTCATCTCGTCGGGCCTCACCCACTCCCAGCGCACCGTCGTCGGCACCCTTGCCACCATCGCCGATGCTGCTGCGGACCAGCGGGCACCTGCCATCACCGTGATCGGCGAGGTCGCGGCCCTGTCCGAGGAACTGGGAACGCTGGTCCCCCCCTCCGCCGATGCCCGCCACGCGCACTGACACCCCGGGGCCCGGGTCGATCCTCCTGGCTCACGGGAGCCCCGACGATCGCCATCGCATGGCGATCGAACTGCTCGCGGCTCGGGTACAGAGCATCACAGCGAGGCCCACCACCGCTGCGTTCCTCCAGCATCATGGCCCGACCTGCTCACAGGCCGTGTCGCGGCTCGTCACTGCGGGTGTGGCAGGAGGAGCCGTGAGAGTCCTGCCACTGCTGCCCAGTGCCGGCGAGCACGCGCAGGACGACGTGGGACCGGCGACCGCAGGCACCGGAGCAACCGTTCTGCCCGCGGTTGACGCTGCCAGGCTGGCCGATCCCGTGGTGGGGGCGATCCGGGCCGTGCAACCACGCCCTTCGGGGCGGGTCGTGCTGCTGGCACCCGGGAGCAGGCGCTCCGACCCGTCGGTGGCATTCGCCGGGCTCTCGCAGCTCCTCGGGCGGGCGCTGGGAGAGCACATCGAGATCGTGGACCGTCCCGCCAACCTCCCACTCGAGGTGGGCATCGGTATCGTCGTTCCGGTGATCTGGGCCCCCGGAAGGCTGTGGGACCGGCTCGACGCACGGGTCTCGGGCACATCGATCGTGCCCACGCCACCGCTGGCACTGATCCCGGGGACAGCAGAGGCACTTGCCACCCTCGTGAGCGGCAGGTGAGCCGGCCCGGACGGCGGGAATGACGATCGCAGTAGAGTGCCGGTGTGTCAGTCATCACCGGTGCTCACGTGATCCTCTACTCGAAGGACCCCGCTGCCGACCGGGAGTTCCTGGCGGAGGTCCTCGGCCTGCCCGACATCGATGTCGGTGATGGCTGGCTGATCTTCGGCCTGCCGCCTGCTGAAGTGGCCGTGCACCCGGCGCAGGAGCAGGGGCTCGAGCTGTACCTGATGACCGACGACGTGGCGGCCTTCATCGCAACCGCCACCGCTGCCGGCACGAGGTGCGCCCCAGTGGCCGACCGAGGCTGGGGCTTGCTGACGACCCTCACCCTGCCGGGGGGCGGGGACCTGGGCGTCTACGAACCGCGCCATGCCAGGCCACCGGCCCCGGGCACCGACTGAGCGTCACGGAGCGAGTTACTGACGCTGAACGGCAAATGGGTGACCCCCGCAGGCATCTGTCGGAGTGCGGCGTACCATATGAATTGGGCACAGCCCGCCGACAACGGTCCCGTAGGAAATTGCGGGACCTTGTCTTATTTGCAGGGATATCGTGAGTCGTGTGAGTGAGCCCTCGATCACCGTGTCGCATCTGACGAAGGATTTCGGCCGGGTCCGTGCTGTGGACGATCTGAGCTTCGAGGTTCTTCCGGGCCGGGTGACCGGATTCCTCGGCCCCAACGGCGCGGGCAAGACCACCACACTGCGCTGCCTCCTCGGCCTGGTCCGCGCCGACGAGGGACATGCCCGGGTCAACGGGGCGGACTACCGTTCCCTGAAGAACCCCGCCCGCACCGTCGGGGCGGTGCTCGAGGCTACCGGCTTCCACCCCGGCAGGAGCGCCCTGGCACACATGGAGATCCGGGCGGATGTGCTCTACGGTCGCCGGGAGTCACAGCGGTGCCGCAACCTGCTCGGTTTCGTGGGGCTCGGGGACGCGCAGAAACGACGAGTGGGCGGCTTCTCCATGGGCATGCGGCAACGGCTCACCCTGGCCCAGGCTCTGCTCGGTGAGCCGGACATCCTGATCCTGGACGAACCCACGAACGGACTCGACCCCGCAGGCATCGCATGGCTGCGGGAGTTCCTGCGCTCCCTGGCCGACCAGGGGCGCACGATTCTGGTCTCCAGCCATCTCCTGGCCGAAGTGCGACAGAGCGTGGACGATGTGGTGATCGTGAGCCGCGGCCGGCTGCGCCGGGCCGGTCGGCTCGGTGACCTGATCGGGTCCGGTGCGGCGGTCCTGGTCCGTTCTCCACAGACGGAACAGCTCCGCGCCGCGCTCGAGCAGGCCCGAGCCGACGTCAGGGGATCGAGCCCGGATGGCCTCGAGGTCCGCGGCCTGTCGATGGCCGAGATCGGCCACCGCGCCCACGCCTGTGATGCAGAGGTACACGAGTTGCGGGAGCTCGATGCCGAAACCGATCTCGAGCGCCTTTTCCTGGCACTCACCGAAGGTGACGGTGACGCATGAGCGGCCTACTGCGGTCTGAATGGCTCAAGGTGACCAGCACCCGCATGTGGTGGGTACTGTTCCTGGTGGCGCTGGGGCTGACCGCTCTCAGCGTGATCCCAGCCATCCTGCTGTCGGGCACCGCCGACGAATTCTCGCTGGAGAATCCATCCATGATGCGGCAGCTCTGGGCCGGGATCGCCTCGGCGTCGGTGATCGCCCTCATCCTCGGGATCATCGCGGTGACCGGGGAGTTCCGCCATCAGACCATCACCGACTCCTTCCTGACCCAGCCGCGACGGACCGCCTTCGTCACCGCCAAGGCGGGCGTCCAGGCCGTCTGGGGCGCAATCCTGGCGATCGTGGTCGGCGGTTTCGGCATCCTGCTGGCCATCGTTCTGCTTCCCACTCAACCGCACAGCCCGATCGACGCAGGCCACGTCGCGGGTGTCTATGGTGCCGCCATACTGCTGTTCGCCCTCTATGCAGTGCTCGGCGTCGCGGTGGGAGC
This sequence comes from Actinomycetota bacterium, assembly GCA_020438795.1. Lineage (GTDB taxonomy): Bacteria > Actinomycetota > Actinomycetes > S36-B12 > JAGQTY01. The sequence goes on from JAGQTY010000003.1 coordinate 55,937, forward strand.
CCTGATCAGGAGCCAGGTGATCGCGCTGGTGGTCGCGCTTCTGTGGGTCATGCTCATGGAGCCGCTGATCGTGACATTCCTGCCCGCCGTGGGCAAATGGCTGCCGGGGGGCGGCGCGAGTGCATTCCTGCAGTCCAGCCCCGACCTGCTGCCGCTGTGGGCCGGGGCGCTGCTGCTCCTGGGCTACACGATGGTCTTCTCGGCGATCGCGATCCGGACCACTTTGCAGCGTGACATCACCTGATCGGACGGGTGTTCACCGGCGCAGACAACTGGTCGGCCACGGTCGGCATCATCAGCGCGGCGCTCATGGCAAAATGGCTACTGGTCACAGCAAACCCGGCCAGAGGGGGCAGACTTGACCGCCGATTCCGCGCCGATCGAGGCATTCGGACCCAACGAGTGGCTCGTGGACGAACTCTACGAGCAGTACAAGCAGGACAAGCACAAGGTCGACCCGGCCTGGTGGGAGTTCTTCGCCGACTACCACCCCACCGAGTACCCGGAGTCGCGCGACGAGGCACTCGCCGATCCGGCGCTGCTGACCGATGCGGCGACCGGCGAATCCCGCGCTGCCCCGACACCCGAGCCACCGCAGCGCGAAGAGCGCCAGGAGACGCTCGAGCCCGCCCCGGCCCCGAGCGCTGCGCCGGTCGCCCCGGCGCACCCGGAGCCGAGCTCCGAACCCCCCGCCCCCCACCCGACCGAACCGCCACCGCTGTCGCAGCCGAAGGCCAAGCCACCGATGCCCACGCCGGCCACGATGGCGACCCCCAAGGTCCAGGCGGCCCCGGAGACCGTGCTGGCCCGTGAGGCTGCCACCCTGCGCGGGGCAGCCGCGCGCGTGGTCGCGAACATGGAGTCCTCCCTGTCGATCCCGACGGCCACCAGCGTCCGTTCGGTGCCAGCGCGACTCCTGGCCGACAACAGGGTCGTGATCAACAATCACCTCCGCAGGGGACGCGGTGGCAAGGTGTCATTCACGCATCTCCTGGGCTACGCCATCGTGAAGGCGCTCGCAGAGATGCCGGAGATGAACCGCTCCTTCTCCATGGTCGACGGCAAGCCGACGGTTGTGACTCCCGCCCACGTCAATTTCGGCCTGGCCATCGACCTCCAGCGCCCCGACGGCTCCCGGCAGCTGCTGGTACCGAGCATCAAAGCCGCCGAAACCATGGACTTCGCACACTTCTGGGCGGCTTATGAGGACCTCGTCCGCAAGGCGCGCACAGGCAAGCTGGCGGTGGAGGACTTCGCCGGCACCACCATCACCCTGACCAACCCCGGCACCATCGGCACCGTCCACAGCGTTCCGCGGCTGATGGAGGGCCAGGGGGCCATCATCGGAGCCGGAGCGCTGGAGTACCCCGCGGAGTGGCAGGGCGCCAGTCCTGAGACCATCGCCCGCAATGCCGTCTCGAAGGTGCTGACCCTGACCAGCACGTACGACCACCGGATCATCCAGGGCGCCCAGTCCGGCGACTTCCTGCGCCGCATCCATGCCTATCTGATCGGTGAGAACGAGTTCTACGACGAGGTGTTCCATTCGCTGCGGATTCCGTATGTACCGATCCGCTGGTCGCGCGACATCTCCGCCACCCACGACACCGACCTGAACAAGACCGCCCGCGTGCAGCAGGTCATCCACGCCTTCCGGGTCCGCGGTCACCTCATGGCCGACACCGATCCGCTGGAATACCACCAGCGCACCCACGACGACCTCGAGGTGCTCTCACACTCCCTGACCCTGTGGGATCTCGATCGGGAGTTCGCCACCGGCGGCTTCGGCGGTCAGCCCCTGATGTATCTGCGCGACATCCTCGGCGTGCTGCGGGACTCCTACTGCCGCACTGTGGGCATCGAGTACATGCACATCCAGGACCCCGAGCAACGGGAGTGGATCCAGGACCGCGTGGAGATCCCGCACGAGAGGGTACCCCGCGAGGAGCAACTGCGGATTCTGCGCAAACTCAACGAAGCCGAGGCCTTCGAGACCTTCCTGCACACCAAGTACGTCGGGCAGAAGCGGTTCTCCCTGGAGGGGAGTGAGTCCGTGATCCCACTGCTGGAGGAGATCCTGCAGCGGGCCAGCCGCGACGAACTGCACGAGGTCTGCATCGGGATGCCACACCGGGGCAGGCTCAATGTGCTGGCGAACATCGGCGGCAAGTCGCTTGGCCAGATATTCCAGGAGTTCGAGGGCAACTACGGTCTCGGATCGGTGCAGGGCTCGGGGGACGTCAAGTACCACCTCGGCACTTCGGGCACCTACACCTCCAGTGAAGGCCCCGACGTCGACGTCTACCTCGCCGCGAACCCGAGCCACCTCGAGGCCGTGGACCCCGTCCTCGAGGGAATCGTGCGGGCCAAGCAGGATCTGCTCCCGCGCGAGGAGCGGTTCAAGGTGCTGCCGATCCTGATGCATGGCGATGCAGCATTCGCCGGTCAGGGGGTCGTGGCCGAGACCCTGAACCTGTCCCAGCTGCAGGGCTACCGCACCGGGGGCACGATCCACATCATCGTGAACAATCAGGTGGGCTTCACCACCTCACCGCAGTACGGCCGCTCGAGCGTGTACTCCACGGATGTGGCACGCATGGTGCAGGCACCCATCTTCCACGTGAACGGCGATGATCCCGAAGCGGTGGTGCACGTCGCGCGACTCGCCTTCGACTTCCGGGAGCGGTTCGAGAAGGACGTCGTCATCGATATGGTGTGCTACCGGCGCCGAGGCCACAACGAGGCCGACGACCCGTCGCTGACCCAGCCGCTGATGTACGCGATCATCGACCAGAAGCGTTCAGTGCGCAAGAACTACACCGAGCAGCTCATCGGCCGCGGTGACATCACGGTTGAGGAGGCCGAGGGTGTGCTGCGGCACTTCCAGGAACAGCTCGAGAAGGTGTTCCTCGAGACCCGCAATGCACTCGGTGGGGAGTCCTTCACCCCGACCAGCGCCACTGTCGAGCGCGAGGGCACCCAGCACCTCAAGCGGCAGCGGCCCGCAGCCGACATCGACACCGCCATCACCCCCGAACAGGTGCAGTGTGTGGTCGAGGCGCAGCGCACCTTCCCCGATGGCTTCTCGGTGCACCCACGGCTCAACACGCAGCTGAAGCGCCGGATCCAGATGGTGGAGGACGACCAGATCGACTGGGGCATGGGCGAGGCGCTGGCGCTCGGCTCGCTGCTGCAGGAGGGCCGCTGGATCCGGCTGTCGGGCCAGGACTCGCGTCGCGGCACCTTCGGACACCGCCATGGCGTCATCGTGGACCGGGAGACCGGGTGGCAGTACAAGCCCCTCAAGCACTGCTACGGCGAGGGCGCCCACATGTTCATCTATGACAGCTTGCTGAGCGAGTTCGCCGCGATGGGCTTCGAGTACGGCTATTCGGTGCAGCGCCCCGACGCACTCGTGATGTGGGAAGCGCAGTTCGGAGACTTCGCCAACGGGGCGCAGACCATCGTGGACGAGTTCATCTCCACCGGTGAGCAGAAGTGGGGGCAGCGTTCCTCACTCACACTGCTGTTGCCCCACGGCTTGGAGGGGCAGGGCCCGGATCACTCGTCGGCGCGGATCGAACGCTACCTGCAGCTGTGTGCCGAGGACAACATGACGATCGCGATCCCCAGCACTCCGGCCTCCTACTTCCACCTGCTGCGCTGGCAGGTGCTCTCACCGCTGACCCGGCCACTGATCGTCTTCACCCCGAAGTCGCTGCTGCGGGCCAAGGCCGCCACCTCGGCAGTCTCGGACTTCACGACCGGCACGTTCCGGGCCGTCATCGATGACGAGTCGGTGACACCGGAGGGGGTCAGGAAGGTCATCCTGTGTTCCGGCAAGATCTACTACGAACTGCTCGCGGCTCGTGAGGAGCGCGGCATCACCGACACCGCCCTGGTCCGCGTCGAGCGGCCATACCCGGTGCCCGTACAGTCGCTGCCACGGATCGCCAAGAAGTACAGCAATGCCCGGTTCCTGTGGGTGCAGGAGGAGGCGGCCAACCAGGGCGCCTGGAACTTCGTGTCGATGAACTTCCCCCAGTGGACGAACAACACCATCGAGGGCATCACCAGGCCCCTGTCGGCCTCACCGGCCGCAGGCAGCCACTCCCGGCACGACCGGGAACAGAAGGCGCTCATCGACGCGGCATTCCGCGACTGACGGGCGCAGCAACTGAGCAGAGCGGCGCTGAGCCGTCTCAGCGACAAGGAGAGCGGGACCGTGCATGTATGAAGCCGATGCCGGCATCGAGGAGTTGCTCAAGCGGGCCGGGGACGAGACTGTCGACATCAACTGGCTCGCCGACCAGATGCGCATCTTCGTGGATCTGCACCCGCAGTGGGAGGAAGCCATCGGCCGCTTCGCCGTGCAGCTTGCCAGGGAAGACGATTAGCTGGCTACAGCCCGAACACAAGCTTGAAGATCAGCATGATGATCGCAGCCACCAGCGCCGCCGCGGGCAGGGTCAGCACCCACGCGTACCCGATGTTCACGGCGACCTGCCAGCGCACCCGGTTCTTGCCGCGTTCCAGGTTGGCGCCCACCACGCTGCCTGTCATCACCTGCGTGGTTGAGACCGGCGCCTCCCAGCCCAGCGCGGTCGCGTAGAGCAGGCCGGAGGAGACCGATTCGGCCGAGAAACCCCTGGCGGGGTTCGGCTCGCCGATCTTGGTTCCGAGGGTCTTGATGATCTTCTTGCCACCGGCGGCAGTGCCGGCGCTGATCGCTCCGGCGGCGAGGATCACGACCCAGATGGGCATCTCATCGCCGTCGCTGAGATACCCCATGGAGACCAGCACCAGGAAGATCACACCCATGGTCTTCTGGGCGTCCTGCATACCGTGGCCCATCGAGAGTGCAGCTGCGGACACCTTCTCCGCGTGCCGGAACCCCTTGCCCGTGCGCTGTGGATTCCTGTTGCGGAAGATGTAGACGAACAGCCGCATCAGCAGATAGGCGAGAATGAGCCCTGCGATGGGTGAGGACACCATCGGAATGATGACCTTCTCCCAGATCGTCCCCCACATCACACCGGTGCCGGCCACGATCGCTGCACCGGCCACCGCGCCGATCAGGGCGTGGGTGGAACTGCTCGGGATCCCGAACTTCCAGGTGATCAGGTTCCAGCAGATGGCGCCGATCACGGCAGCCGTCACCAGTGCCAGGCCCGAATACCCCTCTCCCGGGTCGGTCACCGACTGGACGGTCTTGGCGACACCGCTGCCGGCCCACCAGCCGATGAACGCACCGATGAGGTTGAAGGTGGCCGAGACCGCAAGCGCCACTCCGGGGGAAAGGGCCTTGTTGCCGACCGCCGGACCGATCGCGTTCGCGGCGTCGTGGAAGCCGTTGGTGAAGTCGAAGAAGACCGCGATCAGGACGAAGACGATCGTGAAGAAGAGCGCCCAGTCCATCTCAGGTCTCTTTGATCGCCATCACACCGACAGAACGGATGAATCGTTCCAGTGCTGTGGAACAGGACTCCACAGCGTCGGCAAGCACTTTGATCTTCATGACGTCGATGGCATCCGCGTCGTTCAGCATCCGCACCAGCAGATCCCGGTACAGGGTGTCCATCTCGTTCTCCAGCAGGGAGACCTCGACGAGCAGCTTCTCGAACTTCTTCGGCTTCTTGATGGCTGCGACCGCCTGTGGGGCGTACTGCGACATCTGGTTGAGCTTGTTCGCATTCTCAACAAGCTCCTCCGGCAGCGCCCCGTTCCAGTGGAAGCCGACCAGGAGTGCGGACGCATGGTCGAGCTGGTCGATGATGTCGTCGATCGCCTCGACCGTCTGGTAGATGTCCTCGCGGTCGAAGGGGGTGATGAACGAGGACGCGATCTTGCGGACCACCTCCACATACCGGACGTCACCGGCCTCCTCGAGCTTCTTCATCTCCGCATCGAGCTCGGGCCGCTCATCGACGGGCGCGGACAGTATCCGGTGAAAGAGTTCCGTGACCTCTGGCAGGCCTTCAGCAGCCTGGGCCAGCAGATCCTCGAGCTTGGCCTTCTTCTTCGCCACACTGCCTCCGAACCGTGAATGCCTCGTCAGCGTAGCGACGCAGGGGGCGCCAAGACCCGCTATTCACTTGGCGTTAACCTCCAAAGGAGTAAGGCCGGACGGCGGGATGAGCAGAACGGCTCAGCGCTGCGGCACCGGGCCTCAGAGCACCGACGAACCCTACCCCCGCCGGTACCTTCAGCGCGTCAGCACGATCTTGCCGAAGATGTTGCCCTCAGCCATCGCCGCCAGTCCCTCCCGCGCCTGGCTCATGGGCAGTTCGCGGTCGATCAGTGGCCTGATGCCGGTGACCTCGCACAGGGAGAGCAGCCGCTGCAGTTCCTGCTTGGTTCCCATCGTCGAGCCGAGCACGGCGAGCTCCTTGAAGAAGATGCGCGCGAGCTCCGCAGGGGGGTTCGGCCCCGAGGTGGCTCCGGAGATCACGATCCGCCCGCCCGGCCGCAACGACTTGACCGAGTGTTCCCACGTCGCCGCCCCCACGGTCTCCAGCACCGCGTCGACCCGGTGTGGTAGCCGGGCACCAGACTCGAAGGCCTCGTGAGCACCGAGTGTCAGCGCGGCGTCCCGCTTGTCCGCGCTCCGTGAGGTCACCCACACGCGCAGCCCCATCGTACGGGCGAGCACGATCGCGGCAGTCGTGACTCCGCCCCCGGCGCCCTGGATCAGGACAGTGTCACCGGGCTGCGTGCCCGACTTGGCCACGAGCATCCGGTAGGCCGTCAGCCACGCCGTTGGCAGACAGGCCGCCTCACTGAACGTGAGCGCGGCCGGCTTGGAGAGCACATTGCGCCGGGGCACGATCACGCGGTCGGCGAACGTCCCCTGGTAGACCTCGGACAACAGGCTACGGTGCGGATCCTCGATCTCGCTGTCGACCCCGCTGGGGGCGATGACCGAGTGGAGCACCACCTCGTTGCCGTGCTCGTCGATGCCGGCAGCATCACAACCCAGTGTCATGGGAAGACGGTTCTCCGTGATGCCCACGCCGCGCAGTGTCCACAGGTCATGGTGGTTGAGACTGGCAGCCCTGACCTCGATGGTCGTCCAGCCCTCACCCGCCTGCGGCTCGGGCAGCTCTCCCACAACCAGCCCGGAGAGCGGGTCGGTCGGGCTGAACGAATCGGCATAGACGGCGAACACGAACCCTCCAGTGCAGGTAGATGTCGCCAGTCTATGAGGCAAGCCGGAACCGGGTGGGACCGGTACCGTGCGCCGGTCCTGCTCAGGGCAGCCGGGTCACGCGATCGAAACGGGCGGCGGCAGCGACGCGGTCGGCGACTTCGACCGCGACTCGAGGGTTGAATGGGCTGGGCACGATGAAGTCGAGGGCGAGATCCTCGCCCACCGAACCGGCGATCGCCTCAGCAGCGGCCACCTTCATGCGTGGAGTGATCGTGGTCGCTCCCGAGTCCAGAGCACCGCGGAAGATCCCGGGGAAGGCAAGCACGTTGTTGATCTGGTTGGGAAAGTCACTGCGACCGGTCGCCACCACTCGAGCGTACTTCGAGGCGATGTCAGGATGAACCTCAGGTGTGGGGTTGGCCAGGGCGAACACGATCGACTCCGGCGCCATCGAAGCGATCCACTCCTCCTGTGCAGTGCCGGCGCTCACTCCGATGAAGACATCGGCGCCACGCATCGCCTCGGCGATGGATCCGGAGATGCCGGCCCGGTTGGTCCGCTCGGCCAGTCCTCGCTTCACCTGTGTCAGGTCCGTGCGATCGGGGTGGATGAGCCCTTTGGAGTCAGCGACAGCGATGTCCCCGACACCTGCGTCCAGCAGCATGTCGGTCACAGCCACACCAGCGGCACCGGCACCGGAGACGACGACCCGCAGATCGGCGAGCGTCCGCTCGGTCACCTGAGCAGCGTTCATGAGGGCAGCGGTGACCACGATCGCGGTTCCGTGCTGATCGTCGTGGAACACCGGGATGTCGAGTGCCTCCTGCAGCCGTGCCTCGATCTCGAAGCATCGCGGCGCCGAGATGTCCTCCAGATTGATACCGCCGAAGCCCGGCGCGATGCGGATGGCGGTCTCCACCACCTCATCAGGATCGGTGCAGGACAGCGCGATCGGTACCGCGTCGACGTTGGCGAACTCCTTGAAGAGCAGCGCCTTTCCCTCCATCACGGGCAACGACGCCGCTGGTCCGATGTCACCCAGCCCCAGGACGGCGGTACCGTCGGTCAGCACCAGGACGGTGTTCGACTTCCAGGTGTACTCGTGGACCAGTTCCGGATCGTCGGCGATCGCCTGGGCCACCCGGCCGACTCCCGGCGTGTAGGCCAGTGAGAGCCCGTCCTCATCGCGAATCCGCACAGTGGGGCGCACCTCGATCTTGCCCCCGTGGTGGAGCGGGAATGCGGGGTCGAGGTGGCGGTCCGGGCTGCTTCCGGACAATCGTTCTCCCATTCGGTCTCCTCGAACTGGGCTGCTTCTCACAGAACCGGCCAACGCGAGCAGTGGGTCGCTCGCACCTCCGACCGCGGACGTCGGGGGGTGGACCGGTTGGTACGCACAGGGCTACCTGGCCGTGCAGCCGATCCAGCCCGGCTCGAGTCATTCCGGCGGCGCGCCGTCACCACGCCGTCACGGACCGGAGCCGATTGGCAGGCGCCTCCCACAGTCAGCCCCTTGGGCCGGCTGGGGCGGGCCTCACGGTGGCCTGTCCCAGGATATTCTCCCACATATGAGAGTCGCGGATGGCCGCCGGTCACCAGGAGTGATCGCTGCGGTCACTCTGGTCATGGCCCTGCTGCTGGGCTCCTGTACCACCGAGGACGGGGAACCGACCCCCACAGCACCCACCGTACCGCCCGCACCGACCAAGGTCGACGCGCTTGCTTCGCTGGTTCCGGAGTCGATCCGGGACTCAGGCGTGCTCACGATCGGAACCGACCCCTCCTATCCCCCGATGGAGTACACCACCGGCAACGGCGACGAAGTCGCCGGCGTGGACATCGACCTGGCCTCCGGGATCGCTGCGGTCCTCGGCCTCGAACCGCAGTTCCGGCTCGACGCCTATTCCGCTCTCACCACCGGCGTGCGGGCGGGCCGCTACGACATGGGTATCGCGTCACTGACCATCACGCCGAAGACCCGTCTTCGCAGCAACGCGGTTCTCTACTTCCGTTCCGGCAGCCAGCTCGTGCGGGGCGTCGCTCATGAGGGTCTGACTCCACAGTCGATGTGCGGATACGCCATTGCAGCAATCGAGGGCTCCATCCAGGTCCAGCAACTGACCGACGCCGATCAGGACTGCCGCGACGAAGGCAGGGAGCCCATCGACATCGTCGCGCTCTCCACGCAGGACGAGGTCACCAACTCCGTGGTCGTGTCCGACACCGCGGGCATGCTGTCCGACAGGCCCGTGGCCGAGTACGCCGTGAGCCGCAACGCCGCAACCCTGCAACTGTCCGGACGCACCTTCGACCTGGCCCCGCTGGGGATTCTTGTCAGCAGCGATTTCCCGAAGCTCACCCGAGCGATCAAGGGCGCCGTCCAGACATTGATGGACACCGGCTACTACGATGCAGTCCTTCGGGCATGGTCCACGCAGAGTGGCGCCATCGACCGGGCGAAGATCGTGTGGGCGGACTGATCTGCGCGGCCCGCTCGATCGTTTCAGCGTCGACGTCCGTAGCGGAACAGCACCCTGCCGAGCAGAGCCTTGCGGGCGACCGGACCGAAGTGCCGGGAGTCGGTGCTGAACTGCGGGTTGTCCCCTCGGACGTCAACCGAGTCGGGCCCGACGGCGTGGATACGCTTGATCAGGATCCGGTCGGGAGCGCGGGGGTCGCGCACTGCCACCACCTGACCCACTCGGACCCGGAACCGGGTCAGCAGCAGCAGCCAGTCCCCGTCCTGATGGGTGGGCTCCATGGACCTGCCGGTCACTTCAACCCGCGCGAGCAGAAGTTTCTCGTAGCGATTGCTCGGGGTCTCTCGCAGAGTCATCACGTATCAGAGTAAGGTCGGGAGCAAATCGAAACTACTGGAAGGTGAACCGATGCTGCGTCGACTTCTCGCGCCCCGCGTTCAGGCCCATGCACACTGCGATCTGCCCTGTGGCGTCTACGACCCGGCGCAGGCCCGGATCGAGGCTCAGTCCGTCAAAGGTTGCATGGAGAAGCACAATGCTTCAGACGATCCGGAGTTCAGGCAGCGGGCGATCACGATCAAAGAGGCACGCTCCAACCTGGTGAAGGAGCACCTGTGGGTGCTGTGGACCGACTACTTCAAGCCGCCACACTTCGAGAAGTACCCACAGCTCAACGACCTCTTCAACCAGGCGACCAAGCTGGCTGGCTCCGGTGGCACCAAGGGCACGTGCGATGTTGCCGTGGCTGACGATCTGCTTGCCAAGATCGACGAGATCGCTGAGATCTTCTGGGAAACGAAGAAGGCCTGAGCAGTGCCCGACGAGGTGGCCGCCGCGAGCGGCCCGGGTTCCGCACCCGTCGAACTCACGTTCCCCGCCAGCAGCGAATACCTCGCGCTGGCGCGAGCCGCCACCCAGGCGACCTGCGCCAGGCTGAACTTCACGATCGACCAGCTCGAAGATGTGACGCTGGCGATCGACGAAGCGGCGGCACTGCTGATCGGCGACGCGGTGCCAGGGACAGAGATCGCCTGCAAGTGGTATACCACTGCGACCGACCTGACCATCACGGTCACCTCGGTGTCCACGGCCGGGCGGCCACCTCGCACAACCACCTTCTCCTGGACAGTCCTGTCCGCGCTGGTCGATCGCGCCGATGCACTCTTCGATGACGGCCGGGTCACCGTGAGGCTCGGCGTGAGACGACAGCAGATCGGCACGGTGAGCTGAGGTGGCCACCGGATGGAGTGAACGCGACCGCGCCCGCGAACACGAGCTGCTCGCCGAACTCGCCGCGACGCCGCCGGACGATCCGCGCCGAGCGACATTGCGCGATGAGCTCGTGACCATGAACCTGCCACTGGTGGAACACCTCGCTCGCCGCTTCCGGGATCGCGGCGAGGCACACGAGGACCTCGTGCAGGTGGGCACCGTGGGCCTGATCAAAGCCGTGGACCGTTTCGACACCGACCGCGGTGTGGAATTCTCCACCTACGCCACGCCCACCATCGTCGGCGAGATCAAGCGACACTTCCGGGACCGGGGCTGGGCGGTCCGGGTGCCTCGCCGACTCCAGGAACTGCGCATCAATCTGGCCAGGGCCACCAGCGAACTGTCCCAGGAGAGCGGCCGCGCGCCGACCGTCGCAGAGCTGGCCAAGCATCTCAACATCTCCGAGGACGAGGTCCTCGAGGGCCTTGAGTCCGCCCAGGCCTACGCGACCTCCTCATTGGACGCAGGCAGTCAGGACGGCGATGAGGCGATCAGCCTCGGATCCACCATGGGCGACGAGGATGAGGCTCTCGAAGGCGTGGACAACAGGGAGTCCCTGAAGCCACTGCTCGCGGCACTGCCCGAACGCGAACGCCGGATTCTGTTGCTGCGGTTCTTCCAGAACAAGACCCAGTCAGAGATCGCCGAGGAACTCGGCATCAGCCAGATGCACGTATCCCGGCTGCTGGCCCGGACTCTGGAGACCCTGCGTGCCGGCATGCTCGACGACTACTGAGCCATGAACCCGGTCCGCCGCACCGTGCTGCGTAGCCCTGGGTGGTCGGCTCGGTTCGTGGCCCACCGAGACAGGGTGACACAGCCACCGACACCGCCGGCGGGTCTGTCATGATGACACAGTGACCGACCCCGACAGGATCGAAACACTCGCGACCACGGTGGGCAACGCGCGCGCACACTTCTACGTGGTCCCCCGTGGAGTCCCTCGGGCCACCCTCGTGCTCGGCCACGGCGCGGGTGCCGGTGTCGAGACCTGGGATCTTCAGATACTGGCCAGTCGGCTGCCGGGGCTCGGGATCGAGGTCGTCCTCGTGGAGCAGCCCTGGCGGGTCGAGGGCAAGAAGGTGGCACCTGCAGCTGCCAGGCTGGACGCGGGATTCCGGGAGGTCGTGACCGGACTGCGTCGCGCAGGCGAAGGCCTGCGCGAGCTCGTCGTAGGGGGGCGCAGCGCCGGCGCTCGCGTCGCATGCAGGACGGCGGCTGACATCAAGGCCGATTCAGTACTGTGTCTCGCCTTCCCGCTGCACCGGCCCGGGCGCACGAGTCCCAATCGTGCCGATGAACTCGCCGGCTGCGCCGATCAGCTGCAACTGACGGTCATCCAGGGTGAGCGGGACTCGTTCGGCCGACCCACTGAGATCGCCACCGCTCTGGCCGGCGCAGGCGCACAGGCGGTCGTGGTCAGCGTCCCGTGGGCCGATCACTCCTTCAAACTGCCGGGCAAGGCCACGATCACTCAGGCCGAGCTGAGCATGGTTCTGGTCGACGCGACCGAACGTGCCATCCTGCACCGCACCGGCAACCGTGGCGCGCTGACGGGACGCTGAGAACCCGGCGCTGGGCCAGTCCGGGAATGCTGCGCCACCCCCCTGCGTTTGCCTGGGTGTGTTGCAGACCCGGCCAGTCGCGGGGGCCCTTGTCAGCCCACTCACCGCCCTCTCAGATCAGCCCGGACCTGGCTTTTGGGTCCCGGCGCCGCACGAGCATGCAGGCGGCTGGCCGACTTCGCAAGCCCAGGTCCCGCCGTTGACTCCAGGCCAGGCCACCGATTCCGCACTGCGAGCGGCAGTGCCATGGGTGACGCTGGCAGGTGACCGGTCCCGCGCGTGGCCGGTCGGGACATTAGACTCGGGGGAGATCAACCTGAACGAGGCAAATTTGAGCGCGAGCGCCCCCGACCCGTCGGACTCCCCAGCCGAGACCGAGGCCGAACGCAAAGTGCGTTTCGAGCGCGATGCCCTGCCGTTCGTCGATCAGCTGTTCGGCGCAGCGATGCGGATGACGCGCAACCCCGCCGACGCTGAGGACCTGGTCCAGGAGACCTACGTGAAGGCGTTCGCAGCCTTTCACCAGTATCGCGACGGCACCAACCTGAAAGCCTGGCTTTTCCGGATCCTGACGAACACCTACATCAACAGCTACCGCAAGAAGCAGCGCCAGCCGGCCCAGTACAGTACGGGCGAGTTCGAGGACTGGCAGATGGCCAAGGCGGACGTTCAGCCCACCGAAGGCCTGCGACCTGCCGATGTGGAGGCGCTGGCCCGGCTCACCGACTCGGACGTGATCGATGCCATGCAGGCGCTGCCGGAGGACTTCAGGCTCGCGGTCTATCTGGCCGACGTCGAGGGTTTCGCCTACAAGGAGATCGCCGAGATCATGGACACGCCAGTGGGAACCGTGATGTCCAGGCTGCATCGCGGACGCAAGCAGCTCCGGGAGATGCTGGGTGAGTACGCCCAGCAGCGGGGACTGCTGCCCAGCGGCACGGAGGTGGAGTGATGGAGTGCGCCGACGACGGGATGGATTGCCGCGAAGTCCTCGACCAGGTGTATGAGTACCTGGACGGTGAACTGGACGCCGACGCCGTGGCGGCGGTGAAGTCACACCTGGACGCATGCTCCCACTGCCTGCGGGAGTTCGGGCTCGAGGACGCGATCCGGCACCTGGTCGCGAAGTCGTGCGGATGCCAGACGGCACCCACAGGACTTCGCAACCAGATACTGACCCGGATCACCGAGGTACGGATGTCCGGCGCTGACGTCTCCTACCGCAGTACCACGATCAACGTGGAACGGCAGAGCTGAGCAGGCCGAAGGACTGGTCTCAGCCCTCGGAGCCGGGCTTGCCCTCGGTCAGCGAGCGCAGCTTCTGAACCAGATCCTGCTGGCGCTCAAGCAGCTTGCCGACCTGTTCGTCGAGCTGCTCCTTCGCCGTGGCCGCACCTGCGGCGGCGGCATCGGTGAGTGACTTGGTCACATCCTGCAGCTGTGCTGCAACATCCTTGATCTGCTGTTGTGGATCGGCCATTCTCTTCTCCCTGAAGGTAGGTGATCCACCCATGGTTCAGACTCTGGCACTGCGTGACAACCGGGATCATCCCAGTGGCACAGTGATTCCGCGATCAGGCGTTGGGACGCTTGCCGTGGTTCGCCGACGACTTCTTGCGGCTCTTGCGCTTGCGGGCTCTCTTGGCCATCGGGTGTCAACCTTTCATCGCGGGACCGGAACTCCTGAGGTCCCGGTGCCCAATCCTTGCTCTTCGCAGTCTATCGGTGGGCAACCGCTGCCCAAACATGCCAGCCTTGAATGAGCCGAGAACAGCCGGTACAGCAGGCCGAACGGAGCAGCATGGCAGGATCACCGGATGAGAGCCGGCCACCAGCCAGCGTCTTCCCGTACCTGAAAGCACTCATGGATGCGGGAGGCTCGGATCTCCACCTGAAGGTCGGATCGCCCCCGCGGGTGAGAGTGAACGGCCGGCTGCGCAAACTCGACGTCCCGGCGCTGCGGGAGAAGGACACCGAGCACATGGCCCATGAGGTCATGCGCAGCGATCTCTCCTCGGAGTTCGAGGAGACCCATGAGGCCGACTTCTCCTACGCGCTGTCTGAGATCGGCCGCTTCCGTGTCAACGCCTTCGTTCAGCGCGGCACCGTGTCGCTGGTCTTCAGGGCGGTCTCCATCGGGGCCATCCCACTGGAGGATCTCGACCTGCCTGAGGTCGTTGCCCCGCTCGCCCTCGAGCCCCGGGGACTCGTGCTGGTCACCGGACCCACGGGCTCGGGCAAGACCACCACGCTGGCGGGCATGGTGGACCACATCAACCGGCAGCGAGAGGTGCACATCGTCACCATCGAGGACCCGATCGAAGTCATCCACGAGGACAAGAAGGCCATGGTGAACCAGCGGGAGGTCCGGGTCGACACCGAGTCGTTCGCAACCGCGATGCGGGCAGCCATGCGCCAGGACCCCGACGTGATTCTGATCGGCGAGATGCGAGATGCGGAGACAGTCAAGGCTGCCATCTCCGCATCGGAGACCGGCCACTTCGTCATGTCCACACTGCACACCGTCGACGCGGAGGAGACCATCTCCCGCATCATTGACTTCTTTCCGCCGCACGAGCAGAAACAGATCCGGCTGAGCCTCGCCGGTTCGCTACGGGGAATCCTGTGTCAGCGACTGATCCCCAAGGCCGAGGGCGGCGGCAGGGCGGTCGCCATGGAGATATGCATCAACACCGGCCGTGTGGCCGAGGCCATCTCCGAACCGGACAAGACCTCGATGATCGGGGAACTCGTGTCGGAGGGCGCGTACTACGGGATGCAGACCTTCGACCAGCACCTGACGAGGATGTTCCAGGAAGGTGTCATCACCCTCGATGCTGCCCTGGCCTCGTCGTCCAACCCTCACGACCTCATCGTCGAGCTGCGGCGCATCGGCCTCGTCGACTGAGCGTCCGCTGCGATGTGCGTCGCAGCGGGGCCGGGAGTAGCGTGAAGTATGACAACAGAGGATCTGAGAGGTCGCGACGCCCGGCTCACCTTCGACGTCACTGCGGATGACACAGCCACCGCCATGCTCAGTGGCAACGTGCCGGTGCTGGCGACGCCGCGGCTGCTCGCCTGGGCCGAAGCCGCCAGTGTGGCTGCCATCGCGGACTGGATGCCCACCGGACTCACGACAGTGGGAACCAAAGCCAACATCTCCCATGTGGCTGCCTCACCGGTCGGCGCCACTGTCGAGGTGCATGCGCAGGTCAGCGAGGCTACGGCCAAGCAGGTTACCTTCACCGTGTCGGCCAAGCACTGGGCCGGGAGCAGCGATCACCGCCTGATTCTGACCGGCCAGCTCGTGCGGGCCTTCGTCGACATCGAACGCTTTCTCGCCGGCGTCATCCCCCAGGCCTGAGCCGCACAGCGCGGTCAGCCTGCCGTGCTGACGGCCTGGCGCCGCAGGCCCAATACGACTGAGTCCTTCGGATACCGTCGACGATCCAGGCGCAGAAAGACTTCGCCGTCCGGCGTGAGCACACACATGGGCACGGTATCCGGTTCCTCCAGTCCGTCAAGCTCCTCGATGGTTGCCCCGGACTCGATCAGCTGATCCAGACCGGCAGAGGTTCGACCGTGGAGATACCTCGAGATGCCGACGGCCGAGGGCGACAGGGACCTGGGTGACTTGCTGCTGATCGGCACCAGGAACACCCGGCGACGCCCGAACTGCTCCACGAGCAGGGCCGTGGCCATCTGGACCGAACCGCTCGGTCGCGCGGTGACCACCATAGATCGCAGACCGTGCCCCTCCAGATTCTCCCGAAGCTCGTGACCGGGTTCCAGCAGCGACGCATGGGGGAGCTCGATGTCCGACCTCGGCAGCTCCGAGACGATCACGACCGGGACGCCCCGGTCCCACAGCGCCTTCGCAAAATGAAGGACCCAGGGCTGATCTCCCAGGAACCCGATTCCTGTCGGGTCGGGCTGGGCCACCCCCAGGCGAGTGGCGACGAACTTGGCAGTGAGTCCGTAGATCAGCCCGGTACCGAAGACGACACCGAAGGCGACGGGCAGCACCATGTCGGAATCGAAGCCGTAGGTCGCGAGCACGGCACTGAATTGGGTGGCTGTGGCGGCCGCCACGATTCCTCGCGGGTCGACCCAGGCGATCATGGCCCGCTCCCGCCAGGGCATCCTGGTTCGCAGCATGGCCAGGGCCACTGCGAGCGGGCGGACCAGGAGCACCAGTACTGCCACGATGATGAGGATCGGGATCAGGTAATCGATGAGAGCCGAAATGGAAACCATCGCACCGAGCAGCAGGAACAGAGTCCCGATGATCAGGACGTCCAGGGTCTCCCCGAAGCCATCGATCCGTTTGGTCGCGAAGAACGGCTGGTTGGCGATCGCAAGGCCGAGCACGACAGTGGCCACCAGGCCGGACTCGCTCAGAAGTACTTCCGCGACCGTGAAGGCCGCCACGGCGAAGAGCAGCGCGACCGAAGGCTCCATGTCGTCTGTGACCAGGAAGAAGTGCAGCACCGCGATCAGAAGAGTGGCCGCGACCAGGCCGACGACCACACCGAGGCCGACACGGAAGGTCATGTCGAGGAGGGCGGCGTCGTCGCCTCGTCCACTGCTGACCACGACGTTGAGCACCACCACGCCGAGGACGGCGCCGATGGGGTCGAGGGTGGTGCTCTCCCAGTTGAGGATCGGCCCGACGGGGTCGTGGGGCCGGACGATCTTGAGCAGCGGCCCAACCACCGTTGGTCCGGAGACGACCAGGATTGCGCCCATCACCCAGGCGACCTCGTGAGGCACCTCCAGCGCCAGCGCCACGATGCCAGTGGCGGCGAAGAAGGTCACCGTGCCACCCACGATGACCAGCCGGACGACCGGCCTGCGAGCCTCGCGCGGCAGCTCCGAGACCCGCAATGAGAGCCCGGCCTGGAACAGCAGCAGCCCGACCATCGCGGTGACGGCCGGGAACAGCATGTCGCCCAGCAGCTCCTCCGGCTGCACCAGGCCCAGCACGTCGCCGGCGATCAGCCCGGCAGGCAGCAACAGCAGCAATGGTGGGATATTGAGGCGCTTGGCGACCCACTGCGCGCCGACGCCCAGGATGATGATGGTGGCGAAGCCCCAGAAGATCTCGTTCTCAGTCATCTGAGGCCCACCGGCGCCCGGGCAGGAGGATCACCAGATCAGTATTGCCCAGCTCAGCCGTACCCGGCCGAGGTTTCGCCGCAGATGGGCACTGACCCGCGGCGACTCGTGGCCGACCCCGTCGGCCACTGCTCCCCTGCTCGAGGCCGTCGTGAGCCTCAGATACCGGTCGTGGAGCGGGGATAGGCGGCTGCGGGGTCGGTCATCACATTCACCAGGTACGGCACTCCGGAGGCCAGCGCCCGGTCCAGCGCCGCACCGATGTCGCCGGGCTGCGTGACCGTTTCCCCCGCGCCGCCGAGGGCGGTCACCACCTCGTCATAGCGGGTTGGTCGCAGGTCGGCCACCACATCGTAGCCGTACAGGAACTGCATGGGGTGCTTTTCCAGGCCCCAGGTGGCGTTGTTGCCCACCACCATGACGACCGGCAGGTCATGGCGGACCAGGGTGTCCACATCCATCAGGCTGAAGCCGGCAGCGCCATCACCCATCAGCAGCACGACCGGGGAGTCGGGGCGGTGCACACGCGCGCTGGCGGCGTAGCCCAGGCCCGTCCCGAGGCAGCCGTAAGGCCCCGGATCGAGCCAGTTTCCCGGCCGCATCGGCTCGATGAAACGGCCTGCGAAGCTGACGAAGTCCCCCCCGTCGCCGATCACCACCGTGTCATCGGTGAGCCGGGGCAGCAGCTCCCCGTAGATCCTGGCGGGGTGGATCGGATCGGCGTCGCTGTGCAGCAGCTCCTGATCCGCGGCCACGGCGGCCTGCGCCGTCCGCTGCAGGTCCGCGAGCCAGGCACTGTGACTGCTGACCTCTGAGTAGTGATTCGCGATCACGGTGAGGATCGCATTCAGGTCACCGGCCACGCTCCCGGCCAGGTCCGCGTGTGCGGCCAGCTGCGGGCGCGCATCAGCGATATGCACGACATCAGCGGGCACCGCACCATCCTTGCCGCCGAAGAGCCCGTACCCCAGCCGGAAGTCCAGCGGGGAGCCGATCACGACAACCAGGTCGGCGTTGTTGAACGCCTTGGAGCGGGCACGGGTGACCAGGCATGGGTGTCCCTTGGGCAGGATGCCACGACCCATCCCGTTGGTGATCGTCGGCAGACCCAGCTCGGTCACCAGCTCTCGCGCGGTCGTCTCGGCTGCGTCGAACCACACGTCACCACCGAGCACCACGACCGGGCGCTGCGCCCGGCTCAGGCGCTCGGCGACATCCCGTGCGGCTTCCTCGTCGAACGGCTCCCGGGCTGCCCGAGCACCGATCGGTGCGGCCGACTCCCCCGGCGCGAAGACGACGTCGAGTGGCACGTCGACGAAGACGGGGCCACGGTGAGGCGACCCGGCGAGGCTGAAGGCCTCATCGATCCTTGTGGCCGCCCCGTTCGGATCAGTCAGGGTGAAGGAGTCCTTGGTGATGGACTGCAGGATCGGCGGATGATCGAGTTCCTGCAGCGCACCGGTCCCCCATCGGTTGCTGGGCGCACGGCCGCCCATGACCACCAGCGGCGAGCCGTTGAAGTAGGCGCTCGCGACCCCACTGACTGTGTTCGTGACACCCGGACCGGCCGTCACGACCGCCAGACCGGGGTTCCTGGTGAGCTTGCCCGAGGCCTCCGCCGCGAACACGGCGGTGGCCTCGTTCCTCACATCCACGAGCCGCATCGGGCCTTCACGCTCCGCGCGACGGGTGTCGCCGCCGAGCGCCTCGACGCCCTCCTTACCGCCGACAGCGGCATCGTACAGGGGGAACACGTGGGCCCCGGACAGTGTCCACATCACCTGCTGACCGTGGGCCGTCGCGGCTGCCACTGTGTGGTCGCCACCGTGCCCGTGAACCGTTGCTTGTGCCATACCCCTGAACGTACTCCCTGGTCCGTTCAGACTCTGGGCCCACTACGAATGGACTATGCGCCGAAGACGTCGGCCTCGTTCAGGAGATGCCCTGCCACTCCGGCTTGTTGTCGAAGACCTCCTGGTAGTAGGCGGCATGCTCAAGCCTGCTCGCCGCCGGGTGGTCCACGATCACAGTCGCCTTGGGGTGCAACTGCAGTGCGGTCGAGGGGTACATGGAGGTGACCGGCCCCTCAACGGTGGCAGCCACTGCCTCCGCCTTCGACTCCCCCCACACGAGCATCACGAGATGCCGTGCCCGACGGATGGTGCCGATGCCCTGGGTGACCACGTGCTTGGGGACCTGACTGATGTCGTCGTCGAAGAACCGGGCGTTATCCTCCCGGGTCTGGACTGTGAGGCTCTTGATCCGGGTCGGCGACTCCAGCGACGAGGTGGGCTCGTTGAAGCCGATGTGTCCGTCGGAACCCACTCCCAGCAGCTGCAGATCAATGCCGCCGGCATCCCTGATCGCCCGATCGTAGGCGGCACAGGCCGCCGGGATGTCGTCGGACCAACCATCGGGAGTCTGGATGGCACCGGGCGCGAAATCGACACGATCAGCCACTTCGCGCTGGAGCACCGCGCGGTAGGACTCGGGATGATCGGGAGGCAGTCCCACATACTCGTCGAGAGCGAAAGCACGGGCGTTCGCGAACGAGATCTCCCCGAGGTCATAGCGGCGCTGCCATTCGTCATAGACCGGCAGCGGCGAGCTGCCGGTGGCAAGTCCGAGGACAGGATTGGGGCGCGCAAGGATGGCTGCGACCGCGTCGGTGACCAGCGACGCACCCTCCTGGGGGGTATCAACGATGATGACTTCCATGGCGCTCCTTGCCCTACGGTGACTGTGCCGAAGCTGACGCTAGCAGGTACCGCGGTCCCCATGATCGGATCAGTCACCTATCAGACGTAGTGTCAACCTTGGCGTCCCCAACCGGTCGACACACCGGGCAACGCGGTTCGGGCGAATCGCGGAAGCGAGAAGGACCCTGTGGCCAGCGTCATGCCGCGATCGAGGAACCGAGGGTCCCGCCCGGTACAGGCGCGGGCGGCGGTGTCCTTGGACAGAACGGGTGTCCACCATGATGCCCGCGCGACCGCTCCCCTATGCTTTGTTGCAGTTCGGGAGGCACATATGACACGAGCCGCCACTCTGATGGCCGGCGAGATCGCAGAACAGCCGTCGGTGCTGGCACGCCTGCTCAAGGCGGCCCCCGAGATCACGGCCGTTGCCGGCGAGATCGCCGCCGCGAACCCCCGCTTCGTCATGCTCGCAGCGCGGGGCACCAGCGACCATGCGGCGCTCTACTGCAAGTACCTGATCGAGATCGTGCTCGGGCTCCCTGCGGGCCTGGCTTCTCCGTCCACGATGACGGCCTACGGCTCGCGCCCGAACCTGTCAGACGTGCTCGTTATCGGGGTCAGCCAGTCCGGTGGCTCGCCGGACCTGCTTGAAGCCCTGGGGGTCGCGCGCGAATGCGGGGCCAGCACACTGTCCATCACCAATACTCCCGACTCCGAGATGGCCGGGGCGACCCATTGGCACGTCGACGTCCTGGCCGGGCCCGAACGGGCGGTCGCGGCGACCAAGACCTACACCGCCGAGCTGATGGCCTGCTGGCTGCTGGTCAATGCCTGGAACGGGGGAAACCTCGATGCGGCACGGGTACTGCCGGATATCGCGCAGGATCTCGTGGACCGCAGGCCCGAGGTCGCCGATCTCGCCACAAGATACCGTTTCACCGATCGGCTGGTGACCGTGGGCCGGGGTTACTCCTACCCGACCGCACGCGAGGCGGCGCTGAAACTCATGGAGACCGCCTACGTGGCAGCGCACGCATTCTCGGGCGCGGATCTGCTCCACGGGCCACTGGCGATGATCGACTCCGACCACCCGGTCCTGGCGATCGTGCCAGAGGGTGTCGGGGCGCGATCGATGCAACCGGTGCTGGAACGACTGTCTGAACGCAAGGCTGATGTAGCGGTCTTCGGTGGGCCGGAATCGATCCGGCGAGCGACCGTGGGTTTTGCGTTTCCGGTGGGTCAGCCGGAGCAACTGGCTCCCATCACGGACATCATTCCGCTACAACAATTGTCCATGGAGATGTCAGTGGCTCGGGGCTTCGACCCCGACAGGCCTCGCGGCCTGTCCAAGGTGACACAGACCTGGTGATGCCCGGCCGAGCAGCGGCAGGGGCCATGGTGAGGTCTGGAACGGTCAGGCCATCTTGGCGCGAGCGCGGGCCCGCTTGCGCTTCAGCGAGCGGCGCTCGTCCTCATTGAGGCCGCCCCAGACGCCGGCGTCCTGGCCGGTCTCGATGGCCCAGTTCAGGCACACCTCAGTGACATCGCATCGCTGACAGACGGCGCGGGCCTCTTCGACCTGCCTCAAGGCAGGTCCGGTGGTCCCGATCGGGAAGAACAACTCAGGTTCGACCTCGCGGCACGCGGCTCTGTGGCGCCAGTCCATGCTTCCTCCATGTCGGTTGACAGTGAGGGCGATCGTATGAGGGGTGCCCACCACACCTGTGAACGGCATCCCGTAAGATTTACCCAAACACGTGTCCGAACTCCCAAGTCCGGACTCCTCTACCGTGGCAGTTTCTCCCTGTGGAGACAAGGGCATTTCAACCGTGCGTTCACCGGCGTGGTGTAGTGTTCGTCACACTCAATCGCGAGCGAGATCCAGTTCACAGTCCAGGTGCTTGCATCAGGACCGATAGTGCTACTCGCGGGAAGCTGCCTTCGCCCCCAGCATCAGTCGCCGATCAGTCGACCTTCGCTGCGCGCGCCGACCGCTGCGTCCTCGCTGAGCTCCGGCTGCTCAGTGACGTCCACGACGACGAGCGCCGTTGCGACAAGGCCGACGAGGCCCGCCACCGCTGAGAGACTCACCAGCAGACCCACGACGCTGCCGGTGCCATCCGGAGCCAGCAGGAGCGGCACTCCGACGGCCAGACCCAGGATCTGCGCCATGGCGAATGGCGTGGCGCTCCAGGGTCTGCACTGCCACCGTCCGAGCGCCAGTCCGAGGAGGCCGGCACCCAGCAGGATGAAGGCCACCACCTGCACGACGAGGCCGGTCGGGGTCGAGACCTCTTCGTGACTGTCGAGCCCGGCGATGAGCGCCACGATCACGATCGCGATCGCGTAGCTGATCAACGCGAAGCCCTGCAGGGCTGCCACGGCAGTGGTGAGTACGGTCGGCCACCGACGGTTCGTGTTCGCCATGGCACCAGCGTATGGCATGCTCTGCCGATCCCCCGAGTACGGCCACGCCGGTACGCCGGCGACCTCACTGCCCGCGGCGGCGGGTCGTCGCGTCCGGTGCCGGCCTGCGCGTCAGCGGACCGTTCTCGATAGCCTGACCCACATGCAGGGCCTGCTGATCGTGAATCCGAGCGCCACAGCCACGGACGACCATATCCGTGAGGTGGTCATGCACGCACTGGGCCACGAACTCGGCTGCGATGCCGTGACCACTCGGCACCCGGGCCACGCCGGGGAACTGGCGGCACAGGCACGGCGGGAACGACTCGACGCTGTTGTGACCCTCGGCGGCGATGGCACCATCAACGAGGTGGTGAACGGACTGCTGGCCGCGGGCCCAGGTACGGACATCCCGGTACTGGCCACGGTCCCCGGCGGCTCGGCCAACGTGCTGCCGCGAGCATTGCGCATCCCCACCGATCAGGTGCAGGCGACAGCAACCATCATCAAAGGTCTGGAACAGGACCGTACCCTGACCATCGGGCTGGGCCGGGCCCACTTCGGCTCGCAATCACGCTACTTCCTGATGAATCTCGGCATGGGCCTCGACGCAGAGATCATCGTGGCGATGGATGCCCAGCGTGATGCCGGTCATGCCGCCACGCCCATCCGCTACTTCGCCACGACCCTGCGGCAGTACTTCGCCGGCACGGACCGCAAGCATCCGGCGATCACCGTGGGGCTCCCTGCTGAGGTCCTGGCCCGCGCCGACGAGTCCAGCGCCACCCACGTCGAGGTGGATGCCACCGGCGCCGGCGAGGTCGATCACGTATTCCTGGCCATCGTCCAGAACGGCGCCCCCTGGACCTTCCTGGGCCCGAAGGCCGTGAATCCCGTGCCCACGACCACCTTCGACAACGGCCTGGGGCTCTTCGCGCTCCGCAGCATCAACATCCCCCGTTCCCTGCGCTGGGCCCGGCGTATGGTGATGGGCAGTCGCGCCGGCAGCACCAAGGGCCTGTACGTGGGCAACGACCTCTCCTCGTTCACCCTGCGGGCCGATCCGCCGCAGGAACTCCAGATGGACGGTGAGGGCCTCGGCCGGTTCGATGAAGTACTGGTGGAGAGCGTCCCCCGATCGCTGCGGGTCATCACCGGCTGAGTCCCACCCGACAGCAACGCCGGGAGCCTGGTGCCGCCGGCCGCTCGTTCTCCGGGTTGGCCGCCCGAGCGACCGGACCTCTCAGCCTGATGTCCGACAGAGATCGGGCCTCCTACCCGAAAGCAGCCTCCTCGATCCGGCCGGGATCGTAGTCGGTCAGATGACCGGTGGCACTGTTGTTCGCCGCAACCCAGACCACTCCCTGACCGAGCTTCTTGTCGACGCTACGCACCAGGTGCTCGCCGATGTGCTGATTCGGGGGTGCCGTCATGACATTCCGCTTCTGAAAGACACCTCGCAGGAACTCCACGCGCTCCGCCGACTTGGCTCGCGCCTCGTCGTTGCTCCCACGGACGTAGACCCACTGGGTGCTCAGATTCTTGCACCTCTCGACCAGACCGTGGTGATTGTAGACGGCCTGATGGTTCTTCCCGGCATTGCGGTAGTCGATCGTCTGGCGCTCGTAGTTGTTGCCCACGATGGTGCCGAAGTCCACGGCCACCGTGGAGAAGTGGTACCGGTGCCCACCATCGCCGCTGCCGAAGAATGTGCATTGCGAGGTGCCGGTGGTGTAGTTCACGACACGAATGGTGTCATCGTAGGCGAACCGCGTGGCCATCCCGTTGTCCCGCAGGTGGTGCTCCAGCGTCTTGCCGCCGTGAAGCGCGGGCCGGTAGTCGGCGGCCATCTTCTGCAGATGCGCTTCGAGCAGTTCACTGGTGGCCACCTCCAGTTCCCAGGCCTCGTTGTTCTGATTGGCCGCATTGGAGGGGTTCACGCCCAGGATGTTCGCCTGCCCCGGTGTGAAACGAGCTGTGAGAGCCATCCCGCCTCGGAGTTGGACGTAGTCGGTCCGCTGACCATTTGCGACGAGCTTGTTCGGCTGCAGTCCGAATCCATACATCCTGGTCACCGTCTCCAGGGTGGTATCGGCGATCGCCTGCGCGTAGATGCCCGCCGGGTCCCAGTTCTCGGCGACCGCCGTGGCGGTCACGACGGCCTGGGCCAGCATCGCTCGCACATTGTCGCGATAGGCGTCCAGGTTCGCCCAGAACTCGTTGCCGGTGGTGACGTTCTCGGCGAATGCGTCGATCAGCGCCGGGATGGTACCGCCGCCCCGGGTATCCGCGACCTGCGTCGCGATCTGCCCCACCGAGCCGGCCAGCGCTTCTCCGACACCGCGGGCGATGCCTGGGTCCACCTCGTCCTGTTCGGCCAGCAGCGACGCGATCCTGGTCTGGATCATGATCCTGCCGAACTCGCCTTCGACGTTGGCGTTGAGGCTCTCGAAGGTGGACAGCTTGATGGCGTCATGCAGGGCCCTCACCTCATCCAGCGTCTGCTGCTGCAATTGGTGCAGGCTGTCGAGGCTGGCCATCATCTCGTTGAGGGTCACGTACAACGGGTCGCTCTCGGACTTCTCGAAGAGATCGAAGACCAGGTCGATCACGTTGCCGAGCCCGAACCGAAACAGCTCACCGGCCACTTCCTTGCCGAGCGCCTTGCCCAGATTGGCCAGTGCCTCGCTGTAGGCGGCCTTGTTCTGGTCGAGGTCGGCCTGCTCCAGAAGGCGTTGCACCTCCGGATTCGCCATGAGTTCCTCATGCGCCTGATTGACGTAGTCCGGCCCGAAGCTGGCGCCACGGCTGTCCGCATCAATCAGTGCGATGGCCGCGGGGGCGGCGGATGCCGCTGCCGGGCTCTTGACACCCATCATGGCCGTCCCGGCCAGGACGGCGGCGGCCGAGAGCAGGGCCACCTGGCCATGGATTCGGTTTGAGGACTTCGCTCTGCTCATGGTTCCCTTTCACGTGTGTCCGTGGAGCGGCTCGTCCGTCCCGGTACTGAGACGATCACCGGTCTGATCCTCTGGCAAACCGTCCGGACCTCCCGAAACGATTCGGGCGGACGAGTTGTTGTGAAGACCTCGAGGCCGACCCGGCGTGATCCCTCAGGAACCACAGTTCTCGGGGAACCGGAAGTCCGCATTCCGCTTCCACAGATCGAACGGCGGCACGTAGTAGTGGACCTCGTAGGAGGCTTCCACACACTCCGCGGGCGATCCGGCGACCTGCTTCACCCGGACGTCCGATGACTCAACTGAGATCTTGGTGCCGGGGTGCGGAGGAGTAGTCGATGCTGGTCCGGGCACTGACCGACGGCCAGGCTTTGCGCCCGTAGGCCAGTTCGTACCACGTGCCGTCGGCGGTGATGGACCACGTGCACGCGCGTTGGTACCAAGTGGACGGCACCATCCTCGAGTACCGGGTCGACGATTCGGTCCAGCGGTCGAAATCGGCCGACAAGGATCCCTCGGTCGAGTCGAGGAATGTCTGGGTCGAGTTCGACCCGGAATTGCGCCGAGAAGTCATCAAGGCCAAGTACAAGGTGAAGATTCCCTACCAGTGGGGCGACTACGAGGCCCGATACGAGTACCCCGAGTTCACCATCTGGCAGTAGCACGGGGCACCGCGACTTCCGGGCCTACACACCGATCGTCACAGCCGCCAGATAGCGCTCCGGATCGGCGCGGAAGGCCTGCCAGGCCTGCCGCGCCATCTCCGGCGCCACGATGATGGCGCGGTCCTCGCGCAGACCCTCTCTGATGTCGGCGATCAGATGGTCGAGCTGGTAGACACCCCCGGGCAGGGTCTCCGCGAAGTCGCGGGCGCTGCCCATGGGCGAAGGGACCTCGGGCAGGTCAGCCGGTCCGAGCGAGTCGAGCAACGGAGTGTCGGTGAAGCCCGGGCACACCACATTCACCTGCACTCCGGAGTTGGAGTACTCGGCACGCAGCGAGAGCGTCATGGCGACCACCGCAGCTTTCGTGGCCGAATAGGCGGCGAGCGCGGGCGTTGGGACGAGGCCTGCCAATGAGGCCACATTGACGATCTGACCCCGGCCGGCGTGGACCATGTGGGGCAGCACGGCATGCACACCGTGGATGACGCCGCGCAGATTGACGTCCACGGCCCGTTCCCAGTGCGCGAGTTCCATCGCGTGGCTGTGTCCTGCCACGGAGATCCCGGCGTTGTTCACCATCGCGGTGATCGAGCCGAATCGTGTCAGGGCCAGGTCTACCGTTGCGCGCACGTCGTCCGGTTCTCGCACATCACAGGCCACGGGAACCGCGGTCCCAGGCAGGCCGGCAGCCGCGTCAGCGACCTCGGTCGCGGCGGCCTCGTCGAGATCGGCCAGCAGGACGTCGAACCCGTCCTCGAGGTAGGAGACGGCAAGCCCGGCCCCGATGCCGGACCCGGCCCCGGTGATGATGATGGCCATGGCGCCACTGTTCCACACTCCCGCGCTCAGGCCTCCGGCGGGATGGGTACCAGCAGCTCGGGGCCGTTGTTCCGTACGGAGTTCACCTGAGTACTGACCGGATAGGCGGCCAGCCACCCCGGCGCAGCGGGGCGGGCCAGCGAGCGGATCTGCGGCACGTCACTGAGGTCCGGATCCAGCCACTGTGTCCACTGCTCACGCTGGACACACATCGGCATGCGATCGTGGATGCGACCGAGGTCGTCGGTGGCGCTGGTGGTCAGAATGGTCACGGTCCGCAACCAGGAGTCGGGGTCCTCGGGGTCGCGTTCCGGATCCCGCCAGAACTCGTACAGCCCGGCCATCGCCAGCACGTCGTCATCCGCCGGGTGAATGAAGTATGGCTGCTTGAGGGGCTTGCCGCTCCTTCCGCGCGGTGCATCGTCAGCACTGGGGGTGTACCACTCGTAGTAACCGTCGGCCGGGAGCAGGCAGCGCCGCTTGGCGAAAGCGCGCCGGAATGCGGGCTTCTCCGCGGCGGTCTCCCAACGGGCGTTGATCATCCTGCTGCCGATTTTCGGATCCTTCGCCCACGAGGGGACGAGGCCCCAGCGGGCCACGGCCAGCTCCCGTTGCGGGACGTCCTCACCCCGGGCCGTACGGGTCGAGACTGCGTAGACCTCCTTGGTGGGGGCGACGTTGTAGTCCGGCGCAAGCACCACATCGGTGGCACGCTGAACCTCGAATTCAGCCACGAGCGTCGCCTCATCCCTGCTGGCTGCATATCTGCCGCACATGCCCAGTCACCGCCCTTCACCCCGCGATCGCCTTCTCGAACAGGCCCCTCTGACACAGCACCGCTTGCGTGTAACCTTCTGTTAACCTAGAGTTCACCTTGAAGGGTCAAAGGAGGCGATATGTCCACGATCGACCAAGTGACCTTCGACCTTGTCGCTGACAACCATACGCCTGAGGCTGTGTGCCTGCTCCATGCCCACTCCTCGCAGAAGCGCGACTACGCCCGCACCGACGATCTCGCCTTCTTCGTCCCGGGAGCCGATTCCGTCGCCGAGCAGCCGTCCTCAGACACCAGGCCCGGCTGGTTGCGTCACATCACACCGCGGCATTACGCGGCAGCATCGCCACTGCCCAAGGACGTGATGGCGCGACTGAAGATGATCGCCTACCACTGATCCCGAACGGTCGGCGGCACTCGTCACGACCGCCAGGGTTGACAGAAGGGCCGGTGGACCGGCCACGTCGGCAAGAACCTGACGTAGCCCGCCACTGCCTCTGCCTGAGTCAGGCTCAGCCCTCAGGGGGGGTGAACGTCTTGGTCCGCTTCATTCCCGCGGCACGACCCTTGCCCGACATCACCAGGGCCATCTTGCGGCTCGCCTCATCGATCATCTCGTCGCCCAGCATCACTGCACCGCGCGCGCCACCTTCTGCCGACGTGTAGTAGGCGTACGCGTCCAGGATCAGTTCCGCGTGGTCGTAGTCCTCCTGATTCGGGCTGTAGACCTCGTTGGCTGCCTCGATCTGCCCCGGGTGCAGCACCCACTTGCCGTCGAAGCCCAGGGCGGCACTACGACCGGCGACGCGCCGGAAACCGTCCACGTCCTTGATCTGCAGGTACGGACCGTCGATGGCCTGCTTGTCGTAGGCACGCGCCGCCATGAGGATCCGCGACAGGATGTAGTGGTAGGCGTCTCCGACGTCGTATCCGGGAGGCTGCTCGCCGACCACGAGTGACTTCATGTTGATGGACGCCATGAAGTCCGCGGGTCCGAAGATGATCGTCTCGACCCGGGGCGAGGCCTGCGCGATGGCGTCGACGTTCACCAGACCGAGGGCATTCTCGATCTGCGCCTCGATACCGATCCGTCCCACCTCGAGTCCCAGGGTCTTCTCGATCTGGGTCAGGGTCATGTCCAGCCAGGCGACCTGTTCGGCCGTCTGCACCTTGGGCAGCATGATGCAGTCGAGGTTGGCCCCGGCGCCCTCGACCACCTCGATGACATCCCGATAGGTCCATTGCGTGGTGAGGTCGTTGACCCGGACCACCCGCACCTTGCCTTCGAGGCCACCCTCGTTGAGCGCAGCCACCACGTTCTGCCGCGCCTCCTCCTTGGCGATCGGCGCGACCGAATCCTCGAGGTCCATGAAGATCTGGTCGACAGGCAGCCCCTTCGCCTTGCTCAGCATCTTGGGGCTGGAACCGGGAACTGCCAGGCAGGAACGGCGGCTGCGTGCGGAACTGGAGTCGACCATCGGTCTCCTTCGTTAGTGGGATCCTCACACAGGGTAGCCAGACGACGCGTCGGCACTTGACCCGGGGCCGACGGAGGTGAACTGAGTCACGCGAGTCGCACCCACCCCGGAATGGGGGCAAAAGGGAAGCCCACGGCCCAGAGCGCGGCTCTTCGGGCGCCTGACGAGGTGGCGAAGACGATAAAATGCGCCGGTGAGCGCCCGACTGTTCCTCGCCAGGCTGGCGGGAGCAATTGCCTTCGATCCCAACGGGGATCAGGTGGGCAAGGTGCGCGACGTGGTCACCTCGCTCAGCGTCGACCACGCACCTCCCCGCGTGCTCGGCCTGGTTCTCGAGGTGCCTCCGAAGCGGCGGATCTTCCTGCCGATAGGCCGGGTGCGATCATTCGCCGCCGGCCAGATCGTGGTCAAGGGCATGGTGAACCTGCGCAAGTTCGAGAAGCGGTCGAGCGAGACGCTCGTGTTCGCGGAGCTTCTCGATCACAGAGTGGGCGTGGCCGGCGAGCCGTATGAGGGCAAGATCATCGACGTCGGCATCGAGCAGGACGCTCGGCGGGACTGGCACGTGACCGGCCTCTACCTGCGCAAGGGCGGCGGCCTGCGCCGCAAGGCGGAGACCCGCGTAGTGCCCTGGCAGGAGATCACAGGGCTCCATCTTGCCGACCCCGAACAGGGTGCCGATGAGATCGTGGCCCAGCTCGACCGGACCAAGGCCGTCGATATTGCCGAGATGCTGCAGGAACTGCCCACGCGGCGACGGATCCAGATCGCGACGGCACTGAACGACCGCAAGCTCAGCCGGGTACTTGAGGAACTGCCCGAGGAGACACAGGTGGAGATCCTCAACAGTCTGGACGTCGAACGCGCCGCCGACGTCCTGGAGGAGATGGCACCCGACGATGCCACCGACCTGATCTCCGAACTGTCGCCCGGGCAGGCTGCCGTCCTGCTGCAACGCATGGAACCGGACGAGGCGCAGGACATCCGCCGGCTGCTCTCCTACGCAGAGGACACCGCCGGTGGCCTGATGACGACCGAGCCGATCATCCTCAACGTAGACTGTGACGTGGTGGATGCGCTGGCAATCATCAGGCAACCCGAGCTGACCCCGGCCATCGCATCCCAGGTGTATGTCGTGCGCCCCCCGACCGAGACGCCCACCGGACGCTACGTCGGCACAGTCCACATGCAGTCGCTGCTTCGAGCACCCCCCACAACCTCGCTGCCCTCCCTCGTGGACACCGAACTGGAACCGATCGGGCCGGACACTCCCCTGCCCGAGATCACCCGTCATTTCGCCGCCTACAACCTGGTGGCAGCCCCGGTCGTTGATGCCGGCGATCACCTTGTCGGAGCGGTGACCGTCGACGATGTCCTGGACCACATGCTGCCTGAGGACTGGCGTGTCCGTCGCGTCGGCCGAGGGAGTGAGTTGGCATGAGCGAGGACTACACCGGACTTGACCAGCCGCTGGATCGCTCACCGGCACGCTTCACCTACGACCCCGAGTCCTTCGGCCGCTTCAGTGAGCGGGTCGCGCGCTACATCGGTTCCTGGGCCTTCATCGCCTGGATGACCCTGACCATCGTGCTCTGGGTCTGTTACAACATCTTTGCGCCGGAGCAGTGGCAGGCCGATCCTTACCCGTTCATCTTCCTGACGCTGCTGCTCTCGCTGCAGGCGTCCTACGCAGCCCCCCTGATCCTGCTCGCCCAGAACCGGCAGTCGGACCGCGACCGCGTCCAGTACACCGAGGACCGGGTCCGGACCGAGCGACTGCTGGCCGACACCGAGTACCTCATGCGTGAGCTCGCAGCACTGCGCACCGCCCTCGGTGATGTGGCCACGCGTGACTACGTCCGCAGTGAGCTCCGTGAACAGCTCGAGGAACTGCAAAAACCCGAGCCCGGTCGTCGCGCAGGGGAGGCGGGATAGCCATGGCACGCAAGAGGCTCGGTGACCTGCTGGTCGAGTGGGGAGCGATCAAGCCTGAACAGCTCAAGGCCGCCATCGAGGAACAGAAGAATGCGGACGTGCGGCGCAGGCTCGGCGAGATCCTGGTGGAGCAGGAGGTGCTCGATGAGGACACCCTGGCCAGCGCCCTGGCCGACATCCACGGCCTGCCGGTCGTGAACCTCGACTTCTTCCCCATGGACGACAACGCCGCCTACATGATTCCCAAGGCCATGTGTGAACGCGACCACCTGATCGCCTACAAACGCGAGGGAGACCAGATCTGGGTGGCGGTCGCCGACCCAGTCGACGTGGTGGCCCTCGATGACGTCAAGTCGAAGCTCGCGAACCTTGAGGTCCATCCGGTCGTGGCCCCCGCGTCCCAGGTCCAGCGGCACGTGGCCAGGGTCTGGGGTGATGAGGAGCACTACAAGACCGTCGAGAAGTTCGTCGAGGAACTCGGCGAGGAGCCCGATGCGATCCAGGAGGAGGACGAGAACGGTGCCGTCGCCATCGTGAACCAGATCCTGGCCACGGCAGCCAGGCGGAACGCCAGCGACGTGCACGTGGAACCCTTCAAGACCAAAGTGCGGGTGCGCATCCGGGTCGACGGTGTCCTGCGCGAAATGCTGGACCTGCCCAAGTCGAGCCACTCCCCGCTGGTCACGCGCATGAAGATCATCGCCGATCTGCAGGTGGTGGAACGCCGGATCCCGCAGGACGGTCGCACATCCATTCGCGTGCGCGGCGAGAAGCGCGACATCCGCGTCAGCACGCTGCCCACGATCCATGGGGAGAAGGTCGTCCTGCGACTGCTGCCCACGCAGACCCAGCTTCCCAGCCTCGACAAGCTCGGCATGACGCCCGAGCAGGCGAAGATGATGGCTGACTTCATGAAGATCCCGCAGGGCTTCGCGCTGGTCACCGGACCGACCGGTTCCGGCAAGTCCAACACGCTGTACTCGGCGCTGCAGAGCGGTGTCAGTGAGGACCGCAACGCGATCACGCTCGAGGACCCCGTGGAGATGGAGCTCACGGGGATCAACCAGGTCCAGATCAACCCCGCGGTCGGCCTCACGTTCGACCAGGCGCTCCGGTCGGTACTGCGCCAGGATCCTGATGTGGTGATGGTGGGCGAGATCCGGGACCTTGAGACCGGCCAGCTCGCCGTGCGGGCGGCACTCACCGGCCACCTGGTCCTGAGTACCCTCCACACGCTCGATGCCCCCAGTTCGGTACGAAGACTGCTCGAGATGGGCATCCCCGACTACCTCGTCGCGAGCTCGCTGAACCTTGTGATCGCGCAGCGGCTGGTGCGCAAGCCATGCTCCCACTGTTCGCAGCCGTACACTCCGGATGAGGTGACCATCGAGCGATTGGGGCTCACACCCGAACAGTCCGCCTCGCTCGTGCTCGGCACGGGTTGCCCACGGTGCGACGGAACCGGGTACCTCGGCCGGATCGGCGTCTTCGAGATGCTGCAGGTCGATCGGGGGATCCGCAAGGCGGTGCTGGCCGGCGCCGACGATGTGACATTGCGCCACAAGGCCAGACAGGCCGGTTGGCGACCCATGGTCGAACGCGGTGTGGAGATGGCAGTCCAGCACCTCACCACAACCGATGAGCTGATCCGGACCCTTGGCAATGTGGAGCGCTGGTCCGAGTCCGACTCCGATCACGACCACGACCACGACCACGACCTCGGTCACAGGGTCGGCGCGCAGGCCCTCTCCATCGCGCCAGGATCCCCTCCGCGTCCCGACGAGCTCGCCCGGGCCTCCTGGCGGGAGACGGCTCCCCCACCTGCACCCCGGTGGCGCGGCAACTGAGCTACTGCCCGCTACTCGCGCAGGACCATCCCCGACGGAGACTGCGGCTCTGTGGCGATGAGGGGTGCCTGCTCGGAAATGGCCGGGGCAGGCTGTGCGGGTTAGTCTGGATCCCATGGCCATTGTGACGAAGGATCAGGTCCTGACCGCGCTGAGCAAGGTGGAGGATCCCGAGATCCACCGACCCATCACCGAGCTCGACATGGTGGACGAAGTGGTCATCAGTGACCCCGGCAATGTGGCCGTGACCATCCTGCTCACGGTCTCGGGCTGCCCGATGCGGGGCCCGATCGAGAAGGCCGTGACCGAGGCGATCGGCGCGATTCCCGGAGTGACCGATGTGGCTGTCACGCTGTCGGTGATGTCGGAAGAACAGCGCGCAGCACTCAAGGAGAAGTTGCGGGGCCCCAGCAAGGAGATACCTTTCAACCGTCCCGGCAACACCACAAAGATCTTCGCGATCGCCTCCGGAAAGGGCGGCGTCGGCAAGTCCTCGCTGACCGTGAACCTGGCAGTCGCACTGGCACTGACTGGGAACAGGGTCGGGCTGCTGGACGCAGACATCTACGGCCATTCCGTCCCCCGGATGCTCGGGATCAACCGTCCCCCCACCGCCGTCGACGGCATGATCCTGCCACCTGAGGCCAACGGCGTGCGCGCCATCTCCATGCTGCCGTTCAAACCGGGCGGCACGGCTGAGCCGGTGGCCTTCCGCGGGCCGATGCTGCACCGTGCCCTGGAACAGTTCCTGTCCGACGTCTACTGGTCCGACCTGGACATCCTCCTGCTCGATCTGCCGCCCGGCACCGGCGATGTCGCCATTTCGACCGCACAGCTGCTGCCGCAAGCGGAACTCATCGTGGTGACGACTCCTCAGCTGGCAGCAGCTGAGGTGGCAGTGCGCGCGGGCATGCTCGCGCAGCAGACCAAGCAACGCCTGGCGGGTGTCATCGAGAACATGGGCGCCTTCGGCTGCCCGCACTGTGGTGAACCTGTTGATGTCTTCGGTCAGGGCGGTGGCCGCCTGGTCGCGGAGAATCTCAGCAAGGCACTGGGGACCGATGTGCCGCTGCTGGGGTCGGTCCCGTTCGACGTGAAGCTGCGTGAGGGGGCCGACGCTGGTCAGCCGCTCGTAGTGAGCGATCCGGGCAGACCCGCCAGTGAAGCGATCACAAGCATCGCTGCCGGACTCTCGGCGAAGAAGCGCGGCCTGGTCGGGATGAACCTCGCTGTGTCGCCCGTGGGACGCTGAGGGCCGTCAGCTTCGCGGCTGCGCCGCATCAGGGGGAGGCCTCAGGCGATGACTGAGCCGCCGCCCCCCGGTTCGTCGTCCTCGACGATGTTGTTCACCTGATCCGTGACACCGGGCCAGGCCAGTAGAGGAACGGCCCCGCGGATGGCAGCCTTGGCCGCGACCCATGTTGGCTCGATCATGGCGTCCTTGCTCAGCCAGACGGTGTAATCGCCCGAAGCGCGTTCGAGATAGTCCACCCAGGCCCGGTTGTGATCCAGGTACACCGACTGCACATTGAGGACATCCCCCAGCCAGAAGGGGAAGGTCTGTTCCGCGATCACCCGTCCCGCGGTCTCGACCCGGTCAGCGCCCTGAGATGAGGCGCGCTCGATCCTGGTTCCGTTGCCGTCACGCTTGAGCTGGGCGACGAGTTGCTCGTTGGATGCCAGCGGCCCGAGTTCTGCCCGCGACTCCTCGATCAGCCGCACCACCTCATCCTGAACATCACCCATGGCGTCCTCGGACACCTGCACCTTCGAGAGCAACGAGGACAACGAGGCGTTCTGAAGCGCCCAGTTGGCCACGAGGCCGCACAGGAGCAGCACCACGACCGCGCCGATGACCGTGATGATGATCCAGGGCCGTTTGGAGGGCTGCGCCACGGGCTCGTCGACCAGGAGCACCCGGGCTGAATTGGGTGGGGCGAAATCGAGCGTCGGCGGATGGGGCAGGGGTGCAGAGGGCGGCCTGTCATACCGTGGGCCCTGTGGGGCCGACCACTCCTGAGATTCGTTCATGCCGCTACCAGAGTAGCCAGAACGGCGACATCCGGATCCGAGACGGGGTCAACGTCCTGGGCCACCAGCAGTTGACCGAGATTCCCCTGGGAATCAGCTTTGATCCAGCAGGCCTGATGACCCATGCCGAGGTCGGGCAGACCCGGCAGGAACAGACAACCCGCCGCCATCTCCTCCTCGGCAGGGGGACCCTGCCCCGGTGGATGCAGCACCATCACGGCGTGGGGCGCACTCAGGGAACCCGGCTCCGGGGAGTCCTCGCCCACCGCAGGTCCTGCGTCCGAGACCACCGCGACCACGTCCGGCTTGGGCACCTCCACGGCCTCATCGTCGGTCGCGAACAGTTCCGAACACCTGACCAGACCCGGGACCGCCGCCACCCGGACAGCCAGGGTCAGCACCTGGGTCCACTCACGCAGATCCGCCGGCCAGCGGTTGTGGAGCAGAAATCCGGCCAGCGTCAGGTCTCGGCGGTGGAACGGCGACAGCTCGATGCTCGTCATACTTCCTCCAGCCCCGCGACCGGTTCTGACTCCTACGATCCCGCGAAGGGAGCCGATTTGGCGACAAATGCTCCTACTTGTCGTACCGGAGCGGACAAATCGGCCCGAACGACCAGCACCAGGCACCAGAGCACAGGTTTCACATACCGGGCCCTTGGTCCTGCGCCACTTGGGTTAATGGGATCACTCATGGTGGGGGCGCGCACGAGAATTGTCCTGAAACGGAAACAGGAGGCTGCACATGGCAGCGAAAGTACTCGTCCTCGGCGGCAACTTCGCAGGGATCAACGCATCACTGCTGGTGAAGCACGAACTCGGCGACGATGTCGACGTCACGGTCGTCTCGCAGAGCGATCAGTTCGTCTTCAACCCTTCACTGATCTGGCTGCCGTTCGGCAAGAGGGACGCAGAGGACATCACCTTTCCGCTCGCGCCCATGTTCGACGACCACAAGGTGGACTTCCGCAATGAGGAAGCGGTCAAGATCGATCCTGATGCGAACCAGGTGACCACCTCGAACGGCACGGTCTATGACTACGACTACCTGATCATCGGTACCGGCTACCGGAACAAGATGGATGTCATTCCGGGTCTGGCCGAAGGGTATGCGAACACGATCACAACGCTGCCCGACGCCATGGCCACAGAGATCGCCTGGGAGGAGTTCCTGTCCGATCCCGGCGATGTCGTGGTCGGGGCCACCCAGTCGGCAGGCTGTTTCGGAGCCGCCTATGAGTTCCTGTTCAACCTCTCCCATCAGCTCAAGAAGCACAAGATCAAGGACCGGGTGAAACTCACCTACGTCACCAGCGAGCCGTTCCTGGGCCACTTCGGCATCGGCGGCCTTCCCCACGGGGAGAGCCTGCTCACGAAGTTCCTCGATCACGAGGGCATCGAGGCGATCACGGACGTGTCGATGGAGTATGTGGATGCTGATGTGGTGAAGCTCTCCGACGGCCGGGAGATCCCCAAGAAGTTCGCCATGATCGTACCGCCATTCGTCGGGCAGAACGTCGTCAAGGAGTCCTCACTGTCCGACGCAGGGGGGTACGTCAAGGTGGAGGACACCTGGCAGAGCACCGAATACGATAACGTCTACGCCGCGGGTATCGCAGCGGCAGTTGCGGTTCCCTGGCAGACTCCGACGCCCACCGGACTGCCCAAGACCGGCTTCCCGACCGAGGTGATGGCCCGGGTGGCGGCTGCGAACGTGATCCACATGATCAAGGGCGAGCCACCTGAGGA
The DNA here is from genome assembly GCA_020438795.1 of Actinomycetota bacterium. Classification (GTDB taxonomy): domain Bacteria; phylum Actinomycetota; class Actinomycetes; order S36-B12; genus JAGQTY01. Next base: position 92,885 of record JAGQTY010000003.1, read on the forward strand.
GCACAAGGAATTCGCCGACATGAAGGCCATCTGCGTCATGGACGCGGGCAACAACGGCGTCATGATCCTTGCGGACAAGATGCTGCCGCCCCGCAAACACGGGGTGATGGTGCCGGGTCCGCAGAACCATGCGTTCAAGATCGCCTTCGAGAAGTACTTCATGTGGAAGATGAAGCACGGGCACGTCAAGCTGCCCTGAGCGTGGCGTCAACCGGCGACCACAGCACCGATCAGGACCGCGAGCAGCAGGACCCCGAGCACGGCCAGCGTCAGCCATCGCCGCGTGCTGTGATCCACACCAGTCATTGTCCCTGACGCCTCCGCGCGGTCCGCGTCGGGGGCGGGTCGCGGGCCCATCGCTGCACCGGTCGACGGACATGGGTGGAGGCAACGGCTATGGTGGTGCCATGACTTCGACGCAACCGGGGGAAGGAACAGAGCCTCCCGAAGTGGCCCCCCTGGACGTGGACGGGGTGGGAGCGGTCACGGTGGGCACCATCGCCTGGGCCATCGTCTTCGTGGTCCTGTTCCTCCTGCGGGATCGGCTCGCCGAGTCCGACTCCCAGTGGTGGATCGCCGTCGCGGGCGCCGGCGTCGTCCTGGGACTCCTGGGGCTGGTCTATGTCACCCGACGCGCAAGGGTCTACCGCCGGGCGCAGGGAGCTTCCGATGACTGATGCCAGAGATGTGCTGGCTGCCGGGACTCTGAGTGGCCGCACCGCCTGGGTGAGCGGGGCGGGCACCGGCATCGGGCGGGCGACCGCGGTCGCGCTGGGACGCATGGGCGCCCACGTCTGGTGCATCGGACGAACGCCGGAACCGTTGACCGAGTCGGCGGAGATGATCACCGCCGAGGGCGGTCACGCCTCAGTGCTGTGCGTGGACGTTCGCGAGCCTGACGCCGTGGATGCCGCGGTCGACACCATTCTCGGCCAGGACGAAGCCATCGATCTGGTCGTGAACAACGCCGGAGGTCAGTTCATCGTCCCTGCCGAAGACATCAGCGAGAACGGCTTCCGGGCCGTGACCCGGCTCAACATGGACGCTGTGTGGCGGGTGACCACCACGATCGCCAAGCGGTCCATGATCCCCAACGGGTACGGCAAGGTTGTGTCGGTCACCATGACGCCCCGGCGCGGCATGCAGGGCATGGCCCATTCGAGTGCCGCACGTGCCGGTGTCGAATCATTGACGTCCACCTGGGCGCAGGAGTGGGCCAAGTACGGTATCCGTACCGCTGCGGTGGCCCCTGGCATCGTGCACACGCCCACCTGGGAGAGCAAGTACCAGCTCGACCCCGAGCTGATGTCCTCGGTGGTGCCGTTGGGCCGGCTGCAGCAGGCCGATGAGGTCGCTGCTCTGATCGCATTCCTGCTGTCCCCCGCCGGCGACTACATCACCGGCCAGACGATCGTGGCCGATGGTGGCTGGGAACTCATCAGTCCCATCGATCTGGTCCAGGAGCGACTGTCCTGAACCGCTGCTGGCCAGTGGCCCCACCGGGTCAGCCAGCTCAGCAATCTGATGAGGTCCGTCAATCGGTGCGGGCAGCGATCGTCGCGACGTGGTCGGCAATCGCCTCGTGGCAGTCCTCCTGCAGGAAGTGCTTGCCGGGAACCCGATGGAAGTTCGCAGCGCCCACGATCTCCCTGACCGGCGAACCATATTTGTCCACGCTCACCGCTTTGTCGTACTCACCCCAGACTGCCTGCACCGGGTAGCGATCTGAGCCGACCACTCCGCGGTAGAGCGCCTCCTTCTCAGGCGTCGTCTCGAAATTCCGCATGATCCGCAGGAAGGCTCTGCCGCCGTCCTCGCGCATCAGCAACCGCCGGTAGGCGAGTACTTCCTCGCGTGGGGTCGCTGACGGATCAGCGATGGTCTCGTCGTACATCATCTTCACGAACATCGGATCGATGGTGCTCCTCAGCCACAGGGAGCCCAGGACAGGGATCTCAAAGGGGCGCATGGTCCACGGCTTGGTGAAGGTGCTCACCGCGACTGTCGTATTCATCACGGTCAGCGAGGCCACCCGGTCGGGCACGCGCGAGGCCAGTTCCATCCCGACGGGTCCGCCGAGATCATGGATCACCAGGTGGAACCGATCCAGGCCCAGCGCATCCACGACATCGACAGCGTGCAGGCCGAGATCGGTCCATGTGGGTCCCACGCCAGCGTCGCGGGCCGTCAGCCCGAGGCCCGGCAGGTCATAGGAGATCCCGCGGAATCCACGCGCCGCGAGATCGGGCAGCACCTTGCGGTAGAGGAAACTACTGGCCGGTACGCCATGCATGCACAGGACCGCGTCGCCTTCGCCCTCCTCGCGGACGAAGGTCCGCACACCACCGGCATCAATCATCGCGCCCGCAGCGCGATGTTCGGCCACCACGTCTTCAGGGGTCCGCACGTCTCCACCATCCCGTCCGGCTGTCGATATCAACTGGCCTGCCCTCAACCTACATGCCCCTGGGCAGGTGCCAGCACCGACATGGACGGGGACACCTGAGACGCGCTGGACTCCGCGGGGAGCGAGTTCGCCTCACCCGGCCCGCGGCATCAGTCCGACTGGTACCGCAGCACCAGCGTCTTGGGTCCCGCGAGCCAGCGGTCACTGCTCTCGAACTCGACCCGCTCACTCGTCGACGTCGGGAAGTCAACCACGTTCAGTGGCGCTGTGGCCACGAGCTGATCGTTGGTATAGACGTAAAGGCGCAGTTCTCCTGACTGTGCCTCACCGGAGACGTTCTCCAGATTGCCGGTAACCACCAGCTTGTCGTCCTTGGAGAGGACCGACCAGCTGGAGAAGTCCCATTGCTCGGTGACTGTCTCACTGATCTGAGGAACCTCGGTCGGGGCCTCGAGCGGGTCCGCGGGTTCGGGCTCGGGCTGAGGCGTCAGGTCGACGTCACCGGACTCGGGGAGTTGCGCTGCCGCGGCGGCCTTCTCACGGCGAGCTTCGTCCTGCGCAGCGGCACGAGCCGCCCGTTTCTCCAGCTTCGCTGCTCGCACGGCATCCTGATCAGCACTGTCAGTGAGCAGGATGCCGCCACCGGACACGAGCATCCAGAACCACAGGAGCATGAAGGCCAGCCCCACGAAACCGATGATGAGCGCGATGCTGAGAGCCCGGTTGTGCCTCGGCGCATTCGTCGGCACCCTGCCAGCCGGTGACCGTTTCACTTTGTCTTTGTTGGCCACGATCAGGCTTCCCTCTCCATCACGACCGAACCCCGGTCACTTGAGGATACGTTGTTAATCGCGGAAAGTGACCGAAGCGAGACAAAGATCAGCGCATTTGGTCGACGACGAAGTCGATGCAGCGCGTCAGCGCCCTGACATCATCGGGGTCAATGGCCGGGAACATGGCAATGCGGAGCTGGTTGCGGCCGAGCTTACGGTACGGCTCGGTGTCTACGACCCCGTTGGCTCTCAGGGTCTTGGCCACCTGTGCGGCGTCGATGCTGTCATCGAAGTCGATGGTGCCGATGACGTTGGAGCGCAAGGCCTCATCCTCCACGAACGGTGTCGCGTATGAGGATGCCTCAGCCCAGTCGTACAGGTTGCGGGCCGATCGGGCACTCCTGGCAGTCGACCACGACAGGCCACCGTTGGCCAGGAACCAGTCGGTCTGCTCGGCCATCAACCAGATCGTCGCCAGTGCAGGGGTGTTGTAGGTCTGGTCCTTCACGGAGTTGTCGATGGCTGTCACCAGGTCCAGGAAGGCCGGGATGTATCGACCCGATTCCTTGATCGACCTCGCACGCTCGAGCGCAGCGGGGCTCATCAGCGCGGCCCAGAGGCCGCCGTCTGATGCGAAGCCCTTCTGGGGTGAGAAGTAGTACACGTCGTAGCTGCCGGCATCCACGGGGAGCCCCGCGGCGCCGCTGGTCGCGTCGAACAGGAAAAGCGCGTCAGCATCGGCACCCGGCGCCCGGCGGGGATTGATCGCGACGCCGGTGGAGGTCTCGTTGTGCGGGCTGCCATAGGTGTCGATTCCGGTGGCCGGGGCAAAGACAGGAGCCGAACCCGGGTCGCTCTTGCGGATGTCGACGTCGCCGAGGTGCGGTGCGATCGAAGCCGCCTTTGCGAACTTGGACCCGAACTCACCAAAGGACAGCATCTGGGCCCGCTCGCGGATCAGCCCGAAGACGGCAACCTCCCAGAACGCTGTGGCCCCACCGAGGCCCAGCACCACCTCGTAGCCATCAGGCAGTTCGAACAGGGCACGAAGCCCCTCCCGCAGCCGCCCGACCTGAGATTTCACGGTCTTCTGCCGGTGGCTGGTGCCCAGGTAGGTGCCCGAGACCAGGTCCAGCGAAGCGACCTGCTCCGGACGCACCTTGGAGGGCCCGCTGCCGAACCGGCCGTCGTTCGGGAGCAGGTCGATAGGGATCTTGATACCGGTTTCGGTCGTGGTGGTCATCTCACTCCTGAGTTGGGTCCGCAGCAAACGCTGCGAGCCGGGCAGAGATCGGCTCGCCCTTCAAATGTACGTCCCGTTCGTGTCGGGGACTCCCCCGCCTCCCCGCTGTCGCCAGCAGGCTGGCCACCTACCCGGCTCAGCTACCGTCCGGCGCCAGGACCGAGCTCCAGCCGGGCACATCCTCCGGGCGCCGAGGCCGGGGTCCGACGTAGTCGGCCGTGGGCCTGATCAACCGGCCGGTCTTCTTCTGCTCCAGAATGTGCGCGCTCCAGCCCGCGAGCCTGGCACAGGTGAACATCGACGTGAACAGATGCGCCGGCACCTCCGCGAAGTCCAGTACGATGGCGGCCCAGAACTCGACGTTCGTCTCGAGCACCCGGTCGGGGCGTCGCTCCCGGAGTTCCTTGAGCGCGGCCTGTTCCAGTGCGACCGCCACCTCGTACCGGGGCGCGTCGAGTTCGCGGGCGGTCCGCCGCAGCACCCGGGCGCGCGGATCCTCGGCCCGGTACACGCGGTGTCCGAAGCCCATGAGGCGATCGCCGCGATCAAGGATGCCCTTGACGTAGGACTCGGGATCACCGGTGGTCTCGATCTCCTCGATCATGCCGAGCACCCGTGACGGCGCGCCCCCGTGCAAGGGCCCCGACATGGCGCCGACGGCCCCGGAGATCGCTGCGGCCACATCCGCACCGGTGGAGGAGATGACTCGTGCTGTGAAGGTCGAGGCGTTCATGCCGTGCTCTGCGGCCGACACCATGTAGGCATCGACGGCCTGCACATGCTTGGGGTCGGGCTCGCCGCGCCAGCGGCGCATCATGCGCTCGACGATGGTGTCTGCCTTGTCGATCTCGGCTTGGGGCACCATCGGCACCCCAGTCCCGCGGGCCGACTGCGCCACGAATGACATGGCCATCACCGAGACGTGTGCCAGATTCTCACGCGCCGTAGTATCACTGATGTCCAGCAGGGGCCGAAGACCCCAGCCAGGTGCCAGCATGGCGATCGCTGACTGCACGTCAACCCGGACGTCACCGGAGTGAATGGGGATCGGATACGGCTCTGCCGGCGGGAGGCCCGGATTGAACTCGTTGTCCACGAGCAGACCCCACACGTTGGCAAAGGAGACCCGCCCGACCAGGTCCTCGATATCCACGCCGCGATAGCGCAGGGACCCGCCAGCCTTGTCAGGTTCAGCAATCTCGGTCTCGAAGGCGACCACACCCTCGAGGCCGGGGACGTACTCGCTCATCCGCTCGCCTCCTACGCCGGGTTCCAGCCTGTTCGAGGCGCGTCGTGCGGCGCGCGTGTCGATCGGCTATGGAAAGCCTATCGGACCTTCTGACACCGCATTCGGGTACGGTGCCGGGGATGACGCGCTCTCCGTCGAGCCACGACGGTCCGACCGCGTCCGAGCTCATAGAACCACCACGGCATGCGTCGGCAGTCAGCGAACGAGCACCGGTGATCAGGGTGCAAGTCGTTCCACGATCCAGTCGCCGGCAGTGTTCAGGGAAGGCTGCTGGACTCGGCCACGGAAACGCAGCCGATCATGCAGCCGTGAAGGCTGCCCCTGCCAGAACTCCACGAGATCGGGTCGCAGCAGGAAGCCACCCCAGTGGGGAGGTACCGGCACGGGACCGGCGAGATCGAACTCCCGCTCCTTGCGGCGATAGGCCTCGACCAGACTCTCACGGTCGACGATGACACTCGACTGGGCAGAGACCCAGGCTCCGATCTGCGCGTCACGCGGCCGGGTGGCGAAGTAGTCCGCGACCGCAGTGTCGGGCAGCCGTTCCGCACTGCCCTGGAACCGGACCTGGCGGTGCTGCTCGATCCAGGCGAAGCAACCTGCGATCCGGTTGTTGGTCAGCAACTGCCGGCCCTTCGCCGAATTGAGGTTGGTGAAGAACGAGATGCCGTCGCTGGTGACGGACTTGGCCAGCACCACGCGGACATCCGGTTGCCCATCAAGCGTGGTGGCCAGCGAGAACGCATTCGGTTCCACGACACCGGCGCGCTCAGCGGCCACCAGCCACTCGACGAGCTGGGCATAGGGTTCATCGGCCAGGAGCGACCGGTTGAACGGTCCGGTCTCGTAGCGGACCCGGAGCCGGTTCAGGTCACCGTAGGCATCCATGGCCATACGATCACCACCAGCGGTTGTCTCCCAGCCACGCAGCGAGAGCGCTCACGACGATCTCGTCCTGGCTCGTCCCCATTCGATCAGCCCGCTTGCGCAGTTCCTTGCGCAACGACTTGGGTACCTCGACGGAGAGCGTGGCCGTCTTCTGCTTCTTCCTGTTCTTCTTATCGGCGCTCGCGTCGGCCTTCTTCAGACCTTTGCCGTGCTTGCTCTTGCGGGGCTTCTCATCGGAGCCCGTGTACGTACCGACCGCCTGTGGCACCACCAGGGCAGGATGCAGGTCGGCGTCAGGTGCGCGTCGCAGCGCCGGTCGGGACTTCGGAGTTTCGGTCTTGGTCATCATCACACCTTGATTGTCATAGGTTGCATACGGCTTCTTGCCTGATCGAGGAGTTCGGAGAAGGCACGGGCGGTGTCACCGGCGGAGCGCTTGCCGAGCACGTGCAGTGGGACACCGGCGCCCTGGGCCATCTGAATGGCGCTCCGGTCGGGAACCGGGGGGTCCAGCAGGAGCTGGGGGTAGGCCTGTGCGAGTTCGGCCAGCCGGGACCGATGCTCACGGACCCGGGGTCGCATCCGGTTGACGACGATACCCAGGGCACGCAGGCGCAGGTTGGTGCTGTCCCTGACGACACCGATGGCATCCAGCGCCTGTTCGGCCCCGCGCAGCGAGAAGTACCCCGGTTCCGTGACGACCAGGCCGTGCGTCGCAGCGGCCAATCCGTTGCGGGTGATCTCCCCCAGTGAGGGCGGGCAGTCGTAGATCACCAGATCATAGGAGTCGGCGACCCCTCGCAGGGAACGGCGCAGGCGCAGGGCCGACTCCGCGTCACCGGGGGTGTTGCGTCGCTCCAGGGCGGACTCGGCCGGAATCACGTCGACCCCCTCACCCCAGCCACTGGGCACTACTGCGTCCCCCGCAACACCCTCGCGCGCATCGGCCAGGACGTCGCTGGATGTGAAGCGGAACTTCGGCGGGTTCAGTCCCAGGGTGGCGTTCGCCTGCGGATCGATGTCGACCACCAAGGTCCGCAGGCCCTGTTGCATCGCCGCTCCGGCGAGCCCCAGGCTGATGGTGGTCTTACCGACGCCACCCTTGAGGGCAATCACGGCTATGGAATGCATGCCCCAGTCTCACATCAGGACGCTCACCACCGCGGCATTGACATGGCCGGTCCCCAAATCCCGGCCGATGCGCTCAGGCCGCGACGGACTCGGCCAGGACCAGCGCTCCGGTCACCCCGGCATCCGCGCCCAGCGCCGCAGGGACCACGTAGTCCCGTGCACCGGAGGTGATGACCTCGGCGTCGACGTATCCGTCCAGGGAGGCCACCAGCGCCGCACGCACCAGGGGCAGCAGGCCCGGGGCCATACCCACGCCGCCACCGATGATCACTCGTTGGGGCGAGACGACGCAGACGAGCTGGTGCAGACCGGCGCCCAGATATGAGGCCTCGAGCTGCCAGCCAGAATGTTCGGGTGGCAGCTCCTGTGCAGGTACGCCCCAGCGTGCGGCCATCGCCGGGCCGCAGGCCAGACCCTCCAGACAGGATCGGTGAAATGGACACACCGAGACGAAGCCATCCACCTCGGTCCGGCCGCGCGGCACGAGCACGTGCCCTGCCTCAGGATGGACCAGGCCATGCACGATGCGGTCCTCACTGATGATGCCGGCCCCGATTCCGGTACCGACCGTGACGTAGGCGATCGAGGAGAGGCCCGCACCGGCTCCGAACCGGTGTTCACCGATCGCAGCGGCATTCACATCTGTGTCGAAGGCGATCGGGACATCACCCAACCCCCTGACAGTCAGGGCTGTGCGCAGAGTTCCCACGACATCAGTTCCGGCCCAGCCGGGCTTGGGGGTGGTCGTGACCCTCCCCCAGGTCGGCGAGTCCCGGTTCACCCCACACGGGCCGAAGGACGCGATTCCCAGCCCGGAAAGCCGTTCACCGGCCCCGGCATCGGCGAAGAAGGAGGCCACGCGATCGAGGTCGAGATCCGGGCGTTCGGTGGTGGGAACCTCCGTGCGGGCCACGATCCGGTCCGGCGCCGTACCGAGCGCGCAGACGATCTTGGTGCCTCCGGTCTCCACGCCACCGATCACGGGACCATACCCTTCCGCACACATCCTGCTGGAGCCACCACTCCAGTGGACCGCGATGAGCCAGTGACCGCAACGGCGTCGCGGTTGCGCAGGAGTGTATCGCCCGCAGCTGACTCGGTGGTCTTTCGCCACCGAATGAACCACAATGGACAGTACAGTCGCACAGGAGTCCAGTTGAACGATCTCATCGACACCACTGAGATGTACCTGCGCACGATCTTCGAACTCCAGGAAGAGGGCGTGCCCCCGCTGCGGGCCAGGATCGCCGAACGTCTGGAGCACAGCGGGCCCACCGTGTCCCAGACCGTCGCCCGCATGCAGCGCGATGGTCTGCTGCACATCCCCGACGGCCGTGAGATCGAGCTGACCGAGACCGGAAAGGCCGCCGCAGCTCGCGTGATGCGCAAGCACCGCCTGGCCGAATGCCTGCTCGTGGACGTGGTCGGCCTGCCCTGGGAGCAGGCGCATGCCGAGGCCTGCCGCTGGGAACATGTGATCAGCAACGATGTCGAGGTGCGGCTGCTGGACGTGCTGGATCATCCGACCACCTCGCCCTTCGGCAACCCGATCCCGGCTCTCACCGAGCTGGATCCCGCGGTGACGACCGACCCGGCACGGGCGGGTTCTGCCCTCTGGGAGGTCGCGACCGACGAGGTGCTGCTGGTCCGGGTCAGCGCCGTGGACGAGGCGGTCCAGAGCGATCCCTCGCTGATCACGGCCTTCCACCGGATCGGACTCTCCCCCGGTGGACTCGTCAAATGCCGGCGAAACGACGAGAATGTCCTTGTGGGCAGCGCCGGGGAGTATGCGGAAGTCCCGGAATCACTGGCGAAACACATCGTCGTGTCCCCCACCCGAGCGGAGGAAGCAAATGCAGATCGAGGATGATTGTCGCGATGAGGTGACGCGGCGGCTGCGACGGGTCCAGGGCCAGGTGGCCGGAGTCATCGCCATGATCGAGGACGGCCGTGAGTGCGCCGACGTGATCACCCAGCTCTCGGCAGCCAGCAAGGCGCTGGACCGGGCCGGGCTGAAGATCGTCAGCGACGGTATCCGTCAGTGCGCACGAGCCGACCAGACCGGCCAGGAGCCGCCGATGTCGGTTGAACAGCTCGAGAAGCTCTTCCTGAGCTTGGCGTAGTCGACGGCACCGGCGAGAATACCGACATGAGCGCGATCGTACAACGACCACGGGAACAGTCTCCCGATCCCATCTGTGGCGCGGCAGTGGACCTGGCGCTCGCCGCGGTCCAGCAGGAGGCGGGCCCGGATGCTGTCGGCGATCTGATCGCGACCACGGGGGATGAGCAGCGCACGGCCACGCATTCGTTCGCATGCCACCTCGCGGGCTACCACGGCTGGCAATGGCAGGTCATCCTCACACGAGGGCCACGCTCGCGGCGGGTGACGATCAACGACGTGAGCCTCGTGCCGGGCGACGAGGCACTGCTGGCCCCGGCATGGCTCCCGTGGACCGATCGGCTGGAGCCGGGCGATATGTCCCCCGGGACCGTTGTGGACACCCCCGCCGACGATCCTCGGCTGTCTCCCGGGATCAGCGGGGCCGACGAGCTCGCCGGCGAATTGGACCCGGGCCCGCTGCACCCGGTCAACTGGGAACCGGGTCTGGGTCGTCGCCGTGTGCCGAGTGCCTACGGGCGGGAGCGGGCAGCGCGTCGCTGGCGGCAGGGCCCCGGGGGTCCACGGAATCAGACCACGCGGGCGGCCCCGGGACACTGCGGAGAGTGCGGCTGGCTGCTGACGATCGGCGGTCCGATGGGTCAGGAATTCGGCATCTGCAGCAACCAGCTCGCAGAGACGGACGGCCGTGTCGTGACGTTCGACCACGGCTGCGGTGGCTTCAGCGAAGCGACGTCTCCGTCGAGCACCTCGCGTGTGGAGACGATCCTGGACGAGGTCAGCGTCGACGACTGGACTCAGGACTGACGCGGCGGGTGGTCCCCCTACCGGAGGCGGCACCGCATTAGACTGTTGACCCGGAACGCCCGTCATTGACAGAGTCACAGTCGAAGAGGTCCCAGATGCCACTCCCGTTCATCGCCACAGGCCTGCCGAGGGCGATGGCAGTCACCGCAGTCGCGGCTGCCGCACTCACAGTCACTGGCTGCGAGCGTCCGGCACCCTCGGTCACCGTGTTCACGGGAGACACATCGATGCGGGCGGAGGCCGCCTGCTGGGCGGCAGAGGCCGACGGCGTACAGACGGAGGAATGCGCCGCGGACATCCTCACAACTGAGGGGAACCTCGGCGATCGAATCCTGTTTGCAAACTCCGATGACACGGTCGGCATCTCGGTGGACCCGGACGTGGCCGAGGCTGGCTGGATCGTGCGAGTCGCCGGACAGCCACTGATGACGCAGCCACTGCGCGAGTCCTACTTCCGGTTCCCCATGCCGTTCGGGGCCCCGGAGGAAGGATTCCCGATGCAGGTGGTGTCGGGCGCCGACAGCGAGGTCAAGGGTGTCTGGTTGTTCAGGCTGGTCCCCAACCAGCCGTGAGCCGGTGGATCACTGCGGGAGCATCGGTCCCTGACTCAGACGTCCAGATCCTCGGCCACGGCACGAAGGACACGTGCCAGTCCCCGGGCGCTCTGATCATCCGGGTACCGTCCTCGCCGCAACTGGTTCGAGGCATCGTCCAGCGACCTGATCAGGTCTTCCATGATCCCGGCGAGCTGATCGGGGGGTCGGCGCGTCTGCTTGGCCAGCGACGGCGGCAGGTCCTGCACCGTGACGGACAGGGCCTGCTTGCCCTTGCGCCCTTCAGCCACAGAGAAGTCGACCCTCGTCCCCGGCTTGAGATCATTCGTACCGGGCGGAAGCGCCTTGATGTGCACGAAGACGTCCTCGCCGCCCTCGGTCGTCAGGAAGCCGTAACCCTTCTCAGCGTCGAACCATCGAACAGACCCTGTCGGCACGTCATTTCTCCTTCTGCGAGCGCCCTAATAGGCTATGGGATTGCTTGTACGGGAACAAGACCGGGTCAGCGGCCCTGGGCTGCGACCGCCGCGGCCGCCTCCTTGGCAGCCTCCGGGTCGAGATACTCCCCGCCAGGCACGATCGGTTTCACGTTCGCATCGAGACGATACAGCAGCGGGATTCCCGTCGGGATGTTCAGCGAAGCGATGGCTTCATCCGAGATCGAGTCGAGGTGCTTCACCAGGGCTCGCAGTGAGTTGCCGTGGGCGGTGACCAGCACGGTCCTGCCGTCGCGCAGGTCGGGCAGAACACCGTCGTACCAGTAGGGCAGCATGCGTTCGACGACATCCTTGAGGCATTCCGTGGCGGGGAGCTGTTCGGGGGCCAGCCGGGCATAGCGGGGATCATCGAACTGCGCGAACTCACTGTCCCGGCTGATTGGTGGCGGTGGGGTGTCGTAGGAGCGGCGCCACAGCATGAACTGCTCCTCGCCGAACTCCGCAAGGGTCTCCTTCTTGTTCTTGCCCTGCAGCGCGCCGTAGTGGCGCTCGTTGAGGCGCCAGCTCCTGCGGACCGGCAGCCAGCTGCGATCCGCGGCAGCAAGGGCCAGCTCCGCGGTCCGTATCGCTCTGGTGAGCACGGAGGTGTGCAGGACGTCTGGGCGCAGCCCTGCCTCGGCGATCATCTCACCGCCACGACGAGCCTCCTGCCGACCCTTCTCGGTCAGGTTCACATCGACCCATCCGGTGAAGAGGTTCTTCTCGTTCCACTCGCTCTGGCCGTGGCGCAGGAGGATCAGAGTCATCTCATCGGCACTCATACCCCCGATTGTGCCTCATCGGGCCGTCCCCGCGCCGGTCAGTCCTCCGGGCGGAGGTGTTCGAACGCCGCAAGGTTGAAGGTCGGTTCACCGCGGGACAGACGCCAGCGCCACTCATCCTCGATGGAGGACCGGAAGCCGAGCTCCAGGATCACGTTGAAGTCACCGTCGGCCCGCAGCAGGATGGCACCCAGCAACTGGTCCAGGACCTCGTCGCTCACCGCGATCAGGGGCAGCACTCCCGTCAGGTAGATGTCGCCATGATCGTCCAGACAGTAGGAGACGAAGGGGGTCCGCCTGTTCTGTTCCAGCAGGAAGCGGAACACCGCTGCCTGATTCTCGTCCGGGCGCCTGGCCACGAAGGCGCTGACCCGAAGTGAGTGCTGGCCGACCCGCAGCGCCACGGTGGTCTTCAGCTTCCGTTCCCCGGGCAGTTGCACGACCAACGAGCCGTCCGAGGTTCGTTCCACCTCCAGACCCTGTCCCAACAGGTAGGCGTCGATGATCTGCTCGACCTCACTCATGTTGCATCCGTTCGCAGGGGCCAGGACCCGCAACGCCGACGGCGCCGAGCGCGGCAGACCCGAGCTGCGGCTCCTGGCGCGCAGCAGGGTTCCCATGCCAAGCGGGCCGGCTCGCGCATTCGTAGGTGTCGTACAGCGCCGCAGCCGTAGCCTGCCAGCTGAACTGCTCGGCATAGGCCCGCGCACCCGATGAGAGCCGCTGGTAGTCGCCTTCGTCCGACAGGAGGCGGTCCATGGCCCGGCCCCAGTGTTCCGGTTGCCGGCCAGCGACAGTGATGCCACCGACATCATGCTGTGCCGATGTTCGCAGACCTCCCACGTCCGAGACCACCACCGGGGTGCCGCATGCCTGCGACTCGAGCGCGACGATGCCGAAGGACTCACTGTGCGAGGGCATTGCGGTCAAGCTGGCCGCCCGGTACCACGCGGCCAGTCCCTGCTTGCTCTGCGCCGGCTCGAAGCGGACCGGTACCGACGCCCCTCGCGCCTGCGCCAGCAGCCACTCGCTGCCTGTCCCGAGGTCACCGCAGATCACGACCTCGAGGTCGTCACGCCCGGCCCCCCCGACCAGGGTGTCGGCTGCCCTGATCAGTAGATCCGGGCCCTTCAGCGGCTGGATCCGGCCCACGAACAACAACTGGTGCCGGTCCGGGTTCAGTCCCAGCGCACGCTTGGCCTCGGCGCGGTGACCGGGACGGAAGTTCGCCAGATCGACACCGGGCGCGACCACGTCGACCCTGGCCATGGACTGTGGCCCGTCGGCCAGCAATGAGTCCCGCTCGGCATGAGTGTTCACGGTCAGCCGCTGGACCTCACTCAGGAGCCACTGCTCGGTGTCGAGCCGGATCGAGGGTTCGGGTTGCTGTCCCGGGGCCAGCGCGGCGTTCTTCGCGCGGGCCATGGTGTGTGCGGTGTGGACATGCGGCAGTCGGGGAACCGCCTGGGCGACCGACAGGCCACTGAGCCAGTAATGACTGTGGACCAGGTCGTGGCCGGACAGTCGCGCAGCGAGGCCGGCAGAGAACTCCGGCACGAATTCGGGCAGCTGATCCTTGGCTACCTGCTCCAGCGGCCCAGCCGCCAGGGATTCGACCCGGTAGCCCTCCGGTGTGCGGACCGAGCCCAGTTCGGCCAGCGAACGCGCGCGTGTGAAGACAGTGACCTCGACCCCGGCCCTGACGAGTTGGGCCGCAGTCTCGTGGACATACACATTGAGCCCACCCGCATCGCCGACGCCGGGTGGATCCAGCGGCGAGGTGTGCATCGAGACGACAGCGAGTCTGAGCACCACCGCAGCTCCATCCACCGTCCGGGTCGCGTTGCGACCAAGCGTATCGAGATCGTCACTGGAATCTCGTCGGAAATGAACGCTGGCTGGCACCCGCGCATTCCCCGCCCCCGGTCAGCTCCTGGCAGTGCCCCCGAGCATCGGGACCTCACTGACCGCCGCCTCGACATCGACGGCGGCGTAGGGCTCACCGGTGACGATGTGGATGATGCGTTTGCTGATGGTGACTGCGTGATCAGCGAACCGTTCGTAGTAGCGGGAGAGCAGGGTGACGTCAATGGCGGCCTCCACGCCGTGATGCCAATTGGGAGACAGCACGATCGTGAACAGCTGCCGGTGCAGCCGATCCATCTCGTCGTCGTAGTCGAGGACCGAGCCCACAGTATGCAGATCGCGTGATGCGATGAGCGTGCCCGCCTGGCTGACGATGGCTTCGGCCAGGCCGCCCATCTGGGCGAAGGTGCCGCGCAGTTCCTGCGGGATGGAGGGGCGCGGATACCGCAACCTCGCCTGCTTGGCGACGTGGACCGCCAGGTCACCCATCCGCTCCACCGACATCGAGATCCGGAAGCCGCTCATGATGGTGCGCAACTCGGTGGCTACCGGGTGCTGCCGGGCCGCCAATTCCATGTAGCGCTCGTCCACCTCCGCCGACAGCTCGTCGATGAGCTCATCGTTCTTGATCACAGTCTCGGCCATGCCCAGATCGGCATCGAGGAGCGACTGTGTGGCCTGGTTGATCGAGGTACCGACCAGCTTGGTCATATGTACCAGGTCATCGGTCACTGCGAGCAGTTGCTCGTGATACGAATCTCTCATCGGCTCCTGCACCGTTCCCGCGTCGGACTCACCCAGAGTATTGGGACCGCGGGGCCATCCCGCTGCTGCTTCCTTAACCCAAGGTTACGCTTACGCGAAGAGTGGGCGACCGCACTCGAACAGTAGGTGGACAGTCCTCGGTGTAGCCCGCGACCGGGATGGCGTGCCCGAAATTCCGCGTATGGTCGGTTATGTGAGCTGGCTGATTCTGATCGTCGTCGCGGTCGTGGCTGCCGTGATCGCCTACCTGCTGGGTCGCCGTTCGGGCGTCCGGGCTCAGGAGACGGTCTCGGAACAGCACGAGGGTGACAGTGTCGACACCGGGATCAGCGAGAGGGATTTTCTGAACCTCGTGGGCCAGTTGCCCGGCAGCGTCGTACTGCTCAACAGCAATGGCGTTCTGAAAGCGAGCCAGTCGGCTCAGGAGTCCGGGGTTCTGCGCCGGGGCCAGGTACTTCCGGAGGAACTGGTGAGTATCGGCCGGATGTGTGTGGCCGATCAGGTCATGTCCACCAGCGACATCACCATCCGCCGCATTCCGCACCGCAAGGCGGACTGGGACCTGCGGGTGACCGCGCTGCCGGTCGGTGCAGAATCGGCACTGCTGCTGCTCGACGACCTCACTGCAGAGCATCGCCTCCACGCCGTACGGCGTGACTTCGTGGCGAACGTGAGCCATGAGCTGAAGACCCCCGTCGGGGCGATGGCGCTGCTTGCCGAAGCGATCGTGGCAGCCAAGGACGAACCCGACACGGTGGCTCAGTTCGCCAGCTCGCTGCAGTCGGAGACCCGGCGCCTGACCCGGCTCATCAACGACGTGATCGATCTGTCCCGGCTGCAGGGGGAGGACCCACTGCTGGACCCCCAGGAGGTGCCTGTCGAGACGCTCACGGCGGGCGCCATCGCAGCGGTGCAGTCCCACGCCAGGGCCAAGGGCATCCGGATCGTCACCTCCGTGGCCCACACCTGGGTCCGCGGCGATCCGGAGCAGCTCGAGATCGCGATCAGCAACCTGCTCACGAACGCCATCGCGTACAGCGACGATGCGACGACGGTGGCCATCGTGGCAAGGCTCACCGAGGATGCGGTCGAGATCGACGTCAAGGATCAGGGCATCGGGATCCCGGAGAACGAACTCGACCGCGTCTTCGAACGGTTCTACAGGGTCGACGAGGCCCGAAGCCGCGTCACGGGCGGCACAGGACTGGGTCTGGCGATTGTGCGGAACGTCTGCGAGAACCATGGTGGTGAGGCGACGGCGTGGTCGGTGCTCGGCGAGGGGTCCACCTTCCGCATCCGGCTGCCGAGGCTCACCGGGCCGCCACCGGAGCAGGACGAGCACGACCAGGCAGACCCCGCCGGGGAGAACCGGATCTGGACCCGGCCCACTGCAGACACCGACGAGCTACAGGAGACGGCGTGACGAAGATACTGGTGGTCGAGGATGAGGCATCCTTCCGGGACGCGCTCAGCTTCATGCTCCGCAAGGAGGGATATGAGGTGGAACTCGCCGAGGACGGTGTCGCTGCCGTGGAGACCTACGAACGCACGTCGCCCGATCTGATCCTGCTCGACCTGATGCTGCCGGGCATCTCCGGCACCGAGGCGTGCCGCCAGATCCGGCAACGCTCGAACGTCCCAATCATCATGGTCACCGCCAAGGACACCGAGATCGACAAGGTGGTGGGCCTCGAACTCGGTGCCGACGACTACGTCACCAAGCCCTTCTCCGCCCGGGAGCTCGTCGCGCGGATCCGCGCGGTGCTGCGACGCGGCGTGGAGGACCAGGACGAGCTCAGCAGTGCCATCGTGGAGTGCGGCCCGGTCAGGATGGATGTTGATCGTCACGTCGTGGCGATCAACGGGGTGGAGGCCTCGCTCCCGCTCAAGGAGTTCGACCTCCTGGAACTGCTGCTGCGCAATCCGGGACGCGTGATGACCCGGACCCAGTTGATCGACCGGGTCTGGGGTGCGGACTACGTGGGCGACACCAAGACCCTGGATGTGCACATCAAGAGGCTTCGTTCCAAGATCGAGCCCGATCCGGGGCAGCCGCGCCTGTTGCTCACGGTTCGCGGGCTCGGCTACAAGTTCGACCCCTGATCGTCACCAACCAGGCTCACTCCTGGGTGCCGAACTCCTCATTGTCGGTGGCGACCTTGTCGGTGGCGGTGGTCTCCTCACCGGTGACCTCGTCGGGCAGCTCGGAGAGGATCCCTTCGGGCTTGGTTCCCGCGGGGGCTGCCTCGAAGTAGTAGCCGCCCGGAGGGACCACGAGCGCCTGGAAGTTCATCTCGGCAGCATTCTTGTAGCGCACGGTCACCGGGACGTAGGAGCTGCGCGTCACGTTGAAGTCGCTGAACTCGGCGGTCGTCTCGCGTCCGGTCTGGACAGCCGTCGCGAGCCCGTCCACGAGCTGGATCTCGGTCATATCAGCCTCGACTCCGTTGGCCGTGATCGACTCGACCTGGTCGGTGTCCTGGGCGGAGTTGAGGAAAGTACCCAGGAATGCCGCCTTCCCGCTGTCGGGGTTGCCGGCGACGATCGTGGCGTTGAGCAATGACATCAGACCGGAGGGATCGTAGACGTCCGTACCGTTGTTCTGCAGCTGTGTCTCCTCAGTGACACAGCCGGCCAGCAGCAGCGGAGCCGACAGGCCCAGCACGACTGCGGCCGACTTCAAACGAGACTGTCCAAGCACCACAAGCTCCTGTCGTCGCACAACCAGAGGCATTCCTCGAACGCAGCCTAGCGTTCTGCGACTCACGGTGCGATGTTTAGCGGCATTTCGAGTGTCGCCCGGGACTCCGCGCAGCGAATCCTCGAGAGGGTGAACTGCCTCCTGCTACCCGAAGGCTCCGTCCGGGGCGGGCAGGGACGATTCCGGGGCTTCGTCCATGTGCAGAATGGTCCCGTCGGCCGCGACCAGATAGGTCCGCGTCCTCGCCGTCGCGAGCGGCGCCAGAACACCGTCGGGGTCCTCCAGTACCGTCACGCCGACCACAGGACCGCCTGGTCCCAGGTTGAGGATCGGCACTTCGAGGGTCGACACTCGCGCAGCGGCGGCATCGACCTGCGCCCGACAGGACCCACACTGCTGGCCCGAGATGATCAGGACCGCAGGACGCAGGTCCGCAGTGTCACGACGCTCGCCCCCGACGAGGACCTGCCCGTCGGGTAGCAGTCCCCCGACCAGCCCGGGCGCCTCGACCGGCGAGGGATTGCGCAGGGGCCGGCCGGGCGGACCGAATGCGTTGGCAAGAAGGGCCAGCAGGATGCAGCCGACCACGACCACGACACCCACGGCGAAGCCTCGGAGCCTGAGGCTGAGCCGCCCGTCCGGCTCACGGTAGCCGGTCCCGAATCGCACCGGTCTCGGCCCAGGGCGGCGCCGCGCCTGCTGGGCTTCCTCCCTGAGGACCTGCCAGCGCAGGTCATCGAGGTCGGAGGCATCATCAGGGACAGGCGGGCCGGGCGGACCCTCAGTCTCCATGGAACCTCCTGCAATGCATGCGGGCACCAGAGGCGCCGGCTACAGGCAGGCCAGAGGTCGCCTTACGCGAGCCGGGCCACGCCCCTGCTCTGCATTGTGCTCCCAAGCACAGCCCTACAAAAGTTGGCCCGGAGTCCACCGGTCCCCGCGTGCTAAACTGAGGCATCAGGAAGGGGCATGCTCATATGACGTTTCAGGTAGGCGACACCGTCGTGTATCCGCACCACGGTGCAGCTCAGATCGACGCCATTGAACGCAAGACTGTGGAGGGTGAGCCCAAGGAGATCCTGGTACTGCGAGTGCAGCAGGGCGATCTCACCGTCCGGGTGCCCGCTGAGAATGTGGACCTCGTCGGAGTCCGCGATGTCGTGAGTTCCGACGGGCTCGACCGGGTCTTCGACGTGCTGCGTCAGCCATACATCGAAGAACCCACCAACTGGTCCCGCCGCTACAAGGCGAACATGGAGAAGCTGAGCTCAGGTGACGTGCTCAAGGTCGCCGAGATCATCCGGGATCTGTGGCGCCGTGAGCAGGATCGTGGCCTGTCCGCCGGCGAGAAGCGACTGCTGGCCAAGGCGCGTGGCGTGCTCATTAGTGAGATTGCGCTTGCGGAAACCACCAGCGAGGACAAAGCTGAGCAATTACTGGATGAGGTTCTCTCCTCATAGCACTCACCTCTCCAGGTGGAGGTGATCCCCCGTGGGGCTGAAACGCCGCGCGAGCACTGGCAACACCGTTGTTGTCGAAGTGCTTCGGATCATCATCGTCTTCTTCGGAGGTGCGCTGGGCTTCAAGATCGCAGCCCTGGCCACGAACGAGAGCCCCGACCCCGTGCTGGGTTCGCTGTCCGCGTCCATGATCGGCCTGGTCATCGGAGCCGGGCTCGGCTACTCCTTCGGCGGCGTGATCGCACGGATGCTCGTCCGCGCCATGGACGAATCCGACAGTGCACTGGACTCCGTCACCCCTGAGGAACTGGTCGCGGGCTCTGTGGGCGCCTTCGGCGGTGCCCTGCTCGCCACCGTGGTGGGCTGGCCCATCTTCCTGCTCGTCGATCCCGCCATCGCCGCCACCATCTTCCTGTTCTGGGTCGTTGTGGTCGCCGCTTTCAGCTTCCGAGTGGCAAGTCGACGCAAGAACACGGTCATCGCATCCCTCGGCTCGAAGACCGGCGCGGGCTCCACCCTGCCCAGCGCGTCACGCCTCATCGATTCCTCGGTCGCCATCGACGGCCGGATCGTGGACGTTGTCAAGGCGGGCTTCGCGCTGGGCCGGATCGTCGCCTGCCAGCCTGTACTCGATGAGTTGCAGGTGCTTGCCGACTCTGCCGACCAGCGCCGCCGTGGCAAGGGCCGCAAAGGGCTGGAGACGCTTGAGGAGCTGAAACGGCTGCCTGGCATCGATCTGGTCGTGGTCGAGGACTCCGCGCCCGATCTCGATGAGGTCGATGCCAAGCTTGTTCGTATTGCGCAGCAGCAGCGACTCACGATCCTCACCAACGACGCTCCCCTGGCCCGGATCGCACAGATCTCAGGGGTGCCGGTGCAGAACCTCAACCGGCTCGCGGTCGCCCTGCGACCACCGGTAGCAGCAGGTGACGCCATCGAGGTCCGCCTCATCAGGGAGGGCAAGGAGCACGGCCAGGCGGTCGGCTACCTCGACGATGGCACCATGGTGGTGGCCGACAACTGTGTCGACCTGATCGGTCGGACCATCCACGTGGAGGTGGCCAGCGTGCTCACAACCAGCAACGGGCGGATGCTGTTCGTCCGCAGGACGGAGGAGTCATGACGGTCGTCGGTTGCGTGATCCCCGCGGCCGGACGCGGTGAGCGGCTCGGCGGCCCACTGCCCAAGGCCCTGCGCACGCTGCGCGGCATGACCCTGCTCGAGCACTCCTTGCGCGCGATCTCCGCTGAGCGTGATGTCGCAGAGATCGTGGTCGCAGCGCCGGTTGACTATGTCGCGGAGATACGGGCGGTGGCCGACTCGAGCGCAGTCAGTGCGACGATCCGGGTGGTCCCCGGGGGGGCGGAACGCACGGATTCGGTCCGGCGTGGCATCGCGGCGCTGCGATCGGACCCGGACGTCATCCTCGTCCATGACGCGGCTCGTCCCCTGGTGCCGTTGGAGGTCACCAGACGAGTGATCGCCGCTTGTGAGGGAGGGGCTCCCGCAGTCGTTCCTGGTGTGCCGGTCACCGACACCGTCAAGCAGGTCGATGAGGCCGGCCGGGTCGTGAGGACCGTCCCGAGGAGCGACCTGCGCGCGATCCAGACCCCGCAGGGTTTCCATGCCGAGGTACTGGCCAAGGCACTCGAGATCAGCAGCGAAACAGCAACGGATGATGCCTCGCTGGTGGAGCAACTGGGCGTACCTGTGCTGGTCGTGCCCGGCCACCACGATGCCCTCAAGGTCACCCGACCACACGATCTCATGACCGCTGAGGCTATCCTGCGCAAGCGTCAGGTGGATCATGTTCGCTGAGCCCCAGGTCGGCCAGGGCTTCGATGTGCACAGGTTCACCTCCGATCGTCCGCTCATGCTGGCGACTCTGCACTGGCCGGGTGAGCCCGGTCTGGCCGGACACAGCGACGCGGACGTCGTCGTCCACGCGGTCTGCGACGCGCTGCTGGCAGCTGCCGGCCAGGGCGATCTGGGCAGCAACTTCGGTACCAGTGACCCTCAGTGGGCGGGCGCCAGCAGTGCCCGGCTGCTGACCAGGACGGTGGAACTGGTGCACGCCGTGGGGCTGACCATCAACAACGTCACCGTGACGCTCATCGGGAACCGGCCCAAACTCGCCCCCCGGCGCAGCGAGGCGGAGGATGCGATGAGCGGCATCGTGGGAGCCCGGGTATCCCTGGCCGCCACCACCACAGACGGTCTCGGATTCACGGGCCGGGACGAAGGGCTGGCGGCGATGGCCACCGCACTGGTGAGTCCTGCGGTGAGAGCCTGACACGGTCCGCCCGCCGGTCAATAGACTGGTACCCGTGGACCTTCAGTTGTATGACACCGCGGCAAGGCGCAAGCGCCCGTTCGTTCCCGAGCACCCCGGGCGGGCAAGCGTGTATGTGTGCGGCGCCACGGTGCAAGGTCCGCCGCACATCGGGCACGTGCGGTCCTCGGTCTGCTTCGATATTCTGCGGCGCTGGCTGGTGCACCAGGGCCTGCAGGTCACCTACATCCGCAATGTCACCGACATCGACGACAAGATCCTGGCCAAGGCCGCAGAGGCCGGACGCCCCTGGTGGGCCTGGGCCTACGAGAATGAGCGGGCCTTCGACCTCGCCTACGATGCACTGGGGCTGCTGCCGGCCAGCTACGCACCGCGCGCCACCGGCCACGTGACCGAGATGGTTGAGCTGATGCAGCGACTGATCGCGGCCGGTCACGCCTACGAAGTGGACGGCAACGTCTACTTCGACGTGCGCTCATGGCGGGAGTACGGCAGCCTGAGCGGGCAGCGCGTGGACGAGATGGCCGGGGAGCCCGCCGCAGCCGGCAAGCGGGACCCGCTGGACTTCGCACTGTGGAAGGCCGCCAAGCCGGGGGAACCCAGCTGGCCGACGCCTTGGGGCCGCGGCCGCCCGGGTTGGCACCTCGAGTGCTCGGTGATGGCAACCAAGTACTGCGGCGGTAGCTTCGACATCCACGGCGGCGGAGTCGATCTCAAGTTCCCGCATCACGAGAACGAGATCGCCCAGTCGAACGCAGCCGGGGATCCCTTCGCCCGCTACTGGTTGCACAACAGCTGGGTGACCGTGGCCGGCGAGAAGATGGGCAAATCCCTCGGCAATGCTCTGGCGGTCTCCGAACTGCTGAAGACCGTGCGGCCCGTGGAACTGCGCTACTACCTCGGGGCGGCCCACTACCGGTCCACCATCGAGTACTCGCCGGCGGCGCTCGAGGAGGCAGCCGCCGCCTACCGCAGGATCGAGTCCTTCGTCTCGCGGGCACCTGCCCCCGAGAGCCTCGCCGACCATCCCGTCCCGCAGGGATTCGCCGACGCACTCAACGACGACCTGGGTGTGCCGGCTGCACTGGCTGTGGTTCATGACCGGGTCTCGCAGGGCAACGCCGCGCTCGGGGCCGGCGACTCCGCCGTAGCGGCAGCTGCAGCGGCGGACGTGCTGGCCATGACGGACATCCTGGGCATCAACCCAGCGAGCAGCCACTGGCAGGCCGATGCCGACGACGCCGCAGGTGACGCGCTGGACGTGCTCGCGGACCATATCCTGGCGCAGCGCCAGGAAGCCCGCGCGCAGAAGGACTGGGCTGCCGCAGACCGGATCCGGGACCTGATGACGGAGGCAGGCATCGACGTCGAGGACACCCCGGAAGGGCCTCGGTGGTCGGTCAGGCCCGACTGAGGCCGTCCGGGTGCTCACCACCCCGCCTCGCCAGGGATGAGTCCCTACACTGAGGGCAACACGACCCAGGGACGATTGTGAACGGTGCCGCCAACCAGAAGAAGACCAAGGGCTCAGGAGGGCAGGGTCGCGCGGCCCGGGCCGGCCGCGGGCCCACTCCGAAGGCCAAGGATCGCGTCGGCCACCCCGCCCAGCGGCGGGCCCGGGCACAGGCGCGCAACCGGAAGAAGACCCACCCCGAGGTGATCCTGGGCAGGAACGGCGTCCTGGAAGCCCTGTCCGAGGGGATTCCCGCCACCGAGCTCCTCATCGCTGCCTCCCTCGAGGATGACCCCAAGGCGATCAAGGCCAAGAAGCTGGCCGTCAAGCACGAGATCCCGGTGGGACCGGGCACACGGGCGCAGCTGGACACCCTCGCAGACGGATTGCCGCATCAGGGCATCGCTCTGGTGGTACCCCCGTTCCACTACACGGACCTCGACACACTGATCGACCGGGCCCCAGAGGTGATCACCGATCTGGGTGCCGGTTCCAACCAGCCGTTGCTCGTGGTGCTGGACCACCTTCAGGACGCGGGCAACCTCGGCGCGATCGCACGATCCTGCGCCGCGTTCGCGAGTTCGGGCATGGTCATCGCCGACCGCCGAGCAGCGTCGGTCACGGCGAGCGCCTGGCGGGCCTCGGCAGGGGCTCTGTCGAGACTGCCGGTCGCCAAGGTGAACAACATCGCCCGTAGTCTCAACCGGCTCAAGAAGGCCGACTATTTGGTCCTCGGGCTGTCGACGCATTCGGGTACGCCCATCAACAACCTGCAGGGTGAATTCCTCGACCGTCCGATCGCCCTGGTGGTCGGCAGTGAATCCACCGGCATGTCACGCCTTGTCGCCGAGAGCTGCGACGTGCTCACCAACATCGAGATCGCCCGATCCACGGAATCACTCAACGCGTCCGTGGCTACCGGGATCGCTCTGAACGTCATCCGTTCCGCCTGAGGAACTCAGTCGCGGTAGCCCTCCGGCAGATACGGCAGCCACAGCCGCACGATGGCATTGGCGCCGGTTCGCGGAGAGGTTCTGCCGTCCACCATGTTGAGCCACTCCTGGCCGATCGGCCCGTAGAGGGACTGCACGCGCGCGATCATCGGTGTCGGCTGTGCCGCCTGCATTGCGGCGAGGTAGCCGGACATCATCGGATCGCCACTCACCTCGTCGGCCTCGTAGACCTCACCACGCGTGGGAACCAGGCCTGCGCGAGTGGCCAGCTCCTGCTGCCCACTCGCCGATGTCAGCGCCGCGACCAGCGCCTGGCTCGCATCAGGAGACTGGCTGGCACTCGTGACACTGACGTTGTATCCGAGGTAGGCAGTGGCAGGACCATCGTCACCGGCGGCTGGGGGGGCACCCACGAGGAGACCCTGTCCGTCCCGGAACGGATCGGAGCCGAACAGCGTACGAAGCCGGGCCGGGGTGGTGAAGATCGAGCCCACCTTGCCGTCCTGGAAAGCCTTGAGGGCCTCCTGCTCCGACTCGGTCTTCGCTGCCGGCCGCAGCGCGCCGGCGGTCGCCAGGGCGACGCCGGCCTCGAAGCCTGCAACAGAGGGACCATCGTTGATGATCACTCGGCTGGCCGCGGTGTCGAGCATGCCACCGCCCGTGCTGTAGACGAAGGGCAACACTTCAAGGCCGCTGGCCGGTGCCTGCAGTGGGTAGGCATCCGGCTCGGAGTATGACTCCGCCTGCTGGGCGACCTCGTCCCAGGATGATGGCACTCCCACGCCCGCGCGTTCCATCGTGCCCGCGGATGAAGCCATGATCACAGGTTCGCCCGTCTGCGGCACACCCATCAGCCTGTCATCCACCTGAGCCGATGCGAACGCTGCCGGAAGGAACTCGTCGGGAGTGTCCAGAGGACTTCCGGACAGGTTCTCGAGGTAGCCCTGCTTCGCCAGTGTGGCGGTGGTGGTGGTCGGGACCCGCACGACATCGGGAACACTGTCGGCCTGCACGGCCTTGGCGAACCTCTCCGCCAGCTTCTCCTCGGGCACGTTCTCATAGCGAACGCTCACGTCGGGGTAGGCCTCCTCGAAACTGCCGATGAGGTCGCGCACGACCGGTGCCTCGGTGTCAAGCACCGTGCTGTCCCAGAACACCAGTTCGCCTTGCAATGCAGCCGGGTCCACCTCGGCGCCGCCGCTGGCCCGGTCGGCCCCTGAGACACATCCGGTCAGGGCCAGGGACCCAACAGCTGCCAGGGCCACCACACCCCGGACCGCTACTCCAACCACCATGACAATCGCCTCCAAAGCGACCGTAACAGGAGAACCGGAACGGATCGGGTCAATCGGCGATCTCGGATCGCCGAGCAGCGGGCCGCAGGCTGAACGGGCGCCCGCCCCCCGGCTTGTCTCTGGAGTGGATGAGACGCAGTCGGCGGCATCAGGGGTCAGGACCGTTCACGGTCGGGCAGCGGCCATTCGAGGCTTGCGATCGCGGATTCCACGAGACTGCCGAGCCACAACCGGCCACCAGCTTCTCGGATGCCGGTGACGTAGTGGTAGGCGCTGCCGTCCGCCTGCAGATTGTGTCGCACCTGTCCGGCTTCATCGATGCCCAGAACGAAGGCGATCCGAGAAGCGTCCGGTTGCACAGCGTCGGGCAGCGACCACACCAGCCGCCGCAGGAATGCGGGCCGCGGCAGCAGCAGGTCCAGCAACCGGTTCCGCAGGGAAGGGATCGCCACCCAGAAGGTGCCGTTGCTCCCGGTTGACATGTTGTCCGGCAATCCCGGCAGATTGTCCAGGATCACGCTGGGGTGCCCCGCTCCCGGGCCCGTCAGAGGAATCCGGCTCACCCGGTAGGCTCCCGTTTCGGCCACCAGGAGACTGGACTCGTCCTGAGCGAGGGCGACTCCGTTGGCGAAGGCGAGTCCCTCGGCAATGACGTCCAGGTGCCCCTGGGGATCCAGACGGAGAACCTTGCCCGTGCCCCCGTGTTCCAGCAGGTCAGCTTTGAAGTGCGTGACATCGGTGGTTGTGGACGAATCCGAGAAGTAGATGGTGCCGTCGCCGGCGACGGCGGCGTTGTTGGTGAACTTGAGGGGTCGTCCGGCCACCTCGGCAACCAGGACCTTCACCGAACCGGTGCCGGGATCGACGCGCAACAGTCCGGCCAGCGAATCACAGACGATCAGAGACCCATCCGCATCGATCTCGATCCCCAGTGGACGCCCGCCCGTGCGAGCGACGACTCGGACACGACCGCCGTCAACGGCGACGATGCTGCCGTCGGCAAGACCCGAGTAGACCCGGCCGTCCTCGCTCACGGCGACATCCTCCGGACCACTGCCGGGGACGGGCGTCAGTGAGAGCCTGCTCAGCAGGTCATTGTGCGCGAACCTGCCGACCAGGCCTTGATCCCGTGGCGGGGTCCAGCGCATCGGACGGATGCTCGGCTTCATTCCTTCAGGATGCCTGCAAGACGTAGCCGGGAACTCCTCGGGTGCTCCGCTTACGTATCCGAGAGAGTGACCATCAACCTCAACCGCCAGCTGGCCATCGTTCACGAGATCGACGGCTTGGCGGCATGCTGGGGTCACCTCGGTGCTGGGTCGCCATCCCTCGATGGGGTCGGAGTGTGTCAGCTAAAATGGCGCAGAGCGGAATCGCCGTGTCGTTCTGTTCGCCCGCCGACGTGGCGCAATTGGCAGCGCACCTGTCTTGTAAACAGGTGGTTAGGGGTTCGAGTCCCCTCGTCGGCTCTCCTGACAAGAGATGGTGGCTGCGGCTGCCGCCAGTGATCCACAGGAGCAGGCTCGCACGGGCTATGTAGCTGAACGAACCCGGATGGTGCGGTGGAAGCCGTTCATACACGGCGTTGTCGTTCGGGGAGCGCGGCGAGGTCCTGTGATGAGTTGGTCCCATGACCTCGACCTGCGCCTTGGACACCCCCTGTGATGTCTGGCATACGGGTGAGGACCGTGGACGGAAGGGTTCCCATTCTGGGATCCTGGCGTAGCTTGCTCTTACGAGGAAGGGGCTGCAATCGTGCTCGGGACGCAGTGGGCCTGGCGTTCGCTGGTAGGCGCGAGTGCGGCACTGGCGTTGATACTGTCCTTGGTCGGCGCCTTTCCCGCGTCTGCGAATCAGATCTGGACCCCACAGACCTCCGGCACTTCGAACATCCTGCGCGGTGTGGCGGAGGACGGCTCCGGGAACTGGGTCGTGGTCGGCTACAGCGGCACGATCCTGACCAGCAGCGATGACGGCACCACCTGGACGTCACGATCCACCGGCACCAGCTACCTGTACGGTGTGGCGGGGGACGGCTCGGGCAATTGGGTGTCCGTCGGCTCCGGCGGCACGATCCTGACCAGTAGCAATGACGGCACCACCTGGACGTCACGAACCTCCGGGACCCCGAGAAACCTGTACGGTGTGGCGAAGGACGGCTCCGGGAACTGGGTGGCCGTCGGCGCCAGCGGCACGATCCTGACCAGCAGCAATGACGGCACCACCTGGACCACTGCAACCTCCGGCACCACGAAGACTCTGTATGGGGTGGCGGGGGACGGCTCGGGCAACTGGGTGGTAGTCGGCTCCAGCGGCACGATCCTGACCAGTAGTAACAACGGCGCCACCTGGACGTCACAAACCTCCGGAACCGGGGACACCCTGCGGGGTGTGGCAGGGGACAGCTCAGGGAACTCGGTGGCTGTAGGCGACAACGGCACGATCCTGACCAGCAGTAACGGCGCCACCTGGACCACTGCAACCTCCGGCACCACGAAGATTCTGCGGGGTGTGGCGGGCGACGGCTCGGGCAACTGGGTGGGAGTCGGCTCCAACGGCACGATCCTGACCAGCAGCAATGACGGCGCTTCCTGGACGACTGCAACCTCCGGCACCACGAAGACTCTGTATGGCGTGGGAGGGGACGGCTCGGGCAACTGGGCCGTTGTCGCCACTGGCGGCACGATCCTGACCAGTGGCCCCCCAGAATTCTCCTCGTCACCGGACTCGGTGGCTTTCGGGGAGCAGCCTGTCGGGACCGGTTCGGCGGCCAGCTCAGTGACGGTGACCAACACCGGGTCCGCGGACTTGAGCATCACCGACGTGGCTCTGGGTGGGGCTGAGGCTGACCAGTTCAGCATCGGTACCGACACCTGTCACGGCACCACCCAGGCTCCAGGGGCCACCTGCACCGTGGCTGTCACCTTCGACCCCACCAGCACTGGTGCGAAGACTGCGGAGCTGACCTTCACCGACGACGCTGCTGATAGCCCCCAGACCGTGACCCTTACCGGCACCGGCACCGGCACCACGCCAGCACCCACAACGACACCCGCGCCCACCACACCCACACCCACACCCACACCCACACCCACGCCAACGCCAACGCCAACGCCAACGCCGACGCCAACGCCGACGACTGACTTGGTAGTCAAGGCGGCACCTAAGGGAAAGAAGATACGTTTGCAAGGTAGGACCCGATTGGCGAAGGTCAGAACGGATGGGAAGATCACGAAGGTCAAAGTCCGGTGCTCCTTGAGGGGAACGCGCCTGAAGGGCGACGATAGGGCGTCGAACTGCGGGATCACGGTCAACAGGAAGACCCGGAAGGCGGCTGTGAAAGCTACCCCCAACTGCGGCGCAGGCCTCAAGATCAAGGCCACTATCGTTGCCAAGGCATCAGGAGAGACGAGGGTTGAGTGGACCCGGACTTGGAAAGTCCGCAAGGACCCCAGCGTGTTGTGCACTCTCGGCGGCAACGGCTGACTCAACCGACGTCGTCTTGGTCCCAACCTGGACGAGCAGAGCGAGCATCAGCTCTCTACACATCAGATGCAACCGGCCACCGCGTTCACGCCAGATAGACCGGTGATGGGGGCCTGAACCTCACTTGAGCTTGCGTGTGCTTGCCTTAAGAGGAATCGACGCTCCCGCCGCAGTGACAGCCACGACGCTCACCTTGTAGACGGCGTTGGCCGGAACCCTGCCGGTGCGGCACCTCGCCTTGCGTCCGGAGCACGCGTATGACTTGGCCCCCTTGCTGCGCCATCCGCGCTGGGGCGTGAGTGTGGTCCGATAGCTCAGGTTCTTCGCGCTGCCGGGCATTGCCTTTCGCCACTTGAGCAGCAGTCGGCCACGCGAACGCTGTGCGGTCAACCCGTCGACCTTGCTTGGCGGCATCCTGACCACCTTTGCCAGAGCGCCGGACACCGAAGGCCACAGGGAGACCGAGAAGTCCCCCGCGAAGTGATTGCCGTCGAAGTAGCGAGGCAGCCCCCGCACATCGACAGGGGAGCAGAAGCTCGATGTGCAGACTTCGTCGGTGAGGTCCAGACGGACTGTTTTCGCCATGCCCCGGCTGACGGCAGTCTCCACCGACCAGACCCCGCGGTTGGTGTCGTTGACCGCCTCGCTGCGCGACAACCCGCACGAAACGCCGCTCTTCCCCGGCTTCTCAGCCAGACAGGCAGCGAGGTCGTTGCCGAACCTGGGCGGATCGCGAACGACCACGACACCCGGGCGACCGGCTGCGGTAACGGAGCCAAGGGTCTTCCTGAATCCGCTGCGCCAGGTCTTGAAGTAGTCAGCTACGGAGGCAGCCGACCCTTCCCCTGACTGAAGGTCCTGGTAGTGGTAGGAGGAGGCGACGACTACGGTGTCCGGGTTCATCCTGCGGATGACCGCCAGTGCCGATTTGCGCCACGAGGTGCAGTCAGGATGTGGATCAACGCGCCCGCCCAGCGAGTCCACGACGGCCACCGGGCAACCGGACTTCGTCAGCTGGGCCAGTCGCAGCTGGTGGCGGGTGGCTACCTCCTCCAGCGCCGGTCTCAGCTGAGCTGCGTGTGAGTCCCCGAACAGCATGACCAGAGGACGCGAGCGTTTACCGCCCACGACCAAGCATTCGCGGGCCTCGGTAGCCTCGACCCCCTCGTGACAGCCCGCCGCCTGAAGTACGCGACCGTCATCAGAGGGCACGCCGGCAATCGCCGTGGGCAGACCGGACAACGCAACGAGCAACAGCGCCCCTACCAGAACACCCAAACCGACCGGACGCACACGTCCCCCTCGAGCGGACATCTCATTCTCGCTCAGACTACCCCAGAACTGCGGTCACTCACCTGGCGTTGCACCCACCCGGAGCTGACCCGGAGCCAGTCCCTTCAGCGTCCCCTGAACGTCACCGACGCGACCCGGCCGCGGCCTTCGCTCGTCTCAGCCACCACCATGATCTTGATACGGGAGCGCCGGGGACCGAAGGTGGCCTTGAGAGCGGGGGACACGAAGGTCTGCCAATTGACCGTGTTGCCCGTGCTCAGGTTCTTCATCTTGGCCTTGTAGGTCACGTATTGCTCGCCCACGTTGGCCGGGGGACGCCAGCGGATCTGGGCGGTCTTCGCCTTGATCTTCTTGGCCTTGAGGCCGCGAACCTTGCTGGGCTTGGTCTTGCGAATCAGGCTCTCGGTGTAATAGGCCGAACCCTCACCGAAGGGCGTCACGGCCGAAACCGTGAAGTAGTAGTAGTGCCCGGGCACCAGAGCACCGGGGACCTGGAACGAGTTGGTACCCAACGCGACCTCGCCGATGACGGCGCCGTTGCTGGCCTTGATCCGGTAGCCGATCACGGCAGACTCCCGCCAGTTCACGGGGTCGGTCCAGGTCAGCAAGGCTCCGGTACCGTTCAGCGCGATCCGCAGATCACGCACCCCCATCGGGTACTCGTACTCCGCCTGGCTCTCAACAGTCTCATCCTCCGCTGCGGCGCCGGCGACTGCCGGGCCGCTCAGCGCCCCCAGTGTGAGTGCGAGGCCCAGCCCAAGGGTGGAGGTCCGTGCTGGGAGTCTGACGCGCTTGGACATGCTGATGTGCTCCGTTCCTGCCATGCGAGCTGTCCGCCAGCTTCAACGGCGGCTTTCCTGGCCGCTCGCTCCGCGGCGGTGTCAGCTTCAAACGTTAACACGGTATTGACACCCAGACCTCGTCGCGGGATGGTGAGATAGAACACGAACCGCTGAAGTCGCTGCCGCTCAAGCGCAAGAGGGCGGCGAACGTGTCACGGCACCAACGTGCAGGTGTCAGCCGTTGCCGGGGCGGGCTGATGCCGCGCTCACCCTGAACCCGAATCTCTTCAGGGTTCTTTTGGTGTGGCTGCTGGCATCGAGACGCAGGGCATTGCTCTTTGTGACCGTCTTCGGTGCCGTGCTGTCGAGCCCGGTGATGGTGGAGCCACTGAGGCTCACCTTCTTCACCCGTGCCGCCTTGGCCAGCGAGAACCTCTCAATGACGCTTCCTTGCGCGGTCATCTTGAGGAGCCGGGCAGCGGCGAAGCTCACCGCTTTCATGTGCGAACCCTGCAAGGTCACGTCGGTGAGACTCGCGCCGGTGAACCGGACCCGGTCCTGTCGCGACCGCATCATTGAGACGCCACGCAGCTGAGCACCGGCCATGCTCGTCCTCTTGATGGTGGCCTTGCGCAGGGTTACGTCGCGGAGGGTCGCATTCCTGAGCCGGACCTTGGTCAGCGTTGCGCCGTTCAGGGTGGAGTCCTTGATAGTGACACCGGCCCACTTGGTACCGACCAGAGACGCGCCCTTGAACGTGACGTCCTGCAGTGACTGCCCTCCGATCAGGGTGCCGTGGAGCTTGGCACCACGGAAGGCCGTGCCGGACATCTGACCCTCGCTGCTCAGCGATGACACAGCAGCACTGGCGGCACTGTCGAGAGATCTGGCGTTCCTGAGGTCGGTGTCAGTCAGGTCAGCGTTCGAGAAGTCGGTCTCGTGCAGG
Organism: Actinomycetota bacterium; assembly: GCA_020438795.1. Classification (GTDB taxonomy): domain Bacteria; phylum Actinomycetota; class Actinomycetes; order S36-B12; genus JAGQTY01. The sequence goes on from JAGQTY010000003.1 coordinate 124,610, forward strand.
ATCGCCTCCCTCACATCTGCCCCACTCACGTCTGCAACGCTGAGGTCCGCGAATGCCAGGTTCGCCCCGTGCAGACTCGCGCCGCTCAGGTTCGCTCCTGACAGGTTGGCCGACTCGAAGTTCACGCCCGAGAGGTCCTGGCCGCTGAGGTCCATCCCGGACAGATCGGCACCCTCACAGGTCACCGGACCGCAGACGTCTCGCAGGAATGGCGGCGGCGGATTCCACGTGGGAGTGAGAGTAGGTGACGTGGTGGTCGGCGTCGGCGTCGGCGTGTCACTCGGCGAAGGGGTCGGACCCGGCGACTCGGTCGGAGTCGGGCTCGGTGACGGAGAGGCCCCCACCCCTGTACCCGACAGCGCCACCTGCTGCGGACTGCCCGCGGCGTCGTCTGTCATGTCCAGGGAGGCGGCGGACTCACCGGTGACCTGCGGCGCGAAGGCGACCTTCACGGTGCAGGAATCTCCGACTCCAACAGTGGTGGTGCTGCACGCATCCTCTGACGTCATGAAGCTCCCGGCTCCCGCGCCGCTCAGGCCGACAGAGTCCACGGTCAACGGGGCAGTCCCCGAGTTCGTGACTGTCACCGTCTGAGGATCAGAGGTAGTGCCAACATCCTGTGGGTCGAAGGCCACCGCTCCCGGAGCTACCTCAGCATTAGGTGCCCTGGTGTTGGGAAAGACCATGGTCGCGGGACCGCTCGGCGACTGCTGCATCGCGACGGCCAGGCTCGGGACGCCATATAGGAGATCGCCAAGAGCAACTCCATGCGGAACGGTACCGGTGCCAGTCGAAGTACTGCTGGGGGCGGCGAACGTGCCGTCGCCATTGCCCAACAGCGTGCTGACCGAGGAACCACCGCTATCAGCGGTAACGAGATCGACGAAGGTGTCGCCGTTCACGTCATCAGCCACGATGGACTCCGGTTGCGTCGCCGGGCCCATTGTCGCCGCCTCTCCGAACGTGCCGTCTCCAGCTCCCATGAGTACGCTGACTCCCGCACGATCGGCGTCGGCCGCGCCGAATCCTGCGCTGGCGACATCCAGTCTCATGTCTCCATCGAAGTCAGCAAGCACCAGGGAACGGGGCGAGGGACGTTGGTTTCCCGTGGAGAAGTAGCTGATGTCCTCAGGGGGGAAGGTGCCATCGCCCTGGCCCAGCATCACGATCACGTTTCCTGCATACTCGGACCCCCCCACGGCAACCACATCGAGATTGCTATCGCCGTTGACCAGCCCAATGGCGACACCGGACGTGGCGTTAGTGTTGTCGCCGTTCACGGTGACCGGACTATTGTCGAGGAAGTTCCCTGGATCTTCCGCGTTGTTCAGAAGGACACTCACCGTACCGGTTCCGCCGTCCCAAGAGTGCATACTACTCGCCACAATGTCCGGGAAGGTATCGCCATTCAGGTCACCAACCGCCAGTGAACTCGGCGTCCCGGCCACATCGAACGACCGCGCTGTGCCAAGGGACCCTGACCCATTGCCGGGCCACATGGTGACCCTGTTGGCGTTCGCCACAATGACATCCAGATCATCGTCGTCATTGAAGTCACCAACAGCAACCGCCCTGGGGAAGGTGTTGTTATCCATCGAATAGTCGGGCGCAGGGTCGCCGAAGGTGCCACCGGCCTGACCCAGGCGCACCTGCAGGGCACCCGTGACACCTACGTTACCCGTGGACAACAGGTCCAGATACTCGTGATCGTTGAGGTGCGCGAAGGTCGTGGCCCTCCATGTACCAGTGCCCGCTACCGCATACGGCGCGGGCGTTTCCAGGGGTTCCCCGGGTCGACGGCACCAGCCAGACCCGGTATCAGCACCAGCGAACCGGTCACGGCGGCACACGTCGCTGAGACCGCCATTCGTTTCCCTCGGGCGCGCCGCCGCTGACGTGCGGACGGAACACTGGCGGAAGATCGACGCTTCATTCGGCCATGCTGACTCAGAAACAGGTTTCATTGCCTGTCAGCAAGAGTCACTCACCGTAATGGATGCACCGCCTCAAGCCCGGTACTGAGGGGTGATTGCTGACCAGCTCCGCTCGCCCCACGGATACGTCCCCAGCCGGTCAGGTGCTCTGGTCCGGCAGCATGGCCGCCAGTTCGTCCCGCAGCTCGCGGCACTGCAGCGCGACCGCCGCGCGGGCCTGCGGATCGTGGTCGGGGCTGCCCAGCAGCGCCTCGGCACGCCCCGCGATCACCGAGCCCTGCATGTGGCCGAAGGTGCCCAGCACGCCGTGGAGCTTGTGTGCCATCATCAGCCCATCCTCGGCCGGCTCCCCCGGACCGGCCTGCAGCGCAAGCTCCACTACCTGCAAGCGTTCCACCAGGGCGGGCAACCGCTCCTGCCACAACGGCACCAGCAGTTCCGGCACGGACCAGCCCGCCGTGCCGCCACGACCCGCCTCAGACCCGGGCGTGCCCCGCTCAGTCTCCTCCGCCACCGCTGTCTAGCTCCCCCCGCCGGCCGTCGTCGGCCCAGCTGACTTCGACTTCGCGCTGAGGCCAGTCCTGGTCATGGTGCCCCAGGAGGACTCCCGTCCCAGGACGCCGCTCACCACACCCCTGATCCGCCACCAGGCATGGATCTGACGGAATCCGACGTTCTCCAGGATGGAGGCCGCCACGAGCAGCAGCAGATTCCTGCTGCCCCGGTAGGTCTCCGAGGTCACGTCGTCGATCACCACCGAGGCCAGCGACACCAGAATCCCGTAGCCGATCGCCACGAGGAAGAACAGGATGGCGAACGGGATGTTGATCGCGCCGAAGATCAGGCCCAGTATCACCGCGACAAGACCCAGAAGCTCCAGGAAGGGTCCGAGCACCTCGAACAGCAGGAAGTACGGGAGCACCACCATTCCCACTCGGCCGTAGCGCGGATTGAACATCATTCTGCGGTGCTTGATCAGCAACTCCGTCAGCCCCTGGGACCAGCGACGGCGCTGCCGTCCCAGCACCTTGAAGGTCTCGGGCACCTCGGTCCAGTTCACGGTGTCCGGCACCAGCATCATCCGGTAGGGACGCTTCTCGTTGCGCATCCGGTGATGGATAGTGGCGACCAGTTCAGCGTCCTCGCCCATACAGTCCAGATCGAACCCGCCGGACTCGATCACGATGTCACGGCGGAACAAGCCGAACGCGCCCGAGATGATCAGCAGGCCGTTGATGGCGGTCCAGCCGACCCGGCCCAGCAGGAAGGCACGCAGATACTCCACGACCTGGATGCGCGGCAGCCACTTGTCGGGCATCCCGGTGGCGATCAGCTCGCCCCGGTCAATCTCGCAGCCGTTGGCCACCCGAATGACACCGCCGGTGGCAACCACGTGCTCGGGGTCGTTCACGAACGGCTGCGCCACGCGCAGCAGGCCATCGCGATCCATGACGCAGTCGGCGTCCACGATGCTGACCAGTTCGTGCCGGGCGATGTTGATGCCGACGTTGGATGCGTCTGCTCGCCGTCCGGCGTTCTCCTTGCGGACCACGACCAGGTTCTCACCGCCGCGGGGAACGTGGACCGACTTCACCTGCCCAATCGTGGGCACGTAGCTCTCGACCACCACAGGAACCTCGCGCAGGTCGAACTCCTCGGCCAGCCGCGCGAACGTCTCGTCCTTGGAGCCGTCCTCGACCACGACCACCTCGAAGGTCGGATACTCGAGTTCGAGCATCGAACGCACCGAGTCGACGATCCCCGCCTCCTCGTTGTAGGCGGCCACCACCAGAGAGATCCCCGGCCAGAGCGGGCTCGTGGACGATTCCTGGTAACCCCGCAGCGGGGCGCGCCGGTATTCACTGGGGACCTCGAAGGCGCTGATGATCACGAAGACCAGGTAGGAACTGTTGATCGCCAGGAAGTAGAACAGCACGATGATGTTGAACCAGAGCAGGATCTCGTCGACGACACTCACGACAGCGACTCCCCGCCGGAGTCCGGGCCACGCTGTGACGGTATGCGGGCCAGCGCCTCTCTCGCGTACGCCTCAGCACTGCTGCCTGGTGGCAGATCTCTGAGCGTGGCTCGGCCTGCGGGGCCGGCTGCTGCCAGGGATTCCGCGGTGGCCCGGCACACACTCGGGCTCGGATCGGACAGTTCCTGCCTCAGATACTCCAGCACCTGGGAGTCATCCAGGCTGGCCAACGCCCGCACCGCAGCAGCTCGCACCATCGGGCCCTCCGCCAGGCACATGCGAAGGGGGGCTCGGACGTCCTGGCCTCCCACGCGACCGAGTGCTCGAATCAGCTGGACCTTGGTCCAGGGGTCATTCTCCTTGCTCAGCGCCGCCACCAGCGCGTCCCTGGCGTCGAACAGATTGAGCAGACCGATGACCTGGGCCGCCACTCGCCTGGTGATCGCGTCGCGATCCTGCAGGGCGGCTGCGAGAGCCAGCTCGCCCTCGGGGCCGATGGCGAGCAGCGCCGTCGCCACGACGACCGGAGAGTTGCCGTTGCGGCGGTGCAGCGATGCCAGGAGGGTGGGCGCCGCCGCCGCATCCTCCAGCCGGCCGACGGCACGCACGGCAGCCTGGCGCACATCAGCGTCGGGATCGGTGATGAGCGCGCGGATCCTGGCCGCTGCTTCTTCGACGCGCATCGAGCCCAGCAATTCACATGCGATCGCCCGAGCGAAGGGTCGACGGGAGCGGAGCCTCTCCTGCCCCCACTCGGGGAACCGGGAACGCACCAAGTACTCACGCAGGTTGTCCCGTCCCTCGCCGGTCACCGTGTTGATGATGCGGCAGGCGCTCAGCACGATGCTCCGGGCGACGCGTCGGTCAGAGGGGAGCCTCAACGGCTCCACCTCCTCGGGACCAAGTGCCATCGCCGTCAGCATGTGCTTGCGGGCCTGCTCCACCTGTGGGGCGGCGGCACGCTCACGGCGCTCATCGAGCAGCCGATAGCCAAGGGTGTAGAGGATCGCCAGAATGCTCAGCGAGAACAGGCCGATCGCGACCCAGAAGAGGATCTCGATCGGGACCGATATCGGACTCATGGCGGACCCGGGGTCAGACTCGTCCGATGTAGCGCCGCAACCGCGACTGCAGTTCCACGAGGCTGAACGGCTTGACGATGTAGTCATCTGCGCCGACCTCGAAACCCCTGTCGACATCGTGCTCCTGACCACGCGCGGTGAGCAGCACGATCGGCACCTCCGCGAGATCGGCATCAGCGCGCAGTTGCCGGCAGACGTCGATCCCGTTGAGCCTCGGCATCATGATGTCTAGGAGCACAAGGTCGGGCTTGAGCTCGCGGGCGCGCGCGAGCCCGGTCTCCCCATCCCCGGCACTGTGGACTGTGTGGCCGGAGACACCCAGGCGCAGCGTGACGATGTCCCGGATGTTCTCGTCGTCATCGATCACCAGTACGTCTGCCATTGCGATTGCTCCAGATATCGCAGTTCAGCAAGACCCTACTGACCTCGCACAGCTGAGTCGCGTTGAGCGCTGCCCGGGTGCGCCCGCAGGTGACGCGGGTCGCCACAGCAGCGACCCGCGCCCTATAGTCGGGAGCACACCGTCTCACACCACTTGGGCGCCCATGAAAGCTCGGATTCTTCTCGTCGACGACGAGGACGACATCAGAACCATCGCCCAGATGTGCCTTCAGGATCTGGGCGGATTCGAGACGGTCGTCGCCTCCTCCGGACCCGAGGCACTCGAGGAGGTGGGCAGGCGGTGCCCCGATGCGATCCTGCTGGACATGATGATGCCCGGGATGGACGGTATGGAGACCCTCGCCCGGCTACGCGAGATCACCGGATGCGAGGACCTGCCTATCATCTTCATGACGGCACGCTCACAGCGACGCGAGATCGAAGAGTATCTGAGCACGGGCGCGGTCGGGGTCATCACCAAACCCTTTGATCCCATGGCACTGGCGGGGCAGGTATCGGACCTCCTGGGACTGCCGGGCGAGGCCTGATGGAGCCGGCACCCATCCCGGATGACGACGCTGAGCGGTTACAGGCGCTCTACGAACTCGAGGTACTCGACACCGACCCCGATCCGGAACTCGACCGGATCACTCAGGTGGCGGCCGAGTACTTCGGCGTCCCGATCTCCCTCATCACCCTGGTCGACGAGCACCGGCAGTGGTTCAAGTCCCGGACCGGTTGGGACGCCTCGGAGGGCCCGCGAGAGACTTCGTTCTGCGGACACGTGATTACGGGCGAAGAGCCCATGATCGTTCCGGACTCCACGCGCGACCCCCGCTTCTTCGACAATCCGGACGTGATCGGGGAACCCAAGATCCGCTTCTACGCGGGGACACCACTGCACGGGCCGGACCGGCACCGTCTGGGCACCCTATGCATCGTGGATCTGAAACCCCGAGAGCTCGATCCGGCCCAGCAGCGGATGCTCCGGGTCCTTGCGGAGGCCGCGGAACGGGCTCTGGTCAACACCTGGCAACGGCGGCGCTATGCTCAGGCGCTCACGGCCGAGACGCGACTGGCGGCCGGACTGCGGACCACTGCCGCAGGCTGGCTCATCTGGGATGAGGATGCCACGATTCTGGACGTGAATCCTGGGCTGCAACGGATTCTGGGCTATCGGTCGGAGGAACTGGTCGGAACGAGCGCGAAACAGCTGTTCCCGGGGGATGGCCTCAGCACTCTCTGCCGCGATGCGGCAGACAACGCGCCACGAGCGCCACACCGACTGGCCGCGGCCGCGCGTGACGGTAGCACCGTTCCCGTGAGCGCAGTGGTGAGCGAACTGGAGATCCGCGAGCAGCGACAATACGTCGGGATCTTCACCGATCTGACAGAGCTGGTCCAGGCCGAGGACGAGCTGTCACAGTTCTTCAAGCTGTCATTCGACCTGCTGTGCATCGCCAATAAGTACGGCCGCTTCGTCCGCCTCAACCCAGCGTTCGAGGAGGTGCTGGGATTCCCCACCCGCGAACTCCTCCAGCGTCCGATCCTCGACTGGGTGCTGCCGGAGGACCGTGAAGCCACGGCCAGAGAACTGCAGGCAGTGGCCGGTGGGGCTGAGACGCACAACTTCGAGAACCGCTGGCGCCGCAGCGACGGCGAGGTGCGGACCCTGGTCTGGTCGGCACGCGCAGACCCGAACTCAGAGCTGATCTATGCCGCGGCGCGAGACATCACCGCCGAACGCCGCCAGTACCTGGAACTGCGACGCCTCGACGAACAGATCCGGGCATCCCCGCTGCTGATTGCGACCATGGACACGGACCTGGCGCTCACCAGCGTAAACGCAACCTGGGCATTACTGCGGGGTCCCGGCGCCGCGGGCGATCTGACGCTGGACGACCTCTACACCATGGAGGCCGCAAGAAGGATGCGCCAGGAGATCGCTCCCGAGGTGCTGGCATCCGGCTCCTGGAGCGGTGAGGTGCAGATCCGGGCCGCCCATGACCGGACCCGGACCATCAACCAGACTGTGCTGCGGCAAGTCGATGCCAGTGGACGGGCGGGCCTGTCGGTAGTGGCCCACGACGTCTCGGAGTACAAGGAACTGGACCGAATGAAGGACGAGTTCATCTCCACGGTCTCCCACGAACTGCGTACCCCTCTCACCTCGATCCGTGGCTCGCTCGGACTGGTGGCGGCAGGTGCCGCCGGCCAACTGCCGGAGAAGGCCGCCGGACTGATCGGCATCGCGAACCAGAACACCGAACGGCTCATCCGGCTCATCAACGATGTGCTGGATCTGGAGAAGATCCAGTCCGGGACGGCCGCCCTGAACCTCCACGACGAACGGATGGACCGCATCGTCTCGGAATCCCTGAGTTCGGTGGAGGGCATGGCCTCGGACAACGACGTCCAGCTCCGCTCCAGGCGCGGCGAGGATCTCCCCGAGGTCTCGGTGGATCGGGACCGGATCGTACAGGTGCTCACCAATCTGCTCTCCAACGCGATCAAGTTCTCCGAACCGGGGCAGGCCGTCGAGATTGGCAGCGCCGTCGTCGACGATGAGATACAGGTGACAGTCAAGGACTTCGGCGTCGGCATCCCGGCTGATCACCTCGAAGCCATCTTCGGACGCTTCCAGCAGGTCGACTCCACCACCAGTCGTGCGAAGGGCGGCACCGGGCTCGGCCTGGCCATCAGCCGCGAGATCGCCCATATGCATGGCGGCACCCTCGAGGTCACGAGTGCACCGGGAGCCGGCAGCACGTTCACCCTGCGACTGCCCCTGCCCGCCGATATGGCAGCCCACCAGCCTCAGCCGAACGAGCAGGAGCAGGTGGCGCTCGCCCCCGGCCCGGACATCCTGGTCGTCGAGGACGACGACGACCTGGCCCATGTCATGATCAGTCTGCTCGAAACAGCCGGCTACTCCGCGCTCAGCGTGGACTCACTGCAATCGGCCCGGGAACGGGTGTTCTCTGTGATCCCCGACCTCGTGCTGCTGGACCTGCAGCTGCCGGACGGACACGGGCTGGATCTCGTCCACGAGATGAAGGACGACCCGGACCTGGCAAGGGTGCCGATCATGGTCGTGACCGGTACGCGGACCAACCGGCCCGCGGTGCCCACCATCGTGGACTGGATCACCAAACCCATCACCAACGACGGGTTGCTGGCGAGTGTCGAACGGGCCCTCCTGGAGGACGAGGGCGCAACGGCGCTGATCGTGGAGGATGACGAACAGGCCCGGACCATCATGGCCACCGTTCTGGAAGACCGCGGTCTGACGGTGATCCAGTCGGACTCGGGCGAGGCAGCCCTGCGGCTGCTCGGGTCCATCCAGCCCGACATCATCGTGCTGGACGTCGGCCTGCCCAACGTGGACGGCTTCGAGTTCATGGCGAGGCTGGCGGACACACACAGCGCCGAGACACCGGTGATCGTGTTCACAGGCAGAGAGCTCACCGAGTCCGACAGACAACGACTGACCCGCGGAATGACCACGTTCCTCACCAAGACGAAGGCCACCAATGAGCAGTTCGCCCACACGGTGCTGCAGGCCCTGGAACACCACCGGGCCCGACACTGCCGTTGAGCGGACCGGAGCGTCAGGAACTGTGCCGGTCAATGGCGCAGTCTCCGCCACACAGGGCATGTCGGGGTGCCCGCGGTGGGGAGGACCGGCTACTGGCCGTCGATGACCAGGCGGTCCCGCCCGGTCTCCTTCGCACGATAAAGGGCATCGTCAGCCGCCTTGGCGATGTCGCGGAACTCCGAGATCGCTCCCCGTGCGTAGCCGCCACTGGCCTTCACATGCAACGACAACTGCGGCCCCACCACCATAGGGGTCCTCCCAATGGCCTCACGAACCGCACGAGCCACCTCCTCGTCCTGGGGTGGCGTGGGGTTCTCGATGATGAGCATGAACTCCTCACCGCCCCAGCGCACCACTCGACGCCCACTGGCCGCGTTGTCGAGGCGCTTGGCGGCGATCTGCAGCACCACATCGCCCGCGGCATGACCGTACTCGTCGTTGACGTGCTTGAAGTGGTCGATGTCCAGCAGCAATGCCCCCAGCTGAGAACCCTCCGGAGCCGTGGTTGTCAGATTCGCCATATGGGTGTCGAGCCAACGCCGATTCTTCAGGCCCGTGAGGGCATCCACCGTGCTCTGCTGCTGCAACTGGTTCATCCGGTGCTGCAGTTCCCTGTCCTGGGCGGCCAGCCGGGTCAAGGTCTGCACCCTGGCCACGAGTTCCTGCGGGTGGCAGGGCTTGCGGATGTAGTCCCGCGCCCCCTCCTCCAACCCTCTGGCAGCGGCGTCGCCGTCGACACGAGCGGTGAGGAAGATGACCGGGATGTCGGCCAGTTGCGGACGCTGCTTCAGCGCACGGATCGTTGCCAGACCGTCCATTCTGGGCATGTCGACATCGAGCAGGAACAGGTCGGGCGGATCCTGCTGGGCCACAGCCAAGGCCTCACTGCCGTCCGCGGCCTCCATCGTCCGGAACCCGGCTCCGGCCAATATCCGCACCATGATGGCCCTGACCGCCCGGCTGTCGTCGGCGATCAGCACGGTGAGAGCACCACTGTCCTGTTCACGCCGGTGCTGGGGCTCGGCCATCAGCTATCCACCTGCATTTCGTCGAGGTCGAGGTCGATGATGAAGAAGGACCCACCAGCCAGGAACCCGGCGCTCAGATCCGCAGCAGGCTCCGTGCCGGCGGGGACAGCCTCGGGCAGGCCGATCAGGCAGGGCTGCGGGAGCACCCCGGCCAGGTTCCCTGCCACCATGTTGGTCAGCTCGCCCAGAGTGTCAAGCAGATCTGCGTCTTCGAGCGGCGCTTCCCCCAGCAGGGCAGCGGCGAACACCTCGGCACTCGCAGTGGGACAGTGCAGTGTCACCCGGCCGCGGCTGGCCCCTGTGAAAGCAATGCTGCTTGCCAGATCGGGGGCAGGGCCCGCCTGCGGATCGGTCGGCACCGCCTCCATGTCGAACATCGTCGACCAGACCGAGAAGACGACTTCATTCAGCAGCGCTTCATAGCCGGTCATGAGTCCGCACCATCCTGTCGGCGATAGGCGACGACCCTACCCACGGTAGAGGATTCGAGGGAGGGTATCGAAGTCAGTGTGGATTCGGCGCTGCCGAGGATCAAGTAGCCGCCGGGGTTCAGATGCCTGGCGACCCGCTGCAGCACCCGCTCGCGCGTCTCGGCCCCGAAGTAGATGAGCACATTGCGGAGCAGGATCAGGTCGAAGGACGCGCCGGGGCTTTCCGAGACCAGATTGAGCCGCTGGAACCGGACCAGGTCCCTGATCTGAGGCTTCACCACCCACGCAAGACCGTTACGGTCGAAGTACTGCACCAGGTAGCGAGCGGGCAGGCCGCGGTTCACCTCCAGCTGGGAGTACTGGGCGGCCTGCGCCACAGCCAATGCCCCCGTGGCGAGGTCGGTGCCCAGCACGCTGATCGGGCGCGCTGCGAACCTCGAGGTAGCGAGCAGCGCCAGGCTGTAGGCCTCCTGGCCGGTGGCCGTCGCCGCTGACCAGATCCGCGGAACGGCTGTTCTTTCCATCAGGTCCGGAAACACCTGTGTCTCCAGGGCACGCCAGAGCGCCGGATCGCGGAAGAACGAGGTCTCCTTGGTGAGCATCTCCGAAACGACGCGTATGCGCGCTTCCCGGTCTCCAAGACGACACTGCGCAATCAGCTCGTCGATGCTTTCGAGGTCACGCTCCTTTGCTACCGGGAGCAGTCGGGCGTTCACCAGATACTCTTTACCCTCGGGCAGTTCGACCCCGGCTTCCTGGAGCAGGATCGCCTGCACATAGGCGAAGTCGTCGGGCCTGACCGTCATACCGTGGTCCGTCCCTGGCCACGCGCTGCGACCTCGGCTGCCAGTCCCTGCGGCGACAATGAGGCATACTCCAGACCCGCGCTGCGCACCGCGGCGGGCATCGAGTCCACCACGCACGAAGCGGCGTCCTGCGCCAGCACGGTCCCCCCGCGCTCCACCACTGCAGCCGAACCGATGAGCCCGTCGTGCCCCAGTCCAGTCATCACGATGGCGAGCAGCCCCCTGCCGTAGACCTCGGCGGCAGTCCGGAACAGGTGATCGGCCGCGGGACGCGCATGGGCCTCCCGCGGGCCGTCGCTGAGGCGAGCGAGCACCGAGTGCTCCGGACCGGTCACGACCCCCAGGTGCCGACCGCCCGGCGCGAGGTACACGTGACCACGAAGTATCCGGGTGTCTTCAGCCGCGACCTGGACCGGCAGCCTGCAACGACTGGCCAGTCGTTCAGCCAGCGCCGCCGGGAAGGGCTCCGGCATGTGCTGCACGATCAGCATGGGCGTGGACAGCGGACCTGGAACACTGCTCAGGAAAGCTTCGAGCGTTTCAGGCCCCCCGGTGGACACACCCACCACCACGGCAGAGATGCGGCTCCCGTGTGAGTCGGGAATGGGCTTGGGTCGCGGTGGCGCTGCCGACTTCGGAGCCGGTGGCCGGGAGACCTTGAGCAGCAGCTGCACCAACTGCCCCACCCAATCCTCGTTCGATGTCAGGCTCGAAGGTTTCGGCACGAAGCCGACCGCTCCCTCGGCCAGCGCAGCGACAGTCTCCCTGGGACCTTCACCGACATGGGAACTGAGCACCACGACGGGGATCTGTTCACCCCGACGCTGCAACTCCTTGAGAAGGCCCCTGCCGTCCAGGACAGGCATGTGCAGGTCCAGTACCACGGCGTCCGGCCTCTGTGCGAGGATCCGCCGCAGACCGACCTCACCGTTCTCCGCCAGCCCGGCCAACTCCAGGTCCCGGTGATCACGGATCACCTGTGTGATGGCACGGCGAGCGACAGCAGAGTCGTCGACCACCAGGATGCGCCTCGGCGACATATCAGACCTCGAAACCGAGCAGCTCGAGCTTCTGTGCGAGCACCTCCTGCGTGAACGGCTTCATGAGATACTCATCGGCACCCAGGGCAAGCGCTCGGCCGATCTGGTCGATCTCGGTCTCGGTGGTGACCATCATGACGACGCCTCGGTAGTCGTAGGGCTTCGCCCGGACCGCCTCGACGAAGTCGACACCGCTCATGCCCGGCATGTGCCAATCGACCAGCACCATGTCGGGCACACCGCCGGCGGTGGCGTCGGCAAGCAACTCCAGCGCTGCCAGTCCGGAATCGGCTTCGGAGATCGTCTGACAGCCCATCTGTTTCAGCATGCTCGCCAGGATTCTGCGCATCGTCCGAGAATCGTCGATCAGGAGGACATGCATGCGGCATCCAGTCTCAGTCTTTGGCGGAGAGCATCGCTTCAATGTCTACCAACACCAGCATCTCCGTGTCTCCCCGGAGTACGGCAACAGCATGACGTCTGATGCCCTCATCGATGGTGGCCGGGACAGGCTGCCATCGGTCTGGCGGGCACTCCACGACTCCAACAGCGCTGTCCACATGCACCCCGCCCCAGCGCTGATCGCGTTCGAGCAGCACGCAGACCGGGGTACCGCCGGGACGCGGTGCGAGTCCGAGACGTTCACGGGCATCGGTGATAGCCAGGACATGGCCGCGCAGATTCGCGATGCCGACCACTGCTTGCGGGGCCAGCGGCACCTCGGTGAAGGGCAGTCCACGCACTGTCTCGCGGACATGCTCCACGGAGAAGGCGATGAGCACGTCGTCCACCCGGAAGGCTGCCACGACCGCGGGCAGCTTGGCCTTCAGCTCGGCGGGGGTCATGTCGGCCCTCCGGCCGCTCCGTAGGCACCCAGGTCGACCAGGTCGGTGACCCTGCCGTCGATGACCGAGGTACCACTGACGCGGGAATCCGTCACAGCGGACCAGGATGCCGGACCGGACCGTATCTCGATGATCCGCGCGACGGCCAGTCCCACCAGCTCATCACCCCGGCGGCAGATCACCACATTCGCCATCTCCGGCGTTCCCAGCGCCCCAGCCGACGACTGCGTGAGCACCCCGGCGTGATCAACCAGCCTGACGATCCGGTCGTCATACTGGAACACCAGTTGCTCCCCCGCACGCTCGATGGCTGACGTCGGCACCTGAACCAGCCGTTCCACCTCGTCCAGGAGCACCGCGTTGCGGCGATCGTCGAGACCGGCGACGAGCAGGACCGGCGCTCCCAGATCCGGAGCCACCGGCGTCGTCCTGCCACGGTTGGCCGCCTCGACCGCGCTCACATCGATGCCACGGCCGAGCGCCCCGATGTCGAGGATGAGTGCGGCTCTTCCGTCCGGTAGCACGGTCGCACCCCCGTACGGGGAGATCCCCCGGATCACATTCGGCAACGGCTTCACGACCGCCTCGAAGTTGTCCTCCACCTGATCCACGATGAAACCGAACCGACGCCCCCCGCTTCGGAGGAGCACCAGCTCCAGCACGGCCCCCCCAGCGAGTGGGGGTGCCTTGGGCGCGATGACCGACGCCGGGACCAGCGGGGTGAGTTCGTCCTCACGTCGCAGGAACAGTGCATCCTCGACGTTGAGCAGAGCCTCGGCCTGTTCTGCCGGTTCGAGCCTGACCATCGTCTCGACGTCGATCTGCGGGAGTGCATAGCTGATCCCTGCGACGCGGACCACGATCACGTTCACGATCGCTAACGTGAGCGGTAGATCGAGAATGACCGTCGTACCCTGTCCGGGGGTGGACCTGAGCTCGGCGGTGCCACCCACCTGTTCCGCGGCAGAGCGGACCACATCCATCCCGACGCCACGTCCAGAGGTCTTGGTGATGGCGCTGGCTGTGGACAGTCCAGGAATGAACACCAGATCCAGGATCTCGGCGGGAGTCCGCCCCGCCATCTCCGCCTTGGTGCGGTGGCCGGCTGCGATCACCTTGTCGGCCAGCGCTTCCGGATCGATCCCCCGGCCATCGTCGGAGACCGTCAGCCGGACCCGGCTGCCGGACACGGTCACCGAGATGTCGATGGTGCCGAAATCGGTCTTACCAGCCGCGAGCCGGTCGTTCGGCAGCTCGATGCCATGGTCGACCGCATTGCGCAGCACGTGGATCAGCGGATCCAGGATCAGCTCATTGATGGCCTTGTCGACTCCGACATCCTTGTCCGAGATGGTCAGGTCTACCCGCTTGTTCTGTTCCTGTGCCAGGTCGCGCACAATGCGTGGCAGCTTGTTGAGCACGGTGGCGATCGGCTGCATCCGGGCGAACATGACGATGTCCTGCAGTTGTTTGCTCGCCTGCCGCAGCCGGCGATACGGCTCGGCCATCCGCTCGTTGCCGACGATCTCCTCGGCCAGCTGGGCACGAGCGAATGCGATGTCGGACACGAGGTCCTGGAGCTGGTCGAGCACCTTGACATCCACGCGCACGGAGGCCTCACGAGCGTGGGCCGGTTCCGCACGAGCTGCCGCCGCATCCCGCTCAGCCACGGGTGCCTCGGGCTGCTGCGGCAGCGGGCCCTCGCTCAGATGCGTTCGCAGCAGTGGCGCCACCAGGTTGGCGTCGACATGCTCGTCGGAGCCTTCCTCGGCGATCAGGTTCAGTGCCTGCTCGACGACATCGGCGAGCCTCAGCAGGCTCGTGGTCAGGTCGGCGGTGACCCGTAGTTCGCCACGACGCACCGCGCCGAGCACGTCCTCCGCGGCATGCGTGATCTCCTCCAGGTGATCGAAACCGAGGAATCCGCAGGTCCCCTTCATGGTGTGAACGGCACGGAAGATCCGGTCGAGCAGTTCCTGATCGCCGGCGTTGGCCTCGAGCTGCACCAGGTCCAGGTTGAGCTGCTCCAGACCCTCCCTGGATTCCTCCAGAAAGATCTCGACCATCTCCGGGTCGGCGTTCACGGGCTGATCACCTTCCGGGGCCCTGATCCGGGGCGCGGGTGTCCAGGGTGAAGCGCACAACCAGGGAGTTGAGCGTGGTCGCCAGTTCGGCAAGGGCCTGCGACGCACTGAGTGTGTCCGCGGCGCTGTCCGTGGTTCCCTGGGCTGCCTCTGCCACCCCGGCGATGTTGCGGGCGATGTCGGCGGAAGCGGTCGCTGTGCCGTTGAGCGTCATGCCGATCTCACGCGTGGTGGCTGCCTGCTCCTCGACGGAGGTCGCGATGCTGGACTGATAGCTGTTGATCTTGTCGATGATCTCGGCGATGTCCCCGATCGCAGAAACCGCCTGTTCGGTGTCGGACTGGATCCTGCCGATCCTCTCGTCGATCTCCTCGCTGGCCTTCACGGTGCGGCTGGCCAGGTCCTTAACCTCGTTGGCGACCACTGTGAAGCCCTTGCCGGCTTCCCCGGCCCGGGCCGCTTCGATGGTGGCGTTCAGAGCCAGCAGGTTGGTCTGCTCGGCGATCGAAGTGATGAGCGTGGTCACCTCTCCGATCTCGCTGGACGCCTGGCCGAGGGACTGCACGGTGGCCCGCGTCGACGCCGAGACCGATACCGCCTCCTGGCCGACGACCGAGGCGTCGGTGGCGTTCTTGGAGATTTCGCGGATACTCACATTCAGTTCCTCGGCGCCGCTGGCCACCGACTGGAGGTTCTGGGAGACCTCCTCCGCCCCGGCAGAGACCCCGGTCGCCTGAGTCGTGGTCTGCTCCGCGGCGCTGCCCAACGTAGTGCTGATCGCAGAGAGTTCCTCCGCGCTGGACGCCAATGACTGGGAGCTCTCTGCGATCTGTACGACCGCCATGTTGGTACTGGCCGTGGCGGTGTTGAGGGCAGTGGCGACCTCGGCCAGCTCGTCCCGGGTGTCATCCTCGACCCTGACCCGGAGGTCACCCTCAGCCACCTTGCCGAGTGCGAGCTGGATGCGTCGCAGCGGCACCGCGATCGAGCGGCCAAGGACGGCGCCCAGCACGATCGCCGCCAGGATGGCCAGGATGCTGACCACTACGATCACGATCCTTGAGGTGGTTGATGCCGCAGCGGCGTCATCGGCGATCTGGCGCGTGGTGTTCTCGAGGTCCGCAGCGATGCTGGACAACTCATCGACCTGGGCACTGAGCTGGTCGCGCACCGCCCCTTCGATCTGCGCCCGACCCTTCGCCCGCTCGGCTTCGCTGCCCTGGAGCAGTTCGCTCGCAGTGGCGATCAGGCTCTGCAGCTGGGTGAAGTCATTCTGCACCTGAGACAGTCGCGACTTGTTCTGCGAGCTCAGTTCCTCGCCCAGGATGGTCGAGATATCAGTCTTGAAGGTGTTGAGGAACTGGTTCATCTCGGCAAGGCTGGGCGATGTATCGCCGTTCTCCTGCGCCGCGAGCAACGCGCCCTGAGTATGGGACTCCACCTGCGTCAAATCGTACCGGAGGTCCAGGACCGTCCCGGTGGTGGTGATGGCTCGGGCCAGCCGCTCACGAGCGTCGGAGCCGTTGACCATCTGCACGAAGGCCACGATGGCGATGATGGCCAGCAGCACCACCACGATGGCGAACGAGATGGTGATGCGCGTACCGATCCGCAGGCGTCTGGCCAGCTCAGTCATGGCAACAAGATAGTGGGGCGGCAAGGAACGTGGCCGAGTTGTCGGGCCCCGCGCCAGACATAGGGGTCAATACCGGACACGCCGCGGCCACCTCGGCATGGGCAGAGGAATCGGAATGGTAACGGGCATGGGCATCGAGCGGGAGCATCAGAGAAGATCGTGCGCCCGGGCCCATCGAGCCAGTTCCCGCCGGTTACTCAGTTGCAGCTTGCGCAGGACCGCCGACATGTGGGTCTCGATGGTCTTCACGCTCAGGAAGAGTTCGTCGGCGGCTTCCCGATACGTATCACCCCGGGCGATCAGCCGCATCACATCTCGTTCACGCGGGGTCAGCTGATCCAGTTCCGTGACCGCAGCACTGGACCGATCCCGGAACGCATCCAGAACGAAGCCGGCGAGCTTCGGGCTGAACACGGCCTCGCCGGCTGCCACCCGTCGGATCGCGTCGGCCAGGTCTGGCGCGGTGATGTTCTTGGTCACGTAGCCCCGGGCACCTCGCCGCACGACCCCGATCACATCCTCAGCGTCATCGGACACTGAAAGCGCCAGAAAGCGGGTCTCGGATGCCTGAGCGCCCAGCTGCGCCAGCACCGAACCCGCATTGCCACCCGGAAGGTGCACATCGAGCAGCACCACATCGGGCTGGACGTCGGCGATCACGGACACGGCCGTATCCACGTCATCGGCCTCGCCAACCACTTCGAAGTCGTCCGGAAGGTCGGCCCGGATCCCCGCTCGGACCAGGGGGTGGTCATCAACGATCACAAGACGCAGGCTCATCGTGGCCAACTCCAACTGCTGACGGGGTCAGCTTTGAGGTAGCGAGACATGCAGTCTCACCTCCATACCGGGATTTCTGGCGCGCAACTGCACCGTGCCACCGATCCTTGCCATTCGCCCCATGATCGACTCGCGCACCCCGATGCGATCCGCGGCGACGGCATCGGGATCGAAACCGGGACCGCGGTCCCGGACGGAGACCTGAACACCATCGTCCTCGACCTCGCAGTAGACCGCGACCTGCGCCCTCGGACCGGCATGTTTCGCCGCATTCGTCATGGCCTCCGCGGCAGCCGCCAGGAGCAGCCGGGTCGGCTCCGTCAGTGCCGTGTCGCCGACGGCGATGACCTCGATCGTGGCATCGTGATCGGCCTCGATCTTCGCCGCCTCACCGCGCAGCGCCCCAGCCAGCGTTCCCGGGGCTGCAGCAGCGGGAGTGTAGAGCCACGAACGGAGCCGGTGCTCCTCACTGCGGGCCAGTGCGCGCACCCGTTCGGCATCGTCGGCGTTGCGCTGCACCAGGGTCAGCGTTTGCAGCACGCTGTCATGCACCTGCGCCGCGATCTCAGTGCGCTCCTGCTCGCGGATCAGGGCGCGGCGCTGATCGGCCGCATCCCGGTAGAGCCGCAGCAGCAGGGGAAGGAACAACAGGCTCACTCCACCGACGATCAGCAGCACCACGGACAGCGCCTGCAAGGCCTGGGACCAGCCGATCTCTCCCACCAGCAACGAAGCGGTACCCGCCACGATGATGGCGATGCCGGCGACGGGACGCAGCCAGCGGTACTTGCGATCCGGAGGCTCCTCCGCGGAGATGAACTGCTGCCAGACGATGGCCACGCCGAGCCCGACCACAATGAGCGGCGTTGCGTACTGGGCGAATGGTCCCCAGCCGCCGTAGAAGAGCACCGCGAGGCCGATGGCGACCGCCCCGAACGCAAGAAGACGGCCGAAGTCGGTGCCCCGCTGTGCGGCGCCAGGCTCATCCTTGGCCAGAGGCATCACCGCCCAGAGCCCCAGATACAGCAGTACACCGAGGCCGTTGGCCAGCGTCAGGACCAGGAAGATCAACCGGAGGCTGGCAACGGGCACTCCCAGGTGCTGGGCCAGGCCGGCGCAGACACCGCCCACCCAGCGACCGGACGGTCGCCGCGTTGCTCTGGGGACTGCCACGCTGGTCACGCTGGTCACGCTGCCAGTATCCCGTAACCTCGGGGGCACCACCTCAGGGAAACACCCTGAGGTGGGGTGCGCCGGATCGGGGACGGTTCAGGGTTCTTCCCCGATGTGCGGCCACCCTCCCGGAGCACATCATCGAGACATGAACGAGAACACGACAGTCATCGACAACCAACCACAGGCCTACCGGCCACCACCGGGGCTGCTGCGCCGCAGCAGCAGCGACCGGATGATCGGCGGTGTATGCGGCGGGCTCGGCCGCCGCTACGGGATCGACCCGGCCATCCTGCGCGTCGCTTTCGTCGTCGCAGTGCTGGCCGCGGGCTTCGGACTGCTCGCATACCTGGCGCTGTGGCTGCTGATCCCCGCCGACACCGAGGCCACCCGCGGCACACTCACCGGTTCGGTCTGGAAACTCATCCTGGGCGTCCTGATCGGCGTCGGGGGTGTGGCGGCCCTGCTCAGCTGGATCCCCTGGCTCCTGCTCGTGCTGCTGGCGATCATCGCCGTCTGGGCCTACGCGAAACGGGACCAGTCCCCGCGCTGGGCGCCGCCGACGGATAGCGCGACCACGACAGCACCGGCACCTCCCGGAACACCCGATGCCGAGACCGGCAGCCCAGCGGTGGCTGCCGCGCCGGATGCTGCCGCCGAAGTCCCGGGGGCGGCGTCTTCGCCGGTGACCGGTTTCGCGCATGGGGGTACGGGCATCGTGCCACCGCCCCCGGTCGAGCCGCCGGCGCCTCGCCCACGACCGGCTCGCTCCTACCTCGGCCTCATCACGCTGCTGGCCGTGGTCGTGGTCGGCTCCGTACTGGCCACATTTATGGCGCTGGAATGGATCGGTCTGAGCCTGGTGGGCTTCTGGGCCGTCCTGCTGCTCGTCGTGGGCGCCGGCCTCTTGGTCTCAGCCTTCGTCGGCAGGGCACGCTGGCTCATTGCCCCTGGACTGGCACTGGCGCTGGTCCTGGCCGCCGTGGCCTACCTGCCACCGGTCATAGGCAACTTTCCCGAGGGGGGCGTGGGCGAGCGAGTCTGGATGCCGTCATCGGCTGATCAGGAGTTCACGCTCGGGATCGGCTCTGCGCGTCTGGACCTCACTGACTGGGCGAGCGACCCGACGCTGGCGCCACCCCAGCAGGGTGACGTGCTCGCTGCCGCGGTCGGGGTGGGCGAGCTCATCGTGACCGTCCCCTCGAACTGGCAGGTCCGGGTCAACGGCGAGGTCGGCCTCGGCGAGGCACGGATCAACGACACCGACGTGAAGCCCGATGATCAGCCGAGTGTCACGTTCGAGGAGGACTTCCCGGCTACCGGAACCGCAGACGGCGAACTGGTGCTGGACCTGGACGTTCGACTGGGGCAACTGACCGTGGACCGGGAGCCGGTGCTGAGTATCGAGGGCCGCAAACCGGCGCCCAAAGCATCGCCGGAGCAGCCGAGATCGAAGGCCGACAAGGCCGACTCAAGAGCCGCGAACAAGCCCAACGCCACTGCCGAGAAGGGAAACTGACATGAAACGCCATCCGCTGGAAGTACTGAGCCTGCTGTCAGGGCTACTGTTCATCGGCTTCGCCCTGCTGTACCTCGGCGCGGACGTCAACGACCTGGTGCCATCGGCTGCGATCACCATTCCAATCCTGCTAGCAGGGCTGGGGGTCGCCGGGATCCTCGCCGCGATCGTCGCTAGCAATCGTGCCGCAGGTGAAGCGCCACTGCCGGAGCGGGTCGGCGGTAGCTGGACAGAGCCGCAGGAGAGTTCCAGCGACCCTGCGAGGGCCGACACCGAACCGGACCACGGCAACATCGATGCGGCTGCCCCGGCCGAACCCATACGGTCCACGGAGTTCCTCCAGCAGCCGGGTCCTGAGAAGGACGAGGGTTCGATCCGCTGAGCCTGTCGCGAACACCGTTGGGCCGTCGCCGCGCCGGGCGACGGCCCAGCGGTGTTCGGCAGCCCCGGCGAGTACAGCCGCGGTCCGGCAGCGTACGACTGCGATCTCCAGACCGAGCAGTGCCGGAACGTCAGCATGCCGAGGGTGTTCCTGACATGGACGGAATCAGAACAGGCGCGACTGCTGGGCGATCTAGGTATACGCAGATCACAGCTAGGTTCGCAGACGAGTGACCCCACGGAATCTCGTGCCACGAAACGAGTGCCATCGACCGATCGTGAGGGTATCCCTGCGATTGGAGCGCCGTGACTGTACGACGAGATCTCCGAACCCGTGCCAGTCGGCTCACGGCAACCCTCTGCATGCTCGGTCTGCTGGCCACGATGATGCTGGCGGGCACAGCGGTCTCCGCACAAGCGGACGAGGTCGACGTCATCACCGCCGGCGTAGGGTCCTACGCGGGCGGTGTCCCGGACGGAGCCGCACGACCGCTGAACAAGGACGGGACACCCGCCACAGCGCTGGTCACCGATGAGTTCCACCAGCCCCTGACCACCAACGAGTGGTGGTCCTCCCTGCTCTGGCCGTGGTCGTCGGACAACCCGAAGCGGCAGTACTCGCTCAGGATGTACCCACATCCACTGTCCACCCGCGCCAACGCCGGCGGCCTGGAGGTCGGCTACCCCGACCGCGTCTCCCAAGCCGTCTACTCCGATGCTCCCGGGGCTACCACCGAGTCCTACTGGTTCGACCATCACGCCGATCTCACGCTCGGCGTGGAGGGCCTCTCCGCACCGGACACCCGGGTCGACGGATACTCCGACTGGGGCGTTGTCGCCGATTGGGATGATGGGCAGCGAAATCTGGAGGCCTCCCTGGCCCACGGCTCTCCGTACGTCTACGCCCGAGCCACCGGCGGCCGGGCACAGGTGCGCTTCAGCAGTGCGGCGCAGGTCTGGGCCGACCGCGGCAACGTCCTCGGGGTCACGGTGAACGGACACCACTACGGACTGTTCGCACCGGGCGGAGCCACCTGGCAGGGCGCCGGCGATCAGCGTGTGAGCGACCTCGCTGGCAAGGACTACTACTCCGTCGCATTGCTGCCGGACGATGACGCAGCGACGCTTGACCTCTTCAGCGCCCACGCGTACGTGTTTGTGACAGGCACCCGCGCGCAGTGGTCCTACGACGAGGGGAACGCCAGCGTGACTTCGAGGCTTCATCTCGATGTGGAGGTACTTGAGGGCGAGAAGCAGCAGCCTCTTACGGCGCTCTACCGGCACCAGTGGCTGAACAGCGACGCCGACACGATTCCGGGTCTCGGTTACACTTCCGCCCGTGGCCGCATGAAACTGGCGCGTGCCGGAACCATCACGACCACCGTCGACACCCCGCCGCTGCTCACTGCCCTGCCGCTGGTGGAATCCGCCGACCAGGACCTGCTCAATACGCAGATCGACGAGGTGCTACACAGTGAGCCCCTGATCCAGCAGAGCAACATCTACTTCGACGGCACCTTCACCCACCGGCTGACCCAGCTCGTGGAGATCGCCGATCAGTTGGGCCGCACCGATGCCCGCGACACGTTCCTGCGGGCGATGAAGGACCGCCTCGAACGCTGGCTGAGCTACCAGCCGGGCGACACTCACTGGTATCTGGCCTATGACCCGAAGTGGGCCACGCTACTCGCCCAGCCTGAGGCATTCTTCAGCGCCGAGATGATGAACGACCATCACTTCGACTTCGGCTACTACGTGCAGGCGGCCGCCGTGATCGCCCAGTACGACTCCGAGTGGGCAGCCGACTGGGGTCCGATGATCGACCTGCTCATCAAGGACAGCGCCAACGGCGACCGTTCGGATACCCGATTCCCGTTCCTGCGCACGTTCGATCCCTTCGCCGGGCATTCGTGGGCCTCCGGACACAGCGGCTTCGATGCGGGCGCGAATCAGGAATCCTCCAGTGAGGCGATGAACTACGCCAGCGGCATCCTGCGCTGGGGTCAGGAGCGCGGGGACACGCAGTTGCGGGATCTTGGCGCCTACCTGTACACCACTGAGGCCAGTGCCATCGATCAGTACTGGTTCGACGTGGATGACCAGGTGTTCCCTGACGAGTTCGGTCAGGACACAGCCGGCATGGTGTGGAGCAACGGAGCTGCCTACTCGACGTGGTGGACCGCCAGCACAGAGGAGATTCACGGCATCAACTTCGTACCGGTCGGTGCGCAGTCGCTGTATCTGGGCCGTGACCCGGACTACATCAGGCGCAACTACCAGAACATGGTCGAGAACAACGGCGGCGCAGCCCAGTTCTGGTACGAGATCATCTGGAAGTATCTCGCACTGTCCGAGCCCGACCGGGCCGCTGGGCTGCGTGACCAGAACCCGGACTGGCGCCCGGACCATCAGGGTGGGGATGACGTGGGCAGCCGCGCGCACACCAACCACTGGATCAGCGCCCTGCAGCAGATCGGCCAGCTGAATCCGCGGGTGCATGGCGACATCGCCACCAGTGCCACCTTCGACAAGAGGAACATCCGCACGTATGCGGCCCACAATCCCACGGATCAGCCGCTGACGGTCACATTCTCCGATGGCTACGAGCTGCAGGTGGCGCCCCGTTCGAGCGCCAGCACTGCCGACACCGCACCCGAGGACCCCGCCGAGCCAACACCCACGCCGACCGGGTCTGACGAACCTTCACCGACCGAGGGACCTTCAACCGATCCGACGCCGTCAACAGACCCGACGCCGTCAACAGATCCGACGCCGAGCAACGAGCCGGGGAACCCGGCGCTGCGCATCGAAGCCGAGGACTTCAGCAACAACCCCGGCGTGCTCATACAGCCCTCCGGCGACCAGCCCGACATCCACAACCCCGCAGTAGCACTGCTCAACCGCCAGCACAGGCTGACCTATCAGGACCAGCACCTCGGCGAACAACCCGTCACCGGACTCACCGTCCGACTGGCCTCCGCCATCGGCCAGGGCACTCTGCAACTGCACACCGGTAGCGCGACCGGTCCGGTCGTGGCCAGCATCGCTATCCCCAACACCGGCACCTGGCAGGACTACCAGACGCTGCACA
Source organism: Actinomycetota bacterium (assembly GCA_020438795.1). Lineage (GTDB taxonomy): Bacteria > Actinomycetota > Actinomycetes > S36-B12 > JAGQTY01. Next base: position 148,397 of record JAGQTY010000003.1, read on the forward strand.
CCAACATCGATCCAGCACTGACCGGGAACCAGAACCTCCACCTGACCATCGAACACGACACCAACAACGCCGTAGCCAACCTCAACTGGTTCGAGCTCACCACCGACCCAGCACCCACACCCTCCCCGACCGAACCCACACCGTCCGAAGAACCCCCACCCACACAGGAGCCAACACCCAGCGAAGAACCGACCCCGAGCAAGGAACCGTCACCGACCCAAGAGCCCACACCTGATCCGACTACGGAGCCTAACCCTGACCCCGGCACCCGAACCATCTATCTGCCCATCGAGGCGGAGACCTTCGACGACTCCAACGGTGCAGTGGCCAACACTGATGGGGTACGACTGCGCGACGGCCGGTGGCTCCGCTTCGCCGACGTCGATCTCGGCATCGCCAACCCCACCCTGGTGCAGGGCCGCAACGCGTCGGGCGCATCGGGTTCAGGCACCGTCCGCTTCCGGCTCGACAGCCCGGACGGGCCTGTCGTGGCGCAGTACAACCTGGGCAGCACCGGCGGCTGGGACAGCTACCAGAAGACCCAGGGCAATGTGAACCGGGACCTGGATGTGACGGGTGTGCACGACGTCTACGTCACGGTGGACTCACCAGTCAGCGGCGACTTCGTGGCGCTTGATCGCTTCCAGTTCAAGCACCCGGCGGTACCGCTGGCGGACTCGCCCAGCGGCGTGAAGCAGTTGTTCATCGTCCATTGTGGCTTCAGCCACCGGGCGCCGGATGATCCCATCGTCCACAAGGGCATGCCGGGCCACTCCCACATGCACGACTTCTTCGGTGCCACCACCACGAACGCAGGGAGCACCGAGGGATCCCTGCGGGCGGGCGGCACCACGTGCAATGTGCCCGGCGACACGGCCGCCTACTGGGCACCGACGCTGTATCACCCGGACGGCAACGCCGTCACCCCGTTCGATCTGAAGGTCTACTACCAGTTCATCAACGGCCCCGCCGCCCAGGCACAGACGATTCCGCCGGGGCTCAAGATGGTCGCGGGGAATCCGCAGGCCACGCCGGAGAATCCGGGGCAGCAGGTGGCCACCTTCCGCTGTGCCGGTGGCGGCGAGCAACCCGCGGAACCGGGCGGGAACCAGCACGACATGGCCCTGTGCCCCAACGGCCACAACCTGCAGGTGACGATCCTGTTCCCCGACTGCTGGAACGGCTCCGACCTGGACAGTGCGGACCACAGGAGCCACGTGGCCTACGCCGCCGGGGGCCAGTGCCCGGCCAGCCATCCTCAGAAGATCGTGCAGGTCCTTGAGGAGTTCGAGTACGCCACACAGGGAGGTGCGGGCTTCCACCCGGCCAGTGGCGACGCCATCACGATGCATGCCGACTTCTGGAACAGCTGGGATACCGAGGCTCTGGATGGCCTGGTCGATGACTGCATCGTGGCCGGCCGTTTCGGCTGTGACCCGCCCCCATACACCTCACCCACGCTCACCACGGTCGCGGGTCCACAGCAGGGTCCAGCGCTCGAGAGCTGTTTCATGCTTGGTGGGTGTGAGCCACCAAGCATGAAACAGGCGCAGCCAGCGCCAACGGTGCTCGGCGACTCGTCGGACTCGCGGGCCCCGTCGGCCTCATCACCGCATACACCCGGGGGACCCACCGGCGAGCCTTCGCCGCGACAGCAGACCGGACCCGCCGCGCCGCAGCGCGGTCCAGCCGAATCGGTCCACTACCAGGAGGCAGTGGCCGGGGCCCGCGATGCCAGGCGCTCCGCCGTACGAGCCGCCAAGAAGGAATTCCGTGCGGCGACGGCTTCGGACCGTCGGCGCTTCCGCAATGCGGTCCGATGGGCCAACTCGAGCAAGGAGAGGGGGCTGGCGAAGCAACGTTTCGGCAAGGCCACGCAAGCGCAGCTCCGGACCAGGCGACGGGCGATCTCCACTGCCCGGACCGACTACCGAGCCGCCGTCAAGCTGGCGCGGCAACGATACCTGTGAGTCCTGGTCGATGACACGTTTGCGGCATCGATGCGGCACGCGGTCCGGATGCTTCAGTCGTCGTGAGTGCGGAGCTCCGAACGGGCATGGACACCGAGCTTGCCGAAGATGTTCTGCAGGTGTGTGGCCACGGTTCGTTCGCTGATCCCGAGCTCGGCTGCCACTTCACGATTGGTCCGTCCTGAGACGACCAGTACCCGCACCTCCCGCTCGCGTTCGGTCAGCGCATCGTTGCCAGAACCGTTGCCCGGGCCCGTCGCACCGAACTCCCGCAGCCTCGCTGATACGGCACGGTACATGCCGGGAGCACCTGCGCTCCGGTACTGCCGGCGGGCCAGCCGCAGTTCCGCGACAGCCGTGTCAGCACGCCCGAGGCCCACGAGGGCCTCGCTGAGCGTGAGCCGGATACGGGGCTGGTCCAGCGGCAGCCGCTGGGACTGTGCCCGCTGCACACACTCCTCCAGAAGCACCGCGGCCTCCTGGAACCGTGCGGCTCCCAGCAGCACCTCGGCATGAGCCAGCCGGGCACACAACAGCTGGAACGGTCCCGGATACTCCTCGGCAGTCCGGGCTGCCATGGTGGCCCAGCGTTCAAGCTCATCAAGGTCGTGGACGCTTCGGCTTGCCCGGGCCATCAGGGTGGCCACGAACGGGCGCACCGAGACCGCCACGTCGGCCAGTTGCGGCCCCCCACCCCACCGAATCATCACCTCACGCGCTTCGTCATCCCTGCCGCACAGGGTGAACACCTGGGCGATCCGGATCGCACCGACGACCCTGGCGCCCTTGCCGACATCCTTGCCCAGATAGAACAGGGCGTCCGCAGCGACGGCCTGTCCCGTGGCCAGCCCGTTTCGGAGCGCCACCGCCACCCCCTGTGTGGCACGGACCATCGCGATGGACTCATTCTGACGCGAACGCCAGGCGAGGCCGTCGGCCTGCTCGAGGACCTCCGCGAACCGGTCGGTGTGACCCAGCCTCAGATGCGAGTCGGCGGTACTCACGAGCAGGGCCGCCCGGACTGCCGGATGGTCCCGCCCCACACCCGCACTGATGGCGCGCTCGAGCATCTGCAGCGCCTCGGAGTAGCGGGAGAGGCTCTGGAGGCACGGAGCCAGCATGAGGAATCCCTCCGCGGCACCGGCGAGCTCGGCTTCCGGCAGATCGTGCAACATATCCATCGCAGTGTCCACGTGCTCGTTGGTCGCCCGGAACCTCCCGAGCACCATGCTGGAGTAGGCGAACACGGTCTGCCAGAGGAAGTCCGCGACCCGGCCGAGGTCGGGCAGTTCGACGACCTCTGCCCGCAACTCCGCGTAGTGCGCTTCGTCCGCCGCGTCCGCAGCGGCAAGCAGCGCCATGGCGAGCAGCAGTGACCTCGTCATGATGTCGTCGTCCGGCACGGCATCGAGATAGACCCGCAGTTTGACCACTTCCCGCACTGTTCGCCGCAACCGCCACATCCGGATCCAGGCCATGCGGGCCATGATCTGCGCCGTTGCCGCTCCGTCGTCGGTGTCGCGCGTCCGGAAGAGCTCGGCGACCAGCTCCTCGGCCTCACTCCAGCGGCCGGCGCGCAACAGCGTCTCAGCCCGGAGCAGGCAGCATCGCAGCCGCAGCGATGCGCTGCCACGATCCGGCAGGAGCGCGTGCGCCCGTTCGGTCAGCCAGACCGCCATCAGTGGAAGCTCGAACTTCGCGTCCTCGGCGGCCTGCAGCAGCGACTCGATGCCGGCAACGTCGCCCGGAGCGACAACGTGGGCACGCTGCATCGCGACCGTGACCCGCGAGGCTCCCCGGGCCTCCAGCGCCATCGCCGCGCGATCGTGCGCCCCCAGGGCCCAGCCAGGTGGCACGAGGGACCCCGTGACCTCGCGCACGATCGGATGCCGGAACCGGAACCGTTGCTGCGTGGTCGGCACGAGGAGCCCCCGGTCCAGTAGCTCATCCAGTGCCTCGTGAGTACCGGACTGCACGTGCCCGACCTCCGTAGCCAGTCCGAGGTCGAACGGCAGCGCCAGGACCGCACCGGCCCAGGCCAGCCGCTGTGCTGTGTCGGAGACGACGGACAGCTCAGCGGCCATGGCATCGACGAGTTGCGGTGGGTAGGGCAGGTCGGTCAGCTCCACAGAACTGGCGTCCGCAGGTATGTGCCTCCTGGCCTGCTCGGCCAGCTCACGGGCGAAGAAGGGATTCCCACCGGATCGAGCCAGCACCACCCGACGGGTCTCCGGGTCGAGCCCGGTCAGGAACTCCGAGAGGGCCTGCTCGGGGAGCGGTGTCAGCACCAGCGGCGGCGGCGCCGCTGGACCACGCAACGCGGCCGCATTGGGCTGTGTCCCTGGGCTGCGCTGCGTGAGAACCAGCTTGATCCGGGCGTCGAACTGGTGGGAGGTGAGGTACGAGAGTGTCTCCTGGGAGGCCTCGTCCAGCCACTGCGAATCATCGACCAGGACAACCAGGGATGGCTTCGCTCGCAGCAGTTCGTCAATGAGGAGTTCGAGGCCGCGGGTCAGGCTCAGGAAGATGCGGTGGACCTCCTCGGCGTCGTCGCGAGCGCGCTCGGCCAACAGTCGCCGGACATCGTCAGCCAACCTGCTGGCCTGTGGGGTCAGGGCCCGTCTCGAGATCACAGCCAGCAGGTTGGCGGTCCCGAGATGACTCACAGCAGCTTCGCCGGGGAAGGCGGTGACGCGCGCGATGAGGGAGTCGCCGCCTGCCAGTGCTGCCTCGACCCCGGAGAGGAAGGTCGTCTTGCCCATCCCGGCCTCCGCTGAGACCCGGATGATCCGAGCGGGGTCGTCGGGCGCCAACCAGGACAGCACGGTCTGCAGTTCGGCGACCCGATCGGTCTGTGCACGACCAACCGTCTGCCCAGTCATGGCTCCAACCTAATGCTCAGCCCTGGCTGAGGCACGGTGCAGCACCCGTCCAGTGCCGGACGATGAAGTGGGTCGGCCACCGCCGCTGCCGAGCAACAGTCGCACCGAACCAGTAGCGTTTCGATGTGCCCGACGGCAGACGCACCACGACCGGATTCTGGTCCCGGCTGCTTTCCTCACCGATACCCGGCGGCGGCCCGGTCGAGATCAGCCCGAACTGGTTCGCATCGGTGATGGGGACCGGCATCGTCGCAAACGCGGCGGTGAGCCTGCCGGGAGGCGGGCCTGGGATGCTCTGGTTCGGCCGCGTCATCTGGTTCGCAGCAGCCCTGCTGCTGCTGGGACTCAGTATCGCCTACATCGTGCACTGGTTGGTGTATCCGGACAAGCACCACGACTATCGCCACAACCCGGTCATGGCCCAGTTCTACGGGGCACCACCGATGGCATTCATGACGGTGGCGGCGGGCATCCTGCTGGTCTGGGGTCCGGAGCTGCCCACCTGGGCGATCGGCTGCTCCTGGACACTGTGGCTGCTGGGCACCGCTGGCGGCCTGGTGACTGCTGTCTGGGTACCCTTCCGGCTGTTCACCAGCTTCGACGTGCCCAAGGACGGTGCGTTCGGAGGGTGGCTGATGCCGGTCGTGCCACCGATGGTCAGCGCTGCCACAGGTGCCCTGCTGGTGCCACACGCGGCAACGGGAGTGCTACGGGAGACCATGTTCTACGCCTGCTACGCGATGTTCGGCCTCTCACTGATGGCTGCTTTCATCATCATCACCCTGATCTGGAACCGCCTGGCCCACTTCGGCACCTCCGGCTCGCCGAGGGTTCCGACGTTGTGGATCGTCCTGGGACCGCTGGGTCAGAGCATCACCGCGGCGGGGACTCTGGGAGCCGTCGCATTCCTGGCGGTCCGGCCGGAACTTGCGCACGCCTTCGACCTCTTCGCGGTGCTGTACGGGGTTCCGGTCTGGGGCTTCGCAATGCTCTGGGCCGCGCTGGCCACGCTGCTAACGATCAGGGCCCGGCGGCAGAACATGTCCTTCGCCCTGACCTGGTGGGCCTTCACCTTCCCGGTCGGGACATGTGTGACCGGCGCGATCCAGCTGGCTCACCACACCGAACTGGTGACGTTCGAGGTGATGGCCTGGCTCGCCTTCGTGGGGTTGTTGTGCGCGTGGCTGCTGGTCGGCTGGCGGACGGGCAGGGGCCTGGCGCGTGGCGAACTGCTCCGACCGCCGCCGGCGGGTCAGCCGACCTCGTTCAAGGGGAAGCTGGTCGACTGAGCTGCCGTCCTTACGCCGTGGCACCCGTCACCACAGGTGAGGACTGCAGGCGACCGGACTCAGCCCAGCACCTTCTGCAATTCCTTGGACACCCCGGCGTCGGTGCCGGTCACGACGTGAGTCGCGTCGATCACGAACACGTTGTCCTCGCCCGCGACGGCGATCGCGGGTTCCAGCCAGTCCTGCTCGTCCTGCGGTGTGGCGAAGGTGTAGATGGCGGCAATGCCATCGGCGACATCGCACTGATGGATACTGGCCACAAAGATCTCTGTAGGTGGGATCTCGCGCACATCCGTGCAGCCGATCTGCCTCGCGAGTGCGTCGACCGCGCCGTCCTCGGATGCGGATACCGATGCAGATGCAGATGGTTCAGTGATGCTGGGCGCGACGCTGGTAGGTGTCTCACTGACCGTGCCCGACGTCGAGTCGTTCTGCGAGCCGCAAGCGCCAGCCAGCACCACGACGATCCCCGCACCTGCGATCGCTCTGAGGAACATGGCGAGCAGTCTACTCATCAGCCTGCGAGCAGTCAGTCCGGACAACCCCCGTTGCACCATCCGATGGGTGGCGCTGGGCGGATCGGGTGGTCGCCTTCCCTGAGGGCCACAGGGGTGAGCTAATGGTTTCAGTCCAGCGCGAGAGGGGCCACCAGTGAGCGATGAGCCGGCAGCAGCGGATCTGAACGCGGGCGGCTTCCGCCCCGTGGCCGACGAGGTGTACGAGACCGACCTGCCGGTACGGGGCGAGATCCCCAGCGACCTGAACGGACGCTGACTGCGCAACGGTCCCAATCCCCACAGCCTGAGCTTCGACGGCAACGACTACTTCTCGTGGTTCCTCGGTGATGGCATGGTGCATGGGATTCATCTCGAGGGTGGCCGGGCGGTCAGCTACCGCAACCGCTACGTGCGCACCAAGGCGCTCGCCGCTGAGGAGGGCGCCGAGGTCGACCCCGACACCCCCTCCAATACGAACGTGATCCCATTGGGATCCAAGCTGCTGTCGCTGTGCGAGACCGGGGTTCCCTACGAGATCACCACCGAACTGGAGACGGTCGGCCCCCAGGATTTCGGCGGCAACCTTCCTGGCGGCACCATGTCGGCGCATCCGAAGTTCGACGCCCACACCGGCGAGACCCTCGCCTTCGACTACAACTGGCAGGAGCCCTACGGCCGCTACTGGGTGTTCGACAGTGACGGCGAGATCACCCATGAGACCACGCTGGACGTGAGTGGTCCGGTCATGATGCACGATTTCGCGGTCACGCAGTCGTACTCGGTGTTCATGGACCTGCCCGTCGTGTTCGATCTGGAGATGGCCATGGCCGGCATGACCATCCCCTACCGCTGGCAGGACGACCACCAGGCTCGCATCGGCGTCATCCCTCGTCACGGCGACACGGTGCAGTGGTTCGATATCGACCCCTGCTTCGTGTTCCACACGATGAACGCATATGAGACTGCCGACACCGTGGTGCTGGATGCAGTTCGCTACGACAGACTGCTGAGCTACGACCTGCCCAGTAGGACCTGGTCCGACATGTTCAATCCCGGGTACCTGACCCGCTTCGAGCTCACCCTCACGACCGGTGTCGCCTCGCAGACCGAGGTGGCCGAGGTGAACGTGGAGTTCCCCCGCGTTGCGGATCTGGCCGTCGGCCGGCCCTATCAACACGGCTACTCCGTGGAATTCCAGCCCGATCTGGTCAACAGCCGGGGCCTGGCCCGGTTCGACCTGGAGTCCGGAGCGGTCGAGCGGTGGGAGCACGCGCCCGGCGACCTGGTCGGTGAGCCGCTGTTCGTCCCCAGGCAGGGCGCCGCCCCCGGCACCGAGGACGACGGGTACGTCATCTATCCCATCTATCGGGCAGCCGAGGACCGCTCCGCCCTGGAGATCCGAGCAGCGGGCGAGCTGAACGGCCCGGCCATCGGTAGCGTCGAGTTGCCCTGCCGGATTCCGGCCGGATTCCACGGCAACTGGGTCGGCCTCTGAGACCGACGCTCACCCGGGTCATTGCCGGACCCGGCGCTACAATCGGTGAATGAAGCAGCCCCACGAACTGCCCGAGTTCCGGCGCCACCCGGCCCCCGATGCCGCCAAGCACTGGATCGGCGATCAGTGGCTCGCGGTGCGAAGGGTCAGCCAGGGCGGAGAGCCCGCGGTGATGATTCACGGTCTCGGCGGCACGAGTCTCAACTGGACGGATGTCGCCTACGGGCTCGAGGGTCGGCTCGACTCCTGGGCCGTCGACCTGCCCGGCTTCGGCGAATCGCCCCGCCCGGTCGACGGCGACTACAGTCCGGCAACCTACGCCAATTCGATCAAACGACTCGTCGACAGCCAGATCGGCGAGAAGGTCCACGTCTTCGGCAACTCACTCGGCGGCGCGGTGGCGCTGCAGTTCGCAGGCCGCTACCCGGAACTGGTCCGTTCCACGACGCTCATCTCCCCGTCCCTGCCGCGGTCGGCGAACTTCAGCCTGTCCCTGCAGGGGCTCACCCTGCCGATCGCGTTGCTGCCGGGCGTGGGCGACCGCTTCATGCAGTGGTACATGCGCCTGCCTCCTGCCGACCGGGTGCGGCGCACCTACGAGCATGTCTTCGCCGACGTTGCGAACGCATCTGCGGTGAGGATCGACGAAGCCGTGACCGCCCAGCGTTACCGGGACGAGCTCGGCTATGCGACCGAGGTCTTCGTGAGCGCGCTGCGGGCGCTGGTCCGCAACCACCTCGAGCGTGGCCCGGAGCGACCCTACCGGCTCGCCGCGCGGATCGACTCCCCCACACTGCTGATCTACGGTCATCACGACAACCTCGTCGATCCGCGCAGTGTGCACCGGGCGGCCCAGGAGATCCCGAAGGCCCGAGCGGTGCTGCTCCCCGAGTCAGGACACGTCGCACAGATGGAGCATCCGGAACTCGTGATCGAACTCTGGGATGCGCTCATCGGGAGCAGGGTCGGCCGGGCACTCGACGACGACGATCCCGTGGCTCACATCAGCCGGCGTTCCTGACCCGCGCGCTGCCTGCACCGGCAGCCTCGCCCGCCCCGCACCCGGGTGATCCGCACTGCCAACTTCGGTGAACCGGTCTACCTTGCAGACTGTGGACTTCAACGAATACCGGGCCCTCGACGCCACCGCGCTGGCCAGAGCCATCGCCGCTGACGAGCTGGATGCCAGCGAGGCCCTGGATGCGGCGCATCGACGGCTGCTGGCGGTCAACCCGGGCATCAACGCCGTCGTGCTCGACCTCTTCGCGAAGGCGCGCCAACAGATCGAGGTGGGGCTCCCCGAGGGACCGTTGCGTGGAGTGCCGTTCCTGGTGAAGGACATGGACGGGGAGCTCGCAGGCGAGCGATGCGCCATGGGCAGCCGGTCCCTGTTGTCCTACATACCGGCCCACGATTCGAACCTGTTCGCCAGATACCGGGCAGCCGGTCTGGTGTTCCTCGGCAAGACCAACTGTCCCGAGTTCGGGATCATGGGCACGACCGAGCCGGAACTGTGGGGACCGGCCAGGAATCCCTGGAACCTGGATCACAGCACCGGTGGCTCGTCAGGTGGCTCGGCGGCGGCCGTGGCCGCGGGCATCGTGCCGGTGGCACACGCAGGGGACGGTGGGGGTTCCATCCGCATTCCGGCGGCCAACTGCGGCCTGTTCGGGCTCAAGCCCAGCCGGGGCCGGATGCCATTGGGACCGGGGATGGGGGAGGGATGGAACGGTTACGTCGTGCCCCACGTCGTGAGCAGGTCCGTACGCGACAGCGCTGCCTTCCTGCAGGCAACCCGCGGCGCCGACGTGGGTGCGCCATACGCCGAACCGCCCGGGTCTCCGGACTTCACCCTCGCGGTGTCGGAACCGGTGGCACCGCTGCGCATCGGTTTCAGCACCAAGGCGCTGCTCGGCACCGAGATGAGTCCCGAGTGCATCAGGGCGGTCGAGGACACCGCGGCACTGCTGAACGACCTCGGCCACGAGGTCTTCGAAGTGGACCTGCCCATCGAACCGGAGGAGGCCGCCGAAGCCTACCTCACGGTGGTGGCGGCAGGGATCGCCACGATGGTCGCCCAGACACAGCACCTCACCGGGCGTTCGCCCCATCGCGGGGACTTCGAGGACCCGACCTGGTTCCTGGCTCATATCGGCCGGGTGCTGAGCTCCTACGATCTCGAGCGTGCCCGCGCCTATGGCTTCGGCCTCACTCGGGCGCTGGCCGACATGTTCGAGGGATTCGATGTCCATCTCACCAGCACGCTGGCGTTCCCCCCGGTCGAGCTCGGCGAACTGGCGCTGTCGACGGTCGAGCGAATGAGCCTGCAGACGCTGAGCCGGGTGTCTTCGGTCACGGGCCCGCTCACCGACCCGGTGTACCGGCAGGCACTGAAGCAACTGGCGGGAGAATCGCTGTCGCGATCACCGAACACCCAGCCGTTCAATATGACCGGCCGTCCGGCGATGAGCGTGCCACTGCACTGGACAGACCAGGGACTCCCGGTCGGGGTGCAGTTCGCGGGCAGGTTCGGCGCCGAGGGGACTCTGCTGCAGCTGGCCACCCAGCTCGAGGAGGCCAAGCCTTGGTTCGACCGCCATCCGCCGCTGTGAATCGCTTGGAGCGACGTTGCCAAAGGCTGCCACAGGCCTCCGGCTGACGGCTCGGGAACGACGAGGATGGCGATGAGGAACGCCAGCAACAGACGTATCTACCGCGCATGGGCCCCCATTTACAACGCCGTCTTCGGCAGGGCGTTCCGGGATGCCAGACGCCGAACGATCGAGGCTCTGGAGCTACGGGCAGGAGAGTCCCTGTTGATCCCCGGAGTCGGCACGGGGCTGGATCTCCCGATGATCCCCCGCGGTGTCCACGTGGTCGGTCTAGACCTGAGCCGGGAGATGCTGGCGCAGACGAGTCGGCAGAGTCTCGGACCCCAGGTCTGTCTCATCGAGGCCGACGCACAGCACCTGCCCTTCGCGACGGCCTCCTTCGACGCCGTGCTGCTGAACCTCGTGCTGTCCGTCGTGCCGGATGCGGGCATCGCCTTCGGGGAGGCCTGGCGCACGCTGCGACCAGGCGGCCGGATGGTGCTTTTCGACAAGTTCCGCCCCGAGGATCAATCGCTCACCGCGGCGCGACGCATGATCGGAAGAATCGCCGAGGCGCTGGGAACAGATCCCAACCGTCGCCTCGATGACATCATCCGTGGCGCAGCCCAGCTGACGGTGGCCCGCGACAGCCCGGCGCTGCTACGGGGCACGTATCGACTGATCCGGCTGGACAAGGCCTGACTGCGCCCGCTGATCAGATGAAAAGCAGCTGGGCGCCCGGAGCGCAGAGCTGCACAGACCCGGTAGGCCCCCGTCAGATGAAAAGCAGCTGGGCGCCCGGGGCGCAGAGCTGCAGAAGCCGAAAGACGTACCTCAGATGAAGAGCAGCTGGGCGCCCGGGGCGCAGAGCTGCAGAAGCCGAAAGACGTACCTCAGATGAAGAGCAGCTGGGCGCCCTTGGTCATCTCCATGAAGTCAGCAGCGTTGATGATGCCCTCGACATCGTCGCGCAGGTCCGTCTCATCGAGGTCCTGCATGTCGGCCGACATCCGGCAGGCCCACAGATGCCCACCGGCGGCGACGATCTGATCGAGGAACTCCGGCACCTCCGGAATGCCGAGGTCCGCGATCTGCTCCTTCATCTTCTTGGTCGCCATCCCGGTCATACCGGGCATCGGGGCCAGCGCCTGCGGCACCCGTAGATCCTTCATGGGCAGATGCATCGCGGTGTTTCCCACCGGCGAGAACTTGAGGTCATGCATCCGGGACTTGGTGATCATGTCGAAGCCCCAGAAGGTGAAGAACAGATGGGTCTCCACACCTTCGCCGAGTGCCGCGTTGCCGAGCACGAGACCGGGGTAGGCCATGTCCAGGTTGCCCTTGGAGCAGATGATGGCCAGCTTGCGGCCTTCATCATCATCGTCGTCGTCGAAATTCGGGATGATGGTCATGATCGGCTCCTCACACGCAGCCGTGCGGCTTGGGCAGGCCGGCGATGTAGGACATCTTCTTGCCGGGCTTCTTGGGGAAGAGCTGGAACTGCTGCTTGGTGGGGAAGCCGCCGACCTTGTCCACTCGTCGCGTGGTCGCAGTCTCGCCCTTCTCCTTGTAGTCCTCGCGCAGGAACCGGATGACGGCCCAATGGTCGTCGGTCATGTCGATCCCGATGTTCTGCGCCAGTTCCTGGCCGACGTCCTCGTTCCACTCGTCGTACTCGGTCAGGTAGCCCTCATCATTGATGTGGATCTCCTGGCCGGCAATGGTTGCTACGGGCATCAGAACTTCCTCTCCGGTGGTCGCGTTGGAGGACCGTCCTCCCCGACAGAGCTGAGCATGGCGAGCACACGAGCCAGTCCCCGACGTGTGCTGGGGGCACGGATGGACCGGAACAGTGCCAGCAGAGACGGCGGCTCCGCTGGGAAGTCCTCAGCATCCTGGACCGAGATTGCGGTACGCCGCACCAGTCCCATGACCTCTGGCTGCGTCATCTCCTTGATCGCGTTCAGGATCGTGACGATGTTGTCCCCAAGTGCTTTGACGTCATCCTCGGTGAACTCGGTGACAACGCGATCCGCGACAAGGCCGCCCTGTCTGGCGAAGGCGAAGTAGCCGCGGGACTCCGCCTCGGTGAGCACCTCGGTGGCCTTGGCCATCGCCGGCGAGCCGAGAGCGGACACCTCCTGCGCGAGTTCGGTCAGAGCCTGCAACTGCACCAGCAGCGCCTCGAGCTGCGGCAGGCTACGGGCCAGCGTACGACCGAACCGTGCGGCGTCCGCTGCCGAGACATCCTGGCTCAGATCCTCGAGTTCGGCACTGGCCATATCCATGGCGCCGCGGGCCACCGGACTCATCGTGTCTGCGAGTTCACCCCAGGTCTCGCGCGCCTCGCGCTGCAACCGGAGTTCCTCGGCCATGGCCGCAACCTGCTCGGTCAGCGCATCCACCCGGGCAGCGAGTTCGCTGTTCCCGACGGCACTGGGCTCCTGCGCAGCCATCAGAGATCCTCTGTATCCTTGCCGGCCATGGACATCAGCGCGGGCAGCGGCAGGTCCTTGCCCGGCAGCAGGACATGCCAGTACATCCAGCGGAACATCAACTTGCCCCAGTGGTTGATCTCGCTCTCCCGCAGCAGTGAGAACGGTCCGATGCCGGGCAACGGATACTTGCCGGGCAGTGGCTGGGTGTCGTAGTTGAAGTCGATGAGCATCGCCTTGCCATGACCCGTCTCCACGAAGCAGTTGGCGTGCCCGTCGAAGTGCTCGCGCATGGGCCGCCCAGCAATATGGTTCAGGAAGTTCGCACCGAACAGTTCCATCTCGAAGTGGGCCACCGACCCCGCCTTGGAAGTGGGGATATCGTTGGCGTCGCCGACGGCGAAGATATTGTCATGCGCCCGCGAGAGCATGGTCGCTGGGTCCACAGGGACGTAGTTGAGCTCATCACCGAGCCCGGAGCGCTCCACATAGTCCGCGCCCATGTTGAGAGGAACGGTCACCAGCAGGTCGAAGGGAATCTCCCGTTCGTCGTAGGAGACGATCCTGCCGTGCTCGGCGTCGACCGACTCGATCATGAAGTCGGCCTCAAGAGCGATGTTGCGGGAGTCCAGCATGTCGCCGAGGTGCTTGGAGGCCACGGGCTTGGTGAATGCTCCGTCCAGCGGCGTCACATAGGTCAGCTCCACCTTGTCGCGGATTCCGGCCTCCTCGAAGTAGGCATCGGCCAGGAAGGCGAACTCCAGCGGCGCAACCGGGCACTTGATGGGCATCTCGGTCACGTGGACAACCAGTCGGCCACCTTCCCAGTCGGCCAGCTTGTCTGCGAGCGCCTGGGAGCCTTCGAAGGTGTAGAACTCGTGGACACTCGAGCGCCAGCCCGACTCATCCATGCCCGGCGTCTGATCCGGTCGTGGAGTGGTGCCGGTGGCGATGATCAGGTAGTCGTAGGAGAGTTCCGTCCCGTCGGCCAGCGAGACGATATTCGCGTCCGCGTCCACGCGGTCGACATCACCGCTGATGAGTTCCACCCCCTCAGGGATGAACCTCTTGGTGGGCTTCACCAGATCCTCGGCTCGGTTGATCCCGAATGGCACGAACAGGTAGCCGGGCTGGTAGTGGTGAGTACCGCTCGGATCGACTATCGTGACCGACCACTCATCAGCGTCGAGCAGGGGTCTGAGCCGGTTCACCGCCATGGTTCCCGCAGTGCCTGCACCCAGGACCAGCAACTTCTTCATGGCGCCCTCCGTTGAACTTCGGACTCCTTCCAGTCTGCCACTCAGGCAGAGAGGTCGCACACCGTACCCCGTGACCCATTCACCCGACCGGCTACAGGTCGAAGACAATCGTGACAGGTCCGGCATTCGTCGCGGTCACGGCCATATCAGCGCCGAAGACCCCCTCATGCACGGGCAGGTCCAGCTCGCGCAGCCGCTCGGCGACGCGTGCCACGATCGGACTGGCCTCCTGGCCCGGCATCGCCGCATGCCAGGACGGCCGACGACCCTTGCGCACATCGGCGAGCAAGGTGAACTGCGAGATGACCATGACCGGCAGCCCGAGATCCAGCGCGGACAGCTCCCGTGCACCGGCCGGGGGGCACAGACCGCGTTCGGCGCAGAGATCGGGGTCGAAGACCCGCATGGCAGCAGCCTTCTCTGCAGCAGCATCTGCCAAGGGCAGCTCGTCGCCGAGCGCCGCACCCACCAGCAGGAGCAACCCGAGGCCGGAGAACCGCGCTGCCACGTGCTGGCCCACGCTCACCGAGCAGCCATCCACTCGCTGCAGGACCACTCTCATCGACCACCTCCACGTCGGTGTCCGGGACGTCGGTCCCGATGCCGTGCGCCGTCTGGAGGAAGCTGTTGTCCGGTGCGGCCCACCCATGTAGGTTATGCCGCGTACCATCGACTTACCGAGTCTGCCGGGGAAGGACAGCTAGATGAATGACGGCTGGCCGTTCCCGTGGGGTGTGCAGCTTCCCACGATCGACCCGGGACTCTCGTTCTGGCCTGTTGCGGCCGTGCTGGTCCTGCTCCTGATGATCAACGTGGCAGCCAACAAGGCGCTGCCCAGTTACTACCTCTTCTGGACGCTGGGAGGTTCCCTGATCGTCCTGGTGATCGCGATCCTGGATGGTGCCACGTGGGGGGAGCTCGGGCTGTCCCCGAGCACGTGGCTGGCCGGTTTCATCTGGGGCATGATCTCCATCCTGGTCATATTCACGATCTACGCCGTGGGATCCACGTGGCGCAAAACCCGGGACGCCTTCCACGACCAGAACATTGCGGGGCTCAGCCTGCCCAGACTGTTCTGGAACGCCCTGGTGGAACTGCCCTTCGGCACGGTGATCTTCGAGGAAGTCGCGTTCCGGGGTGCCCTGTGGGCGATGCTCGCCCGCCGCTACGGAGTGCTGTGGGCCACCATCATCAGCTCTTTGCTGTTCGGGCTCTGGCACATCCTGCCTTCGCTCGACCTGCACCAGCGCAACGAGCGGCTCGGCTCCATGGGCAACGGCGGCTTCCTGCCCCGCCTGATCGCCATCGGCGGTTCGGTGCTCACGACCGCGATCGGTGGTCTGGTGTTCTCTCTGATGAGGATCGGCTCCGGCTCCCTGCTGGCGCCCATGGGATTCCACTGGGCCACCAACGGCTGGGGATACCTGTTCGCCCGGCGGGTCGCACGCAAGAAACGGCTGGAATAGCCACAAGTCGGTCTTTCCCGACCCCGACCCCTGACCTCCTCTGCTGATCGCGTCGCGGGACGACTGCGACGGCGGGAACATGGGCCTGTGACGGACGAGGCGGCGGCAGAGAGCAGACTGGACCGGTACCGTCGCAAGTCGACGATGCCGCTGCTCATCAACGGCCTGCTGTTCATGGCCACCCTGGTCGCCACGCTCATCGACCCCAATCAGGTGAGCACCTGGGCGTTCTGGGCCACCTGGTTCGTATTCCTCGTGGACTTCCTCATCGAAGTGGCACTCTCCCCCGTCAAATGGAAGTTCGTGGCCCGTCACCCCCTCACTTTGGTGTCGCTCTTCTTCCCTCCCCTGCGGGTCTGGCTCCTGGTCGGGCTGGCCTATCGCGCGTTCAAGATGAAGACCTCCAGCCTGCAGGGCAGGGTCGGCTATGCGGCCGTCTACCTGGTCGCCGTGACGATCGTGTTCGGGGCGCTGTTCGAGTACATGGCAGAGGCCGGTACTCCGGCCTCACACATCGACAGCTACGCGGACTCACTGTGGTGGACCTTTGTGAGCATCACCACCGTGGGCTATGGAGACATGGTCCCCGTGACGGCGATCGGGCGGCTCATCGCCGCAGGGATCATCGCAGTTGGCATCGCCACCCTGGGTGTCGTGACTGCCACCATCACCGGAACCTTCATCAAGTCGGACAGCTCGGGGCCGCCCAAGGAGCTCACGGACGCCGCAGAGAAGGTCCACACTCTGCTGAGCAAGCTGGATGACCTGGGCGAACGTCTCGCCCGCATCGAGAGCCATCAGACAACGGCAAGCCCCGGTCCGACCGCTGCACCCAGCTCCACCGACACGACGGAGTCCACCACCTCGACGAAGAGCGCCGCAACGCCCGACGACGAACTCCCGGAGCATTGAGAGCAACGCCGCAGCTTCGGTATTCGACCCTGTCGGACGAATTTGGCACACTGGGATCAGGACACGGGGCCGCCGGCCCGGGGAAAGGTAGCTGCTGTGACTGCCATGCCGACCACCACGCTTCCGACCGATACCAGGCCGACCAGCGCTGCAACCACGACTCATTCATCCACGGGCAGTCTGTCGCAGGATGACCGGGCGATCCTGGAGTTCGAGAGGGTCTGGTGGCGCTTCGGTGGCGCGAAGGAGGAGGCGATCCGCGAGAAGTTCTCGCTCTCAGCCACTCGCTATTATCAGCGCCTCAATACCCTGATCGACAGGCCTGAGGCGCTCGAGTCCGATCCGGTGCTGGTCCGGCGGCTGCAGCGTCTGCGGCAGTCACGCCAAGAAGCTCGCTCCGCCAAGCGCCTGTCCTGAGGCCCGACCGGTCCGCACCGACGCGGCAGACCGGGGCATCACCAAGGTGCTGGTGGTACTCCGGCGGCCATGCCTCTAGCTGCGCCCCGCTTGCAATTGACGTATGCTGGGGAAGAGTCAGGCCGGTACGGCCAAAGAGGATGCCTGCCCACCAGCAGCCCGTCCAAAGCACCCCAGCCACCTGACGCACAACTGAACAGTCTCATCCAGAGGGGCAGAGGGAAACGGCCCGAAGAAGCCCCGGCAACCATTCACGCATCTGCCACGCGTGAAGGAGGTGCCAACTCCGTCCCAGGTACTGGGAAAGATGAGGATAGGAGCAACTCGTCAATGACCACCACCATCGATCGATCCATCGACGCGTCCGTCACTGATTCCAGCCCCGACTTCGGTCACGCCACCCACCTCACCTGTCGCGAGTGCGGCGCCGAATACGGCCTGGGCGCGGCCTACGCCTGTGTCGAGTGTTTCGGCCCGCTCGAGGTCGCCTACGACCTGAGCACCGTCACCCGTGAGGAGATCGAAGCCGGTCCCCGCTCCATCTGGCGCTACAGCCCGTTGCTGCCCGTCGCCGCCTACGCCAAGGACGAACCCAACCTGGCCCCGGGCTTCACCAAACTCGTGCGTGCGGACAACCTTGCTGATCGACTTGGCATGAGCGCCCCGCTGTGGGTCAAGGACGACAGCGGCAATCCCACACACTCCTTCAAGGACCGGGTAGTGGCCGTGGCACAGTCTGCCGCTCGCCGCCTCGGGCTCTCAACGATCGCCTGCGCATCGACCGGTAACCTCGCCAACGCCGTTGCGGCGGCAGCAGCACGAGCGGGCATGGGTTCCGTCGTGGTGATTCCCGCCGATCTCGAGGCAGGCAAGACCATCACCACCGCGACATACGGCGGCACTCTGCTGGCCGTCGACGGCAACTACGACGACGTGAACCGGCTCTGCTCGGAACTCATCGGTGATCCCATCACGCAGACCTGGGGCTTCGTGAATGTCAACCTGCGCCCCTACTACGCCGAGGGCAGCAAGTCGATGGGCTACGAGATCGCTGAGCAGCTCGGCTGGCGGGTCCCGGAACAGGTCGTCATCCCGGTCGCCAGCGGCTCGCTGCTGACCAAGGTCGACAAAGCTTTCCGGGAGCTCACCAAGCTCGGCATCATCGCTGACGAGGAGTACGCCGTGTACGGGGCGCAGGCGACGGGCTGCTCACCTGTGGCACAGGCATTCAGCGAGGGCCAGGAAGTCGTGCGGCCGGTCAAGCCGGACACCATCGCAAAGAGTCTGGCGATCGGCAACCCGGCGGACGGCCCCTATGCTCTTGACGCGGTCCGGCGGACTGGTGGCGCCATCACCAGCATCCCCGACCCGGAGATCGTCTCCGGGATCCGGTTGCTGGCCGAGACCGAAGGCATCTTCGCCGAGACTGCCGGCGGAGTGACCCTCGGCAATTTCATCCGGCTGCTGGAATCAGGGCAGGCCAGCCGCGACAAGGAGACCGTGCTGGCGAACACCGGAGACGGACTCAAGACGCTCAACGCTGTCGAGGATGTGGTCGGGCCGACCGCCACGATCAGCCCCAGCGTGGCCGAGGTCAAAGCCGTCATCCACTGACCCCACCGCACGCGATACAGAACCCCAACGCCGAACCCAACCCCGACTGGAGAAGACCATGGCGACCGTACGAATCCCAACGATCCTGCGCACCTACACCGACGATGCAGCCGAGGTGAGCATCGACGGCGGTGGCACCCTGCAGGAGGCTCTGGACGCTCTGGAAGCAGCCGCACCCGGCATCAGGACCAGAATTCTCGACGACAACGGGCAACTGCGCCGGTTCGTCAATGTCTACGTCGACGACGAGGACGTGCGCTTCAGCGACGGCCTGAACACCCCTGTCGCCGAAACCTCATCCATCGCCGTGATCCCCGCCGTCGCGGGCGGCTGAGCCCACCGGGACCTCACGCAGACTCCCCGAGGTCGCAACCCCGGGGAGTGGACGAGCAGGCTTCTCAGCCCACGCGCACCGGCAACGTGGTGACCTTGAGAGTGCCCTTGGTCTTCTTGCACTGACCGGTGCTGACCGGGCACACGCTCGTCTTACCCGAGAGCCGGACCTTGGCCTTGCCCTTCTGGGTGAACATCACCTTGAAGCTCTTACCCTTCTTGAAGTTGCAGGTGACCAGCTTGCCCTTGGTGCTGCAGCTGTTGAACTTGCCACCCTTGGTCCAGGAGACCAGGTTGTTGTAGGCCTTCACGCCTGGCTGGCTGTCCTGATACATCTGGATGCCCGGGAAGAAGTTGTACGACGAGGTCCACATGAACCAGTACTGGTTCTGCAGCCCTCGGCGCCAGCCGTCCAGGAACGTCCTGGCCACATAGGTGGCTGCCTTGTTGCCGGTGATGCGACCGTTCGGCGCACCCGGGCTGCCGGGGCCGCGAAGGTCGTAGTTGACCTCGGTGTCCATCCGGTCGACCTTCGAGGGCACCTTGTACTTGTCCAGCGTCTTGTTGAACATGTCGATCTGCTTGAGCCGCTGGTTGGGCCCACCATTGCCGTTCGGATAGAAGTGCCCGGCGATGGCATTCACGGGCCACTTGGCCTTCTTGAGCGCCTTCAGATACTTGGGCATGAAGGCCTGGTACCAGCTCTTGCGGTGGGTCTGCGCACTGGCGCTCACCACCTTGGCCTTCTTGTCGTACTTGCGGACCACCTGGTACAGGATCTTGGTCATGGTGGCCATCTGCTTGGGCGTGCCCTGGTAGAACTGCGGCGAGGTGGCCTCGTTCCAGGTCTGGTAGTACTTGATCTTGCCCTTGTAGCGCTTCACGACCGCAGTGACGTAGTCGCGCCAGTAGTCCATGTTGGTGGGCGCGCTGGCAGAGCGAGAGTTCGGGGGGATCTCGACAAGCGGCTGTTTGACGTTACTGCCCGCCCAGCTGGGTGTGCCGTAGAAGGCATGCATCATGTTGCTGGAGTAGCCCCAGCTCCTGGCCTTGTTGACCGTGGCGTCGAAACCGGTCCAGTCGTAGGGACCGTTCTGGGTCGGCTGCACCTCCCGCCAGGTCGGGCTGGTGAAGCGCAACGACCCGGAACCTGTGCCTGGCTTGACCTCGGAGCTGTGCTGGCCGAAGTTCGGTGCCTTGACCTTGAACTTGCCGTTGTTCTTGTACTTGGCCGCGACCACCGTCGCCTCAGGCGCGCTCACCGGTGCGGCCGATGCGGTCGCCGCACTCCCGAGCACCAGGGCTGTAGTGGGAACCACCACCGCCGTCGTCAGCAGCCAACCTCGTCCTCGCGAAATGCTCGGCATCCTCTTCACTCCCTTGATCACACCCGGCTCTGATCACACCCGGTTCCCCAACCAAGGAGCACGCCTTCGCGGCTTCGGTGCTCCTTGGCTGGTTCCTTCGGTCTATCGGCGGTCAACCTTGAACGGGTTGCCCGAGTCAGTGACGTCAGGAGATGCGCACCGGCATCTTGGTCACTCTGACCTTACCGCTCACCGTCTTGCATCGGCCGCCCTTGACCGAACACATCTGCTTCTTACCGCCCACCGAGGCATCGGACTTGCCCTGCTCGGTGAACATGATCTGGAACTTGCTGCCCTTTTTGACGAACTTGCACTTCACGAGGTTCCCGGTGGAGCACCCCTTGAATTTCGCCTTGGTGGTCCACTTCGCCAGACGGTTGTAGGACTTCACGCCCGGCTGATGCGTCGCGTACATCTGGATTCCGGGGAAGTCCTTACATTCGGTGGTCCACAGGTACCAGTACTGCTGCCTGATACCCCGGCGCCAGCCGTCGAGATAGGTGCGAGCGACGTACATGGCTGCCTTGTTGCCGCCGATCCGGCCGTTGCCGCTACAGGTGGCACCGGCACCACCGAGGCTGTAGTTGACCTCGGTGTCCATGCGGTTCACGCGCTTGGGCACTCCGGCCCGGTTGAGGGTCGAGTTGAACATGTCGATCTGCCGAAGTCGCTGGTTCGGTCCGCCCGAGCCCGCAGGGTAGAAGTGACCCGCCAGCGCCTCGACGGGCCAGCCCTTCTTCCGCAGACCACTGAGGTACTTGGGGGTGAAGGAACGGAAGGCGTCCACCACGTGGGTCTGCACACTGGCCCCCACCACGACCGCCTTGCGATCGTACTTCTGCACCATCTTGTAGAGGATCTGGGTCATCTTCGCCATCTTGCCGGCGGAGCCCTGGTAGAACTGCGGCGAGGTGACCTCGTTCCAGGCCTGATACTGCGTGATCCGGCCCTTGTAGCGCGTGACCACGGCCTTCACGAACTGCTTCCAGTACTTCATACTCGTGGGCGCGGAAGTACTCCCCACTCCAGAGACCTCCTTGGTCGGATACGGCACCGGGCCGGCCGCCCACTGGGGTGTGCCACGGAAGGTGAAGAGGACGTCGTTGTAGCCCCAGGCCTCCGCCCAGGTGACGTAAGTGTCCAGCTGGGTCCAGTTGTAGCTGCCCCGGGTGGGCTCCATATCTCTCCACATGGGGGCGAAGAACCGCAGTGCACCCGAGTGAGTGCCGGGAGCCACCTCGTAGCTGTGCTGACCGAAGTTCTTCGGCCGGACCTTGAAGCCGCCGTTGCTCTTGTACTTCGCGCTCACGACCGGCGGGGCAGCTTCGGCCGCCGTGGCGGTGAAGACCGCGCCTCCCGCCAGCAGTCCGCCGGCCAGCGCCGCCGACACCAGGAATCGACCCGCGCGATTCATCCCCATACCAAGCTTCATCGGAACTGTGCCCCTTTGTTTCTACCCAACTCACCGGTTCGTGGTGCGACCGATCCATACCAACATACGTCAAGAATCAGCGATGAGCCGATCAGGCAGCCATTAGTCCGAGAGTCGGACACCGGTGATTCTCACCGGCAGCGTCGAGACCTTCACAGCACCCTTGACCTCGGAGCATCCATCGCCGTCGACCGGGCAGACCTCAGCCCGACCACCGGTGGTCGCCAGCTCCGCCGTGCCCTTGCGGGTGAAGGCGATGTAGTACTCCTGGCCATTGCCGTCGAACCGGCAGACCCGAGCACCGTCGCGATCCTCACAGCCCAGGAAGTCGCTGCCCGCGACCCACTCGGTCAGCGTGTTCAGGGTTCTGGTCGCCTCGGTCCCCTTCATGGTCTGGATACCCGTGAAGTCATACGGCAGGTCGGTCCACAGGTACCAGTATGTCTTCTGGATGCCCAGCGCCCAGCTGTCGAGGAAGCTCACAGCCGTCCATGCCGAGGCCTTGTCACCGCTGATCCTGGCTTCGTACTTCTTGGAGGGCACCGAGTTACTCCCCAGGTCGTAGTTCACCTCGGTGTCCCACACCTGGACCTTCTCAGGCTTGCCCGCAGCTGCGAGTTCGTCATTGACGCCCTGCAGCCGTCGCACCCGGTCCTCAGGAGTCTCCTTGGCAGCGGGGTAACCATGGATCGCCACGGCGTCGACCGGCCACTGGCGCGCGGCCAGAGCCTCGAAGTACTTGACCCGGAAGGGCGCATACGCGTCGGAGTGGGTCTGGGCACTGGCGGACACGACGGCGGCGCTCGGATCGCTGCTCTTCACGACGTCATGGACGACCTGGGTCATCTCTGCCAGTTCGCCGGCGGAGCCGGAGAAGAACTGGGGCGAGGTCGGTTCGTTCCACACCTCGTACGCCGCGATCCTGTCGCCGTACCGCGACACCACATCCTGCACGAACGAGCGCCAGGTGTTCATGTCCGCGGGCGGGCGCGTGGAGAGCTCCCCGAGCACTGGTGTCTCCTTGCGAGACGCCTTACCCGCCGCCCACTCGGGAGTACCGCAGAATACGAACGTGATGTCGTTGAAGCCCCACCCTGCGAGCTTGTTCATCCACTCGTCGAAGCCACCCCAGTAGTCCTGTCCCGGGCTGCCCTGGACATCGCGCCAGGTGGGCACACAGGCCAGTCTGATGGACCCGGCGCCGGTCTGCGGACGCTGCCGGAAGGCGTGGATCCCGAAGTCCGCGACGTTCAGCGACAACTGCTTGCCGGGTATCGCCGCATCAGCGGTGGAGTCTGCGGCCCGGGTGGGCACGCTCGTGGCGGTCGGCCAGTTGACATCAGTCGACTCGGGCTCGGGCGCCGGCGGCGGTTCCGAGGCGCAGGCCGCCGTGAGGGCCAGCAGAATACTCGCCCCTAGGGCGCCCTTCCACAGTTTCAACGTCAGAATCCTTCCAGTTCCCTGCGGACCGCCCTGGTCAGTGTGGAGTCGCTCAGGTCCTCGTCACCCTCTGGCACGTAGTGGATCGCCTGTTCCTCCGCGGTGAGGCGATCGGTGTCGTGGGAATCTGTGGCCAGTACTTCGGAGGTGGTGTCGGAGCGCACGCCCTCGTCGTCCTCGACGAGGCGTCCGACGACGGACTCATCCGGATGGCCGAAGGTCTCGATGGGGCCGTCCGTGCCGAGCTCCTCGGACAGTTCGGTGTACAACTCCTCGACCACATCATTGGCGGGATCGTCGCGCTTGGCCCTGTTGCCTCGCCGTGTCATGACCTGCTCCCTTCGTATTCCCTCCGGATACGTACAGCAACGATAGCTGTTTTATCGCGGTTTCCGGAAGGATTGACCTTGAACCCAGTGTCCCACCACTGCCCACTCAGCAGTGGCGCCCCCTCCGCTTTCACGGCCATGTCCGTCCCCCTCGATCCATCGTGTTCGTCGCCCCGACGACACCTGCTCCGGGCCGGGAAGTCACCCGGCCGGACGGGCACCCTCACCAAGGTGTGCCCAGACGACAATACCCCAGGAATTTCGCTCAGGCTGCCTGAGCGACGAGGTCGTCGCAGTCCGGACAGGCGCATCCTGCCCGGACGAAAGCAGAGGGGCCACACCTCGACGGTGTGACCCCTCTGTTGTACGTCTTGCGGTGGCTCAGAAGCCCATGCCTCCCATGCCACCCATCTCGTCGGCACCCGGGCCGGCAGCCGCAGCGGCGGGCTCGGGCTTGTCGGCGACGACCGCTTCGGTCGTCAGGAAGAGCCCCGCGATGGACGCGGCGTTCTGCAGCGCGGAACGGGTGACCTTGGCGGGATCGATGATGCCGTCGGCGATCATGTCCACGTACTCACCGGTGGCCGCGTTGAGGCCGTGTCCCGGCTCGAGGTTGCGGACGCGCTCGGCGACCACACCACCCTCAAGGCCGGCATTCTCGGCGATCTGCTTCAGCGGCGCGGAGGCGGCGGACTTCACCAGTTCGGCGCCCGTCTCCTCGTCACCGACGAGATCGATCTTCTCGAACGCGCGCTCGGTCGCCTGCAGCAGAGCGACGCCACCGCCGGCGACGATGCCCTCCTCGACAGCGGCCTTCGCATTGCGGACGGCGTCCTCGATGCGGTGCTTGCGCTCCTTGAGCTCCACCTCGGTGGCGGCACCGGCCTTGATCACCGCAACGCCACCAGCCAGCTTGGCCAAGCGCTCCTGCAGCTTCTCACGATCGTAGTCGGAGTCACTGTTGTCGATCTCCGCACGAATCTGGTTCACGCGGCCGGCGATCTGCTCGGCGTCACCGGAACCCTCGACGATGGTGGT
>JAGQTY010000040.1:0-2255 GCA_020438795.1 Actinomycetota bacterium
CCTGACTCTCCGCGGTCGCCTGCACGACCTCCCCGGCAGCCAGTGACCTGACGAGGTACTCCACCTCCACACGGCCATCCTCGTCAGCGGTGGCCACACCTTGTCGAACGTCGCCTGCTGCTGAGATCGAATAGGCCCACGACCCTGATCCTGGGTCGGAGCGCAACCGCCAGTCGATCTTGGTGCCGCCGTGTTCCGGTTCCACCTCGAGGCGCCAACCAGTGCCGGCCGAGCACTGTCCCGCGGACTCCTGGCTGTCGGCACCGGCACCGGTGGCCATCGCCGGGCCGGATGCGGCGAGCAGGATCAGACCAACGCTGCCAGCCATGGCAGCTCTGTAACGAGTACGGGACATTGCAGGTCTCCATCTCCATCGATGCACCCTCCATCGTGCCCTGCGCGGAGCAGTTGCGCCATCGGACCTTGGTCGTAGGACCATCTCGCCCCGGCGTCGCCGGACTGACGAAGGCACTGCCGATCGCTGGCCGAGAGCGCTGATGCTGCGGTCGGCCCGACCTCGGCACCAGCTAGGAGTTCTGACGCTTCTTGCGAACGACGTCGATGTCGAAATCATGTTTGAGCGCCCACGCGACCGCCTGCGCCCGGGTGGAGACCCCGATCTTGCGGTAGAGGTGGCGGATTCGGTACTTCACGGTGTTGATGGAGATGAAGCAGGCCTCCGCGATCTCGCTGTTGGACTTGCCGCGAGTGATCAGCGCCAGTACTTCGGACTCGCCTGGCGTGAGCCCATACTCGGTTCTGCCCGGCCAGTCCAGAGCCGCCGGTGGAGCCGTACCGCCGAGATCGACAACGGTCTCGCCCGCATGAATCCGCATCAGCGACTGGCACAGATGATCCTGGGGCAGGCCCTTGTGCAGGTATCCGGCCACACCGTTGCTCAGCGCCACCTGGACCAGATACGGATCGGTGTTCCACGTGTAGACCACCAGCTTGTCGATCCAGCCGACCCGAAGATCCGCCAGCGGTATCGTGTGAATCTCACCGGCCCCGAAGGTGTCCACCAGAGCGATATCGATGTTCTCCCGGGGCTGTTTGTTGAGTGCGAACTCAACGACCCGGATCGGGAATCGTGAGTCGTTGATGACCTTCTCCACCCCTCGGGCCACGACCTCGTAGTCATCCACGACTGTCACGCTGACGCGCTCACGTTCCATCGGATCAGCCTATAGTCTGCTGCGGCCACCTCCAGGGGTAGTACCGGTGAGACGGGCGCCACAGAAGGGTTGTCAGCGCTCGGATCTCTGCTTGGCTGGAAGAACACGACAGGAAAGGAGCTCCCGATGAGCGCCACCGACAAAGCAGCGAACAAGGCAGAGGATCTGAAGGGCAAGGTGAAGGAAGCCAAGGGTAAGGTGACCGACGACCACCGTGAGGAGACCGAAGGCAAGCTCGACCAGGTCAGGAGCCAGGTCAAGGACGTGGGCGAGGCCGCCAAGGACGCTGCGGGCACCCTGAAGGCGAAGATCAGCGACACCCTCAAGCGCAACTAGCGCACTCCGCAGGCGTGACAAGGTGACAGGAGGTGCGGATAGCCGGGCGAGACAACCCCCGCTGTCCGCACCCCCACCGCCGATCGAAGACCAGGGTATGACCACCAATCGCCTCTTTCCGCATTCGCTGAGCCTTCGGACTGATCGTGATTCTGATTGGTGAAGGGTCCCGGTCAGCGCCTTTACTTGAACCATGATTGGCGCTCGCTGGGTCAAGGACCAGTTCTGGCTCATTCCCGCGTCACTCTGCCTCGCAGCCGTGGTACTGGCACAGACACTTGTTCTGGTGGGCCGTTCTGTCGATATGCCGGCACTATGGCTCGGAGAACTTGGCCCGTCATCGGCCGGCGACCTGATGGGCGTGCTCGCGGGCTCACTACTGACTGCCACGGCAACGACCTTCAGCATCACGATCGCCGTGATCGTCCTGACCTCTTCCGCCTTCGGAGCGCGACTCGTCCGCAACTTCATGGACGATCGCGGCAGCCAGGTGGTCCTGGGAATGTTTCTCGGGTCGTTCCTCTATGCGGTGATCGTCCTGCGCTCGATCACCGCAGACAGCGTGCCGGCACTGGCGGTCAACGTCGCACTGATCCTGACGCTCGTGGATGTCGGGTTGCTCGTCTACTACATCCACCACATCACGGACTCCGTCCAGCTGGCCACGCTGTCGAGGCGACTGGGTGCCGAATTCGAGCAGGTGATCCAGGCGGTCTATCCCGAGGACACCAGCCACGACGAACC
>JAGQTY010000040.1:2353-12323 GCA_020438795.1 Actinomycetota bacterium
CCCGCGTCGCTGTACCTGCGGGCCGTTCGCAGCCAGTGCTGGCGCCCCGCCACGGGTATCTCGCCGACCGCGACATCAAGCGGCTGACGGACCTGGCCACGGAACATAGCTGTTCTGTCCGGTTGCTCGTTCGCGTGGGAGACCACATCATCGAAGGCGACCAGATCGCCGAGATCGTCTGGTCGGCCAGCCCTGAGGACGCAGGAGCCGACTCGGCTTGCGACGATCTGCTGTCGTGCCTGGCGATCACCTCTGCACGAACCCCCGTCCAGGACGTCTCCCTGGCTGCTGAACAGCTGCGGGAGCTGCTGGTCCGAGCGCTGTCTCCGGGTATCAATGATCCACAGACGGCAGAGAACGCGATGGACGAACTGACCGTCGGGCTGGTCAACCTGGCACAACGGCCGGTGCATCCCGAGAGACGCATAGGTGGCGAGAACCCCGATGGCGTCGTGATCCTGCCCGAGGTGACACTGCAGCAACTGCTAGAGGCGCTCTTCAGCGACCTCCGCATCCATGCGACTCAGTCACCGGCGGTCCTGCGACGGGCCCTCCGTCTCAGTGAGCAGATCGCAGGCAGGAGCTCTGACGCAGAGGTCATCAGCCAGCTGCTCGAACAGGTCGACAGCCTTGAGGCCGCCGTTCGAGGAGGCCAGCTGAACGCTGTCGATCTGAATGAGTTCGAGCGGGCCTGCGCCTCCACCAGGTCGAGGCTCGCTCACCTGCGGACCGTCGACGAAGAACCCGCACCGCGCGAGTCGTAGCCGCAGCGGCCGCGTCCTCGACGCGGCGGTCGCTCAGGGTTCAGGACTTGCAGGGCTCCTGCTTGCCGACCGCTTTGGTGTAGCTGAAACCGTACTCCGTGATCTTGAGGATGTAGGTGTCGTTGGGTGCGCTGAACGCGACGTCGACTGGACTGTCGTAGGGGTTGCTGGCCGGCTTCGCCTTGCCGGATGCCACCTTGCCCTTGCCGTAGCGTGTGAGCGTGAAATCGACGGCGGAGCTCCACCTGTTCGTGATTCCGAGCCGGACAGTGCTCTCATCGACCTGGCAGAGGCTCGTCAGATTGAAATCCCGCTGCTTGGGGGGCGCCGCCTTGCCGGTGGCGTCGAACTTGGCTTTGGCCAGCCAGTCGGCCCCCTTCTTGGGATCGGCATCCACTTCGTAGGCAGCGGCGATATAGTTACCCGCCGGGAGCACCTCGGTGATCTCCACCGAGAACCCACCAGAGCTCACGCTCACGTCGGACTTGGTCAGGACCGGCGTCCCGCTGGGTGTTTCACCGGTGTAGACGCGCAGATCCACGGTGGCCTCGTCGAACTTCGAGCCCAGGATGTAGAACGGCGAATCGACATCGGGATCGGTCGGCGTACTCTGGCCGTCCTGGCTGATGTCCAGTTTCGCGCTCTTGCCATCCTGCGCCGGGCTCGCTTCATCGGTGCCGGCGCGCTCCGTCTGGCTCGAGCAGCCCACGAGCGCGATAGCGGCGACGAACAGCAGCGAGAGGACCCTGGTGATCATGGCATCACTGTGCCTGTCCGACCTCTGGGGGAGACGAGGCAGGGCACCCTTTCGGGTCAGTCCGAGCCACCGGCCCAGGCAGCGCTCACATCATGCCCGGGTGAGGTCGACCGGCGCTGCCGCAGGAGGCGCAGACTCAGTACATCGGCTTGTGCGGCTCGATCTGATCCACCCAGGCAAGCACTCCGCCGCCGACGTGCATGGCGTCGGAGAATCCGGCGGCCTTCACCAGGGCGAGCACCTCGGCCGATCGGCCACCGACCTTGCAGTGCAGAATGATCTGCCTGTCCTGCGGGAGATCCGTCAGTGCCCTGCCGTTAATGAACTCGCCCTTGGGGACCAGTTCCGCGCCCGGAATCTGCACGATGTCGTACTCGTTGGGCTCGCGCACGTCGATGAGCAGGAAGTCACGGTGCCCCGACTCACGCTCGGCAAGCATGTCGCGCAACTGGCGTACCGTGATGGTGGCGTCCCGGGCCGCCTCCGCGGCCTCCTCGGACACGGCACCACAGAAGGCCTCGTAATCGATCAGCTCAGTGACGGTGGGGTTCTCCCCGCAGACCGCACAGTTGGGATCCTTGCGGACCTTGAGCGAGCGGTACTCCATGTCAAGGCCGTCGTAGGTCATAAGGCGCCCGACCAGAGGGTTGCCGATGCCGGTGAGCACCTTGATGGCCTCGGTGACCTGGATCGAGCCGATCGAGGCACACAGCACGCCGAGCACACCGCCCTCGGCACAGGAAGGAACCATCCCCGGCGGCGGGGGTTCTGGATAGAGGCATCGGTAGCAGGGCCCGTACTCGGACCAGAAGACCGACGCCTGACCCTCGAAGCGGTAGATCGATCCCCAGACATAGGGTTTGTTGAGCAGCACGCACGCGTCGTTCACCAGGTAGCGGGTCGCGAAGTTGTCGGTGCCGTCCACAATCAGGTCGTACTGCGAGAAGATCTCCATGACGTTGTAGGAGTCGAGCCGCTCGTCGTGCACCACCACGTCGATCAACGGGTTGAGCTCCTCGATCCTGGCACGCGCCGATTCGGACTTGGGCTGCCCCAGTGTGCTCTGACCATGGATGATCTGGCGCTGCAGATTCGACTCGTCCACCACGTCGAATTCCACGATCCCGAGTGTGCCCACACCGGCGGCCGCCAGGTACATCAGCGCCGGGCTTCCCAGGCCGCCGGCGCCCACACACAGGACCCTGGCGTTCTTGAGGCGCTTCTGGCCGTCCATCCCCACGTTCGGGATGATCAGATGGCGGCTGTAGCGGCGCACCTCTTCGACGGTGAGGTCGGCCGCGGGCTCGACCAGAGGCGGAAATGACACCTGAACTCCTCGGTTGGGGATACAGCAGGACAACGCGCCAGGAGCGTACCGGATTCCGGGTCTGCCGGCATGTACACGACAAGTCTACGGATCGGGCGGGTTCGGGCCCAAATGCCCACTCACGGACGCCAGGGCGGCCCGATGAGCTCCTCCCAGTAGTGCTTCACGTATTCCGGGTGCTCCATCTGTGCCACGTGGCCACTGTCGGGCAGCATCACGACGCGTGAGTCCGGGATCAGGTTCCCCACACGATGGGCACCACGTGGGTCGACCAGCTTGTCCTTCTGGCCGTAGATGAGCAGCGTGGGCGCCGTGATGCGCCTGGCCAGCGCCAGCGGCCGCTCGGGCCCGGTCTCCACCATGTTCTTCAGCAGACCCCGCAGAGCCTGCACCCACGCGTCGCTGGAGTAGGTCAGCCGATCCCTGCGCTCCACCTCTGCGATCGCCTCGGCCAGGCGCTGCGGATGGATTCGGTCGGTGTCCGCGTAGCAGGTGCGCAGGGTGTCGCGAACCCTCGTCACCGGGGCCTGCTTCATGTACCTGGCGGTCAGGCGCTCGCCGACCCCGGGGACCGCCAGGACCGGAAGATGGAAGTTCGCCGACCGGACGCGGTTGCCGGGCAGCGCCGGCGAGATCAGGGTGAGGCTGCGCACCCGATCCGGGTAGCGAGCCGCCACCTGCAGCGCGATCGCGCCTCCCATGGAGTTGCCGAACAGGTGCACCGACTCCTCGATGTGTTCGTCGATGAGCTCGACGACACCTCTGGCGTAGCCCTGTGGACTGTAGTCCCCGTCTCGTGGCGGTGGTGTCGCCCCGAATCCAGGCAGATCGATGGCCCAGCTGTCCAGACGTCCCGCCATCTGGAAAGCCAGGTCGGTCCAGTTGAGGCTGGTCCCGCCGAGGCCGTGCAGCATCACTGCCGGTTCGCCGCCCTCATCGAACCGTCGTACCGCCAGCAAGCGATTCGCCAGCCAGTGTTCCTCCACGGTGGGAGCGGGCTCGATCGATTCGACCGCTGCTGGGACGGGCGCTGCCATTCCTCCACGGTATCGCCCGTTGTGGCCCGGACATCAGCCGCCTCGGCGATTGCGGCGCCCGGAGCCTGTCGCGACATCATGGTCGGCGCAAGCTTTGCCCGATAAGTTACTCGCCGGTAAGATAGGGCCATGAGTCAGCCGCGCCTCCCTCGTCGCCAGCGTCGCGCCCAGTTGCTGAACGCTGCTCGGGAGGTCTTTGTCGAGACCGGGTATCACGCGGCCTCCATGGATGACATCGCCGCCCGGGCCGGCGTCACCAAGCCCGTCCTGTACCAGCACTTCGGCTCCAAGCGCGATCTCTACCTCGCCGTCCTGGACTCGGGAGCGATGGCCTTCGCCGAGTCGATCGAACTGGCCCTGCAGAGCACCGCGAACAACCAGGAGCGCGTCACCGCCACGGTGAGCGCCTACCTGGACTTCATGAGTCGCGACGATGCCACCTACCGACTGGTCTTCGAGTCCGATCTGGTCAACGCTCCGGACGTGCGCGAACGGGTGGAACGGGTCAATCATATGGGCGCCACAATGGTGGCCCGGATCATCAGCGAGGACACCGACCTCTCCGAGGAGGAGGCGATGCTGCTTGCGTATGGGCTCATGGGGATGGCCCAGTCGGCCGGACACCGCTTCCTCACCGGGCACGAACACATCGACAAGCACACCGCCGCCAAACTGGTCGCAGGGCTGGCCTGGCGCGGAATCTCGGGTTTCCCTCGTAGCGATAACCAGCCGCTGACCACCGCGCAGACCCTCGGGGCGGAGTAGGATCGAGCCTACGAGTCGACCCGTGATCAACGCGCCCGGACATGCGATCACGGGACTGATGCGGGGTTACGCCTGTCAGCCCCCTGGACCGAGGAGCCCGGAATGGAAGTCAGAATCGGTGTCGCCGAGAACCCCCGCGATGTGTCGTTCGAGAGTGACCTCGAACCCGAGGAGCTCAGCGATGTGATCAACGCGGCCTGGGCCGAGAACGAGCTGCTCACCCTCGAGGACAACAAGGGCCGCAGGTTCCTGGTGCCGACGGAGAAGATCACGTTTGTGGAGATCGGCTCATCGAGCCAGGCCAGAGTCGGGTTCGGTCAGGTCTGACCCCGGACCGGATCAGACACTGTGCCGCGAGAGGTCAGGGCGCCAGTCCGACCGCCTGCATCCGCTCGCTATGCCGTTGGGTCATGCGAGCGAGCATCTGCGCGAACTCGGTGAACCCCGCCCCGGACTCCTCCGGGCCTCCGAAGACGAGCCTCGCCAGATCGGGGCGATCCGCCGCAACCCGTTGCGCCTGGGCGAGAGCCTCGCCCATCAGACGACGGCCCCACAGCGCAAGCCGGCCGGCGGCCCCCGGATCCTCGGAGAGCGCCTGCTGGATGGCAGGAACCACGAAATCGGCCTGACCCTGGTCCCCGAGGACGTCCTGGATGAACGCCTGGCTCTCGGGATCGACGAACTGCGAGATCTCGAGGCCGAAGTCGCTCGAGATGCCCCCTCCGACGTAGGCCTTGATCAGGCCCTCCAGCAGATCCCGGGGAGCGGTCTTGCGATGAAATTCAGTGAGCGTCGGCACGTAGGCTCCGATCGCCTTCTCGGGGTCCGCGCCCATGGCTTCCAAGCGGTCCTCCACCCGTTCGAAGGACTCGAACTGGGCCACGGCCAAGCCGCCCAGGGAGCGCTTTGCTGCCATGTCGTTGGCCAGCGCAGAGTCCCGGCTGAGGGTCTCGAAGGCGAAAAGCAGCCCACAACCGATGAGTCCGAGCAGGTCGATGACCGCCTCGCGGGAAGTGCCCACCTGAGGGGCTGGTTGGTCCGCCACCCCTCGATCATGACATGAGCGGGCAAAGGCGCTGCGAGACACACGTAGAATCGAATGGAAACAAGGAGATACGTGACTTCACAATCCGAAGCAACCCCCGCCGAGCAGGAGCAGCCGCCGGCACCGCCCACATTCGCGGAGCTGGGCGCTCGTCCCGAGACGGTCGAGGCGCTGGCCGCCGCGGGCATCACCAACGCCTTCCCGATCCAGGCCCAGACGCTGCCCGTGGCTCTCACGGGTGCTGACATCATCGGCCAGGCGAAGACCGGCACCGGCAAGACCCTGGGATTCGGCGTGCCGATCCTCGAGCGTGTCACCACGCAGGAGGAGGAGACCGAGCCGGACCCGCGGCCGCAGGCACTCATTGTGGCGCCCACCAGAGAACTGGCCCTCCAGGTCGCCGGCGATCTCGAACAGGCCGGTGCCACACGGCGCGTGCGGGTCATCGCGATCTACGGCGGCAAGGGCTATGAGCCGCAGATAGAGGCGCTGCAGGCCGGTGTCGACATCGTTGTCGGGACTCCCGGCCGACTGCTGGACCTGCACCGGCAGCGGTACCTGGATCTGAGCGGCGTAGAGGTCCTCGTCCTCGACGAGGCCGACGAGATGCTGGACATGGGCTTCCTGCCCGACGTCGAACAGATCGTGGAACAGGTACCGCAGCGGCGCCAGACCATGCTGTTCTCGGCGACCATGCCGGGCAAGATCGTCTCTCTGGCCCGCCGGTACATGGACAAGCCACTGCATATCCGGGCCACCGACAGCGGTGAGTCTGACACCGTGGTCGACGTCATCGAGCAGCATGTGTGGCGCGCGCACGCCATGGACAAGGACGAGCTGCTGGCCCGTGCCCTGCAGGCCGAGGGCTGCGAGCGCACCATGATCTTCACCCGCACCAAGAGGCGGGCACAACGGATCGTGGACGACCTCAGCGACCGGGGCTTCAAGGCGGTCACCGTTCATGGCGATCTCGGCCAGCAGGCCCGGGAACGATCCCTGGAGAAGTTCCGCAGCGGCCAGGCCGACATCCTGGTGGCGACCGATGTGGCTGCCCGCGGTATCGACATCGAGGGTGTCACCCATGTCATCAACTACGAGTGCCCCGACGACGAGAACACCTACGTGCACCGCATCGGTCGTACCGGCCGCGCCGGCTCATCGGGTGTGGCGATCACCCTGGTCGACTGGGAGGACACCAACCGGTGGCAGATGATCAACCGGACCCTCAAACTGGCCTTCCACGAACCATTGGAGACCTACTCGACCTCGGAACACCTCGAGAGTGGCCTTGGCGTGCCCAAGGAGGCCAAGGGCCGCCTGCCCGGCGCCAAGCCGAAGCAGGACCGCGAGCGCAGCTCGGGCCGCGATGGCAACCGGTCTCGGGGCGGACGGTCGGGCGGTGACTCCCGCAGGGGTGACAGCCGCAAGGGGGACAATCGTAGCCGGACCCGAAATCGGAAACACTCGGGAGACAGCGACCGCGACGGGGAGTCCTCAGCACGGGTGAGCAGCACCGAGTCCGACGGCAACACCCGCCGTCGGCGGCGCCGTCGGCGGCCCAAGCAGGAATCCGGGCAGGCAAAGCCGACAGGCGACGGGAGCTGAGACAGCGCTAAGCGGGGTCATGGGCCGATCAGCCCGTGACTCAGCTGCGCAGCGACACTTCCACCCAGCCGCGGTCACGACAGGCGGGACACTTCATCCAGACCCTGACCCCGGTGCCGGGCACGACCGCCGGAACGCTGGGGAAGGCCAGCTTCAGGGCCTTCGCCCAGGACACCACCGTGCGGGTGTCACAGGAACCGCAGACCAGCGCGACCGAACCGAGCGCCGGCGGAGCTGCTTCCTCGGAGAAGAGTGCGCGCTTGCCCTCGCGATCGGGCACTTTGATGTTGCCGTCCACGATGCCGACACGCTGCGGATCGAGGTTGCGGGGACGAACGCGGTCGAAGGAATCATTCGTCATCGTCGAGCTCTCCTTCGTGGATCTGGCGGGCGAGTTCGCGGTAATTGTCCGCACCTCGCACCCGGCGGGAGGTGGCCAGGATGGAGCGGCCCGCCGCCGGGGCCTCTGCGAACCGGATGGACTTGGCGATGGGGGGTTCGAGCACCGGCAGCCCGTACCGTTCCTTGATGTCCTGCACGACCGCCTTCGCGTGCGACGTGCGCGCGTCGAACAGGGTGGGGAGCACTCCCAGAACACGGAGGTTCGGATTGGTGAGACGCTGAACGTCCCGGACGGTGTCGAGCAGCTGGCCGACTCCGCGGTGAGACAGAGTTTCGGCCTGCAGCGGGATGAGCACCTCGTCGGCCGCTGTCAGCGCGTTGATCGTCAGCACCCCGAGGGATGGGGAGCAGTCGAACAACACGTAGTTGTAGTCCGTGGCGATATCGTCTAGCGCCAGTCGCAGTGCATGCTCACGCCCGGTCTTGGTCAGCAGATTGGCCTCGGTTCCGGCCAGATCGATGGTGGCCGGCAGCAGTGCCATGCCGTCGTCGGTCGGCCGGATCACCATGCCCGCGCTGACGCGTTCGAGAAGCACGTCATGCAGACTCATGTCCAGCGTCTCGGGGTCGAACCCCAGCGAGAACGTCAGGCAGGCCTGTGGATCGAGATCCACGACGAGCACCTTCTGGCCGAGTTCTGCCAGCGCGGCGCCCAAGGACGCCACAGAGGTCGTCTTGGCCACGCCACCCTTCTGGTTGGCAACAGCGATTATCCGAGTCATTCCCGCCCCATTGATATCAAGCCCCCACACGAGCCCTTCACCCATCATAAGGGCCCGGGGCCCGCAACGGTGACAGGGCTTGTGTACCATTCCTCCGGTGACATCGAGGCGCACATCACGGTTGAGCATCGTGCAGCGAGGCATAACCTGAGGTATGAGCACCCCACCGTCGATGCGCCTGCCCAGCGGTGTCTTCCGCACAAGCGTGTCCGGTGGCTTCGGCCCGCTGGCCGCGCTGGCCAACTCATCCTCGCCCGATGTGCTCCTGGTCCCGGGCTTCACCGGTTCCAAGGAGGACTTCCTGCCACTGTTCCCGCTGCTGGCCACACGCGGCTATACCGCCATGGCCCTCGACCAACGGGGACAGCACGAGAGCGAGGGGCCCGCATCGGCCGACGAGTACGGCCTCGATCAGCTCGGAGCCGACGTGCTGGCTGTCGCCGCCCAACTCAGTTCCCCACCGCACCTCGTGGGTCACTCCCTCGGCGGTCTGGTGGCACGGCAGGCGGCACTGTCCCAGCCGGATGCCATCAGGTCACTGGTCCTGCTGGACTCAGGCCCCGGCCCACTCGTGGTCCAGACCCAGCTGCGCGCACTCGTCGAGGCGCTGCCACAACTGAGCCTGGCCCAGATCTGGGCCATCAAGGCAGGCATGGAGGCGGAGCTCGGAGTCCCCGCTCCTCCGCAGGACGTCGCGGTGTTCCTGGAACAGCGCTGGCTGAGCACCTCGGTCCACTCACTGCTCGGAATGGCACAGGTATTACTGCATGCGCCTGACCGGACCGACGAACTCGCCGCACTCGTGAGTGACCTGCCGACGCTCGTGATGTTCGGGGAAGCGGACGTCGACACATGGCCGGTGGAGGTGCAGGCGCAGATGGCCAGGCGCCTCGGGGTCAGACATGTCGTGATCCGAGAAGCCGCACACAGCCCCGTCGTCGAGAATCCGATCGTCTCGGCGGATCATCTCGCTGGCTTCTTCCTCGAGGTGGACGGAACGCGGCGATGAGAATGCGCGTATACCGGGGAGAACTCTGGCACAGGTTTGCACCCGAGATCGCCGGTTCAGCACTGCTTGCGCACTTGGCCACCGATCAGCCGACCGGAGGTGTAGAGGCACACATCTCGGGGTATGCCCAGATCATGAGAGTCCGAGTGCCACTTCCCAACTCCCCACGAGCGGCGAGCAAGGCACGCGAGGAACTCAAACGGACGATCGAGCAGTGGGGCACATCGTGCTCGATGGATGACCTGCTCCTCATCGTCTCTGAACTCGTCACGAACGCGTTCCGGTACGGCAAAGGCCCGGTAGCGATGCACCTCGCCATAGAGGACGGTCACGTGCTCATCGCGATCACCGACAACGAGACGAAGAAGGTTCCCGTCCCGGGCATCGCCGATGACGACCAGCCGACCGGGCGCGGACTGCGCCTCGTAACCGCGACGGCCTCACAATGGGGCTGGCAGAAGCTCCCGGGCCGCAAAGTGGTCTGGGCGCAGGTGCCGATCGCCGCCTGACTGATTCCGTGCCCAAGGGTTCATGCCC
>JAGQTY010000040.1:12420-23928 GCA_020438795.1 Actinomycetota bacterium
ACTTCAACCACAGTTTCATTTCTCTCACCTCGCTTACACAGTAGCGCCTCTTTAGTGCTAAATCTAGCCCTCCGCTCACCTGTCCGTGGGATTGCCCCGATCGGAGGAATCCTGAGCGAACTCAATCGACCTTGCGCGAGACCGCAGCATGCCGACTCTCAGGCAACCGGTAGCCTGCCGAACAAGGCCGGGCTCGATACCGGCAACCACCACGCGGCAGAGGGAGCCCATCATGACACTCGCCAGTGACAAGCCAGTGCTGGTGACCGGAGCCACGGGCTTCGTGGCTGGCTGGATCGTCAAAGACCTGCTCGACCTCGGTCACACCGTCCATGCAGCCGTCCGCGACCCCAGCAACACGCAGAAGATCGCGCACCTCGAACAGCTCGCCGAGGGCTCACCCGGCAGTATCGAGTTCTTCGCCGCAGACCTGCTGCAGCCCGGTTCCTATGCCGAAGCGATGCAGGGCTGCTCGGTGGTCTTCCACACGGCGTCCCCGTTCACGACCAGAGTCAAGGATCCACAGAGCGAACTGATCGATCCCGCCGTCAACGGCACCCGGAACGTGCTCGAGACAGTGAATCAGACCGACAGCGTCGAGCGCGTTGTGCTCACCAGCTCCTGCGCGGCCATCTACACCGACGCCAAGGACTGCGCGAGTGCTCCCGGCGGGAGACTCACCGAAGACATCTGGAACACCACCGCCTCCCTGGACTATCAGCCATACAGCTACTCGAAGGTGCTGGCCGAGCGTGAGGCCTGGCGGATCGCCGACGAACAGGGCCGGTGGGACCTTGTCGTCATCAACCCCTCCCTGGTCATCGGCCCTGCACTCAACGCCGCCCCCACCTCGGAGTCGTTCAGCATCATCAAGATGCTGGCGGACGGCACCACACGGTTCGGGGCTCCCCGACTGGGTATGGGAGTCGTCGATGTGCGAGATGTCGCCGCAGCGCATATCGAAGCAGCGCGACGGCCACAGGCCCACGGGCGCCACATCACCTCGGGCCACAACACGGACCTGCTCGCCCTCGGCAAGGCATTGCAGAACCGGTACGGCAAGGACTACCCGTTGCCCACGCGGCCCATGCCCAAGACGCTGCTCTGGCTGGTGGGTCCCTACATCGCCGGGATGCCACGCAGGTTCATCGCCGACAACGTGGATGTCGAGTTCAACGCGGACAACACCAAGAGCCGCGAGGAACTGGGCATGAGCTACCGGCCCCTCTCGGAATCCATGAACGACATGTTCGCCCAGATGATCGAGGCCGGAACCTTTGAGTAGAACGGCGAACCCGGCGACGAGAGCTACGATTCAGTCGCGCTGATCGGTCAGCGCCCCCCGGCCGATCTCGTCTGCGACGCGAATCGCATCAGCCACCGACCCGGCAGTCACCGCCACCGGCTCGTGATGGATCGTCTCGCCGGGCGCCACCGCTCGTTCTGCGATCTCGGCGATCACGGCCGCTGAGGGGTCGGCCAGCCCCACCTGTGCGAGTGTCACGGGCAACCCGGCAGCCATGCTGAACGAGAGCACCTCCCGTATCGTCTGCTCGGAACGGCCTTCGAGCACCAGTTCGGCCAGCAGCCCGAACGCCACCTTCTCACCGTGCATGGAGTCGGCGGTCTCGTGCTGGGTCGTGAGGCCGTTGTGGATCGAGTGTGCCGCTGCCAGGCCGCCGGACTCGAAACCCAGACCGGAGAGCAGGGTGTTGGCCTCGATGATCCGTTCGAGCGCCGGCGTCACTGATTGGGCCCGTACCGCCGACAACGCCGCCTGCGCGTTCTCCAGCAGCATCTGGTAGCACAGGTGCGCCAGGGCAGTCCCCGTCGCGGTCGGCATCCCGTGCAGCTGGTTCTCAGAGTCGGATTCGCGCACCGCCCTTGCCTCCCACCAGGTGGCTACCGCATCACCGAGTCCCGCCGACAGGAACCGGACCGGGGCCCTTGCCACCATGCGCGAGTCGACCAGCACCAGTTTCGGGTTGCTTCGATAGAAGCGGTAGGTGTCGAAACTGTGGTCCGGGTGATAGAGCACCGACAGAGCCGAGCAGGGCGCATCGCTCGAGGCGATCGTTGGGCAGTTGATCGCCGCGATGTCGAGGTCCGCCGCGACCGCCCGCGATGTATCGAGCACCTGACCACCGCCAGCGCCGACCACTGCGACTGCTCCGAAGTCTCTGGCCATGGCAGTCACCCGGCTGATCTCCTCAGCCGTGCACTGGCCCCCGAACGCCTCGATACGGACGGGCAGGCCCTGCTTGGCCAGGGAGTCCTGCCAGACTCCGGAGAGTTCGCGATGTGCCGTGCCACCCGCCAGGATCAGGACCGGTCCGTCGACCCCGACCTGCGCCAGTTCCGGGCCGAGCTGAGCGGAGGCATCAGGCCCCTGGACGTAGCGAGCCGGCGACTGGAAGACAGAGAGGTTCATGATGGTCAACGTATGCCATCAGGATCATGAGCGCGCCTCGGGAGCCCATGAGCCACGCAATCGGGCGAACTGCTCCAGCAGCGCCTTCACGGCAGCGGGGTCAGGCACGCGGTACTGTGCCGCACTGTCGCCCAGCCCCACCTTGATGCCGACATCTCGTGCGCGCAGCGCTGCGAACCCCCGTTCGTCGGTGACATCATCGCCGACGAACAGCACTGCGGCCCCGTCGCGAAGCTCGGAGATCGCCTCCCCCTTGTCCGCGTGGATCACCGCCACCTCGACGACCTTCTTGCCATGAGTGATGAAGATGCCGTCCACGCTGAGGATCTCCTCAGCGACCTGCGCCATGACACGATCAGCATCCGCGGGGTCTGCGTTGCGCACGTGCACCGCGAAGCTGGTCGGCTTGTACTCGACCATGGCCCCGGGGGCATCGCCCACGATCGACTCGGCCCGGCCGGCCAGCTCGTCCAGCAGTCGCTGCTGTACCGGCCCGAACCCCAGGAATTGGCCTTCGACGAACTCCGCCCCGTGTGATCCCACGAGGGTGACCCGCTCATCGACCCCTGACAGTGAGCGCAGATCGCGCATGGCACGCCCGGAGACCAGCGCAACACGCAAGCCGGGCATGACCGCGAGATCGTAGAGCACGTCCACCACATCGGGGAACGGCACAGCATCGGCCGGGTTCGCCACGATGGGCGCCAAGGTCCCGTCGTAGTCACAGCAGATGAGCACCTGCGGCTGCTCCGCCAGCAGCGCCAGCGCATCGTCCAGCGGACTCACCACCCCCGGCGCCCCTCCAGGTCGCGCATGAAGTCACTGGCCCACCGCTCGACGTCATGCTCGAAGACGCCGTGCCGAAGAGCGGCCATACGGGCATGCGCCTCCTCCGGGCTGGCCGTCGCGGCATCGAGGATCGCGCCCTTCATACCGTCGATGTCGTAGGGGTTCACGAGCCAGGCCTCGGCCATCTGGTTCGCGGCGCCGGTGAACTCGGACAGCACGAGTGCGCCGTCCTCATGGACCCGGCAGGCCACGTACTCCTTGGCGACGAGGTTCATGCCGTCGCGGAAGGGAGTCACCAGCATCACATCAGCAGCGACGTACATGGCTGCGAGTTCGGTCCTGGGCATGTTCTGATGCAGGTAATGCACCGGCGTCACGCCGAGCTTGCCAATGTCTCCGTTGGCACGGGACACGAGCAGTTCCACATCCTCGCGTATCCGTTGGTACTCCTCCACGTTCTCCCGGCTGGGAGTGGCCACCTGAACGAAGACCGTCTCGGTCGGGTCGAGGTCGCCGTCCTCCAGCAGTTCGGTGACCGCGCGGATACGGACATCGATGCCCTTGGTGTAGTCGAGCCGGTCCACGCCGAGCATGAGCGTCTTCGGATCCCCGAGGTCGGCCCTGATCTCCCGTGCCCGGTCCTGCACCTCCGGAGAGTTGGCCAGCTCCACGAAGTCCTGGGTCCGGATCCCGATGGGGAATGCGTCAACCCGGACCGTTCTGGTGCCGGACAGCTCGTCGACGACCACCCGGTCCCCACCGGGTCGCAGGGCAAGGAACTTGCGGACAAGGCGCAGGAAGTTCACCGCGCCGTCCTTGGTGTGGAATCCGACCAGGTCTGAACCGAGCAGCCCTTCGAGAATCTGGCGCCGCCAAGGGAACTGGCTGAAGATCTCGGCGGGCGGGAACGGGATGTGCAGGAAGAAGCCGATCCGCAGGTCCGGACGCAGCTGCCGCAGCATCCGGGGCAGCAGTTGCAGCTGGTAGTCGTGCACCCACACCAGTGCGCCCGGAGGTGCGGACTGGGCCACCCTCCTGGCGAACTTCTCATTGACGCGGCGGTAGGTGTCGAACTGGGTGCGGTGATAGATCGGGGTCACGATCGCGTCGTGGTAGAGCGGCCAGATCGCGCCGTTGGACAGCCCCTCGTAATACCCCGCCACCTCGGCCCGGGTCAGCAGCACCTCTTCGATGTGCAGGTTGCCGGAACCTGTGGGGGGCGGGGGCACATCCTGGTGACGGTCGTCCTCGTAGCGGCCGCTCCAGCCGATCCAGGTGGCGTCCTTGTCACGCAGCACCGACTCCATCGCCGTCACGAGGCCACCAGGCGCGGGGCGCCACCCCGTCTCCGGGTCGTACTCCAGCGGTAGCCGGTTGGCCACGACGACGAGTTCCTGGTCGCTGTCCCTGTGTTCCTGCTCCGCCCTCTGCCCGGATGTCTCGCTCACTGCGATCCTCACCT
Organism: Actinomycetota bacterium; assembly: GCA_020438795.1. GTDB lineage: Bacteria > Actinomycetota > Actinomycetes > S36-B12 > JAGQTY01. Next base: position 17,103 of record JAGQTY010000040.1, read on the forward strand.
CTCGTTCCCTGTCAGCCTAGTGGGCCGCCCGCAGCGTCGCGCGATGTGGTTACCAGCGACTGGCGCTGTGATGGGTGTTGGATGAACAGCAGGACAACCCTGGTCACGTGGGCGAGAACCTGATGAACGGCATGCCGCGCGCCACCTCCCGGTAGGTCTCGGCATCGCCGTCGTCGCCGAACCCCATGAAACTGGCGAGCCGGCGAGCCGCCTTGGGATGGCGCCGGGCGTAGTCGGCCATCACCGGTACGGCCTCGTCCGGCGTCAGCTGGGTCGCATGTACCGGAATGACCGTGTTTCGGACCTGGATCGTGGTGTCGGGATGGGCCATCAGGTTCTGGTACCACTGCGACTTCGTTCCGAAGCCTGAGCAGGCGTAGTAGTCGCCGCTGACCCGATCATGCTTCACCACTTCGATGACCACCTCCCGCGGCAGTCCCGACTTGCGACCGATGTGATGCAGCAGCATGAAACGGTCGCGGAACAGGAACCCCAGCTTGGCGTGGAACAGGTGGATCGGGGCCCTGGCGAACCATCGGGAGATCCCCTTGGGGGGCTTCCTGTTCGGTTCGGCAGTTCCACTGCGAGGGGCTGGTGAGTTCATGTCTCGTATCCGGATTCCCTTGGCAACATCGCGGAGTTGCTTCCCTCCAGCTTCTCGGCTCTGGCCCAGGGGTCGCAATTCGGCACAGCGTTGGGTGGGCGAAACCGGCCAGAGCCTGTGGGTCGCGATCCGCAGAGGCGAGGCGACGCGCCTTCACCTGCCGCCGCCATACGGGCCACTACCCTTTGTCCACGGCGCCGTGGCAGGGAGAGAATGGTGCCGCGGCTGGGAGGTGCGATGGACCTGCGCAAGCCCGGTACGGTGATCCCGGCCGCCGCGGCCGGGATGCTGCTGGGGGCCTCGTTGCTGTCCGGGATGCCGATGATCGCAGCACCGCCCGAGGCTTCAGTGACCGGTAGCGCTGACCCAGCTGAGCCGAGTGACACCGAGGTGGCCGCATACTTCAGCGCTCGTGACCCCTTCCAGCGCAGGCTCAGCCGGGAACCGCGGCTGCAGCCGGGCTCGCAGCGCTATGTCAGGCTGCTTCGTCGCTCCGGACGACAGGGCAGCGCCGTTGCCTGGCGTCGCTGGAGCATCCCCGTCTATGACGCGGATCGCGACACTCCCCGGTATCCGGTGTCACTCACGGCTCCTTGGGCACCTGTCAGCGAACTCAGCGCAGTGCCGATCCCAAGCAGCGCTGTCCCGGACCCGGCCGGGGACGGCCACATGGCGGTCGTTGACCCTACCTCCGGATGCGAGTACGACCTCTGGCAAGCTCGCCGGACCAGCGCAGGCTGGCAGGCTTCCTGGGGCAATGCCATTCCCCTGTCAGGCAATGGCGTGTACCCCCGGGGACTCTCAGCGCGCGGTTCAGGATTCGCGCTGACCAGTGGGCTCATCACCGCCGAAGAACTGCGTCGCGGTCGCATCCGGCATGCCTTGGCCTTCTCCTATGACTTCGTGAGAGAGGGCGGTCCCGTGCGCCCGGCGACGGAAAGTGATGGCACTTCGCACGAGCGCTGGGCGCTGCCCGAAGGGGCGCGGCTGCAGCTCGACCCGTCGCTGCGCCTACGGCGGCTCAAGCTGCCGCACTACGCGCTGGTGATCGCGCGGGCCATGAAACGGTACGGGCTGATCCTGGTCGACAGCGGCGGCGGGGTGACTCTCTACGCGGAGAATCCGCTCAGTGCGGGTGAGGATGCCTACGCCGGACTCCTGCCCGACGAGGCCTACCCGAGTCTGGCCGCCATCCCCTGGCGCAAGGTCCGGGTGCTCCGACTGCCGAGGCAGCAACGCGACCCCGACATCGGCCTGCCCACCTCAACATGCGCGCAGTTCTCACGTTGACGTACCCAGCACTGGACCCACACCGCCGACAGGGACGCGCCCTCGGCGTCGGTAGCGCGTAGGATGACTGCCACGAGGAGGAAACATGGTCTTTCCATATCCGGATCAGGAGCCCCCGCTGTCCTGGTACAACTTCGGCGTCTCGGTCGTCTGGCCGAACCTGATGCTGTGGACCAAGCGCGACTGGCGCGGTCAGGAACACCTCGGGCAACCCGGTGAGGGCATGGTCTGTGCAGCCAATCACATCAGCTGGTTCGATCCCCTCATCCTGCTGCACTACGCCAACGACATGGGGCGCCCCGCGCGCTTCCTGGCCAAGGACTCGTTGTTCGAGATCCCGTTCGTGGGAACCGTGATGACGGGCGCGGGTACGATTCCGGTCCACCGCGAATCCGGTAATGCCGCTGATGCCGTCTCGGCGGCGGTGACCGCCGTGGAGGAGGGTGAGATGGTCTTCATCTACCCGGAGGGGACGATCACCAGGGACCCTGATCTCTGGCCAATGAGTGGTAAGACCGGTGCGGCCCGGGTGGCCCTGCTCGGCGATGTGCCGCTGGTGCCGGTGGCCCACTGGGGCGCCCAGGAGATCATGGGCCCCTACAAGGTGGAACTCAAGATACTGCCCCGAAAGACGATCCACGTGCTCGCCGGGGAACCGGTCGACATCGACGACCTGCGCGGGCGCCCGCTGACCGAGCCTCTGCTGGCCGAGGCCACGACGCGGGTCATGGACGCGATCACCGAGCTCGAAGCGGAGTTGCGCGATGCCGTCCCACCTGCCGGGCGCTGGAACCGGAAGGCCGAGGAGCGCCAGCCGGTCCTGCACGGTGTAGCCGCTTATGAGGAGGCCATGGACGAAGGCTGACTACGCCCGGCGCCGTAGCTCACAGGAGGCGCGGCGAGACGGCTCCGGCGGGAATGTCCACCTCGGGCCCGATCGATCGGAGATCGACCAGACGCAGCCCGTCATGGATGACCGACCAGGCAGACTCCGGCCAGGCCAGCAACCACAGCCAGCAGCCCGCGGACTCGCCCACGTAGACGGTGACGTCCTCAGCCTCGATGTTCCACAGCGGGATGAAACGGTCCCGGAACCGCACCTTGGCGTCGCTGCTGCGGTCGGTGAAGGACACATCGGGTCCACCGGCGCTCAGCCCGGCGAGCCAGCAGCCGAGCCCGGTACCCGGCTTCTCAGCGACAATGATGAGATCCGCGGGGCCGTATGTGAGCGCCGGACCGGTCACTGCCGTCGCGACCGCCTGTATACCGCCGGCGGCGTCCCCCACCAACTGCATCCCGGCTGACACCCAGCCCTTCGGCAGCGGCCAGGGCAGCCAGGCCGGCACCTGCGAGTCCCGGAGTTGTTGCTCGACATGGCGATTGTCGAGAATCGTCGCAGCGTGACGCGGAGGGACCTCGCCGTGCTTACTGCAGTGGAAGTGCGATGACATCAGATGCGGCTCGCGAACTGTGGCGCCACACTGGGGGCAGGTGTAGGCAGTCATGAGCCGGAACTCGCGTCGGTGTCGCTCTGCGTCTCACCGGACTCGGGCAGCGGGGGCGGCCAGACGGTCGACATGCCCAGCGCCTGTCTGGCCGCGTTCAGCTGGCTCTGCTCACACAACAGGTCGTAGCGGCTTGCGCGGATGTTCTGCCGAGACACGAAGTCATGATTACGGCTGGTGAATGCGTAGGACACCAGCCCGAAGACGATCCCGAATCCTGCTCCGTACAGCAACCCGAGCAACATGTAGGTCAGGGGCGAGGCGTCCTGACCCCCGAAGAAGCTCACGAAGAGCCCGAGCAGAATCCCGAGCCAGGCGAACATCGCCAGACCACCGACGGCGGCCCTCGCCCATGAGGTTCGGCCGAGAATCGATTCCACCATCTTCAGATCGACCCCGACGATCGTCACGGCCTCGACCGGGAAGTTGGCAGCACTGAGCTGATCAACCGCCTGCTGCACCTGCGGGTAGTCCTCGAAGGACTTCAGCAGGGGACGCTGCGTCAGATCACGCTCGCCGGGTGGCATCGACATACGTCCATCGTCCTCTCAGGTCGGCCGGGTGGCGGTAGCCGGCCACATTGACCGGGCGGTCAGAGCCGCAGCTTGTACTCCTCGAGCAGCCTGCGCCCGATGATCATTCTCTGGATATCGGCAGTTCCCTCGCCGATCATGAGCATCGGGGCCTCGCGGTAGAGTCGCTCGATCTCATACTCCTTGGAATAGCCGTAGCCGCCGTGGATCCGGAAGGAGTCCTCGACGACCTCCTTACCCGTCTCCGACGCGAGCAGCTTGGCCATGCCGGCCTCCAGATCCGAGCGCTGGCCCGCATCCTTCATCCGGGCCGCCTTCAGCGTGACCAGTCGCGCGGCCTCGAGTTTCGTCGCCATGTCGGCGAGCTTGAACTGGATGGCCTGGTGCTGGGCGATCGGCTTGCCGAACGTCTTGCGCTCCTGCGAGTAGCGGAGCGCGAGCTCGAGGGCGCGCTGGGCGATGCCGACGCCGCGGGCGGCGACATTGACGCGGCCGACCTCGAGCGCGTCCATCATCTGCGCGAAGCCCTTACCGAGCCCGGCCTCCTCGCCGCCGAGGATGCGGTCGGGGGCGCACTTGTAGCCGCTGTAGACGAGCTCGGTGGACTCGACGCCCTTGTAGCCCATCTTCTTGATCTGCGGCGGCACCTCGAGACCCTCGTACTCGCCCGTGTTCTTGTGCTCACCGGGAACCTTCTCGGTGATGAAGCAGGTCATGCCGGTGTGCGGCGGATCGGCGTCCTTGTCGGTCTTCATCAGGGCGAAGACGACGCCGGAGCGGAGGCCGTTGGTGACCCACATCTTCTGGCCGTCGAGGATCCAGTTGCCGTCGTCGTCCCGCTTGGCGGACGCCTTGATGCCCTGGACGTCGGAGCCGACCTCCGGCTCCGAGAGCGAGAAGGCGGCGCGGATCTCGCCCGTCGCCATCTTCGGCAGGAAGTAGTCCTTCTGCTCGTCGGTGCCGAACTTCATCAGCAGGTAGGAGCCGATGAAGTGGGTATTGACGACGCCCGAGATCGAGATCCAGCCGCGGGAGAGCTCCTCGACGATCATCGTGTAGGTCGTCAGATCGAGCCCCATCCCCCCGTACTCCTCGGGGATCGTGACGCCGAAGAGGCCGAGCTCCTTCATCTGCTCGACGATCGGCTCCGGGAACTCGTCCTCGTGGTCGTAGTGCTCGGCGTTCGGGATGATCTGCTCGTCCACGAACTGGCGGACCATCTCGGTGATGTCCTTCTGGATGTCGGTCTTCTCTTCGTAGGACTGGGTGGCAACGGCCATGGGTGAGGTGCTCCTGGGCGGGCGGGTTTGCGAAAGTCGATGAAGGCCGCGGCGTCCGGGGGCGCTTGCGGACCCCGCCTGAGGTCGCCGGCGACACCGCGGAGGATACCGGCGTGGAAGCGGCCTCGACTGCGCGGCGGCTCAGCGTCCGGGGAGGCCGTAACCGGCATCGCGAAGCGACGCGGTCGCCTTCTGGATGCCGGCGCCGAACTTCCCCGCGGCCGCGCGCAGGTCCAGCAGGGCGGCGGCCCGCTGCTGGGGATCGCCGCTGCCGTAGGCGTCCGCCGCCGAGGCGACGGCCCCGCGCAAACCGGAGAACGCGTCGATCACCTGCTGGGTGCCGCGCTCGGCATCCGCCGGCGGGTCGAGCGCCTCGAGCTGGTCGAGCGTGTCGTCGAGCTCCCCGACCCCGTCTTCGAGCTTCCCCGCGTACGCCTCGGGGTCGCTGATAGCGGTGGCGGGAACAGCGAGCGGCTGCAGCTCGACGAAGGCGTCGCTGACGATCGAGCGCAACTGCGCGGCGAACCGATCCCCGGAGTGGGTGCCGGAACCGGAGCCGGAGCCACCGGAACCCGAACCTCCCCCCTGCTCCTCCGGGTCATCGCGGCCGCTCCCGCCTCCCCGCCCTCCCTGGCCCTTGCCGCCCTGGCCCCCCTGCGATTGGCCGCCGTCACCGGCGCTCGGCATGGTGGACCGGGTCGTCGCCGCAGCGGAGGAGTCCCCGCTCGTCTCCTCGCCCGAGCCACCGCATCCGCCGAGCCCGAGGGCGAGGGTGAGGGCGAGCAGGGCGAGAGGCCACGTCAGGAATCCGCGAGAACGCATCGGCGCATCGTAGATATGGCCCGGCCTCGCCCGGAACAACCCGGCATCGCGATCGCGGGCCGTCCCCGGCCGCTACGGTTCCGACCGCACAACCACCAGGAGATCTCAACTTGCGAAACCCCCGTGACTTCTTCAAGCCGCTCGCCATCGGAGCGCCCGAGCCGACCACCGAGGTGCCCTTCCGGCCCTCGCGGATGATCCACTTCTTCGACGCCTCCAACGAGAAGATGGCGGCCAAGGTGCCGGACATGGCCAAGCAGGCCGACATCCTCCTCGGCAACCTCGAGGACGCCGTGTCGGTCGACAACAAGGTCGCCGCGCGCGAGGGCTTGGTCAAGGTCGCGAACGAGGTCGACTTCGGCAGCACGCAGCTCTGGACCCGGGTCAACTCGCTGGAGAGCCCGTGGGTGCTCGACGACCTGACGACGCTCGTCACCGAGATCGGCGACAAGCTCGACGTGATCATGGTCCCCAAGGTCGAGGGTCCCTGGGACATCCACTACATCGATCGCCTGCTCGCCCAGCTCGAGGCGAAGGCGGAGGTCAAGCGCCCGATCCTCGTCCATGCGCTGCTCGAGACGGCGCTCGGCGTCACCAACGTCGAGGAGATCGCGAACGCCAGCCCGCGCATGCAGGGGATGAGCTTCGGCCCGGCCGATCTCGCGGCATCGAGGCGGATGAAGACCACCCGCGTCGGCGGCGGCCATCCCGGCTATCTGGTCATCAACGACCCCGACCCGGACGATCCCGAGGCCCCGCGCGCGACCGCGCAGCAGGACCCCTGGCACTACT
>JAGQTY010000041.1 GCA_020438795.1 Actinomycetota bacterium
TTGCCCGCGCTGTCCACCGCCACACTCCGCAGGATGTTCGCGGTGCCGGAGGTTTGTGCGGTCCAGGTGATGCCGTTGTCGCTGCTGGTCAGGATCGTGCCCGTTGCGCCGACGGCGGTCCAGTTGCCCGCGCTGTCCACCGCCACGCCAACCAGGTGGTTCGTGGTGCCGGAGGTTTGTGCGGTCCAGTTCTCGTTCGCACGGGCAGACGAAACGCCAACCAATGACAGGACCAACGCCAGCGCTACGATCCCGCCTATCAGCGACCGCCACGCCCAACGTGTCCCTATCAACACAAGTGCCTCATTCCGATCGCTGCGCATGATTATGCCTCCGGTTGAGCTCCGTTGCCCTTCTCGGCACACGTACAGGGCAGCGGGCAGTGTTCCCGCATCGAGCGGCTCCGCAGAGCGGGCGGGTCGGTTCTGCTCCGAGTGCCACGAGCCGGTCGGAGCCCAAGGCAGGCGCGTAGGGATTGGTCGACGCTCTTGAGGAAAAGCTGGGCTACCCCTCGCGTGGGGCGAGATGGGCAGCGGAATTGATCTGTTGGTGAGCCCAGCAATCCACGGGGATGCCTATGTGTGGTTGTGCAGCGCCTGCGGATCTGCCGACTGCCCGGGCCGCACGACCACGAACTGTCCCATGATGCCGAGATCTTCATGCCACAGCAGGTGGCAGTGATACATGTAGGGCCACTGCGGGTCGGTGTAATCGCTGAACTGCAGCAGGATGCGTACCGTCCGTTGCGGGGGCACGTAGACCGTGTCCTTCGGGCCGCTCAGCGCAGGACCCGGGGGTTCACCGTCGATGTCGAGGATACGGAACTGCACGTCGTGGACGTGAAAGTTGTGCGGTTGCGGATCCCGGTTGGCGATCTCCCAGATCTCGATGTCATCGACGGTCACGGTGTCGTCGATCCGGTTCATCTGCATGGGACGGCCATTGATCGCCAGTCCGCTGATCCGGAAGCGCCGCGTCCCGGCAGCGTCTGACGGCGACAATGGGGGGTCCTGAGGTAGCTCTTCGGCGATGTCGGCGCTGGGGGCGAGAGTCTCGCGAGCCCGCAGCTGGAGGACCCCGACTGTGCCAGTACCGTAGCGCGACGGATTCACGCCGAGGTCGGGTGGATAGCTGGTCAGCTGCACCTCCTCCCCGGGTCGCACTGTCACCACGATCTCTGCCCGCTCCGCCGGGGACAGTTGGACGCGATCGGTCCTCAGCGGTGCATCGAGGTAGCCGCCGTCTCCGGCAATCATCTCGAACTCCCGGTCATCGTCGAACCCGAAGTTGTAGACCCGGGCGTTGGAGGCATTGAGCAGCCGCAGCCGGATCTTCTGTGTCGTGACATCAAAGACCGGCCCGTACGTGCCGTTCACGACGATCGTGTCACCGAGGAATCCGGTTGAGGCCGTCCCCTCCGGGTCCACGATCTGCTGGCCGTCGGAGGTGAAGGACTTGTCCTGGACGATCACAGGCACGTCGTCGACGCCGTACTCGTCCGGGAGGCCGAGGTCACCCTGGTTGGGGTCCTCGATCAGCAGCATGCCCGCGGCGCCGCGATAGACCTGTTGCGCCGTCTCGCCGTGGGGGTGGGAGTGATACCACAATGTGGCTGGTGCCTGATCGATGGTCCAACTCGGGGACCAGGTATCGCCGGGGTCGATGAGCTGGTGCGGCCCCCCATCCGCCCTCGCGGGCACGTGCATACCGTGCCAGTGCAGGGTGGTGAGCTCCTGGAGCGAGTTCTGGACGTTCATGTTCACGGTGTCGCCCCGAGTCATTCGCAGCGTGGGTCCCAGGTAGTTGCTGTTGATGCCGATGGTGCTCGAGGGTCCTCCCTGGCCGAAGTCGAACTGTCGTTCGGTCACGTCGAGGTCGAAGCTCCGCCTGCCGTCGCCGGAAACGCTGCCCTCCAGCAGTTCCGGAATCCGCAGAGGATTGCCGAACTCAGGCGCTGCGATACCGCTGCCCGGGAGAACGCCACATCCAGCCAACAGCAGTGCAAGCACCAGCACCGTGGCGGCCGTGTCGATGCTCCGCCTTCTTCCTCGGGCCGACGTCGCCGGTGGCTGCCCCCACATGCTCACAGTGCAAGCCTGTCATGTCCATGCCGTGAACCCGAACATGCGGTCAGACTCGCGGTTGGCCGAACGGTGACTGGCCCGGCCAGAGGCCGGGCCAGTCACCACACGAGCGTGATGGATTCAGAGGTCAGCAGGGAGCAGCACCCGATTGATGCCATGGGCGATCTGACGATTGCCCTTGTTGATGTCGGTCGCCTTGTTGATCACCTTCGGATCCCGCAGATCGGGGACCTTGTCCATGAGCGTGATCCGGCCCTTACCGCTGACCATGACCTCGACGGTACCGCCCTGGGCTGTGTCGAGTTCAGCCCCGTCAGCCTTGACGGCCTTCTTGGCGGGGATCGTGGCGCCAGGCACCACGTGGTAGAGCAGCACGGTCTCGACGGTATCGATACCCAGGCCGGCGACGATCTTGAACGCCTTCTTCTCGGACTTGACCTTCTTGCCTGTCAGGTCCGACGCCGTGCGCATGAAGCCCTTGTCGGTGGGCACGAATGCCGTCAGCTTCGTCTTTCCGTCCGCCAGGACACCGACAGGGGAGTCCGGCTTGGCGTCGAGCACAGCCAGGACGGCTTCGGTGGCTACGTCGAAGTCGCCGCTGTTCTTGTCGAAGCGGTTGTGGTCAGCGGTCAGCACGCTGGCCAGGTCTTTGGTACCGGCCTGCGCTGAGGTGGCTGCGACGGCGCTGAGTGCCAGGGCCGCGGAAGCTGCTGCTGCGGTGGCTGCCAGTGCCTTCTTGCGGTTCTTCATCATATTCTCCCGATACTTTAGTGCTAATTGGATTTAGTACTAAAAACATAGCATGTGAATCTCTGAGCTGCAACCGCGGTCCTGGTGTGTGTCGCAACTGGGTATTCGGTGCCGTTGCGGCACCCCCACTCAACGCCAGGGGCGCGTCAGGCGGACCTGCTGTCAGAGGTGGGCGTAGGTCTGCATCGCTCGCTTGGCTCCTGCGGACGGGGACCCCTGTCCATCACCGCTGGGTACGTGAGTGGCTGGCATGGACCCAGCGAGAACGCCGAGTCGAGGTGGCCATGGATCGATGCGAGTGCATCGAGTCTGGTTCCTGTGGATTCCGCACCAATACGAGTGAGAGGAGGCCACACGCCACACAGACGACAACGGCTGCCAGTAGGGCAATGCGGGCGCCGAATACGAAGCTCAGACCCGCCGGTTCAATGATCACCGCAACGATTGTGGGCAACTCGTCCGGGTTGAGTCCGGTGGCTTCTGCGCTGACGAGGGTGTCCTTCAGCTGCTCGATCTGTTCCGGGGTTGTGGAGACTCCATCACGGGCAAGTCGATCGAAGAGTGACTCGAGGTAGAGGGTCACGGTGATCGTCATGAGAATCGCTATGCCGAAGGCGCCGCCGAGTTGTTCAGAGGTTCCGATCATTCCCGACGCCTCACCACGTTCGGCTTCCCGGACCGCGTTAATGCCGAGAGGGTCGTTCACCGTCAATAGGGCACACAGAGCGCTTCCCTGAAGTACGAGGCCGGGGAGGATGAGCCAGTAGTTCTCGGAACCCAGGAAGACGATGATCCAGATGATGGAGCCGCTCAGGACCAAGAAGCTCGTTGCCAGGACGTACTTTCCTCCGTATCGGTCGAAGAGGTGGCCGGCCAAGGGGGCAACCAGGATCATCGGGACAGTTGCCGGGAGGAGCGCCAGTCCTGCTGTCGCCGGGCTCATCCCGAGCCAGAGAATCAAGATGAGAGGAAGGAGGGCGCCAAGGCCGAATTCCACAATGCCTCCAGCGAACTGGGAGAGGTTCGACATCGCGAAGTTCGGCCGCTGCAAGAGCCTCAGATCGATCATCGGGTCTTCGCGCCGCAGTTCCACGGCGATGAACAGAGCGAGTGCGGCGATGGCTGACACCAGCAGTGCGAGAGTTGCGAAGGAGTTCCATCCCCACTGGCGGCCCTGTGTGAGGCCTATGATCAGCCCGGCGGCGACGACGGCGAACAGAATCAGACCCGGGATATCCAATTGTGGCCTGGAGTCGGAGCGGGTTCTGGAGGCGTTCACGAAGATGAGAGTCAGAATCACAGTGGCCGCAGCCAGGGGTACGTTCACGTAGAAGACGAGTCGAAAATTCAACTGGGTGAGCGCACCACCCAGCAGCGGCCCAAACGCAGCAAAGATCGCGGTGACGCCAGCCATCGTCCCCAGAGCTCGACCTCTGCGGGATTCGGCGTAAGCCTCGCTGACTATCGCGATCGACGTCGGCATCATCAGCGCTGCACCGAGGCCTTGCAGGGCCCGCGCAATGATGAGGATCTCAATGTCAGGCGCTGCTCCCGCGATTCCACTGGCGGAGATGAACAGGACGGAACCTGTGAGAAACACCCGCCGGTGACCGAGGATGTCTCCGAGCCTGCCGCCCAGCACCATGAAGATCGCGAGTGGGAGGACACTCGCGGTGAGAACCCATTGGGCTTCGGTCTGGCCGGCATCGAGGTCCTTGATGATCTCAGGCAGGGCGAGCGGTACGGCAGTCTGATCGACCAGGATCATGCTGTTGGCCACCGTCATCGCCGCCAAGACCCACGCAGCCCGTCCGTTCTTCATCCCCACCGAGTATGACGGCGGGCAATGAATGTGCCCAGTCCGGTCGCCAAGTCGCCGCATCATCGGGAGGTTGGCGGGATCCGGCGGGCCAAAGCGTCGGCGGACAGAGAGTCTACGATCGACATCTGACGACAAGGCCGTTGCGTCGCAGCCTGGCAGGTCCGGACCAGTTGAAACCGGGAACTGCGCGGAACGTCTAGTGTGGACACATGGCCAATGCCAAGGACTACCTCTTCCGGGCGGTGACGGGTCTTCACCGGCGCATCTTCCTGGCGACCGACGGCAAGCTGCTGGGCTCGCTCAGCGGGATGCCAGTGGTGGCGCTCACCACTACCGGCCGCAGGAGTGGCAGGGATCGGACCACGATGCTGACGTCTCCGGCACAGGTCGGTGAGGATGTGGTGCTCGTGGCCTCCTACGGCGGCGACGACCGCCACCCGGCCTGGTACCTGAACCTCTCGGCCAACCCTGAGGTGACGATTCAGATGCAAGGACGCAAGCGGGAGATGCGCGCCCGCACCGCCTCAGAGGCAGAGAAGCAGGAGTTGTGGCCGCGGATCACCGCGGCATACGACGGCTATTCCGGCTACCAGAAGCGCACCGACCGGAACATTCCTGTTGTGATCCTTGAGCCAGCGGCCTGAGACTCCCTGGAACCCTCCGAAACATTCGTCCTCGTCCGGTGTCGGAGTGTGGGACATCCGACGGAGTCGTCGCGACGACTCGCGCACGCATCGGTAAGCTGCCCGCCATGAAGTCGCTGCGCCTCGCTGGGGTTCTTGTCGCCGCCGCTGCCATCGCCTTGGCAGCACTGGCGGTACCGTCGCAAGCTGTCCGGCCGAAACTGCCCTGGCCCCCGAGTACTTGGACAGACGCATCGGGTGCTGATGAGATCACGTTCTACTATGGCCTGAAGCGTCGCGACAACAAGGCGGTTCACAAGCTGCGCAGGATCAGCGATCCGAGCGGTCTGCGGTATCGGCAGTTCCTCGATGTGGATGTGCTGGCGACCCGGTTCGGAGCCACCGCTGCCGCACAGAAGGCAGTGAGCACTTCTGCTGAGGCCGCCGGACTCACCTACGCACTCGATCGCAGCGCAGTGTTCGCCCGGGTCAGCGGCACCGTGGCCGCAATGGAGCATTGGCTTGCAGCCGAGGTGCAGACCACGGTTGTCGACGGCGTCCGCGTCTACCGTGCGAAGGGCACCGGTGTGCCGCATGGCCTCAGCAGGAGTATCCGCGAGTCTGCCGCGATATACCTGACCCAGGAACCCGGAGCCAGGCTGAGCAGTCAGCCGTACCTGCGGCGGGGCAGTACCGGCACCTGGGTCGGGGGCTGTGAGGAGGCCAGGACGGACGCCTATTCCTATCAGCAACTGCAGCACGCCTACGGACGGCTGGCAGAGCCGGACAATCGGAGGCTCGGCAACCGGGTGCACCTGGCGATCCTTTCCGCCGGCAGCGGATTTAGTGATGAGGCACTGGCGGCGTCGGCTGCCTGCTTCAACACGCAAGGCAGAGACTTCACTCGTGTGCCGGTGGACGGGCTCAGCGAACCACTGCCAGAAGGTGGGGAGGGAAGTCTCGACACCCAGATCTCCCAATCAGCATTGCCCAGGGGGAGTCAGGTCTCGGTCGTCGAGCAGCTGGCAGCCCAGCAGTATGGCGTGCCCTTATGGTTCCTGCTATGGGCCAAGGTGCTGGAACTGCCGGACCTCCCGGACGCCGCAACGCTGTCCTACTCCGTGTGTGAGCGGGGGATTCGCCAGTTCGCCGGCGCCCAGGCGTTCCCGCTGTGGGATGCCGTTTTCGTACGACTCGGCCTTGCCGGGGTTTCGATGATGTCGTCCTCGGGGGACGACGGATCCTCGGCATGCGCCGACGCTTATGAGGACGATGCGGCGCTCTCGGTCGGGTATCCCGCCAGCAGTCCGTACGTCACTGGTGTCGGAGGTTCGCAGATCGCTCTGCGCCCGAACAACACCCGAAAAAGCGAAGTCGTGTGGAATAGCGCCGGTGCTGGCGGTGGCGGGAAGTCCAGGGTGTACGACCGGCCCTGGTATCAGCGGCGGGCGGTCACGGGAGGCCAGGTCCGCAGTGTCCCCGACCTGTCCCTGCACGCCTCGGATGCACCGGCGGCGTGGCCGCTGTATCTGCAAGGTGAAGGTCCCGACTCGGAATCCGGTTGGGAGCCGGTCTGGGGGACAAGTGCTGCCACCCCCTTCTTCGCCAGCAACGTGGCCATCATGGCGGGGAAGCAGGCCACCAAGGGTGAGTCCGGATTCGGGCTGCTCAACCCCGGGTTGTACCAAGCGGATGTGGACAGGCCACGGGCGTTCTTCGACATCGTGAGGACGAACAACACAACCCTGAACAAGAAGTGCTGCCAGGCACATCCGGGGTATGACCGGGCATCGGGGCTGGGTGCTCCGAATCTGAGGATCCTGTACCGAGGGCTCGTGTCACCAGGGGTGCCGGGGCGCGGCTGAGGCCCAGAATCACGTCGCGTGAGTCCGGTCTCAGCGTTCGGGTGGCACTGCGTCGTCTGGTTCCAGGGCCGATGAGTCGTCGCGCAGAGTTTCTGCCATGCGGGCGAACTCGGAGTCTCCTGTGACCTCACTCAGGTACTGCAGCTGCCTGATGTGGACCCGGTGATAGAGCTCGTGAGGTCTGTTTCCATGAATGCTGTAGTGGGAGTAGCCACCGGGATTGCGCACTCGCGCGAACATGTCCTTGACCGTTTGCAGCGCCCCCCGCAGCAGGAGCAGCGCCTGGGGGTTGCCTGTGGCCAGGTAGTAGTCATAGACCCCGAAGGTGGCGAACATCAGGCCGTTGTAGACATGTCCTGAGTCCTCAACCGGATATCGGGGATACTCCTCGAGCCAGAGATGACCCTCGTGGACATGGACGACCGCGATGTCCTCGGCGTCGACCGGCTGGCGCAGCAGCGACGCAAAGACGTGGTCCGCCGCATCGCGCCATTGCATCTCTCCGGTGACCTCAGCCAGCCTGAGGAACAGTGACAATGCCTGCCCCTGCGCCATGGCGCTGTACCAGTTGGGGCGGTAGTTACGACCGGTGACGCCCAGCCGCCAACGGAAGGTATAGGGAAAGTAGAAGGCCTTACCCACTTCGACCCGTGCTTGCAACAACCGGATCGCCTGCGCCCGGGCTATGGCCAGATAATCGTCGTCCCCCGTCAGGTCGTATGAAGCCAGTGCTGTCAGGCCATATTGCGCCTGCGAGACCGGATGGTTGTGCAGGGCCCCTGACTTGTGAATCACTACAGCGCCCTCGCCATCGACCGGCAGGTGCCACGCAGCCGGGTCCTTGGGAAACGCAGAGCTTCGGGTGTAGTACGACCTCGGCTCGCCGGCCAGTGGTGACTCCCGGATGTCGGTGGCGAATGGCTGGTTCAGCACCATCCGATCCAGTGATTCGAACCGGAAACGGGTGGTCGAGTTCCGTATGCCGATCTTGACATCCTTGACCGATCGCCTCGGCCTCAGCAGTTCATCACCGTTGTCCACGGCCTCCACGCTGAGCTGGTACCGGCCGGGAGTGAGGTGCCGGAAGGCAATGGAACGCGCTGTCCGACGGATCTCGGTGAACCTCGGTCGTTGCATGGATCTGAGGGTCACCTGTGTTTGATGGCCTGTGAGGCCCCTGAGCTTGACCCGGAGGGTGTAATCGGAACGTTGCCGCCCGCTGGGCGCGGCCTCCGAGTGGAGCCCCGAGGGCTGGGCGTGAGCCGCTGTCGTGGCGGGGAGCGCGACCACGAGCGAGACCGTCACGGCCAGCACCATCAATCGCATGTCGACGCCCTTCGTGCTGTCCCGCATGTTCAGCGTGGCTTCAGCACAGCCCGATGATACTCAGTGCCGTGCTACTTTCGGACTCCGCCGAGGTGGACAGCGTCGAGTTGCTCGCGGTGGCGATCGCCACCGAGAAAGCGCCGGTCGACGAGTCCGCGGTGGTGGTCTCCGTCGTCGCAGCACCTCCTGTCGCCTTTGCGAAGTTCTCCACCACGATGGTGGCCCCGGGTGCGGCGGTGCCGGTGACCGTGATCGTGCCGCCGCCACTGGTCGATGACGAGCAACCGTTACTTCCGCCGCCTCCAGTCGGCGATGAGACGCTGAAGGTGGACATTATCGGAGCTTCCCCGCCGGGGTAGCGCTTGGTGACGATGCCCGGGGTCTCCAGGTTCTTCTCCGCCGCCAGGTTGTACACCAGTCGGGCGAACTGCGCGGTCGCCCAGGTCAGTGGCATCGCCGAGCCCGCCGGGCGTCCCTGCGTGAAACCGATGCTCGCAGTAGCCGGGTCAGAGCCCCAGGGGGAGGCCGCAAGATCGTCTCCCACCCACACCTGTTCCGGGAGCAGCCCGCCGCTGGACACTGCGAAGTTCATCATGTTGGTCAGCTCGCCGCCGGCGTCGGGGTAGTTCCCGGCAGCGACGTCGTATTCGCCGTGTTCACCGTTCAACAGGGGCCAGGCATGACCGATTCCCGTTCCCGTGGGTGCCCACGGCGCACCCGTCGTGGAGCAGGAACTGTTGCCCCCGGCGATGCAGTCGCCGTAGCCGTCCTCGGGGTTGGGGGATCCGGTGCCGTACCGGTGGTATCCGGTGCCGTTGGTCAGGCTGACCTGAACGCCGACGTCGCCGCCGGTGATGAGGCCCAGGGTCTGAGTGATGTAGTCATTGTCGGCGGGCAGGGCTCCGAGCCGAACCATTTCGAGGAAGCCCGGGTCGATGACGTTGAGCTGGTCCTGTTCGGCCGTGATGCCGTTGCCGAGACTGTAGTTGAAGTTCGCTGTGGGCGTGGTCTTGCCGACCCGCAGGTAGTAGCCACTGCCGGCGCTGGAGAAGTCGGCGTCGGCCACCTCACCCGGATCGGTGTTCACCGTCTCGTCGGCGAGGTAGTTCTGGAAGTTGTCAGCCGCGGCCTGATAGTGCTGAGCATGGGTGGCGTCGCCATTGGCTGATGCGATCGCACTGGCCGCGGTCAGTCCTGCGATCTCGGCGGCGATCGTGGACGGGGAGAATCCGGTCTGTTCCTCCCATCGCTCCACCCCGATCGAACAGCTGACCGACCAGCAGTTGGACCCGGTGCCCTCAGGTCCGTTGGCGATGATCCAGTCGGCGGTGGGAATGATGGACTTCTTGTAGAGGCTGGCGTTGTTCTTGTAGAGGCCCGACTGATAGGCGAGCAGGATCGGGAAGGCACTCTCATCCATCTGGGTGGCTCCCGAGTCCGGGGCAGGCTGACCGTTGGGCAGGCTGTTGCGCGGAATCTGGCCCGTCGACAGCACCTGGGTCTGCAGCAGGAAACTCGCAACGTTCTGGGCGGTGCTCTGGTCTCCCGCGTAGAGCAGTGCGGTCGCCGCCTCGGAAGCATCGCGGGCGAATATCTCCTTGTACGAGCCGAAATACGGCGCATAGCCGTCGCTGATCGAGGACCAGCTCGGGTCGCCGTTGTTCGAGGCCTGGTTCTGGCCGGCAGGAACTGATTGGCCCCAGGGCGCTGCCAGTCCGGCGGCCAGCGCCCCCGGGAAGGTCTTGTCCTCCGCTGCCTTGACCGTGTTCAGGGACTGGTAGTACATGGTTTGGATGCGGGACATGTCGGCTGTCGAGACACCCGGCAGTGAGGACGGCGGGGAGTTCAGCCCGTTGTCGTAGCTGTCCCAGGTGCCGGTGTAGTCGGACGCTGTGGACGAGAAGCTGCCCTTGAGAGCAGCAGTCGCGTCACTCACGGCGTTCGACTGTGAGGTGTCCAGGCTCAGCGCCAGCGTCCAGCTACCGTTCGAGGTGTTGATCTCCGCTGCTTGGGCCACATTCCCCGGGCCGGCATCTGTCGTCTGCGGGGTGTAGCTGAAATTGCTCTGCAGCGCTGCGAGAGGGTCGCTGCTGCTGCTTCCCGATGCCGGCGTCGGGTTCGCGTATCCGTTCGTCTGCGTACTGGACGTGAAGGCCGGGCTCGACTGCAGCGCCAAGTACTGCGGTGTCAGGTAGCTGGCGTTCACGGCTGCGATTGAGGTGTTGGTGTCGTAGGAGACGAGCGCGCCCGAAGAGTCGATGGTGGCGGTGTCGCCGCCCATGTTGCCGCCGGAACTGGTGTCACCACCGCCGCCGTTGCCGTTGACCGAGGAGTTCATCCGGACGTACACCTTCAGCCCCGACGACGAGCCGCCGAGCGTGGTGTTCATGAGCACTGTGTTGGTGTCAGGGTCTGTGATGTACTTCGTCGTGAGGGTGTAGCCATGGTTGACGGAACTGCTGACAACCGTGCACTGCATCCCGGTCGAGTCCACCGATGCGGTGTAGGTCATGTCGTCGGCATTGGACTGGACGTCGGTGAAGGTCGAACCGTCGGTCACGATGTACTGCAGGGACTGCAGGTTGGTGATATCGACGGTGGCCCCATACACATCGGAGAGCACGCCGTTGGCGACGGTGTACCAGACCTTGGATGTGGTGTTCTGCGCGGTGCCGACGCAGTCCTTGCGTCCGAGGCCGTAGTAGCTGGAAACACCGGGTGCGTCCGGAAGGGAGGCCGTCGCGACGACGTCATCGTCCTTGGCCGCGGACCGGTCATTGGTGGACTCGGAGGTCGACGACGACGAGCAGCCGGTGAGGATCAGAGCGACGGCTCCGAGGGCCGCCACCAGCGGGGTGAACCCGTACTTGGGCCAGTCCATGGCATGCCAGCCGTTCCTGTGTGGTTGCTGCATTGTCGCCCGCGAGGGACTCTCGTTGCCCGTCACGATCCGTCGTGACAAGAAGCGTCACACGGATGGCTCATCGGTGCCGCACCGGACGAACGAATCGAGGACTGGCGCAGTCCGCACTACGTGCACCCGGAATCGGAGATCAACCGACGTGACGCAGCGTGCCCCAGCCGACTTCGTCGAATGCGGAGACATCCATGCTGGTGGCCCGATCGGCGGTCCTGGTGAAGGTCACGGTGGAGAGAAAGTCCGGCAGTTCCGGAGCGTGAGCGTAGACGAAGGTGTCCTTGCGCCAGGGCTTGAGCCGGTATCGGACTCTTGCCGGCCCTTCGATGAGCACAAGCCCTCCGCCCTTCTGCGTGACCTCGAAGTCCCCGACGTATGCGTTTCGGTAGGTGCCGACGAAGGCCTCGGCATTCTGGAGCTTGATGCCGGGGGTCGGCTTGCCGACGTCTTCGGGTTCGCCATAGATGTGCGCCAGGCGGGTGGTCCAGATCTCATCCCAGTCCTGGGAGATCCCGCCGGTCGTGACCTGTTCCATGAAGGCGTCAGTGATCGATTCCGAGGCGCCCACCGGCGCCGCGTTTGTCAGCACGATGATGCCCACATTCTGGGCGGGCAGGAACACCGCCGTGGTTGCGGCACCGGTGGAGAAGGCACCCGAGTGGTTCCAGCGGGTGTTGCCCGCCTCATCGACACCGACGTTGATACCGAGCCCGTACCCACGGGTCTGGAACAGGGGCTCACTCGGATTGTTGGCGTTGGCCGACAGCGTGGTGAACTCGGTGAAGACGTCGGGGGCCACGATCTCCGTACCGTCCAGCGTCCCGCTGCCGAGGATCACCCGACCCCAGGCGGCCATATCGGTGATGTTGGTGTTCACACCACCCGCTGGAGCCTGCGCGTCCGGAGTGCGCTCGAACAGAGGACGCCATGCTCCGTCCCGCTCGACGTGGAGCTGGGCGGTGTTGTCGGACTCTTCGAACGTCTTGTTGTTGTAGCTGGTCGACTTCATGCCGGCGGGGTCGAAGAGGACGTCCTGCGCCGCCTCGTCCCAGGACATACCCGCCGCATCGGCTGCCAGCACCGCCCCGGAGGTCAGTGAGAAGTTGGAGTACTCGTAGCTGTCCCGGAACGGATTCAGATCCAGCAGGCGCAGTCTGTTCATGATCTGTTCCTGGTCGAATCCGATGGACTCAAGCAGGTTGCCGCCCTGACCCGGCAGTCCGGCACGCATCGAGACGAGATCGGCGTACGTGAGATGGCGGCTGACCCAGGGATCCTTCAGCCGGAAGCTGGGGTTCTTGTCCCGGACGAGGTCGTCCCACGCCGGTCCCCCCTGAGTGGACAAGCCCGACACTATCGTTCCTGAGATCGGCTTGGACAGCGAGGCGATCTGGAACAGGGTCTGCTCGTTCACCGGTTCCTGGGTCTCGGTGGACCTCACGCCATAGGTTCTGGTGGTGACGACCCGGTCGTCCTGCACGACAGCCACCGCCACACCAGGTGTGCCCAGCTTGCTCATGGTGCCCTGCACGATCTCGTCGAGCTGATTCACTGCATCATCGACCTGCGAGGCGGACAGCCCCGGCACGGTCGGGGAGCTCTCCGCGCTCTGGTCTGCCTGCGTGCCACTCCCGCCCGAGCATCCTGCGGCCAGGAGGGACAGCGTCGCGACGATGCTCCCCACAAGTAGCATTCCGCGTCGACGTGTCATGGCCCAACGATAGACGCTGAATCCGTTGCCGGCGGGAGTGGTGCCGCGGATTCAGCCGAGGTTCCGCCGGATCAGCTACCTCTTGGTCCAGTAGGACTTGCCGAATTCACTCACCGCGCCGAAGTAGGCCTCGGCCTTGGCGAGACACCCGCCCAGTGCGGCCTCCTGGTACCAATGGGCCTTCGCCCGGTGGCACTCGGTCTGCAGGTTGCTCAGCAGTTCCCGGTCGGCCTGTTGCTTGGTCTTCTCATACAGGTTCACGGGGTTCGCCGAACTGTACGGGTCGATGAGGACGATGGGGTCACCGGTCCGGAAAGTGCCGTAGTCACTCACGTAGGAACCGGTGTAAGTGGCGTCGTGGATGTAGCAGGCATTGGTGAAGTCAGCGTGATACTTCCCGGACATCGAGGAGTAGCCGTTGTTGTTCAGCAGATTGCGGATCTGGGCAGGCATGGAGTTGATGGAGGCAGGTCCGCAGCCGTTCATCTCTGTCGCGGCCTGGAAGTCGGCTGAGAACGGGATCGCCGGATACTGGACCACCACGTCGTCCTCCTGAGCGCCACGCTCCGTTACGGCCTCGGATGTCGTGCAAGATGTCATGGCGAGCGCAGCCACGAGTCCTGCACCCGCAGCCAGGAATTTCGAAATGGCGGATGTCGAAGTCGCGGATGTCATCGTGCCTCCTGGTGGGCCCGGCCTGCGGAATCACCTCGGCCGGGGAGCGGTGGCGAATCCTGGTGACTGTGAGTGTATGACCGGCTCCAAAGCGCAGGCAACGGTTGCGGGTTCTCTTTCAGCCGTGCGGAGTCACGCCGCGCCGTTCAGGTCAGTTCTGGCCCGAAGGCGGGTCGAACGCAAGACCGTGCTGTTCACAGGCCTGTTCGACGGTGTAGGTGATCGAATGCCAGAAGTGATCCTCACCCAGCTCGTCAGCCAGACCTGCCTTGCGGATCACCTCCATCGTCTGGGGCAGCACCCGCGCGAAGTACGTGTCAACGCCGTCCTTCTTGAGCGCGTCGATCAGACTCGTGAGCATGTCGACCGAGGTGATATCGAGTTGTCCGGTCGCCTCGAGGTCGAGCACCACGGCGGTGAGCTCCTGTCGCTCCTCGTCCACCAGCTGCAGCACCGCTTCTCCTGTGCGGGCGGCGTTGGCCCAGAAGATCGGGGCACCGAGCCGCAGCACAAGGATGCCTGGGACCGATTGCCGTTCCGGATGGCCCGGTAGGAACCCCCAGCCCGCGCGTTCGTCCGGGATCATCCCGACGGGGTCGACGATGATCCGGTTCGACCGGTACACCAGTCCCAGCAGTGAGATGGCCACAGCGGCCAGCAGTCCGTACAGCGGCCCCAGGGCGATGACCCCCAGCAGCCCGGTGGCAGCGGCGACGAAGTCGTTGCGCCGGATGCGCCAGTAGCGCTTCATCGTACTGACATCCATCAGTGACCAGACACTGGCGATCACGACTGCCGAAAGGATCACCCGGGGCAGATCGTCCAGAGTGTCGGTGAGGGTCAGCAGCACCACCACGATGGTGACCAGCGCGACGAGTGCCGAGACCTGCGTCTTGGCCCCGGACGCTACGGCGGTCCCTGTTCTGCTCACACTGCCGCAGACCGCCATACCGGACGACAGCCCCGAGCCGATGTTCGCCGCACCCGCCCCAATGAACTCCTGGCTGGAGCGGATCCGGTAGTTGCCCTTCGCCGCGTAGATGCGACCCGCGCTCAGCCCCTCCCCGGTGCCGACCAGGGCAATCGCTGCCCCACCCAGGAGCACTCCTGGAAGCTGGCTGGCCTCGAACGTCGGAATCCCGAAGTCCGGCAGCCCTGCGGGAATCGAACCCAGGGTCTCCATCCCGTACTGTCCCGGGTTCAGGAATCCTGCCACCACGATGGCAACGATCATGAGCGCAAGAGCCCAGGGCCAGTGCGGCCGCCACCAGGAGCCGAGGAACATCACGGCGAGTGCGAAGACACCCACAGCGATGGTGAGGAAACTGACGCCCTCGAGGTTCTCGGCGATATCGATCACCCGGCCGTAGGGCGTCGTGGCTGCTGTCGGGATCCCCAGGATGTGGGGGAGCTCAGCGACAACCACGACTATCCCAAGCCCGAAGGTGAAACCGGTGATGACCGGTCGCGAGATGAAGTCCGTGGCCCACCCGAAGCCCAGGACACCTGCAGCCACCAGCATGAGACCAGCGGTAATGGCCATGGCAGCGGTCAGCGCGATGGCCGTGGGCACATCCCCCACCACTCCCAGGCTGACGAGGCTCGCCCCGGACATGATGGCGACAGTCGAGGACGGTCCCACCGCCAACTGCCGGGACGACCCGAATATGGCATAGAGCAACAGTGCCAACGGCAACGCATACAGGCCGACCTGCACTGGTACGTGTGCGATACCCGCATAGCCCATGGAGGTCGGAATGGCTACGGAGGCGACGGCGACGCCCGCGATCGCGTCCCGGCCCAGCCAGCGTCGCTGATAGTTCGGTAGCCAGCCGACGATCGGGATGTAGCGTCGTAGGAGCCGTCCCACGGGCTTCGACGTCGCAGCTTGGCTCACCCGGTGAGGCTAGCGAAACCCCACGGGGGATGGCTCGGCGAACCGGCGACGGCTGCCCCCGCTCCTGAGCGATTCCTCAGTAACGCCGCCGTGGGCCGGGGGAGAGACGACGCAACTGCGATGCCACGTAGCGGCGTGCGCGCCGCTGTCCACCTCGGTGCACTATGGCCGACTGCAGCTCGCGCAGCGCCAGCACGACCGCGCTACGATCAGGCCGCCAGCCCCGTCGGTCACATTCGTCCAGCCAGTCGGCCGGGGTCAGGTGGCCGCGATCGGCGTTGCAGCGACCGCATGCCACGACGAGATTCTCAGCCCACGTGGGACCACCCTTGATCCTGGGGACAAGGTGATCCACGGTCGCAGCGACCAAGGGGGTGTCCACCTCTCGTCCGCACCACTGGCAACGGTTGCCACGCCTGGCGAGCGTGGCCGCCAACCGTCTGCTGTGGTGCCGGGGCGCTGTCACGTCTCCAGCGTATGGCCTGACCCGCATGTGTCTTCAGGCCATCGTGGTCTCGCTGTCGCCTGCCGGCACGCCCCGCCTGCGCCGGTACGGCGGGGCTACGTGCGCGTCCGGTTCAGGATTCAGTGTGCTGCACGCAGGTCGCGTGCCGCCCTCGGCTGTCAGGCTAAAGACAGAGCGGGCCGACGTCGATATCAGTGGAACAGTGGGGGATCGCATGCGAGTGACCGGTGATCAAGACGGGCGGGATGTTACCTGTCAGCGGTGGCCCGGGCCCGTCCGGCGGCAATGGCTGCTCCTACTACTGATCCTTGGCCTGACTGCGTTCCTGACTGCCGGTGTACAGCAACCATCCTGGAGCAGTCGGGCGACAGAGCCTGGAGTGGCTGAATCCGTCGCGAATCCCGGGGTTGTCTTATCGGCCAAGGCAGTGCGCGGCAACCGGGTGCGTGTCCGTGTCACCGGTGAGCGCCTGCAGAGCTCGGCGGACGTGAGGCTGGTCGGCAAGCGGGGGAAGGCAGACGGCGTCCGCAGGAAGCTGACCGTCGAGCGAACTGCTGTGTTTCGCGAACTGCCACGCGGCCGCTACGTGGTGAGAGCCAAGAAGATCACCACGGGGTCGCAGACTGCAACGGCCGATGTGACGGCGCGGACGGCGCGTGTCACACGAGCCCGAGGAGCCCTTGTCCGCTTCCGCTACCGACTACTCACCCCGGCACGGCCCGAGACGTCCGACCCGGAGCCTGCCCCTTCACCCTCACCCACGGATACTGTGGACACGCCCACGACTGTGCCCCCCGGGACCGATCCCGGACCGACGAATGTCCCGGGGCCCACGACAGCACCCGATCCTTCGCCGACCGTATCGCCTGATCCGCAGCCCTCAGGCACGCCCACCTCCGCGCCGACAGCGCCGCCGGTTCCCCTCAGTTCCAGAGTGCTGGCAGCGGGCGACATCGCGCACTGCGGAATCGGTGGAGATGAGGACACAGCCGCCCTGCTGGGACTCGAGCCGGATGCGAGCGTGCTGACTCTCGGCGACAACGTCTACGGATCAGGGACCCATCAGGAGTTCGCAGACTGCTTCCACCCCTCATGGGGCCAGTACAGGGACAGGATGTTCCCGGCACCGGGCAACCATGACTACGGAACTGCCAATGCCGCCGGCTACTTCGACTACTTCGGAGCGGCAGCGGGTGATCCCGACAAGGGCTACTACAGCTTCGACGTGGGCGACTGGCACCTGGTCTCTCTGAACAGCAACTGTTCGGACATCGGTGGTTGCGACATCGGTTCGCCACAGCATGATTGGCTGGTTGAGGATCTGGCCGCTCACCCAGCGCTGTGCACCCTCGCCTACATGCATCACCCTCGGTTCAGTTCCGGATCCCACGGCGACGATGACGATGTGCAGGACCTGTGGGCGACCCTGGCGGACGGCGGCGCTGAGCTGATGCTCGCCGGGCACGACCACGACTATGAGCGGTTCGCGCCGATGAACGCCAACGGCGAAGCCGACGCTGAGGGCATGCGGATGTTCGTGGTGGGGACCGGCGGCACCGGATTCCGGAGTATGGGGAGCAGCCCGAACACGCAGGCCTCGAACGATGACACCCACGGTGTTCTGGGACTCGATCTCAACGACGGCAGCTATGACTGGGAATTCCTGCCCGTCGAAGGCAAGACCTATACCGACTCAGGCTCCACAGGCTGCCACTGATCCGGAACACCGCGTGAGCCGGCGCTGAGGTGGCTGTTGATTCAGAAGCCACCGCGCACACTATTTTCCGTGACACAGTGGGCAGCCGGCTCATTCGTCGCCGGGCAGCTGGGGAGGCAGGGAGTGGCTGCCCGGATGAGCGGCACGCTCCTCCACCCATGCGTTGTGCTCCTCCAGCCTGGTATCGATGACGGCCTGCGCCCGGGTGCGGCTGTAGGCGAAGTAGATGATCACCCCGATCACCAGCCAGACGAACAGCCGCAACCAGGTCCAGATGTCCAGCTGCAGCATGATCACGAACGAGACGATGATGGAGATGGCCGGGATCGTCGGACCGCCCGGCATCCGGAAGGGCCGCGGCAGGTCGGGCTTGGTCCGGCGCATCACAACCACCGCCACGGCAACGATGATGAACGCCAGCAGGGTGCCGATCGAGATCATTTCGGTGAGCGTGCTCAGCGGGAGGAAGCCGGCCATGATGGCTGCCCCGATCCCGCAGACCACGATCGTGGTCACCGGAGTGCCTCGCTTACGGTCCACCTTCCGGAACACCCGCGGCAGCATGCCATCCTCCGACATCCGCATCAGGATCCGGGTCTGGGCGTACATGAGGGCGAGCACCGAAGCGGCGAGTCCAACGGTGGCCCCGATGTCGACGATGGTGCCGATGTTGTCCAGCCCGGCGCTCTGCAGGGCGAGCGAGAGCGCGTTCGGCACCGCAAGATTCTCGTAGTTCGTGAGTCCCACCATGACGAAGCCGACGATCACGTAGACGAGGGTCGCCACCCCGAGCGAGCCGAGGATGCCGATGGGCAGCGTTTTGCGTGGATTCTTCGCCTCCTGCGCACCGGTGCAGACGGCATCGAAACTGATGTAGCTGTAGAACACCGCCGCGGCGCCTGCAAGTATGCCGCCCCAGCCCCCGAACGAGCTTCCCTGTGGTTCCGGGATGAAAGGGGTGTAGTTGTCGGAGTTGATTGCCGTGATGCCGAACACCACGAACACCGCCAGGGTCACGAGCTTCACGCCCACGAAGATGGTCGTGGCTGTGGCGCTCTCGCGCGAACCGAGGATCAGCATCAGGGTCACGAACGCGATCAGGATCACTGCCGGCAGATTGAGGACACCCGTGAGCGCACCATCATGGTCGGCCACGGGACCGGCCAGCACCGCATCCGGCAAGTGGATGCCGATGTTGTCCAGCAGCTGGTCGGCATAGCCCGCCCAGCCCACGGAGACATTCGCCGCGCCGAAGAGGTACTCGAGCAACAGGTCCCACCCGATGATCCAAGCGACCAGTGCTGGCAGCGCTGCGTAGGCGTAGGAGTACGTGGAACCCGACAGTGGCACCATGGCCGCCAGCTCGGCGTAGCACAGCGCTGCGAGCAGGGCAGCCAGTCCCGCCACCACGAATGAGATGACCACGGCCGGTCCGGCGTGCTTCGCCGCAGCCTCACCGGTTACCACGAAGATGCCTGCGCCCACCACCGCAGCAACGCCGATGGATGTGAGGTTGATCGGACCGATCGTCCGCTTGAGGCCGTCCTCGTTGGCATCGGCCTGCGCTATCACCACGTCCAGCACGTTGCTGGCTGTCGCCTTGTGACTGATTCCGCCGATCGGATTGTCTGAAGTTTCGGGCATGGTAGCTCCTCGACGAGCAGGGTCGCTCGAGTCAGCGCCGGGTAGGCGTGGGGACAGTTCTGGTGACCGATCCACCGACTGACTGGACCGGCTATTGCTGGCATCAGCTTGTTTCTCGCGACCGCCGGATGCAACCCGGCCAGGTTTCCGGCACGTTAATTTCTCTGCCTGGTATCGACCCTGCACATGAACCTGTCTGATCGGCTCCGGAGCACCGGCGATGATTCTGCGAGCGGCCTCCGCAGTGCTTGGGGCGAAGTGCCACTGCGTGCGTGCGCAGACCCATAGGATTCCGTCCATGAACCCCGTTCGGATCGTCGCCCTGGTTCTCGCGCTGACGTTCGGCACTGCAGCGGTGTCGGCTGCGGCGGGCGCAGGTGGCACAGGCGAGCAAGGTTCCAGCGCATCGGTTCCGGTCCCGAGTGCACCTCCGCTCGCCTTCCGGGCGGGCCTGACGGTGTGGACCCCGCAGACAGCCGTGCCCGGGCGCTGTCTGCGATTGCAGCACCGAGGGGGAGCGGAGTTGACCCTGTGCCTGCTGAAGTCAGGGAAAGTGGCCGTGCGGCATTCCGGCATCGTGCGTCGCAGTGTCGTCACCACGAAGAACCTGGGCGATGGCTCGCTGCAGCTGCGGTCGGCCGACCTCATGGTGCGCCCTGGAATGACGCGGGTATCGTCCTTCTGCAAGGGCGGTGTGGAGTGTGACGAGATCGCGGAAGCAGACTTGCGCGTGCCGCGACTGCGGATCGCGGGATGCTCAGCGAAGGGTCCCCAACTGATCGAACGCATTCCGTCGAAGCGCAAGACGGTGGCTCTCACCATCGATGGGGGACCAAGCACCTTCACCCCCGCAGTGCTGCGGACCCTGCGCAAGTTCCACGTGCCGGCGACCTTCTTCGTCGTCGGACAGCGTGTCGCTGCCTTCCCCGAGCTGGTGAGGCGGGCCAGCCGCCAGGGACATGAGATCGCCAACCATTCGTATTCCCATCCTCATGTGGGTCGGATCGGTCCGGACTCGGTCGAGCGGGACCTCAGCCGTGCCTCGCTGCTCATCAGGAAGTACGCCGGCTATTCGCCATGCTCCTTCCGAGCTCCCTACCTGGAACAGACGCAGCGGGTGCGCGAAGTCGCCTGGTCCCTGGGTATGGCCACGGTCGGTGCGGAGGTCGACCCTGTGGACTGGGCGAGTCCGGGGGTGGAGACGATCACGAACCGGGTGGTTGCCGGAGCCAGATCAGGCAGCGTTCTGCTGATGCACGACGGGGGCGGACCCAGGGAACAGTCCGTGCAGGCGTTCCCGCACCTCGTCCGCCAGTTGCTGGACCGCGGGTATCGGTTCGTGACCCTGGCGGAGCTGGCCGACTTCGACGTCCGGTACCGGTGATGCTGGCTCAGGGAGCAGCAGGATCGGTCTGGGGCAGTGGTCCTCGCTTGAGCCGGAAGGGCTGGATCCCAACGCATTGCGAACGCCAGGTACCGCCAGCCGGATCGGCCTGCGTGTAGTCGGCCTCCACCATCAGGTTCACCTTGGGCCGGCCCTGGCCTGGGAAGCGGTACACCATGTGATCCGCGCATTCGGAATCAAGCTCGGATCGCGCCGCTGGATCCAGGTGACGCGACCGTCGGCGTTCGCGTTGATCCGGAACCTGCGGTCCGGCTGGGCTCCGGCTGGACCATAGGCGACACTCTGGCGAGTGCCATCACTGTGGCGGCACTCGACCTCGATGCTGAAGCGAGGATCGATGATGCGTCGGTTGCGAACCGTGAAACCGAGGAAGTCCTGGTCGTTTACCTTTGCGTATCCGTAGCTGCCGGGAGCCACCGGCACCCGCTGCGCAGCTGGGGCTGTCGCGGGGATCGCGAGCGCTGTGGTGGTGACCAGCGCCACCGCAGCGAGTCGGCCAAGTGTGTGCGACATGCGCAACGATACCGCCGCCGTCGTGGGGGTAGCGATACCGAAGGAACGTTGTCACCTGAACGTCCGCGCTGCTGTCAGAGCACCCCGGTGTGCTGGGGTCTCGAGCCCGGCCCAGGAGTGGTCGTTGCCCAGCTATCCCACGTGGTAGACGTGGACGACAGGGAAGAACTCGCCATCCTGTTCCCAGGCGTTCAGGTGCAACAGGAACAACCGGCTGGTCGCGGAGTCATAGGCGGCACCACTGATCCGTGACTCGGTGCCCTCCTCACTGCTGGCGGCCAGGCTCGGATAGTCCACGGCCGTCACCTGTGGCTGCGGTTCCCAGGCCTCGGCTGAGCCGGCGGCCACCTTCGCGAGGTCGAGTGGGTCGTAGGTGTACCAGTAGGACGCGGTACCGCCGCTGTGCAGACCGCCGTTGCCGTACCAGATCTCTTCGAGATTCAGTTGCGTGAAGTACATCAGGGCATGCTTGCGGCCGGTATCGATCCAGACGGCCGCACCTTCGATCGTGTCACCCGGCGCCCAGTAGCCGCGCTCACCATCCGGTGCCCGGCCCCAGCCCAGACCTGCCCGAATGCTGTAGTTCGCTGGTCGTAGCGCCCAGTGATCCGAAAGGGTCACCGCAGCCGGGTGATCCAGGAGCGGTTGCGGTGAGAGGGCTGCCCCTGCCATCGACGTGGTGAACAGCGTCGGACCCATGCTTCCGGGACCGATGATGTTGTAGTACCCGCCGAATCCGATGAGCAGCTGGTGGCCGTTGAGGTAGCGAGCGGCATACCAGTCGGGGACGCGGAGCACGCCGCCGCGGATTCGCTGGGAGTGGACATCCGATCCAGACCCGAAGGGCCCGTACGCCTGCCCGGAGCCGAAGTCTGTGTAGCCCATGACTGAGTCGTTGCTGGCGTCGGCGTTGTAGACATCGCCGTAGCTCCAGTAGAGCCTGTTGGCAGCCTCGTCGAAGTGCAGGCCGTGCGTCCAGACGTCGGCTCCGGCGGGCTCCGTGTCGGGGGCGAGGCGACGTCGATCCTGGTAGGCGTCGCAGTGCTCCTGCGCCACCGTCGTGAGGGGCCAATGTGCCGGGCTGGCAGCGACTCCGGGAAGGTCGACCTCATAGATCGGGCTGCCTCCGTAGACATGAGCGCCGGTCAGCAGCCGTACCCGACCGGCCACGTGTCGTAGGGCGAGCCCGGCGCTGCTCCAGGCTGTCGTCCAGCCGCAGGCGAAGGTGGGCATGCGGAAACTGCCTTCGTAGCGGATGTCGTCGGCGCGCAGCAGGGCCCGGTCTGAGGGAGTTTGGCTCGGCGGGTTCCCGGGGGCGACCACCGGGGGTAGCAGTCGCGGCGACCGCTTCGGCCGGGTCCACGGA
>JAGQTY010000042.1:0-4503 GCA_020438795.1 Actinomycetota bacterium
GACATCGCGATCCTGACCGGTGGCACCGTGGTGAGCGAGGACGTCGGCCTCAAGCTCGACCAGGTCGGCGACGAGGTGCTCGGCTCCGCGCGCCGCATCGTCGTCACCAAGGACGACACCACGATCGTCGACGGTGGTGGCGATCACCAGGCCGTCGAGGACCGGGTCGCGCAGATCAAGCGTGAGATCGAGGCCAGCGACTCCGACTGGGACCGCGAGAAGCTCAACGAGCGCCTGGCCAAGCTCGCCGGTGGCGTCTGCGTGGTGAACGTGGGCGCAGCCACCGAGACCGAGATGAAGGAGCGCAAGCACCGCATCGAGGATGCGGTGTCCGCGACCCGTGCTGCGATCGAAGAGGGCATCGTCGCCGGCGGCGGCTCCGCGCTCGTTCACGCTGCTTCGGCGCTGGACGAGGACCTGGGCCTGAAGGGCGACGAGGCCTTCGGCGTCGAGGTTGTCCGCAAGGCCTGCGGTCAGCCGCTGTACTGGATCGCCGAGAACGCCGGTGCTGCTGGCGCCGTGGTGGTCTCGAAGGTCGACGAGCTTGAGCCCGGCAACGGCTACAACGCCGCGACCGGCGAGTACGGCGACCTGGTCGCGGTCGGCGTGCTCGATCCCGTCAAGGTCACACGCTCCGCACTGGAGAACGCGGTCTCGATCGCCGGGATGCTGCTGACCACCGATGTGCTCGTGGTTGACAAGCCCGAGGACGAGGATGAGGACGCGGGCCACGGTCACAGTCATCATCCGCACGCGCACTGAACCAAGCAACAACTCGACGCTCCGGCAACTCTTGCCGGAGCGTCGAGTTCGTTGACCCGCCCGTGGCTCGCAGTGTTCCCGGGTTCGGCGCTGATGCCCCCTTTGCCAGTTGTCGTCCTGGGGCTCGCGAACGAGGACGGCCCAGTGGGGCGGCACCAATACCCACAGCCCGCGCAATCCGGACAAAACGGACCGAACAACCTCTCAAATCGTCACAGGTGCCCCTGCTCGCCAGAATGGAGGAATCCCGCGCGCGGCGCGGATTCAGGTGAGGAGAGGCACATGGTCAGTGTGCTGGTTTGCGACGACACGCCGGGGGTCCGGCAGGCGCTGATGCGCTGTCTCTCCCTGGTCCCTGAGGTGGAGTCAGTCAGCACTGCCGCCAGTGGCGAGGAACTCATCGCCCGCTACCCGGTGGAGCGCCCCGACCTGGTCCTGCTGGACACCCAGATGCCCGGCATCGGCGGCCTGGAGTCGCTGCGCCGCCTGCTGGAGGTGCACCACAAAGCCGCCGTGCTCATGCTCACGATGGGCGAGACACCTGAGGAGGTCGCTGCGGCGGTCTCCCAGGGGGCGCTGGGGTATGTCGCCAAGGACGCCTCACCGCAGGAGTTCGCCGCAGTCCTTGCCACCACGGACCGGCCGCAGAGCCCCAGTGCGGTGCCCGCGCCACGAGGTGACGGCAAGGTTCCGAACCTCACCGACCGGGAGCGACAGGTACTGCAGGGGATGAGCGACGGCCGGAGCAATGCCCAGATCGGCAGAGACCTCTTCCTGAGTGAGGACACCGTCAAGACACATGCACGGCGGTTGTTCCGCAAACTCGGGGTCTCGGACCGGGGCCACGCCGTCGCTGAAGGATTCCGTCGCGGAATCCTGGGCTGATCCTGGCCTGCTGTCCGCCCCGCTGACCGGCTGCGACTGATCCGCCGGAAAGCTGGCTGCGGCTGAGTCACGTCGCCCGGCCTCAGCCGGAGGGGAGTCGGTTGCTCGCCGCACAGGGAGCATGAGCCGTCTCACGCGCGTGGGTTTGGTGAAAGCGTCGGCGCACGGGATAAAATGGGAGCTCTGCGCTGGAGGTGCCGATTGGTTCAGGAGTCGATCGATCCCTACATCGAGACCTCGAACATGAAGGGTCTCACTCTCGGACTCACATACGACGACGTGCTGCTGCTGCCGAACGAGTCGGATGTGATCCCCTCGGAGGTCGACACCTCGACCCGGCTGACCCGCAACATCAGACTCGGTATGCCGTTGGTGTCGGCAGCCATGGACACAGTGACCGAGGCCCGGATGGCCATCGCGATGGCGCGCGAGGGCGGGATCGGGATCCTGCACCGGAACCTCAGCATCGAGGATCAGGCGCTGCAGGTGGATCTGGTGAAACGTTCCGAGGCCGGGATGGTCTCCCACCCCATCACCTGCGGGATCAGCGACACCCTGGCCGACGTCGAAGAACTCTGCTCGCGCTTCCGGATCTCGGGTGTGCCCGTGGTGGACGCCGACGGCTATCTGCTCGGCGTGGTCACCAACCGGGACATGCGGTTCGTCGACGACAAGTCCGTGCGCGTCGGTGATGTGATGACCAAGATGCCGCTGGTCACCGGACATGAGGGCATCGCACGGGACGAAGCATTCGCCCTGCTGGCGAAGCACCGCGTCGAGAAGCTTCCCATCGTCTCGGACGACAACAAGCTGGTCGGCCTGATCACGGTCAAGGACTTCACCAAGTCCGAGCAGTATCCGCTGGCCACCAAGGATGACGACGGGCGGCTGCGGGTCGGCGCCGCCGTCGGTGTCGGTGAAGATGCCTACAAGCGGGCCCGCGCCCTGATCGAGGCAGGTGTGGACGCTGTGGTCGTGGACACCGCCCACGGTCATTCGCGTCAGGTGCTGGAAATGGTGAAACGGCTGCGCTCCGAGCGAGTGCCGGTCGACATCATCGGCGGCAACGTGGCGACCAGCGGCGGTGCCAGAGCCCTCGTGGATGCTGGCGTCGACGGCGTGAAGGTCGGCGTCGGGCCCGGGTCGATCTGCACCACCCGAGTTGTGGCCGGTGTCGGCGTCCCACAGGTGACTGCCGTGCACGAGGCGGCGCTGGTGTGCCGCCGGGTCGGCGTCCCAGTGATCGCCGACGGTGGCCTGCAGTACTCGGGCGACATCCCCAAGGCGGTGGTCGCCGGGGCCGAGACAGTCATGCTCGGTTCGCTGCTCGCAGGCTGTGAGGAGGCACCCGGCGAGGTCGTGTTCGTCAACGGCAAGCAGTACAAGCAGTACCGGGGCATGGGTTCGATGGGGGCGATGGCCGGGCGCGACCAGCTCCGTTCCTACTCCAAGGACCGGTACTTCCAGGATGACGTTCCCAATGACGAGAAGCTCGTCCCCGAGGGTGTCGAGGGACAGGTGCCGTTCCGCGGTCCGCTGTCGGCGGTGGCCCATCAGCTCATCGGTGGTCTGCGGGCCGCGATGGGGTATCTGGGAGCGGAGGACATGGACGATCTGCACGTGAACGGCCGGTTCGTGCGCATCACCTCTGCAGGTCTGCGGGAATCCCACCCCCATGACGTGCAGGTCACCTCCGAGGCGCCCAACTACTTCTCGACCGGAAGATAGCCCCTGATGCTCGAGTATGAGATCGGCCGCGGTCGGCGCAGCCCCCGCGGCTACAGTTTCGACGAGGTCAGCGTCGTACCCAACCGGCGCACTCGCGATACCGATGACGTGTCGCTGGAGTGGCAGATCGACGCCTACACGTTCGCCTCGCCGCTCATGACCGCGCCCACGGATTCCGTGGTTTCGCCCGCCACGGCTGCCACGCTTGCGGACCTCGGCCTGCTCAGCGTGCTCAACCTGGAAGGGCTGTGGACCCGCTACGAGGACGCCGAACCGCTGCTGGCGGAGATCCGCGAACTGCCCGCACACCTTGCCACCCGACGGATGCAGGAGATCTACGCCGAACCGGTCAAGGAAGAACTGGTGCTGCAACGCGTCGCCGAGCTGCGTGCAGGAGGCGGAGTCGTGGCCGGTGCACTGTCACCGGCAGCGACGGCCGAGCATGCGGAGCGGGTGGTGGCCGCTGGGCTGGACCTGCTCGTCATCAGAGGCACGACTGTTTCTGCTGAGCACGTCTCGAGCGCCGACCAACCCCTGAACCTCAAGGAGTTCATCTATGAACTCGATGTTCCCGTCATTGTGGGCGGCTGTGCCACGTATCAGTCGGCCCTGCACCTGATGAGAACCGGAGCGGCGGGCGTGCTGGTCGGTTTCGGTGGCGGCGCTGCGCACCGCACCGCCCGGGTGCTCGGGGTCCGGGTGCCGATGGCGACGGCGGTGGCCGAGGTCGCCGAGGCGCGGCGGGACTATCTGGACGAGTCCGGCGGTCGCTACGTGCATGTGCTTGCCGACGGCTCCCTCGGGCACAGCGGGCACATGGTGCGTGCGCTGGCCTGTGGTGCGGACGCCGTCGTGGTGGGCGCCAGTCTCGCCCGGGCGGTCGATGCTCCGGGGCAGGGATTCCACTGGGGTCCTGAGGCTGTGCATCCGACGCTGCCGCGGGGTGAGCGAGTGGACCTCGGCACTGTCGGAACCCTGGCCGAGGTGGTTCGTGGGCCGAGCCGGGTGGCCGACGGATCCATGAACCTGCTGGGCGCGCTCGCCAAGGCGGTCGCCACCACCGGATACACCGATCTCAAGGAGTTCCAGCGCGTTGACCTGGTGGTTGACGGATAGCCACCGGCCAGG
>JAGQTY010000042.1:4602-14353 GCA_020438795.1 Actinomycetota bacterium
CTGCCCCGGCAGGTCCGATGTGAGCGCCGTCACGGTACCCTGAAGCTGTAGCGACTTGAAGTGAACCCGGCCGCTGGAGGGTGTGCATGACCATCGTTTCGGACCGCCAGGCAACTCCACTTCGCAATCAGCGGCTTGAGGCGCTCGACCGCCACGTCTACGCCTCGGGGACTTCGCAGCTGGAAGTCGTCTCACCGATCACCGGTGAACCGTTCAACCGGGTCCCGGAGTCGAGCACCGATGACGTCCGGCAGGCCTTCCATTTCGCGCGGGCGGCCCAGCGCACCTGGCAGGCGCATCCCCCATCCGTGCGCGCACGGATCCTGCGACGGTTCCACGATCTGGTGCTGCAATACCGGGATGAGGCGCTGGACATCACCCAGGTGGAGACCGGCAAGGCACGCAAGGATGCGCTCGAAGAACTGATCGACATCGCCAACACCACCCGCTACTACACCCGCATCGCCCGCAAGGTCCTCAAGCCGCGCCGGGCCAGCGGCGCCGTGCCCGGGCTGGTGGGGGTCACCACCTACCATCGGCCCAAAGGCGTTGTGGGTGTGATCGCTCCCTGGAACTACCCGCTGACGCTGGCTGCCACCGACGCTGTCGCCGCACTCATGGCCGGCAACGCCGTCGTGCTCAAACCCGATTCCAAGACCCCCACGACTGCCCTGTGGGTGGCCGACATGCTGGAGCGCGCAGGCCTGCCTCAGGGACTGTTCACCGTCGTTGTCGGCGGTGGGTCCACCCTCGGTCCGGTGATGATCGAGGAGTCGGACTACATGATGTTCACCGGTTCCACCCGGGTCGGCCGGCTGATCGCGGCAGGTTGCGGAGAGCGGCTGATCGGGTGCTCCCTGGAACTCGGCGGCAAGAATGCCCTGGTGATCCTGGATGATGCGGATATCGACAAGGCCGTGGATGTCACAGTGCGTGGCTCCTTCGCCAACTCGGGCCAGCTGTGCATCTCGGTGGAACGGGTGTACGTGCCGGTGACCCTGTGGGACGCCTATGTCAGCAAGCTGGCTGCTGCCGTGACGGACATGAGGCTGCAGGTTCAGGTCGGCTGGGGTGCCGACATGGGCTCGCTCATCGACGCTGGTCAGCTCAGCACCGTCACCGGACACATCGATGACGCTGTCTCCAAAGGCGCCCGGGTTCTGGCAGGTGGGCGGCCGCGGCCGGAGCTCGGCCCGTTCGCGCACGAGCCGACGGTGCTGGTCGATGTCCCCGAGTCCGCTGTCGTGTGCCGCAACGAGACCTTCGGCCCAGTGATCTCGCTGTACCCGTACCGGACGGAATCGGAGGCCATCGCGGCGGCCAACGACACCGAGTACGGGCTGCAGGCCGTGGTCGTCTCTGGCAGTCTGTCGCGGGCCAAGCGTGCCGCTGCGGTTCTGAAGGCGGGCACCGTCAGTATCAATGAGGGTTATGCGATCTCCTGGGGAAGCGTTCGCACCCCTATGGGTGGCATGGGGGACTCCGGACTCGGTCGACGGCACGGTCCCGAGGGGCTTCTCAAGTACACCGAGAGCCAGTCGGTCGCCACGATGCGGGCGCTGAGCTTCTCCCCGCAGTTCGGGATGGATGATCAGCAGTTCGGCAAGCTCCTGTCGACGTACATGAAGGTGGCAGGTTCCCTGCGGCTCAAGTGATCCTGGCCCACCGTCAGCAACTGGAGGTTCTGTGAGCGACGACTACGACGTGATCATCATCGGTTCAGGTTTCGGGGGTTCCATCTCCGCCCTCCGGCTCACTGAGAAGGGTTACCGGGTTGGGGTGCTCGAGGCCGGCCGGCGGTTCAGCGATGACACCTTCCCGAAGACCAGCTGGCGACTGCACAAGTACCTCTGGGCGCCCCGGCTCGGGCTCACCGGTCTGCAGCGGATCCATATCCTCAAGGACGTCGTTGTGCTGGCGGGCGCGGGTGTGGGGGGCGGGTCCCTGAACTATGCGAACACTCTGTACGTGCCCCCCAAGAAGTTCTTCGAGGACCGGGCCTGGAGTCACATCACCGACTGGGCCCAGGAACTGGCTCCCTACTACGACCAGGCCTCCCGGATGCTCGGCGTGGTGGAGAACCCCACCATGACACCCGCCGACGAAGTGATGAAGGCTGTGGCGGACGAGATGGGAGTCGGGCACACCTTCCGGATGACGCCGGTCGGGGTCTTCTTCGGCGAGGGTCACGGCATCCCTGCCCCCGACCCGTTCTTCGGCGGAGCCGGTCCGCAACGCTCCGGCTGTATCGAGTGCGGCGAGTGCATGACGGGCTGTCGCCACAATGCCAAGAACACGCTGCCCAAGAACTACCTCGGTCTGGCGGAGTCGGCGGGCGCGGATGTGCATCCGCTGACCACAGTGACGCGGGTGCGGCCCCGGATCGGCGGTGGCTACGACGTGGACACCGAACGCACCGGCATGCTGCCGGGCCGTCGTCGTCGGACTTTCAGCGCCGGACAGGTGATCTTCGCGGCCGGCACCTACAACACCCAGCGACTGCTGCACCGGATGAAGGAACAGGGCTATCTGCACGCGCTCAGTCCGGCCCTCGGTCGCCTGTCCCGCACGAACTCCGAGAGCATCCTCGGCGCCATCGCACCGGATCGTGAGCGCGACTTCACGCGCGGCGTGGCTATCACCTCCTCGTTCTATCCCGAGCCCCAGACCCACATCGAACCCGTCCGCTACGGTAAGGGCTCGAACTCGATGGGTCTGCTCGGGACTCTGCTCACCGATGAGGAGCCCGGTGTGCCCCGCTGGAAGACCTGGGCGAAGGCGGTGGCACGTCAGCCGCGCACCTTCGTGAAACTGCTCGATATGCGTGGCTGGTCGGAGCGGGGAGTCATCGCCCTGTGCATGCAGCCGGTCGACAACTCGCTGACGGTGTTCGGCAAGCGGGGCCGGTTCGGGCGCTGGTCCATGTCGTCGAGGCAGGGGCAGGGAGACCCGAACCCGACCTGGCTTCCGGCGGCCAACGACGCTGTGCGGCGGATGGCCGACAACGTGGACGGGATACCGGCGGGCAACATGGGCGAGGTGATCGGTGCTCCGATGACTGCCCACTTCGTCGGTGGCGCCACCATCTCCGACATGCCCGATTCCGGTGTGGTGGATCCGTACCAGCGGGTCTGGGGCTACGACGGGCTGCATGTCATGGACGGCTCGGCGGTGACCGCGAACCTCGGTGTCAACCCGTCGCTGACCATCGCGGCTCAGACCGAACGTGCCTGCTCGTTCTGGCCCAACCGCGACGAGCCCGACCCGCGCCCGATGCAGGGTGAGACCTATCGTCAGGTGGCACCCGTCGAGCCGCAGGCGCCGGTGGTGCCGGCAGGTGCCCCGGCAGAACTCCGGCTTCCCGAGCTTGCTGCGGCAGGCGCGGCGGCGGGGAACAGTGCGAAGGGTGCGGCCGGCGGGGGCAATGCCACCCGCCGGGTGCGCAAACGGCGCCGCAAGCACTGAAGGCCGCCGACGCTACGCGCTGTCCCCGGTACGATCACGGCGTACAGGCTCAGCCGGAGACGAAGGAGAACCGCACCATCCGGTGCGGGTTGTCCCCGTTGGTGTCCACCAGCACAATGCTCTGCCAGGTGCCCAGCTCTGTCTCGCCTGAGATGACCGGGACCACGATGGACGGGCTCACGAAGGCGGGGAGCACATGATCGCGTCCGTGACCGGGCGAGCCGTGACGGTGCCGGTAGATGTCGTCGCGGGGGAGCAGGCGTTCGATGGCCCCCTCCAGGTCGGTCTCGCTGCCTGACCCGGTCTCGATCAGCGCCACACCGGCTGTGGCATGGGGCACGAATACGTGCAGCAGGCCGTCCCCGAGTCCGTCACAGAAATCGATCGCCTGCCCGGTGATGTCGGTGACCAGCTTGCTGCGATTGCGAACTTCGATCACACGAGTGTGCATGGAGCCGACCGTACCGGCTGCCGGACGGCCCGTCGACCCGGCCGGTTCCTCGCCGCACCGGGGAAGGTTGGCATACTGGATATTTCGATACTCGGACCGACACAACTGTCCGAGTTGTGCGCAAGCAGCCCTGTTGGAGGTCTCGTGGATACGCGCCCGGTGCTCGTGCTGGACTTCGGGGCTCAGTACGCACAGCTCATCGCCCGCCGGGTCCGCGAGGCCGGTCGGTACTCCGAGATCGTCCCGGGCGATATCTCGGTTGCGGAGGTCCGGGCCAGGAGACCGGCCGCGCTCATCCTGAGCGGCGGACCGGCCAGTGTCTACGTGCCGGACGCGCCGAAGCCGGACCCGGGGCTGTTCGGTCTGGGCGTCCCGGTGTTCGGTATCTGCTACGGCTTCCAGAGCATGGCGGCGGCCCTCGGTGGGCAGGTGGCACACACCGATGGTCGCGAATACGGTGCGACTCGACTCAGCCTGACAGGATCGGGCCGGCTGCTGGCCGGACAGCCTCAGGAGCAGACGGTCTGGATGTCCCATGGGGATGCCGTCACAGTCGCCCCTCCCGGCTTCGAGGTGGTCGCGGCCAGCGCCGGAGCCCCGGTCGCGGCTTTCGAAAGTTCTTCCCTGGCGATGGCCGGGGTTCAGTACCACCCGGAGGTGCTGCATACTGCCCACGGCCAAGCGACCCTCGTCCGGTTCCTGGACGAGATCGCCGGCCTGGAGTCCAATTGGGACACCACCGGGATCATCGACGAGCAGGTGGCTGCCATCCGCGACCAGATCGAGCAGGACGCCTTCGTCATCTGCGGGCTCAGCGGCGGTGTCGACTCGGCCGTGGCCGCCGCTCTGGTCCATCGCGCGGTGGGGGATCGACTCGTCTGTGTCTTCGTGGACCATGGGCTGCTGCGGGAGGGGGAGGCAGAGCAGGTCGAGCAGGACTTCGTCGCTGCCACAGGGGTCCGGCTCGTGGTCGTGGATGCCCAGGCGCAGTTCCTCGAGCACCTTGCCGATGTGGCCGACCCGGAGACCAAGCGCAAGATCATCGGTCGCGAGTTCATCCGCGTGTTCGAGAAGGCCGAACGCGACATCGTGGCCGAGCTCGGCGAGGCAGGCGGACGGGTCGGCTATCTCGTCCAGGGGACGCTGTACCCGGATGTCGTGGAGTCGGGGGGTGGCAAGGGTGCGGCCACCATCAAGAGCCACCACAACGTCGGCGGCCTGCCCGACGATCTCACGTTCGAGCTGGTGGAGCCGCTGCGGCGGCTGTTCAAGGATGAGGTCCGGGCAGTGGGGCGCCAGCTCGGACTTCCCGAGAAGATCGTGGGGCGGCATCCCTTCCCCGGCCCCGGGCTGGCGATCAGGATCGTGGGTGCCGTGGATGCGCAACGGTTGTCCGTGCTTCGGGCCGCGGATGCCATCGTCCGGCAGGAGACCACAGCAGCCGGGCTCGATGAGTCGATCTGGCAGTTCCCCGTGGTGCTGCTCGCCGATGTCCGCTCTGTTGGCGTACAGGGTGATGGCCGCACGTATGGGCATCCCATCGTGCTGCGGCCGGTCAGCAGTGAGGACGCCATGACGGCCGACTGGTCGCGGCTCCCCTACGAAGTGATCGCAAGGATCTCGAACAGGATCACCAATGAGGTGCCGGATGTGAACCGGGTGGTGCTGGATGTCACCAGCAAGCCGCCAGGCACCATCGAATGGGAATAAACAGCGGTGCTCTCGCGCTCCGCGAGGAGCGTCCTATTTGTCCCAGATCAGTCTCATCCAGGTGATTATTGTGTTTGTGTCCGTGTCATACACAGATGTGCTATGACATGTCCGGTATCAATATTCATAGGTGACATTTAGGCGTGTTTGGTTGCAACTGCGCCCATAAGCTGCAAAGTTGCCGTTCGTGGTCACTGAATCGCTCAGCCGTGCCGATAACTCGATCGTGGATGGGTTTCATCGGATGTCGAGCGGACGCCTAGTCCGACTCGTGGTCATCTCAGGCAGCTTGATCGCGCTGATCGTCGGGCTGCAACAGTCGCCTTCCGTTGCTGCTGCGACACCGACCTATCCGGCCAATCTGCCGTCGACCATCGACTGGCTGCCCGAGTATCACGGTCAGACACTGTGCAGCCCCGACCCCAAGCCGGGCACGCTGAAGTTCGGCGCACTCCTCGACGCCACCTATGGCTCCTACACCAAGTACTACACGGGGTCGCCCTGCCCGAACGGCCTTGAGCATCAGGAGGGTCGTGCCGTCGACTGGATGGTGAACTCTCGCGACGCTGGTCAGCGTGAGAAGGCTGAAGCCATCATCGCCTGGTTGCTCGCCGACGGCCCCAACGGTGAACCGGCGGCGAACGCCCGTCGGCTCGGTATCCTCTACATGGTCTGGAACAACCGGATCTGGGGCCTCTACCGGTACAAGGACGGCTGGCGGGAGTACTCCTCGTGCCTGTCGAGCGGCAAGTCGAGCAAGAGCTACGACACCTCCTGTCACCGAAACCATATCCACTTCAGCCTCACCTGGGACGGCGCGAACGCCCAGACGTCCTGGTGGACCGGCAAGCCCGAACTTCGGGAACCCTGCCCCGACTCTGCCACGACCGCCTCGGCAGGCTCGCCCACCAGTCCGTCGGTGCTGATCA
Source organism: Actinomycetota bacterium (assembly GCA_020438795.1). GTDB lineage: Bacteria > Actinomycetota > Actinomycetes > S36-B12 > JAGQTY01. Next base: position 11,158 of record JAGQTY010000042.1, read on the forward strand.
ACACTGACTCCGGCAAGGGGCTCGCAGCCAAGAATTGCCGACTGGCCGGGTACACCAGGTACCGATCGCGCAGCTACGAGGTCAAGGTGCCCACGTCCGGGTCCGGTCAGCAGCAATTGCTGCAGATCACCAAGTTCCAGAACAATGCGCCGGCGGACCTCGAGATCACCGGCGCAAGTACGGTGCGGGTGTCCCGCTCGGACAGTTTCCCCAAGACTGTGGCCGTACCGCTCGGTTCCGACGGCCGGATCCGGTTCAGCATGGACGCTGGTTACGCATCCGTGGTGGTGAAGGGCCTCGGTTCCGGCGCAGTCCCCGCAACCCTGACCGCAGAGCACACCCGCGCCTGGGGCCGAACATACTTGCCTATGAAGGTCCGGGCCACGACGGCAGGAATGCCGAGCAAGGGCAAACTGGTGCTGCAGCAGCAGGTGGGAGCCGAGTTCAAGAAGGTCACCGCGCAGCCGCTCGTGAACGGCCAGTCCACATTCAGGGCAACGGCACCACCGTTCCCCTGGGTCTGGTCCTACCGGGTCATCGCCAAGTCCGGGGGCAAGGTGATTGCCGGCACTCCGCTGCTTCCCAAGGAAGTGCGACCACCGCTGGTGAAACTCAAGCGGCTGCCATCGCAGGCCAGCACCGGCGACCACCTCGACCTGAGGTTGACGTACAAGGGTTTTGCTCCCAACTCCACCCTGAGCCTGAAGGTGAGGTCCGGTGGCATCACCCAGAAGGTGCTGACGCAGACCGTCAGCACCGGGAAGCTCGATGTGCCCTTCGAGGTGACTGGCGCCAAGCGGCACAAGTTCTGGGTTCAGGTCCGCGACGCCCGGGGCAATGTGATCGGCAAGACCTCGAGAGTCAAGGTTCGGGTGGGCTCCTGACGATTACGCTCGGGCTCATGGGTTCGTCGGTGGGTCCGTGAACACAGGGTCGCCCCGTAGAATGGCGCCGTGGGTACCCTCTTCGACGAGTTGACGCAGGCGAGCTCCCGGTCGGCCCCGTCTGCCGGACATTCAGGCTCGACCACGGACCCGGAGGCGCTGCTGGCGGGGCTGAACGCGCAGCAGGCCGAGGCAGTGAGCCATCGAGGTGGACCACTGCTGATCGTGGCGGGGGCCGGTTCGGGCAAGACCCGGGTTCTGACGCACAGGATCGCCCATCTGCTCGCGTCCGGCGACGCACATCCGGGCCAGATCCTGGCGATCACCTTCACGAACAAGGCCGCCAACGAGATGAGGCAGCGTCTGGAGAGCATCGTCGGCCCGGCCGCCGACCGGATGTGGATCTCCACCTTCCATGCGGCCTGTGTCCGGATCCTGCGGCGAGAGGCGAGTCGCCTCGGGTACTCGTCGAACTTCACGATCTATGATTCTGCGGACTCCCAGCGCCTGCTGGGGATGATCATCAAGGAGTTCGGCCTCGACCCGCGCAAGTTCACACCGCGCGGCGTTGCCAACGTGATCTCCGGAGCCAAGAACGAACTGCGGGACTACGAGGACTACGCGGCGGCGGCCGCCAATCCGTACGAGGAGGGCATCGCCTCGATCTTCCGGGAATACCAGACACGTCTCAAAAGGGCCAACGCCTTCGACTTCGACGATCTCATCGCATCGACCGTCGCGGTACTCCAGTTGTTCGACGAGGTCCGCCAGTACTACAGCGCGCGCTTCCGGCACATCCTGGTGGATGAGTATCAGGACACCAACCACGCCCAGTACCAGTTGATCCATGAACTGACCCAGGGCTGGGCCGAAGCGGGTGGGGAGCTCTGCGTGGTGGGGGACGCCGATCAATCGATCTACGCCTTCCGGGGCGCGACGATCCGCAACATCGAGGAGTTCGAACGGGATTACCCGCAGACCCGCACCATCAAGCTCGAGCAGAACTACCGATCGACGCAGAACATCCTGGACGCGGCCAACGCGCTGATCGACCACAATCCGGGGCGCCTGCCGAAATCCCTGTGGAGCGAGGGCAGGCGCGGTGCCAAGATCGTCGGCTACGTGGCGGACGACGAGTACGACGAGGCGAGGTTCGTCACCGGTGAGATCGACTCGTTGGCCGACACCGCGGGGGTGAAGCCCTCGGATGTGGCGGTGTTCTATCGCACCAACGCCCAGTCCAGGGCGCTGGAGGAAGTCCTGCTGCGGGTGGGGCTGCCCTACAAGATCGTGGGAGCGGTGCGCTTCTACGAGCGCAAGGAGATCAAGGACGCGCTGGCCTATCTGCGTGCGATCGAGAATCCCGACGACGACGTCAGTGTGCGGCGGATCCTGAACGAGCCCAAACGCGGGATCGGCGACAGCACACAGACCGCGATCGCGATGTACGCGGCCTCCCACGAGCTGACATTCCTGGCAGCGCTGCGCCGTGCCGAACGGATACCGCAACTCGGGTCGCGGGCCGTGAAAGCGGTGGCGAGGTTCGCGGCACTGATGGATGAGCTGATCGAGTTGCGCGACGCCGATACGGGCCCGGCTGGGTTGCTGAGCGCCGCCCTGGACCGGTCCAACTACCTCGCGGTGCTGCAGGACAGCGACGACCCTCAGGACGGCAGCCGGGTGGAGAACCTCGGGGAGCTCGAGACCGTGGCCGCCGAGTACGAGCAGACGGCGCAGGAGCCGAGTCTCTCGGGGTTCCTCGAACGGATCTCGCTGGTTGCCGACGCAGACCAGATCCCCGACGCGGATGGCGGCCAGATCACGCTCATGACTCTGCACACGGCCAAAGGCCTGGAGTTCCCGGTCGTGTTCCTCACCGGTCTCGAGGAAGGCATCTTCCCGCATGCACGAACGTTCGACACCGATGAACTGCCCGAGGAGCGTCGCCTGGCCTACGTGGGGATCACCCGGGCCATGGGACGGCTGTATCTCACGAGAGCCGCACAGCGTTCCGCCTGGGGCACGCCGGAGTCCCACCCGGAATCGCGGTTCCTGGCCGAATTGCCGAACGAGCTGATCGACTGGCGCCGGCTGACGGCGACCAATCGCTCCACATCCTGGAACCAGCCGTCCACAGCAGCCCGGCCGGCCACGGCCGTGCGCCCCGCGTCCGGTCCGGGTCGGTTGCCACCCATCTCCACCCGCCCCGGTGAACGGGTGCTGCACGACAAGTTCGGCATGGGGACCGTGGTCTCGACCGCCGGCCAGGGTGATCAGGCGGAGGCCACCGTGGACTTCGGCTCGGCTGGGGT
>JAGQTY010000042.1:14453-17689 GCA_020438795.1 Actinomycetota bacterium
TTGGAGCGGCTCTGAGTTCTGGGCACAGACCCTGCGGGTTCCGTCCCCGATGCTGAGCACGACAGCGTACGCTTTGGTGGGAAGAGAGTCCGGTAGGGGTGTATGTCAAGCTCACGTGACCGTCTGGCCGATGCGGGCGAGACCGAAGCCACTGTGCCGTCGCAGGCCCGTGCAACTGTATCTGCGGATGCCCCGCCGGATGTGGTCTCGCGAGGACTGGTAGCCACTGCGCTAGCCCTGATACGTGCACTGCGTCCCAAGCAATGGATCAAGAACTGCCTGGTCGCGGCGGCCCCCCTGGCTGCTGGCAGCATCTTCGAATGGCCGATACTGCTGGCGACGATCGTGGCCTTCCTGTGCATGTGCGCAGCCTCCAGCGCGACCTATCTCATCAACGACTTCCGCGATATCGAAGCGGACCGGCGCCATCCGGTCAAGCGGTACCGGCCCATGGCGAGCGGCGCCCTGAGCCCGACGCTCGCGCTGACCGCGGCTGTGCTGCTGATAGTGGTGGCGCTGGCCCTGGCTGCCTGGCAGGCGCCGGCTCTGGGGTTCACGGTAGCCACCTACCTGGTCGTGTCGATCCTGTACTCGCTCGGCCTCAAGTATGAGCCGGTCCTGGAACTCGGACTGCTGGCTCTGGGCTTCCTGCTCCGCGCCATCGCCGGCGGCGTCGCTGCCGACATCCCGCTGAGTAACTGGTTCCTCATCGTGGCAGCCTTCGGTTCGCTGTTCATGGCAGCGGGCAAGCGGCATTCCGAGCTGGACCGCCTGCGTAACGCCTCTGCCCAGCAGGAGACAAGCCGACCTGTCCTGGCCGGATACACGCTGCCGTTCCTGCGCTTCGTATGGGGACTGGCGGCGAGCGTCACCATCGCCTCCTACTGCTTGTGGACGTTCGAGGTGGCCGACGGCGCCGATGGCGTGCCGTGGGCTTTCATCAGCATCTTTCCCTTCGTCCTGGCGATCCTGAGCTATGCCCGCGATATCGACCGGGGTGCTGCGGAGGCTCCTGAGGATGCGGTCTTCGCCGACCGGACCCTGGCGGTGTCCGGGCTCATGTGGCTGGTCCTCTTCGGCCTGGGAGCACTCACGACATGATGCCCGCTCGACCCACCCCTCAACTGCTGACCGGCTGGGGTGCCACCAGTGCCACGCTTGCGAGCGTCGTCAGGCCGACGTCGGACACCGCCGTCATGGAACACGTGGCGACGAGCCCGGGGCAGTGTGTCGCCAGGGGCCTTGGTCGTTCGTACGGCGATGCCGCGCAACTGGCCGGCGGGACTGTGCTGGACATGACCAGCCTCCAGGCCTTCAGCCTCGACACCGACAGCGGTGTACTTCGGTGCCAGGCGGGCGCTTCCCTCGACGCCATCATCCGGGCCTGCGTGCCCAGGGGCTGGTTCGTTCCCGTGACCCCCGGCACCCGGTTCGTCACGATCGGCGGCGCGATCGCGGCAGACGTCCACGGCAAGAACCATCACGGGGCCGGAAGCTTCGGCCAGCATGTGCATCGAATGCAGCTCGTCACCGCAGACGGACAGAGCCGCTGGCTCACGGACTCCGATCAGGCATTCTGGGCCACGGTGGGGGGCATGGGCCAGACCGGTGTCATCACTGCGGCCGAAGTGCAGATGATCCCGGTGCGGTCAGGCTCTGTCGTGGTGGACACTCGCTCGTACCGTGAGCTCGATGACCTCGCTGCTGCCATGATCCGGGCCGACGCCGACTACGACTACACGGTCGCCTGGGTGGACGCCACCAGTCGTTCCCTGCGCAGTGTGCTCACGCTGGGCAATCACCACGACCAGGACGGTCCGCTCGAGTTCCCCCGCCGGATGATGACCGTGCCCCGGTGGACCCCGCGAGTGGTGAACGGCGCCAGTGCTCGGGTGTTCAACGAACTCTGGTACCGCAAGGCTCCGAAGCGGCGTGACGGTCAGATCATGCCCCTGCACTCGTTCTTCCATCCATTGGACGGGGTGGCCGACTGGAACCGGCTCTATGGCAGGAGCGGGTTCCTGCAGTATCAGTTCGTCGTGCCGGAGTCGGCGTTCGACGTGCTGCCCATGGTCCTGCACCAGTTGCGTGGCATCGGAGCAGCATCGGCCATGACCGTGCTCAAACGGTTCGGTCCCGGCAATCGGGCACCCTTGTCGTTCCCGATGGCCGGCTGGACCCTGACTGTGGATGTGTCGGTGACAACTCCCGGACTGAGCAGGGCGTTGTCCCAGCTCGATTCCGTGGTACTGGCAGCCGGTGGTCGTCACTACCTGGCCAAGGACTCCCGCATGGCCGCCGAGGTTCTTGCCGCCGGTTACCCTGAGTTCGGTACCTGGGACAAGCTCCGCGCTGAACTGGACCCCGAGGGCCGGTTCCGCTCGGATCTGTTCCGGCGGCTCAGTCGTGAGACCTGACATCCGGGGACCCAGGTGCCCCATGACCGCTCGGAGAGGATCATCTTGCTGAACTCATTCGTCCAACCACAACGCGTGCTCGTGCTCGGAGGCGGTTCGGAGATCGCACTCGAGATCGTCAAGCAGCTCGCATCCCCCTCGCTGCAGGAGGTGATCCTGGCCGGGCCGAACCCGGAGTCACTCGGCCGTGCGGCCGCAAGCCTCGACAGCTCGAGCAGGGCGCTGATCACCTGCCGCGACTTCGATGCCGCCGACACCGACTCTCACGACGGGTTCTTCGCCGAACTCTTCAAGGAGCCGCTCGATGTGGTGATCCTGGCCTTCGGTGTCCTGGGGGAGCAGGAGGCGTTCGAGTCGGATCCCCGCAGCGCGGTCAGGGTGGCGAAGATCAACTACCTCGGTGGGCTGAGCGCCGGACTCCTGGTCGCCGATCACATGATGGAGCAGGGGTACGGCCGGATCGTCGTCCTGTCCTCGGTGGCGGGGCTGCGGGCACGCCGGTCCAACTTCGTCTACGGCTCGACCAAGGCGGGCCTCGATGTGTTCGCACAGGGGCTCGCCGACGCCACCAGTGGTACGGGGGTCCTGGTACACGTGGTCCGTCCCGGTTTCGTGCGGACCCGCATGACCGAGCATCTGTCGGACAAGCCCCTGGCGACTGACCCGAGCCGGGTCGCTGCTGACACGGTGCGCGGCATGAAGCGCGGTGCCCATACGATCTACTCGCCGCCGGCGGTCAAGTACCTGATGGGTGCGCTGCGCGTGGTTCCTCGTTCCGTGTTCCGCAGGCTGCCGGACTGAGCCCGGCAGCCTGACTCA
>JAGQTY010000042.1:17786-22740 GCA_020438795.1 Actinomycetota bacterium
CAGCCTGGTGGGAAGTCAGGAGGGCAGGATTCGCAAGGTCTGCGCGAACGCGGGTCAGCCGACAGTGGTGTAGCGACCCGAGGACCGCCGCGGCTGGGGGACAGAAGCATCGGTCCTGGGCCGGCCCGCGGAACTGTTGATGGAGGTCGTTCCCGCAGCGAGGATCGTGCCATCGTGATCGAGGTGTGCCAGCGTTGTCGAGATCTCGTGCACGACACGTCCGTCCACGGGCAGGGACATGTGCCCCACTCCGCGGAAGAAGACGTTGCGGGCGTTCAGATCCGGATGGATGATCCGGGCGTTGCGCTTGGGCATGATCATGACGTCGAGGTCCGACCACATGGCGACGAAGCGCGTGCGGCACGACGGCGCGGGCCGGTCGAGTTCCTCCACGATCTCGGACCGGGGGCGCATCTGCCGGCTGATGGGGTGCGGCACCAGCCATGCCGGCAGTGTGCCCGAGTGCGGCGTTCCGAGCGTCACGAGTGTGTGCACCCGGCGGTCACCATTGAGAACCTGGGTGTAGTAGCGACCGATCAGCCCGCCCATCGAGTGGCCGATCACGTGCACTCGTTCGTAGCCGGTCTCCCTGACCACGGATTCGATCAGTTCAGACAGCCGGCCCGCCACATGGCGGATGTCCTCGGTGAACATTGAGTAGTTGAGCGACACGATCCGGCCGAAGCCCCGCTTGCGCAGGCCGCGTCGCAGGAGCGTGAACACGCTCCTGTTGTCGACCACACCGTGGATGAGGATGATCGGCGTGCCCGCAGCCTCCACATCGCCCATCAGCAGACCTCGCTGAACCGGCGGCAGGCCGTCCAGGTTGTGACGCTCGGCCTCCTCGCGCGCCTTCTCCTCGACCAGACCCAGTGGGTACATGGCGATATGGGTGCTCAGCCAAGCCACCTCGGTCGCCACCCCGCGGACGCCTCTCGGTGTCAGGACCGATCGTGCGCCCCGGCGCAGGCTGCGACGGGTGCGAGCCACCCGCATGCGGGCTCGTTGCCGGCGCGTGGCCCTGCGGCGGTCGGCCGAGACATGATTTCCCGTCACGAGACCCGACGCTACTTCAGCTTCGGGGTTGGCGGGGACATTTGGTGGGACAAGATTGTCGCAGTTCGCTCCCAACCGCCCAGACCCTCGAAGGCAGTGCAGAACATGTGGTGCGTGCCACTCATCCCTGCCCCGACCGCCGGGTCAATCCCCGTGGTGGATACGATCTTTTGGGATCAGTCCTGCCAACTCAATCCGCACCAGAAGGACAGCAATGGACCTCTACGAGTATCAGGCGAAGTACCTCTTCGACGAACACGGCGTTCCGGTCGTGCCGGGTGAGGTGTGCACATCGGCGCAGCTGGCCGAGGAGATCGCCCGCAAGATCGGCACGACAGTCGTTGTCAAGGCACAGGTCAAGACGGGTGGCCGCGGCAAAGCCGGCGGTGTGAAACTGGCGGACGGTCCGGCGCAGGCCCATGAACACGCCGAGGCCATCCTGGGCATGGACATCAAGGGTCACACTGTCCACAAGGTGCTCGTCACCGAGGCCGCCGAGATCGCGGAGGAGTACTACGTGTCCTTCCTCCTCGACCGCGCCAACCGTGCCTTCCTGGCAATGGCCAGCGTGGAGGGGGGCGTTGAGATCGAAGAGGTGGCGGCGACCAATCCCGAGGCGCTTGCGAAGATCCGGGTGGATGCGCTCGAGGGTGTGGATCGGGCCAAGGCGGACGAGATCGTGGCTGCCGCCCGGTTCCCGCAGGACGTCGCCGACCAGGTCGCAGAGGTGCTGGTCACCCTGTGGGACGTACTGGTCAAGGAGGATGCCACGCTGGTCGAGGTGAACCCGCTGATCAAGACACCGGATGGCAGGATCATCGCCCTGGATGGCAAGGTCACCCTCGACGGCAACGCCGACTACCGGCATGCCAGCCATATCGACATGGTGGACGAGCAGGCCAGCGATCCCATCGAACTGCGGGCCAAGGAGCTGGACCTCAATTACGTGAAGCTCGACGGTGAGGTGGGCATCATCGGCAACGGTGCGGGACTGGTCATGTCAACGCTGGATGTGGTGGCCTACGCGGGGGAGCGGCACGGCGACGTACGCCCGGCGAACTTCCTGGACATAGGCGGTGGCGCCAGTGCGGACGTGATGGCCAACGGGCTCGACATCGTGCTCAACGACCCGAGCGTGAAGGCAGTCTTCGTGAACGTCTTCGGTGGTATCACCGCATGTGACGCGGTCGCCAACGGCATCGTGGGGGCGCTCACGATGCTGGCCGAACGCGGCGAGGCCGTGACGAAGCCCATCGTCTGCCGCATCGACGGCAACAACGCGGAGGAGGGGCGCCGCATCCTCGACGAGGCCGAGCACGAGGTGATCGAACTGGTCGGAACCATGGACGAAGCGGCGGACCGGGTCGCACAACTGGCAGCCAGGAACTAGGAGAATCAGCGATGTCAATCTTCCTTGACGCAGACAGCAAGGTCCTGGTGCAGGGCATGACCGGTTCCGAGGGGACCAAGCACACCCGGCGCATGGTGGCCAGCGGCACCGACGTGGTCGCCGGCGTCACGCCGGGCAAGGGCGGCCAGGACGTGGACGGGATCCCCGTCTTCAACTCCGTGCCTGAGGCGGTGGCCGCCACCGGCGCCAACGTCAGCGTGGTGTTCGTGCCGCCGCGGTTCACCAAGGGTGCGGTGTATGAGGCGGTGGACGCCGCTGTTCCGCTGATCGTGGTCATCACCGAGGGGGTACCCGTGCACGACACGGCTGCCTTCTTCCAGTATGCGCAGGATGCCGGCACCAGCCGGATCATCGGCCCGAACTGCCCGGGCATCATCTCTCCCGGTGTCAGCAACGCCGGGATCATCCCGGCCGACATCACCAAGCCCGGCCGGATCGGACTGGTGAGCAAGTCGGGCACCCTGACCTATCAGATGATGTACGAGTTGCGGGACATCGGCTTCTCCACCTGTATCGGTATCGGTGGTGACCCCATCATCGGTACGACCCACATTGATGCTCTGGCCGCGTTCGAGGCCGATCCCGGCACCGACGCCATCGTGATGATCGGTGAGATCGGCGGGGACGCCGAGGAGCGGGCTGCCGCCTACATCTCCGAGAACGTGAGCAAGCCGGTGGTCGGGTACGTCGCTGGGTTCACGGCGCCGGAGGGCAAGACCATGGGCCACGCGGGCGCCATCGTCTCAGGCTCCAGTGGGACCGCCGAGGCCAAGCAGGAGGCGCTGGAGGCTGTCGGAGTGCGCGTGGGCAAGACGCCCAGCGAGACGGCCCGTCTCATGCGCGACATCATGACCGACTGACTGGACCGGGGCGATCTCAACGCGCAGGGCGGCGCGAGTACGGGCAACTGAACGGCGCCCGGCGCGTCCTGTCCGGTTGCCCGTCTCCTGAGTGTGACTATCGATAGGTGAACCTGACCGGCTTCCATCTCGACCTCACCGAGGCTGCGCCGAAGCCGAAGCCGAAGCCGAAGCCGGACGTGCCGGGCTCGCAGGAGCCGGGTGGCGGTCGGGCGGCGGGAGCCCTTGCTCGCACGGCCGGGTTCTTGCGGCAGGCCCTGTGGCTCGTGCTGCTGAGCCGGCGCTATCGCGAGGTCCGGCCGACGACGGCCGTTCTGCTCGCGGTCGCGTGGGTGAGCGCCTGGGGACTGCTTGTCTGCTACACCATGGTGGCCCTGCTCGCCCCGGAGCTGAGTGATCGCTGGTCGGTGGCCGGGCAGTTGTGGCTGGTCGCGCACCAGGTCCCGATCTCGACGGCCGGAGGCTCGATCACACTGCTGCCGATCGGGCTGCTGGTCGTGCCGCTGCTGTTCTGGCGCCGGGCCGCGTCCTGGCTGTGGCGTCGACAGCCACGCTCGTGGCGGCGTCGAGATGTGGTCCTGTGCACCGCCGGCTCGGGGGCTGCCGCCCTGCTCGTGGCGCTGCTGGCCAATCCCTCGGCCACTAGGGCGACCCCACTCTGGGCCACGCTGGCCGGCTGTGCCGTCGCGCTGGGCGGGATCGCCTGGGGCCGGCGCCGGCTGCGGCGCAGGTCGGGTTCGGTGCTCCACAGCGACGGGGTCCAGACGATGCCGGGCGCAGTGGCAGGGGGACTGGCGACTGTGATCGGCATCCTGGCTGTCGGTGCCGTGCTCACCTGCCTGATCATCGTCTCGGACGTCTCGCTGTTCCTCCCGAGCGGGTCGCTGAGCCAGACCATGGGACTGATCCTCATCCAGCTCGCCTATCTGCCGAACCTGGTCCTGTGGGCGGCGGCCTACGCCACCGGGACAGGCGTGCAGGTGTCCGGCGCAGGGGTCCTGTCCCCCTATGAGAACACCATTCCCGCACTGCCGGATCTCCCGCTGCTGCAGGCGCTTCCCGCGACCGGGCCCTCATGGTCGGCGCTGCTGCCACTTGCCATGCTGCTCTGCGGCGTCTTCGGGGCACTGATCGTGCAGCGGCGGGCACCGGTCCGCGGATTGCGGCACAGACTCAGCCGGGTCCCCGTTCTGGCTGGATTCACGCTGGCGTTCTGGCTGCTCGCCCGGCCGCTCTCAGGCGGTTCGTTGGGAGACGGCCGCCTTGACTGGATCGGGCCCGCAACTGCGACGCCGTGGATCGCTGCCCTTCTGGTGGGTGCCGGTGTCACGGTCTGGGCGTTGTTCCCGACGCTGGCGGCTGACGCCAGGCCGCTGGCAGCAGACATCCGGACACGGTTCGGTCCCCGTAGCAGCGAGGAAGACCAGCCCGGGGCCGCGGCCGGCGACCAGCGCCCTAAGATTGACGTGTGAGTCGTGTAGTTGCACTGGCCTCAGGTGCCGGGTCCGTGGTGCAGGCCCTGCTGGACGCGGCGGCCGTGGCGGACTATCCGGTGGATGTGGTCGCGCTGGTCTCAGATCAACCCGACGCGGGAGCGCTGGGCAGGGCTGAGGCCATGGGTATCGCG
>JAGQTY010000043.1 GCA_020438795.1 Actinomycetota bacterium
GAATGGTTCCCGCGAGCCCCGGAGTCGCTGGTCTCCACCATGTCGGGCGCACTTGAAGGGCTCATCCAGCAGCTCAGCCAGAAGGTCGTCGAGTCGCCGGAATTCGCCGAGCTCTTCGAGCGGGTGCTGCGAGGTGCCCAGTCCGAGACCATGGACATCCTCAACAATGAGGGCGGTGTCGTGAAGGTCGAGGGTGAGGACATCGTGCTGGACCTCAGCGAGGTCCGGAACAAGGTGAACGAGCGGCTCGCCGAGCGTGGAATCCAGATCCCGGATCGCGGCGGTGATGCCACCATCGTGATCGCCCAGGCCGACTCGCTGTCCACCGCCCAGAGCGCGTACGGGGTCGGGCAGCCGGTGCTGCAGTGGTTCATTCTGCTTCCGCTGATCCTGCTGGTGATCGCGCTGGTCGTGGCCAAGGACACCGCACGCGCAGTGCGTGCAGTGGGTGGCGCCGCTATCGTCGCGGGAGCCTTCCTGATCATGGGCTGGCTCATGGGCAGCGCCATCATCGCATCCCTGGTGATGGGCACCCAGATGGTCGATGTGGGCCCCGCCGCCTACGACATCCTGGCGGGCCGGCTCATGACATGGGCCTGGGTCCTGGTGATTCTCGGTCTGATCATTCTCGCCCTGGGCTGGTGGTGGGTCTGGCGCCGTTCGCGACCAGAGCCCGAAGAGGCATCGGTCTGAGCAGGCCGGTCAGGGGCCGTCGGGCAGCTCGGGATGATCCCGGGCCCACTCCTGCAGGGCAGCCACTGCGTCCTGCCGGGACATGGGCCCGGAGTCCAGCCGCAGTTCCAGCAGGTACCGGTAGGCCTCGCCGACGTGGCGCCCCGGCTTCCAGCCCATGATCTCCATGATCTCGTTGCCGTTCAGGTCCGGGCGGATGGCGGCAAGCTCCTCCTCCTGCGCGAGCACCTCGATCCGATCCTCCAGGTCGTCATAGGCACGTTGCAGCGCGCGCGCCCGCCGCTGATTGCGGGTGGTGCAGTCGGCCCTGGTGAGCTTGTGCAGCCGCGACAGCAACGGGCCGGCGTCACGCACGTAGCGCCGTACGGCCGAATCCGTCCACGAACCCGTGCCATACCCGTGGAACCGCAGATGCAGTTCAACGAGCCGGGAGACCTCGTCCACGATCTCCTTGGAGAAGCGCAGCTCCCGCAACCGTTTTCGGGCCATCCGAGCGCCCACGACCTCGTGGTGATGGAACGAGACTCCACCCCCGGGCTCGTGACGCCGGGTCCGGGGCTTGCCGATGTCGTGCAATACAGCCGCAAGGCGCAGGACCAGGTCGGGACCGTCATCCTCCAGATCGATCGCCTGATCCAGTACGGTCAGCGAGTGCTCGTAGACATCCTTGTGCCGATGATGCTCGTCGATCTCGAGGCGCAGCTCCGGCAGCTCCGGCAGTACATACTGGGCCAGGCCGGTAGCCGTCAGCACCTGTAGACCCCGCCGGGGGTAGCGTCCGAGCAGGAGCCTGGTCAGCTCCGCCTGGACGCGCTCGACGGACACGATCTCCAGACGCTGCGCCATGCTCGTCATGGCGGCCAGCGTCTCGGTGTCGACGTCGAGTCCGAGTTGGGAGACGAACCGGGCCGCACGCATCATGCGCAGCGGATCGTCGGAGAAGGACCGCTCCGGCGAGATGGGTGTGCGCAGTCGACCCGCCGACAGGTCGATCAATCCGTTCGTGGGATCACAGAACTCGCGATCCGGGAGCCTGATCGCCATGGCGTTGACCGTGAAGTCCCGGCGGAACAGATCGCTGGTCAGGTCGTGACCGAACTCGACGTCCGGCTTGCGGCTGTGGTGGCTGTAGGAATCACTGCGGTAGGTCGTCATCTCCCAGGTGACATCGTCGCGTCTGGCGGCAACGGTACCGAACCGGATGCCGGCATCCCAGATCACCGGAGCCCATTGCGCCAGAATGGCCTGGAGATCCTCCGGCCGGGCACTGGTGGCGAAATCGACGTCAGCACTGATCGGTCGCTGGAGTAGTGCGTCGCGAACGACACCCCCGACGACGGCCAGCTCGTACCCCCGGTCCTGGAAGAGTTCCCCGAGTTCCATCAGTTGCGGAAAGCGATCCAGTATCCGCTCGACGGCCGCGCTCTGCACGGCGAGGATGGCGGGAGGAAGTGCGGACACGGAATCCAAGGATACGCGGCGCCGCGGCACACCTGCGATTCAGAACAGCCAAAGGTGGGCGGTCTAACACCCGCTGCGGACGCGCGTTCAACGCTGGGCGGTCCGCCTATTCGATCGAGCGTTCGAGTCGCTGCGCCATCACCACGGGTGGATTGCTGTCGCAGTCGAGCACCAGCACCTGTTCGGGACGGTGCGCGGTGATCACGACAGCCGCGTGGCCACTGTAGCTGCCGATGTCCACCCCACTGATCCGGGAACCGAGCGACAGCCGAGCGACACACTCGGGCATGGCGACAGCCGAGCCCGACCCGGTGACGGCCCGCACGGCGGCAGGGCCCGCCTCTGCCACTGGTGCCGACAACTCCGAGGACACCACATCGTCGGGCTCCGCCACGTGTCCGGCGCAGCCCTCACCGTCGCGCATGTGCTCGGTGTCCTGCCACATCGTCGCCTCGGTGTATCGATGACCCGATGCGGCAGGCACGAGTTCCGGGCACTCGACCACGCTGCCGCCTGCTGTGGTCGTGCCTGTGCCTGTCCGGTTGTCCGATGCCAGCGGAACTGCCAGGCCCACCAGCGCCACGGCCGCGACCGAGGCGGCTGCCGTCACGTAGTAGGAGCGCTGCCAGGTACGTGGCACCCGAACCACCCGCGGCTCCTGCTCGCCGCCTCGATTGCGGGCCTCTGCGGCGATCGCATCAGCCACTGATCGCCTGACAGCGGGCGGTATCTGGGGACGCGGCTCCGACTCGAAGAAGCGGGCCAGCGCCTGCTGATCTTCCGGCGAGAGTGGGGTCTGCTCCTGCGTCATGCTGACCCTCCTCTCAGCGTCTCCCCCACAGCTGGTTCCCGTGACTGTTCTGTGACGTTGGGAAGCTCGCCGCGGTTCCGCAGAATCTCGGCCAGACGCTGCCGGCCCCGGTGACAGCGACTCTTCACCGTCCCCGCCGGACAATCGAGCACCCGTGCCGCACCCTCCACGGTCCACCCCTCCAGATCCACGAGCACGACAGCGGCTCGCTGCTCCGGGGGCAGTTGCAGCAACGCCGACCTCACGGTGAGGCGGGTCTCATGCTCCTCGATGAGGTCCCGCGGTTCGGCGAGCGTCTGCCCGACTCCCTGTTCAGGCAGCGAGACAGTCGGCCTGGCCCGGCGCGACCGCATCCGGTCCAGGCAGGCGTTGACGACGATCCGGTGCAGCCAGGTACTCACCTTCGACTGTCCCCTGAACGTCTGCGCCCGCCTGAATGCCGAGAGCATGGCATCCTGGACCGCATCCGCTGCCTCCTCTGGGTCGCGGGAGGTACGCAGGGCTACGGCCCACAACCGGTCGGCGTGGCGGCCGAACAGCAGTCCGAAAGCCTCGGGGTCCCCGGCGACGTGGGCCTGCAACAGATCCTCGTCCGAACGGTCGTCAGTCGTCATCGTCCTTTGAGACTACCGGTTCGGGGGCAGCGCTCAGCCGACTATCTTCGCGTCACGGATGCCGCCGATGTAATTCGCTCCGTCGTAGGGGAGCTCTGTGAACCAGACCAGCACATACCTGGCCTTGACAGGGCTCGGTGCCCGCACCTTGATCGAGTCACCGGCAGCAGTCACGGGGACGATCTCATTGAAGTCCTCATACTCGGCATGCTTCTTGCGTGAGGCGAGGATCTGGAAGTCCGAACTGGAACCCACGAGCTTGAGATCGAGCGCCCGGAACTGCCGGAGCGTACCGAGGTCGAGCAGCAGGCCGACGCCACCCTTCGGGTACATGTTGGCGTTCGGATAGGCCGAGGTGTACCAGGCCGATCGCTTGCTGCCATCGATCGCATTCTTGGCCTGGTCGTCATTCTCCGTGCCATCACCCTGTGGATCGAAGGCACGCGCCGCCGAGATGGCGAAGCTCTGTTCCTCCAGCAGCTCGACCGGCGGAATGCCCGCCGCTCCGGTGTCCGTCACCGCCGCCGACGGCTGGGATTCGGAGGCCAGGTTGATGAACAGCTGCCAGCACAACAGCCCGATCCCGGTGAGTGCGAATACGAAGATCGCTACTGTGCTGAGCCGACCGACCACCTTGTCGGTGCGGCTGTCGGACGTTTCGTCGTCATCACGCACTCGCTCACCGGTACCGCTGGTCAGCAGAGCGGCATCCAGCTCACGCGCGCACTCGTGAATGGTCGCGAACCCAGGCTCAACGGCCGAACTGCGCATTGCGCGACGGCAGATCGTGTCGATCTGGGAACTCACGTCGGCAGCCAGCGTCGACGGATTCGGATACACGCCCAGGGTCGGCTGGATGGTACGAAGACCATCGACGGGCGCCTTCTGATCCGCGGGCCAGCGACGCGTGGCGCCGACGTAGAGCAGAGCGCCGACGCCGAAGATGTCGGCCTGCTTGGCATTGTCCGGAACGTCCGAGCCATACAGCACCCGGTCCACGCCCAGACCACGAAGCCGGACCTCCTTGGTGTCGGTGATCATCACGCTGTTCGGTCGCAACCGGCCGTGGGCGACGCCGAGCTCGTGGGCGACCTCCAGGGCGCGGGCGACCTCGAGGGCCACGACCACCGCTTCGGACAACGACCACTGCTCGTTGAGCAGTTCGCTCCAGGAAGTGCCCGACACCCACTCAGACACCACGGCCAGGCGGCCGTCGGTCTCGACCACGTCCAGGACCTTCGCCAGCCGGCGGTCGACCACGCGTGCTGCCTGCAGCGCTCCGGCCCGGACATCCTCTGCGCGCGGGTCGTCGAGAGACAGCAGCCGGATCGAGACGGGACGACGCAGGGCCGGATCCTCGGCACGCCAAGTGCTGGTGCCACCGGAGTCGGCCACCAGATCCTGGAGGATATAACGGCCGACGCGCCGATCCTTCAGGCCCGAATCCGTGTCCACCGTCACGATCTCAGCGTACGTCAACAACAGAACGTATTCTCGGTTTGTCAACACCCGGTGCGGCGCAGATCACAGCGCCCACAGCACGCCAATGAGCCTATCTGAGAGGCGCTGTGGTGTAGGTCTGTGTCGAGGTCGTGTAGTCCGACAGCGGGCCCAGATACTTGGTGACGATCGTGTCGACACTGCGGTGCACGGTGACCTGGACCGAGCCGTCACGGTTGATGATGAGCTCGTCAACGCTGAAGTCCACGCCTCGCGATTCGGCGCGCTCCTCAGCGCTCTCGATGGCGACCTTCTTGCTGGCGTTCTTCAGGATCAGTACATCGCTGGCAGCATCAGCCACGGACCGGGCGTCGTCCGAGGTGGCGACGTGATTGTAGGCGATGGCGAAGGCATCGTATGCGATCACGCCCACGACGGCGAGGA
This sequence comes from Actinomycetota bacterium, assembly GCA_020438795.1. GTDB lineage: Bacteria > Actinomycetota > Actinomycetes > S36-B12 > JAGQTY01. The sequence goes on from JAGQTY010000043.1 coordinate 5,464, forward strand.
TGAGAGCCAGCTTGACCAGCCACCCCAGCACGATGTCGCCGCGTTCCCGCAGCCGCCGGCCCTCCCCTGTGGGGCCGGCGGCACGGAATCGTTCATACAACACGGCCACTTAATCGGGAAGTCATCGACTTTCCTTTACCGATCTGTCGGAATTGCCCCCTGTGAGTGGCGCTTGGCGATCACATCGGTCCGAACAGCGCCAGGAACTGGCGGTGTTCTGTCATCGACGAACGGCGGCGCGCAGCGCCCGGCCGATCCAGCGCAGGACGTCCCTGACCTCCTGAACGCGCACCAGCCAGGCCATCGGGAGGTAGACGGCGAACACCACGGCAGTCGTGAGCGCCAGGTAGCCGATCGCGATCAGCTTGGAGTCCCCGACCTGATAGCCACCGTTGAGCCACCAGAGCACGAGCGCCATGCAGCCCAGCGCCACGCCGGCGGCGAACAGGATCCGCGCAAGGGTCCAGATCGTGCTCATGGAGTCCAGGAAGGTGTACTGCCGGGACAGCGTGGGCCAGGCGACGATGAACATGACCCAGTTGGCCGCCCCGAATGCCAGGGTCACCATGTACACCTGGGGACCTCCCGGTGGTGCCATCGGGAACCACCAGAGCGCGCAGATGACGTAGACAACATTCATGAGGCAGGCGAACAGGAACGGGGTACGGGTGTCCTCCCTGGCGTACCAGCCACGCTGCAGTACGTAGTAGAGCGTGAACGGCAGCAGTCCAAGCATGAACAACCCGATGGTGACGCCGAGTTCCGAGGCCTGTTCGGCGCTGTTGGCGCCGATGTCGAACAGCAGTCCCGACAGTGGCTGGGAGCACAGGAAGAGTGTGAGCGCCAGTGGCACGATGCTGGCCGAGACCAGTCGCATAGTGCGCCCGATCTCTGCACCGGCCTGGTGCGAGCGGCGGTCATGGACCATCCGAGACAGCCCGGGGAGCTGTGCGGTGACGATGGAGACCGTGATGATGCCGTGCGGGATCATGAAGATCAGGTAGGCCTTGGTGAAGGCGAAGAAGCCGGTCTCCGGCAGCCCTGCCTCCGCCGCGTTCACATTGGCGGCCGTCGTGAGCCGGGTCGCCACGATGACTCCGATCTGGGTCACCGCGACCAGGCCGATGGTCCAGCCCGCGAGCCGGCCCGCCTTGCGCATCCCCATGCCACGCCAGCGGCGGGTGAAGTGGAACCGGTAGCCGACCCTGCGCAGCACCGGGATCAGAACCACCGACTGCGCCACTATGCCGAGGGTCGTCCCGATACCCAGCCAGAGGATCGCCGGCGTGCTCAGGTCGCCACCGGCAACCACTTCAGGGGCGACCACGAAGGCGAACACCGAGTAGGTGATCACGGCGACGATGTTGTTGAAGATGGGCGCGAACATCGGCATCGCGAAATGGCCACGGGCGTTGAGCACCTGGGCGAGCATCGTGTAGAGGCCGAAGAAGAAGATCTGGGGCAGGCACAGGCGCGCGAAGGCCACAGCCAGATCCGTCTGCTGGGCCGAGTACTCGTCAGTGGCGTACAGACCGACGATGAAGGGAGCGGCCAGGACCGCCACGACGGTGAGGATCACCAGCAGCACTCCCGTGAGGGAGAGCAGTGAGTCGGTGTAGGCCTGGCCCTGATCGCGGTCGTCCTTCATCCGGCGCACCAACTGGGGCACGAACACCGCGTTCAGGGCGCCGCCGAGGATCAGGACGTAGACGATGTCAGGCAGCGAGTTCCCGATCTGGAACAGGTCGGCGACCACATACTGACCCAGGGCCGCCACCAGTGCGATGTCACGGGCGATCCCCGTGATCCTGGAGATGATGGAGCCGGCAGCCATCCAGGAGCTGTTGCGCAGCACCGCACCGTGAGCCACCTCGGCCTGCTCGGCCTCGATCTCCGAGATCTGGATGTCGGTGCGGAAGTCGGACAACGGCGACACCGTCAGGCCGGGGTCCAGCTCGTCGTCTGCGGGCTCATGATCCTGCCGGGGTCCGCGACGATCCTGCGGGTCAGTGGTCATCGCGTCGCCTGCCCCAGAATCGTACGAGCGCCAGCACCAGCACCGCCAGCGCACCCACTCCGACCACTATCCCCGCCACTCTCGTCGATGCCGTGCTCTGTACCTGCAATGTAGCCGCCCGTTCGTACGGCTTGCCGTCGGCATCGGTGAGCAGAACACCGATCTCGAGGGGCTGGGAACCGAAGACCCGGATGGGGATCTCGACCCCCGACTTCTGACCGGCGGGAACGGTGAAGGCAGCCGGCTGGTCGTATTCGAGGCGGAAGTCGTTGTCCGCCTGGAGGACCAGTCCGACCCTCACATCCTCCTCCAGATCATTGGCAACGGTCAGGGGCAGCGAACCCGTGTCCCCCGAGAGCGTGACCTGACCTGAGGAGACCACCCTGACCTTGGCGCGTTCGACCGCGATCTGCTCGGCGATGCGCTGGACCAGCTGGTCGGCCTGGCCGGTCCGGTTGCGCCACAGCGCCGAGGAGGCCCGTTGCAGCGCCATCGTGAATCCCTCGGTCAGTCCCGCCCGATCCGCGACGATCCCGTTGAGGGTCGCGACATCGCGGTTCAGCTGTTTGATCCTGCGCAGGTAGTCACTCGACAGCTCCCGCTTCTGCTGCTTGGCGCCGTACGGTGCGTGATTGCGGGTGACGAGTTCCCCGCTCGCCATCCGTTGCCAGGGGATCAGCCGGACCCACGGGGCGGACTGCAGGTCGCCGGCCAGTTCGCTCACCCAGTCTGTGGGAGGGTTCCAGGTGAGATGTGGAGCCGCCGCGACGCTGCGCGGTGTCGTCGGCCGTTCCAGAGTGATCATCGCGGTCTGCGCAAGCAGTTGCTGCTTGATCGCCTCGCGGGACTCGGTGGTTCGCAGATCGCCACGCAACAGGCGGCTCAGCTGCTGGTCGGTGAGCAGCACGGTCACCTCACTGCCCCCAACATCGAGCGTGGTTGCCCCAGTCGGCGTGTAGGTCAGGAAGTCGACAGGTGGGAAGAACCGGTCGGACATGATGAAGGTCCTCGTCCCCGCCGCGACCAGTTCCGACATCGTGTCGAAGTCCGAGTTGCCCGAAGGGGAGTAGAAGACGGGTTCGGCCGAACCGGTCTTGACCTGGTCCTTCATCACGATCGTCGGCAGCGTCGCGGAACGGACCAGGTATGAGGGCAGGATCCGCTGCAGAGCATCGGCGTCCGCGATGGCGAATCCCGGCAGCACCGACTTACCGGTTCCCGTAGCCTGCTCGATCTCCCCAGCGAAACGTTCGGCGTCGGCTGCACCGTCCCCCTGCTCGACACCCTGCCCGGAGACCACCTGATAACCGTTGGAGAGTTCCGTGGCCAGCTCCACGACCGAGGAGTCGACCAGCGGTGCCACGCGGTACTGATTCATCAACGAGACCAGCGTGCTCAGCCGGCCCTCGGGCTCGTAGTCCGCGACGACGTCGGGATTCATCACGAGCTGGTTGGCCGCGACCGACGGCACCTGGACGATGGGCCACATGAGCGCCAGCCGGGAGGGCCGGTAGTCCGAGCCGCGCGGGAACCATGGGATCGCGGTCCCGGCACGCGACAACTGCTGCCCGTCGTCGAAACCGACCACGAAGGCGGCGAAGACGCCGGGGCTGTCCGGCAGGCCGAGGCTCTTCACCGGCACGCGGAGACTGAACCGCCACTCCTCGCCCGAGCTCAATGGCTCATCCCGGCTCACCCAGGTGCCGGAGACCGGGCTGGCTTCGCGCTGGCTGGCGCCGGCGAAGACTCCGGCGATCTCCTCACGACCGCTCAGCGGGAATGCCGACCAGTCCAGCTGCACGGCGGGGGCGATGATCTCGGCCTCGCCGACGTTCACCATCCGTCCGCTGATGCGCAGCTTCCCCGACTCCTTGAGGGTGGACGGTGACACCTCATCGATCAGGATCGACGCGCTCGAGCCCGTCTGGGCATCGGCTGCGGTGGGTACCAGGGACCAGCCGAGCAGTAGCACCACCAGCAGCACCAGATAGCGCGCGCCGGGCGCCCCGCTTGCGGCGCCACCGGTCTCAGGACTGGGTCGGCCCGAGATCGGTGAGGAGACGAGTCGCCTTCTTGAAGAGCGACCGCTCATCTGAATAGGCCAATCGGCCCCGCACCTCGTGCCACGCTACCCACTCTACTGATTCAACCTCTGGGTCCTCGTCACTGATGACTCCGCCTCGGGCAACCATGAGGAAGTGGTGCACAGTCTTGTGGATCCGGCGGCCGTCGGCCATGAACCAGAAGTCGACCTTGCCCAGAGGGCTCAGCACCTCCGCCTCGATCCCGGTCTCCTCATGGACCTCGCGCACGGCGGTCTCCTGCCAGGTCTCCTCGCCCTCGACATGGCCCTTGGGAAATGACCAGATGTGCCGGTTGCGGCGGTCGAACCGGGAGATCAGCAGGCAGTCCGGCTCCTGGGTCACCTCGGCCACCACCAGCCCGCCTGCGCTCACCTCGTGGACCGTGCGCAGTCTCGGGATCAGTCGCCGCTTCGGTCTCGGGGGCCCCACAGGACGCTTGGGTGGCTCCGGGGACGACATGGCCCAAGAGTATCCGTCGATCCGCCGGATCGCCGATGATGCGGCAGCTGGGGCTGCGGCAGCTGGGGCTGCTTGGTGCGGGAATGCTGCCCTCCGTAGAATCGTTCTGCTGAGGGAAGCTTCGAGGAGATGCAATGACGACTGAGGTCCGGGACGTGATCATCGTGGGGTCCGGTCCTGCCGGTTACACAGCGGCGGTCTATGCCGCGCGCGCCCAGCTCTCCCCGCTGGTGTTCGAGGGCTCGGTCACCGCTGGTGGCGCCCTGATGAACACCACGGAGGTGGAGAACTTCCCGGGCTTCCCCGAGGGGATCATGGGACCGTCCCTGATGACCGACATGAAGGCACAGGCGCAGCGATTCGGTGCCGACCTCCGCCTTGAGGATGTCACCGGTATCACGTTGGGCTCACAGGGTGATCTCCATCAGGTGATCGACGGCGAAGGACGCAGCTACGAGACGCGTTCGCTGATCCTTGCAATGGGTTCGGGCTACCGCGAACTGGGGCTGCCGGATGAGAAGCGCCTGTCCGGACACGGAGTCTCGTGGTGCGCCACGTGTGACGGGTTCTTCTTCCGTGACCAGGACATCGCGGTGGTCGGCGGCGGCGACTCGGCCGTGGAAGAGGCCACCTTCCTGACCAGGTTCGCCCGGACCGTCACACTCATCCACCGCCGGGACGAGTTGCGGGCCAGCAAGATCATGGCCCAGCGCGCCTTCAACGATCCCAAACTGCAGTTCGCCTGGGACAGCGAGGTGGTGGACCTGCAGGGCGAGGACAAGCTCACCTCAGTCACCCTGCGGAACACCGGTACCGGTGAGCTGTCCCAGCTCGACGTCACGGGGCTGTTCATCGCGATCGGCCACGACCCGCGCAGCGAACTGGTGAAGGGTCAGATAGCCCTTGACGACGAGGGCTACGTGCTGGTCGACCACCCGAGTACCCGCACCAATGCCACAGGCGTCTTCGCCTGCGGCGACCTCGTGGACCACACCTACCGTCAGGCGATCACGGCCGCCGGGACGGGCTGTTCTGCCGCCCTGGATGCCGAGCGCTACCTCGCCGAACTCGAAGACTGACCACGCCATCACATCGAACAAGGAGAACCATGGCAACCGAGACCACAACCGACGCTTCATTCACCAAGGACGTGCTCGAGTCCGACGTACCGGTCCTGGTGGACTTCTGGGCCGAGTGGTGTGGACCCTGCCGCATGGTTGCCCCGATCCTCAGCGAGATCGCTGCGGAGAACGAGGGGAAGATCAAGGTGGTCAAGCTCAACGTGGATGAGAATCCGCAGACCGCCGCTCAGTACGGTGTAATCTCAATTCCCACCCTGAACGTGTACAAGGGTGGCCAGGTCGTCAAGCAGGTGGTGGGCGCGAAGCCGAAACAGGCGCTGCTGGCCGATCTGGCCGAGTTCCTCTGAGCCGAACCCCACACCGAACAGTTCCCCGGTCAGAGCATCCCCGGTTCGGGGCTACCATGGTCCCGATGAGTATCGTCTTCAAGATCGGCGACCGTGGGCCGGCGGTGGCCGAGATCCGGGCACGGCTGGCACGCCTCTCCTTGCTGCCGGGGTCCCAGCACGCTGCGAGCTCCGCAGATTCCCTGCGGTTCGGCTCCCCGGTGCAGGAGGACGATCCCTCCCAGTGGCAGACCACCGCGCTGATGAGTGCTGAGTACGACGAGGACGTTGCCACCGCCGTGAAGGAGTTCCAGGCACAGCGGGGCATCACTGTCGACGGTCTCGTCGGCCCTGAGACGTTCCGCAGGCTCGAGGAGGCGCGCTGGCGCCTCGGCGACCGGGTGCTCTCCTATGCTGCCGCTCACACGACCGTGGGCGAGGACGTCCTGGAGCTGCAGCAGCGTCTGAACTCCCTGGGCTTCGAGGCGGGCCGCGAGGACGGCATTTTTGGGCAGGCCACCGACCACGCCCTGCGGGACTTCCAGCACAACACCGGGATCGCGGCTGACGGAGTCTGCGGCCCCGCGACGTTCAAGGCCCTCGGCCAGCTCGGGCGCACAGCGGGCAAGAAGTCCGCCAGCCTGGTCAAGGAGAAGTTCGGGCTCGCGCAACTGCGCACCGGCGTCCGCGGCAAGCTGCTTGCGATCGATCTGGGCAGCTGGGGCACCCTGGCCCCGGCGCAGGAGCCCGCGGCCGCTGATGAGCTGCTCCGCGAGATCGCAGGCCTCATCGAAGGCCGGCTGGTGGCCCTGGGTACCCGGGTGCTCGTACGCCGCCCCACCGGGGCGGAGGCGGTCCAGGAGCGGGCTGCCTGGGCCAATGAGATGGCGGTGGACCTGCTCATCTCTTTGCGCATCTGCAACGATCCGGACGCCCCGGCGGGGATCGCGACCTACTACTTCGGCAATCAGTCCGGAGCCCACAGCCACGCCGGCCAGCTGGCCGCCAGCCTGGTCGCTGAGGAGATCACGCGTGAGACGACCCTCCACGATCGGGGCAGCCACCCAAGAACCTGGGATGTGCTCCGGCTCACTGCCATGCCGGCGATCCGGGTCGAGTGCGGCAATCTCGCCGACGAGAACGACCGCCAGCATCTGAACGACCCCGTCTTCCGGGGCAGGCTGGCCCAGGCCTTCGCAGGAGCCATCGAGGGGTTCTTCGCTCCCGAACACGTGATCTGAGGCCGGCTGAGTCCTGGTTGAAGCCCCGGAATCAAGACTGCACCCTCGCGATGTTGGCCTCGACCGGTTTCATGCGTCAAGGTGGAATTGATCGAAAGGACACGGCGTGACTGCCTCCTCACCATCCGGCTCGCAGGGCTCCACCGACCCGGACGCGGTCGTACGAGCTGCCGGGTCCAGACTCGACCCCTGGATCAACGACTACGCGTTGCGGGCCTCCAGCATGACCGCCAGCGAGATCCGGGCACTGTTCGCGGTGGCCTCCCGGCCCGAGGTCGTGTCGCTGGCCGGGGGCATGCCCTTCGTCGAGGCACTGCCGCTGGACCGGATCGCTGATGCGGTATCGCGCATGATCAAGGAGCGCGGCAGCTACGCCCTGCAGTACGGGTCGGGGCAGGGCGACCCGCAGTTGCGCGAGCAGATTCTGGACGTGATGTCCGAGAGCGGAGTGGTTGCCCACCCGGACGACATCATCGTGACGACCGGTTCCCAGATGGCGTTGGATCTCGCGGTCCGGGTGTTCTGCGACCCGGGGGACGTCGTGCTCGTCGAGGCGCCGAGCTACGTGGGGGCACTGAGTGTGTTCAAGTCCTACGAGTGCGACGTGGAGCATGTCGCCATGGACGACGATGGCCTCATCCCGGAGGCGCTCGATGAGGCCATCCGCGCCGTGAAGGCTTCGGGACGTCGGCCCAAGCTGATCTACACGGTCCCGACCTATCACAATCCCGCCGGCGTCACCCAGACTCCGGACCGGCGCCATGGAGTGCTGGAAGTGGCCAAGAAGCACGACATCCTGGTGCTCGAGGACGATCCCTACGCCTTGCTGGGCTTCGACGGCAAGGTCCCCCGCGCCATTCGTGCCGACGACTCCGATCAGGTCGTTTATCTGGGTTCCTTCTCGAAGACCATGGCGGCAGGGCTGCGGGTCGGCTGGGCGGTGGCACCGCACGGCGTCCGGGAGAAGCTGGTGCTGGCTTCCGAGGCAGCGGTACTGTGCCCGTCGAATTTCACTCAGTCCGTGGTGTCGGAGTTCCTGGCCCACGAGCCATGGCGTGAGCAGGTGGATACCTTCAGGGATGTCTACCGGGAGCGCCGCGATGCCCTGCTGGAGTCGATGGCACAGTTGTTCCCCGAGGGTACGACCTGGACCGTCCCGCAGGGAGGTTTCTACTCGTGGGTGACCCTCCCCGAGGGACTGGACTCCTCCACGATGCTGCCCCTGGCCGTCTCGGAGCGGGTCGCCTACGTACCCGGCACGGGATTCTTCGCCGACGGGCAGGGCCGGCGCAGCCTGCGGCTGTCCTACTGCTATCCACCACCGGACCGGATCCGCGAAGGTGTACGGCGGCTCGCGGCGGTGATCGAGCAGGAACTCGAGTTCAGCAAGACATTCGGCACAACGGGCTCGCGGCCACTGGCTCGCGGTGGCGTCCCCAACCCCGACCTGGCCTGAGGGAGCAAGATGACTCATACCGTTCTCGTCCTGTGTGGAGGCCTCTCACCCGAACGCGACGTCTCGATCCGGTCCGGAAGGCGCACGGCCGAGGCTCTGCGCGACGAAGGGCTTGACGTACATGTGTCCGATGTGGACGCGTCTCTCCTCGACACGATCAGCGATGTCGAGCCGGACTGCATCATCCCTATGCTCCACGGCGCGGCCGGCGAGGACGGCTCGCTCGCAGACGTCATCAGGACGCTCGGCTACCCCTTCGTGGGTTCCCGTGCGGGTGCCGACCGGGTGTCGTTCGACAAGCCGGTGGCCAAGGCGGCCATGCGGCACTGGAAGATTCCGACTCCGGAGTATGTGGCTCTGCCCCACACCATGTTCCGGGAGCTCGGAGCCAGTGCACTGCTCGAAAAGGTCGTGGCCCGACTCGGGCTGCCGCTGATGGTGAAACCCGCCAAGGGCGGCTCCTCCCTCGGTGCCTCGGTCGTCACTGAGGCGGGTCAGTTGCCAGCTGCAATGGTGAATGCGTTCGCCTACGGTGACGTCGCGATGATCGAGAGGTTCGTTCCCGGACTCGAGGTCTCGGTGGCCATCATCGAGACCGACGGACATCCGCAGGCCCTGCCTGCGGTCGAGATCGTACCTGACAGCGGCTTCTACGACTACGCGGCCCGCTACACCGCGGGCATGACGGAGTTCTTCGTACCGGCCCGAGTATCTGAGGCCACTGCCGAGCAGTGTGCTGAGCTGGCGCTGACCGTTCATCAGTCCTTCGCGCTGCGGGACTACTCGCGAGTGGATCTGATCATCGCGCAGGACGGCTCACCTGTGGTGCTTGAGGTGAACGTGGCCCCGGGAATGACCGAGACCTCGTTGCTGCCGCAGGCGGTCGAGGCGGCCGGTCTCTCACTCGGCGGTGTCTTCGCTCGCCTGGTGGACACGGCCGTGGCCAGGGGAACCTGAGTCTCAGTCCTCGCCCGCCCCGCTCGCGACGATGTCGAGAATCCTCGCGAGATCGTCCACCCCGCTGAAGTCGATGACGACCCTGCCGCGCTTGGCACCCATCTGGATCCTGACGCGTGTGGAGAGCAGGTCCGCGAAACGATCCTGGGCCTCGAGATATTCGACCGGGGGGTCGCGCCGCACTCTGGTGCGCTTGCGCGCCGGAGTGACCGAGCCCTCCATGAGTGCGAGTTCCTCCACGGACCTGACGCTCAGCCCCTCGGCCACGATCCGCGCCGCCACGGTCTCCATGGCGTCGGGGTCCTCGAAGCTGAGCAGCGCCCTGGCATGACCCGCCGACAGGACACCTGCCGCAACCCGCTTCTGCACCGCAGGCGGGAGTTTGAGCAACCGCAGTGTGTTGCTCACCTGCGGGCGTGAGCGGCCGAGCCGCTTGGCCAGCTCCTCCTGCGTGCAGTCGAAGTCGGACAGCAACTGACTGTACGCCGAGGCCTCCTCCAACGGATTCAGTTGCACGCGCTGCAGGTTCTCCAGCAGCGCATCACGCAGGAGCTTGTCATCCTGGGTCTCGCGGACCAGTACCGGAACGACGGCCATCGCAAGGCTGCGGCAGGCGCGCAGACGCCGTTCTCCGGCAATGAGCTCGTAGCCGTCCGCCGTCTCACGGACGACCATCGGCTGCAGCAGACCGATCTCGTCGATGGAAGCCGCCAGCTCCGCGATGGCATCCTCGTCGAACACCTTGCGCGGCTGCCGAGGGTTCACCGACACCTGGTCGAGGCGAACCTCACGGTATTGCAGCCCCAGTACAGACGTATTCACGGTAGGTGCGTCATCGTCTGTCGTTGCCGGTTCCTGGGCTGGGGGAATGAGCGCGCCGAGGCCTCTGCCCAGACCTCTTCGTTCGGCCATCAGACCCACGTCACTATCGGTGGTCTTGTGGAAACCCGGTGTGTCATATCTCTCCCAATCGTGTCCTACATGTCCGTTTCATCCTGGAATTCACCGTGCATGAAAGGGAAATACCGGACAACCGGCGCACACACACAGTTCTACTGAGACTGTGGAACACCTGTGGACAACCCCTTCTCGCGGAACTCCCGGGCGACCGCGAGGTACGCCTGCGCCCCTGATGACCGAGGATCGTAGGTGAGCACGGTCTGACCGTGTGACGGCGCCTCACTGACCCTGACGGATCGGGGCACGAGCGTGTCGAGCACCAGCTCCGGAAGGTGCTCCCGCGCATCGGCGACCACCTGGGGTGCGAGTTTGGTCCGGCCATCGAACATGGTGAGCAGCACGCCCGAGACGCGCAACTGGGGGTTCAGATGCTCCTTGACAAGATTGACGCTGGAGAGCAGCTGCCCCAGACCCTCGAGTGCGTAGTACTCACACTGCAGCGGGACAAGCACCTCGGTGACGGCGGTCAGCGCATTGACGGTGAGCAGCCCCAGGCTCGGTGGACAATCCACGAAGACGAAGTCATAGCGGGGACCGGACTGCTCGCACTCATGGAGATACTGCTGCAGGGCGTTGCGCAACCGGGCCTCACGCCCCAGTTCGCTGACAAGCTCCACCTCTGCCCCTGCCAGGTCCACCGTCGCCGGCACCACGGCGAGTCCGGACCATTGCGTCTCCTGGACCACGTCACGCAGGGGCTTGCCGTTCACGAGCACGTCATAGACCGACGGAGTACCGGGGTCGTGGTCGATATCGAAGGCCGTGGTGGCATTGCCCTGGGGGTCCATGTCGACCACAAGAACCCGGTGACCCAGCAGGCGCAGGGCCATGGCCAGATTCACGGCGGTCGAGGTCTTGCCCACCCCACCCTTCTGATTGGCCAGCGAGATGACTCTGACCGGCTCGTCGTCGCGGGAGCGCAGGTCATCCCCAGCTATCCGCAACAACTCACGTAGGCGGGCCAGTTCGGGGTCGTCGACGGACACCGAGGGGCTGTCGTCAAGATGCGCTGTGAGTCTCTCGTCTCCGTCGACGGCTTCCGTGGTGAGGGGAGTCATGGAGACCGGCCCGGCTGGGTCGCCAGTTGGCGCCTCGTCGGTCGGCCAGCCGAGTCTGCCTGAGGCCATGTCTGCTCCCGTTTCACGTGAAACATCGGGCCAGCCGAGTCCCAGTGTCATATTCCGCTCCCCAATGCTCTGGAACTCAGCATATTCGCAACTCGGTGGAACACCGCATCCGGCACTACGGGGATTTCCGCCTGTTCGCTACGAAGACCGTGGCGGTGACCGGAAGTCCCCGCCCCAACTCCTCCGCACGGGCATCCTCCAGACCGAACCGGGTGAGCAGGCCGTCGGCGGCTGCCAGCTCCTCAGGCAGCGACCGCCCCTTGAGCGTCACGATCCGGCCTCCTGGGCGCAGCCTCGGCGCGAACCAGGGAACGATCCGGGTCAGCGGACCTAGAGCGCGGGCCGTGATCACATCCGCGTCGACGTCGGCCGGAAGGTCCTCCACGCGTTCGCGCACCACCTGCACCCGGTCAGTCAGGTCCAACTCCCGGTTGGCCTCATCAAGGAAGTCGGCGCGGCGCTTCTGCGAGTCGACCAGGATCAGCGAGAGGTCGGGACGAAGCATCCCCCAGACCAATCCCGGTAGCCCGGCTCCGGAACCGACGTCCATGACGACGGCACCCTGTGGCACGAGTTCTGGTTCCAGCGCGGGGATCGCGCAGTTGAGCAGGTGTCTGCTCCACAGTTTGTCGAATTCTCGAGGGCCCATCAGCCCCCTCGTGCCCGCTTGACTGCGCAGTAGCTCCTCGTAGGCGAGCAGAGTCTCAGGGGCAGGAGAGAGGCTCAGCAGTGTTTCACGTGAAACATGCTCCAGATCAGCGTCACTCACTGATGGAGATGACCACATATCTGTTGGGCTCGGAACCTTCGCTCTCGCTGCTGAGGCCGGCGTCTGCGGCGACGTCGTGGATCACCTTGCGCTCGAACGAGTTCATGGCAGCCAGTCGGACCGCCTGCTGAGTCTCTTTGGCCTCATTGACCGCATCGCTGCCGATCTGCCGCAGTCGCTCCCGCTGAGCCTCGCGGAATCCAGCGATGTCCAGCATCAGCCGAGAACGGTTACCGGTCTCGCGGGCCACCGCCAGCCTGGTGAGGTCCTGCAGTGCATTCAGCACCTCACCGTCGTCCCCGACCAGGGTCGAGAGCTCACCGGGCTCGGCTTCCACGATCGCCACCGAAGCCCGGTCATTCTCCACGTCGATCACGATGTCGCCATCGAGGTCAGCGATGTCGAGCAGAGCCTCGAGATAGTCGGCCGCCACGTCGCCCTGGGTCACGAGGCTGTCCTCAGCCGGGCCGGTCTCGGTCTCGGTCTCGGCAGGACTGGTGTCAGGCTCCTGTGCCGTATCGGTCTCGGTCTCGGTCTCGGTCATGATTCCCTCCTAGGTACTGTTCGATCCGGTATCACCAGACGATCCCCCGGTATTGTTCGAGGACGACTTCTGGGACCCCGGTCCCGCTTTGCGCTTGTTCCGGCTCTGGCGTTTGGGCTGCTGGCGAGCCGGAGCTGCCTTGGTCTCCGGTTTGAGCACCTCTTCGACAGACTCCGCCTCACCCTTGCGGACAGCCTTGCGGGCTTCCTTCTCCGCCTTTCGGCGGGCGTGTGCCTCGGCCGCAGGTGTGCCCGGCTGTGGATTGTTCCTGATGACGTAGAACTGCTGACCCATGGACCAGAGGTTGGTCGTGAACCAGTAGATGAGCACACCGACCGGGAAGTTGATACCCGCGACCGCGAAGATCAGCGGGAAGACGTACATCATGATCTTCTGCTGCTTGACCATCGGATTGTCCGAGGCCGTGTTCTTGAGCATCAGCTGCCGCTGGGTCATGAAGGTGGTCGCAACCATACAGACGATCAGGATGAGCGACAGGATCCTGGTGTTGATCGGGTACGCCGTCTCGCTGGCATCCATGAAGGTGCCATAGAGCGGGACATTGAAGATCGTCGCGTTGTGCGCGGAGAGCAGTAGCGCCGGCTCATCGTTGAAGACACCCTCGGGCTGCAGCTTCGCAACGCCCTGCAGCACCGAGAACAGAGCGAAGAAGATCGGCATCTGCAGCAGGATCGGCAGACAGGATGCGAGGGGATTCGTACCGGTCTCCCGGTACAGCTTCATCATCTCCTCGGACTGCTTCTGCCGGTCGCCCTGGTACTTCTTCTGGATCTCTTTCATCCGGGGCTGGACCAGCTGCATGTTCCGCTGGGCGTGAATCTGCTTCACGAACAACGGGATCAGCAGAATACGGATGACCACCACGAGCCCGATGATCGACAGCACCCAGGCCCAACCGCTGTCCTGTCCGAACCAGGAGCCGAAGACCTTGTGGAACTGGACCAGAATCCAGGACACGCCATATCTGAGCCAGTCGAGAATGAACAACGCTACGCTCCACTTCCGAGGGACTGGTGTGCAGTACCGAGCGGATCACCGATTTCACCGTCAAGTGCGGCAGTATCCCGATTCTCACGGTAACGCGGAGAGCCGTCCGGGCGTACATCCGGTCGCCAGTGTCCTCGTTCGGGCACCGGATTCACACCGCCGCCACTCCACGGGTTGCAGCGGACCAGTCGGGCCACGGTGAGCAGCGTACCCTTCGTGGCACCGTGCTGCTGAACCGCCTGCACGCCGTAGCTCGAACACGAGGGGTGATAGCGGCAACTCGGGGGAGTCATCGGGCTGATGAATCGTTGATAGCCGCGAAAGACCAGGAGCAGCAGCGTGCGCAAGGGCCAGCCCGCCCACCAGAGCAGTCGACCCACCCCTCGATCGCGCGAGCGAGGTTCACGACTCATGAGACACCCGACCAGCAGCAACAAGACCAGCGATCTGGGACCTGATCTCGAGGTTCGACAGTCCGGCAGCGCCCGGCAGCGCACGGATCACAAGATCATGTCCCGCGAAATCGGCCAGCGCAGGGCGGACACCTTCACGGACCTGGCGTGAGATCCGGTGACGCTGCACGGAATTACCGACCTTTCCCCCAACGACGAGACCCAGACGGGCCGGGCGACCTGTTCCACCGAGCAGGTGCATCTGGAAATAGCGTACGCGAACGCGGCGGCCCGAACGCAAAACCGTCCGGAAGTCCACCGCTCGTCTCAGCCTGTGCTGCTTGGGCAGCATGCATCAGGCGCTGACGCTGGCGCGGCCCTTCCGCCGGCGGGCGTTCACGATGGAGCGGCCGGCACGGGTACGCATCCGCAGGCGGAATCCGTGCCGACGGGACCGACGTCTGTTGTTCGGCTGAAACGTACGCTTGGTCATTCTTCGCTCCTCGAGCTTGGCTGCCTGGCCGCCACCGTGGACCAACCCCAGCGAGGACGCAAGCGCACTCGCCAGCCGCGGATGGGGAAGCGAGTTGCAGGCCTGTCGGGTGATCGAACTGCGCGCAGGCGCGGATCGGCAGCAACCAGATACCCCATAAGAGTAGGGATCTTGTGGTCCCCAGGTCAAACGCACTGCTATAGGCCCACTACCGGCCGGACGGGGCTGAGCATCCCGGTGCTACCCCTACCCGTTCCCGCTGATTGTGTGCCGCGATCGAAGCCCGTCCACTGCCTTGCCAGCACTGCCTCCCGACGAACCAAGCACCCCTCGCGGCGTGTCGTAATGAATTCGAAATCTGTGACGAAAATGACTTGACGGGGGTGGGTCGCCAGAGACTACTGTCACACGGGCGGAGCTTTTCGCTGCAGGTTCACCTGCGAGGGGTTCGGAGTTCACCGAATATGGGGTTCGGGGTTTCTTGGCGTAAGCTGCTACCTGCGTTATCCACAGGTTGTT
>JAGQTY010000044.1:0-3760 GCA_020438795.1 Actinomycetota bacterium
CGACCGGGTCGTGCGACGCTCGCGGCAGTTGGGCAGGAGCCTGCAACTGGAGAACCGGGGCCTGGTCGCGGTCCGGGATCGACTCACCAGGAGAGTGCCGCGCTATGTCCGACGACAGTTCACCAGCATTCCCATGGACTCCTGAGCCATCCTGCGACGGCTGCCCGTGCTCCGTGGAGGGGCTTGCACAGAGGCATGACACAACGATGTCAGTTCCGGCCTGGTTCCTACGCAGCAGCGGATCCTGGCGCTCGGGCCGGTTCACCTCAGGACGTCGCGATCTGCAGCGAGCACCCTCTGGCTTGGCACCGCCCGTCCCTCGGCCCAGCGCAGAGCCTTGTCGGCGACCATGGGCCGGCCGGTGTAGTAGCCCTGGATGAGGTCGCAGCCGAGTGACCGGAGCAGGTCGAGTTGGCCCCGCTCTTCGACCCCTTCGGCGACCACTTCGAGGCCCAGCGTGCGGCATAGTCTGATGATGGCGGCCACGATCGCAGCGTCCTGACTGTTGGTGATCATGGGCTGTACGAATGATCGGTCCACCTTCACCCGATCCAGCGGGAACTGCTGCAGCAAGGACAACGAGCTCCAGCCCGTCCCGAAGTCGTCCAGGGCCACAGCGACGCCGGCGTCCTTGAGGATGTTCAATTCCGTGATCACGGCAGTGTCGGTGAGCAGCGCCTGCTCGGTGAGTTCGACGCAGAGCTGAGTCCCAGGAACTCCGGCTCGGTCCGTCTGGCGCAGGAAGCGCCGGCTGAACCCAGGACGCGAGATCTGGAGCCCTGAGACGTTGATGGCCAGAACAGGCGCGTCCTCCGGGGGGCCGAATTCCCTGATCAGTTCCAGCGAGTGGGCGAGCACCACCTCGCCGAGCTCTGCGATGAAGCCGGCTTCCTCGGCGATGGCGATGAAGGTCGCGGGAGGGACGATCCGGTCCCCTTCCTGCCAACGTGCCAGTGCTTCGAAACCGAACAGTGAAAGATCGTGGGCCCGCACCAACGGCTGATAGGCCACGGTGAGTTCGCCACGTGACACTGCCGTGCGCAGGGAACGTTCCATCTGGACCCGTTCCCTCACGTTCGAACGCAACTGCGACCCGAAGGCACTCACACGGTCACGTCCGGCGTTCTTCGCCTGATAGAGCGCGATGTCGGCATCCCTGAGCATCTCGGAGGCGGTGATGTCCTCCTCCGAGATCGTCATACCGATGCTGGCGGTGATCACCATGCTCGCGCCGAAGACGTTGAACGGTTCGCGCAGGAGCTGGATGATCCGGGTTGCGAGCCGCTGCGCATCGACACGGCCGGCGACCCTTCCCACAAAGATGACGAACTCGTCGCCCCCGAACCGGCAGACGAAATCAGAGTCGCTCAGGCTGCGCTGCAACCGGTCGGCGGCCTCGATCAGGACGCTGTCACCGGCATCGTGACCGAACGTGTCGTTCACGTTCTTGAAACGGTCGAGATCGAGGAACATCAGCGCACTCATGGACCCGGGATCGCCGCTGGACAGCGACTCATCCACGAGCCGGCTGAATTCGGCCCGGTTCAGCAGCCCCGTGAGCTGGTCATGCCGTGCGCGCCATTCGAGGTTCGCCTCAGCGAGACTCTGTCTGGTGTGGTCCTGAATGGCCAGGACGCCCCCACCGCTACGGAAGGCATCGACAGGCGAGTACAGGACACTGACTGTGCATTGCTCACCCTCGGCGTCGACGAACTGGATGAAGTCCTCCACCCAGAGCCGGTTGGCCACGATCGCGTCACGCAGATCCTCAGGGAACGGCAGGCGGTGCTCGTCGGCTCGTTCGCCCCAGAGGATGTCAACGATCGCCATGCCGTATGTGTCACCGAGTCCCACGGACAGGTATTTGGCTGCAGCAGCATTCATCTCCCGGATGAGCCGTTGCGAATCGATCAGGCACAGGCCGGTCGTGGTGGTGTTGAGGACCGTCCGCAGGCGGTCCCGCTCAGAGGCAAGTTCGGTGGCCGATCGCTCTTCGAGCTGGCTGTAGAGCTCAGTCATCTCCGCGGATGAGATCTCCCACGCGCGATCGTTGAGGTACCCGTCGCGATCGGACTCGGCATACTTGTGACTGACCATCCGCAGCAGCGCCCGGAACTGCTCCGGGCTCGGCGGCTCGGCCAGGGACTCGATGCCCGTCCTGCGTAGCTGCCGCAGGACATGGGCGTGCAGGTCGTCGTCCGGGGTGCCGGATTCGGGGGCGCTCACGCCGGTCCCTCGCTCAGCGTGGTCAGGGTCATCGTCTGATTGTGGAGTCCCGAGTATCCGTCCACCGGGGCAATCTCGCCATAGGAGTAGAAGCCGTGAAGTGTCACGCCCTCGCCGAGCACATCCAGACAGATCTCCGCCTCTTCGTCCGAGCGGTCGCCGAGTACGAGTCGGCGACCGACACATGACACCGCCAGGGCCCATGTGGGAGACGGCACCTGCCGCACACTCTCCTGCGCCGCCCGTCCTGCGCCATCCAGCAGGCGATCGAAGCTCGTGCGCATCAGTTGTGCGCGCCAGCCCTGCGGGACATCGCCGGCGAACCGCATCGAGTGCTGCTCCGCGTCCACCGACAGGACCGTGCGTACCAGACTGACATCACCGTCCGGTGAGATGATGCGCAGCGGGAACAGCAGCGCAGACGATGGGAGTTCGGCGGCGAATTCGCCCAGGTAGTCGCGGTAGATATCGAGGGCGGGCTTCCCGTCCAGCTCGAGCAGCGTGCTTCCCTGTGAAGCCGTGATGCGCCGGTGGGGGCCGAAGCCCTGCCAGCCTCCCTCGGACCCGTGACCTACGCGCAGGCCCTGACCCCGCAACGCGATCCCGAGCACACCGTCGTGCACACGTTCGGAGCCCAGGGAGACCCAGGTCCTCTCGAAGTCGGGCCCGTCGCCTGCGAGGCCACCGGAGATCGGCACCTCATCGGGGAGGACCTCGGCCATGCCGGTGACGAGGTCCGAGCCGTTCACGATCAGGCCGTCCGAGATCACGAGCACCGCGGCCGGTCGCTCATTCTCCGAGCCGAGGAGGATCCGAGCCAGCCGCTGCCCCGTCGCACGCGACTCCCGCGGATCACTGAGCCTGACCATGGCTGCCGTCACTGTGGCCGTCCTGAACTCCACGATGGAGACGCTGGCGGCGACGTCGCTGACCTGGCCCCCGCAGATGCTGCCCGCCGTGGAACATGCCAGGACGGCCGCTCCCGGGTAGCTGGCCAGCAGGTCGTCGATCGCTGGCCGCGAATCCGCGCGGGGATCACAGCACGCGAGCACGAGCAACCGGTCCGCCGATGTCGCGGCGGACGCGGGCAATGGCTGATCCCAGCCATCCTGCTGGGTCCAGCTGCGTGTCGATACTCGCATCGTTAACCTGATGACCAGCGTACGCGTCAGCGGTGCGGGTATGCGCCGCTGACGCATCCCATCCATGGTCGGGCCCTGCGTCATCGCAGGCCATATGTGCGCCCGGGCGGTCGTCGCCCGATCGGAGCAGCCGGCAGTCGCCACGACCGGGCGGACGCAGCAGTGTGAGCGTATGGGCGAGATGGACCTCCTCCCAAACACGTCAGGTGCGAGCGGCGCGCAGCAGCTTGTCACTCTTGTCGTACCAGGTGCACAGGTGTGCCTGCACTCCAGGCAGTGCAAGATCGTTGACGGCATCGACGACCTTCACGTCATCGTCCCATAACGTGATCCTGGCGTACCCCGACCGGGTCAGCTCCTCGGCGATGTAGTCGGCCTTGAAGGCCGACAGC
>JAGQTY010000044.1:3858-8252 GCA_020438795.1 Actinomycetota bacterium
ATCGTCCCATAACGTGATCCTGGCGTACCCCGACCGGGTCAGCTCCTCGGCGATGTAGTCGGCCTTGAAGGCCGACAGCGGCCTGCCGTTGCCCCGTGGGCGCATGACCACGGGATGAAGCAGGGCGTGACGGTCGAGCCAGCGCCGCGTCGGCTCGAAGATGTCCTCGCGACGGCCGGTGAAGAATCGCACCTCGTCGTACTCGACGATCGCTCGCTCATACAGATCCGCCCCGGGACTCAGAAGTCCATCCCGGGCCAGCTGGTCCGGGTCGAAGTACTGTCCCCAATCGCCCCGCATTGCGTGGTGGAGCCGATGTGTGTCGTCGGCCAGGACACCGTCGATGTCGATGAGAGCCAGCCGTGCACCGGGAGAAGCCGGGTCCATGCTCATCTGGCCTCCCTCCGTGATCGTGCCTTCATGTTACCTGCGCGGATCTGGTCCCACGAGCCCCCAGACATGGCCGAACGGGTCGACGATCTTGCCTGCGCGCCCGTAGAACTCATCGGTGAGCGGTCGTAGCACTGTGGCGCCGGCGGCGACGGCTCGGTCGAACCAGAGGTCGGGGTCGTCCACGTTCAGCGAGATGCTGACCGGCGTACCGCCGAGGGATTCGGGTGATCGCATACCGGTGATGCTCACGTCGAACGCGTCGGCCAGCATCACCTCGGCGTCGTTCACCGTGATCGAGGCATGGCCCAGCTTGTTCTCATAGGGGTAGGTCTCGAGCACTTCGGCGTCGAATGCCTCCTGATAGAACGTCAGGGCCGCCTGGCCGTCACTCACAGTCAGGTAGGGTGCGAGTCTCATCCGTTCGCTCACGTTGGCCTCCGAATTCATGTCGGCCCGGGTGGCCGGCTCACTGCCAAGCTTGTTGGGGTGACGGCGGGGTTGTCCAGGCAGGGCAGCCGGCCGGGTCCGGAAGAAGCAAGGCGGGACCGTATTGCGTAGGGTGTGCTCCATGCGCGTGACCGATGCCCATATCCACTTCTTCGAGACCGACCGCTACCGGTATTCATGGCTCGACGAGGAGGCGATGGCCGGCATCACCCGGCCCTTCGGGCCCGATGACTATCTGGCGATCGCTGCTGACGGCCCGGTCGACGTGACAGCGACCGTCCACGTGCATGCGGAACCCGACCCGGACACCGACCAGTTCGCCCTCCTGCGCCACCTCCAGGAACTGCGGGAGCAGAAGGGGTTGCCCAGCGCGGCCATCGGGTGGGCGGATCTCAGTGCGCCCGATCTTCCGGACCTCCTCACAGCGCTCGCGGAGGTCGAGGTCTTCCGTGGAGTCCGTCAGCATGTCTTCCACCCACCGCCCGGTGAGGAGTATCCGACGCAGGCGCCGCGACCCCACATGATGGCCGAGGAGCGCTGGCGTGCCGGGTTCACCGAGCTCGGCGAGCGCGGCTTCACCTTCGATCTGCTGTTCTGGAGCAATCAGCTGCCGGAGGCGGTGGACCTGCTCGAGGAGTGCGCCGGGACCAGGGTTGTGATCGAGCATGCGCTGTTCCCGTCCATCTGGCCCTCGTTCGAGACCTGGCGGCAGGCGATCCGGGCGCTGCCGGCGCATGACAACGTCTACGCCAAGGTGAGCGCCTTCGGTCAGATGGGCACGGTCACGACCGACAAGGTCCGGCCCTACATCGAGGAATTGCTGGATCACTTCGGGACCGACCACGTGATGCTGGCTTCGAATTTCCCCGTCGACCGGCTGCACTCCAGCTGGGATCAGCTCTGGAACGCGTACCTCGGCGCAGTGTCCGGCCTGTCCGTGACTGAGCAGGATCAGGTGTTGCGAAGCAACGCCCTGGACGCCTACGGAATCGCCGGAGCGTGATGCCGGTCCCACCCACGTGACCCTTCTTGGTCACGGTCGGGCTGCCGGCGGGCCGAGCCTCAGAGGCGCAGCAAGCGGAACGCGTGTGTCCATTCGTTGTCGCGAAGCCCGGGAATGCACCAGAGGATGCACAGCGGCTCGATGGCCCTGGCAGCGGTGGCAGTGCCCATGTCGGCCACATCCCAGCCCCAGTCGTCGAGGAGGTCACCGACCACGGACTTCGCGTCGGTGTCGTCGCCACAGATGAACATCGTGGGTGCCTCGTCGAACTGGGGGTTCACCATGAAGGCAGCACCGACGCTGTTGAAGGCTTTCACGAACCTCGCATCCGGAGCCGCGGCCTGCAGGCGCTCCATCAGTGATTCGTTGGGTCCGGTGAAGAAGGACAGTACGCCGTCCTTCGGCTCGCTACCGTCCTGGGGTCGGGCGCCCCCGATGGGGTTGGTGGCGTCGATGACCACACTGCCGCTGAGCTCATCGGCGTACTCGCTCACCACATCCTCGGCCACCGCGCCGCGGACCGCCAGCACGACGAGATCGCCGAAGCATGCGGCATCCTGCTGAGTGCCGACGCTGGCGCCCTCTCCTGCCTCGGCCAGCCAGACGGCCAGTTGTTCCGGATCGCGCGAGCCCCGGCAGACCTCGTATCCCGAATCCAGCAGGCCGTTCGCCAGGGTCTCCCCGACGATTCCCGAACCGATGACTCCCGCACGCTTGTTCATTGATGCCTCCCGGGCCACAGCTTATTGCCCAGATGAGGGCTTCGCTGTGATCCGGGGCTTCCTCACCGGAACGGCGGCGTTCGGACTCAGGCCTTCTCCTCAGCCTTCTCCAGTTTCAGGCCGCAGAGGACTCCGAGCATGCTCAGGATTGCCGCCCCCACCAGGGCCCAGCGGATCCCGTTCGACATGTCATCCTTGGTGGCTTCGATCACTTGGTCGTATGCCTCGATCTGCCGGGCCTCGTTCACGGAATCGCCGCTGTCGGTCGTGGGTGGGCTGAGTTGCACGCTGAACTCATACAGTTCTGTGATCTCCGTCTGGTCCTGTACTGAGAGCTCCGACTCGTTCACATTGCTCATCTGGGCAGAAACCGAACCCAGCAAGATGGTGGTGAGGATCGCGCCGCCCACGGCTCCTGCCATCAACCTGGCCGCGGTCTGCGTTCCACCCGCCACTCCTGACAGAGTTTCGGGCACGTCTGCGAGCAGCATCGAGACAAGGATCGAGAAGGCGGCGCCCCACGCGAACCCGTCGATCACCAGGATCGGCGCGAGCCACCAGCCCTGCGCGTCGGGCTGGATCAGGGGGAGCAGTGCCAGGGTCGCGATCGGCTGGATCGCGAGGGTGACGACGACTGTCGTGCGCAACGGTACGTTGATGCGGGAGATGATCGGGCCGCCGATCGCCATGCCCACACCGAGTGGCGCCAGTGTGATTCCGCTGCCGAAGGGCTCCTTGTCCAGGATGTACTGGGCATACAGCGGTATGAGCAGCAGCAGCCCGAAGACACCAGCGGTCATGAAGGCCGCGGCGCCGGTGCCCCAAGTGAAGCTCTTGACTTCGAACAGCTTGAGTTCCAGGACGACTTCGAGGCCCTTGCGGGCACGATGGCGCTCGATGAACGCGAACGCCACGAGCAGAAGGATGCCGACGGCCAGCATGATCGGCGTCGCTGAAATGCTGAAGTTCCAGGGGACTGCGTCTCCCACCAGCGTGGTCTTCTCCGGAACCCACCAGCCGAGTGCGGTGGCCTCCTGGATCCCGAACACGATCAGGGCAACGGCGAACACCAGCACGATCGAGCCGATCACGTCGAAGCCCTTGCCCTTGGGAGTCGTGGCCACGGCCCGCACCGTCAGGACAGAGCCGATGAAGGCTGCGATCATGATGGGCACGTTGACGAAGAAGGCCCAGCGCCACGAGACGTACTCGGACAGGAACCCGCCCAGCAACGGCCCGAGTGCCATGGCCGAGCCGATGACCGCGGTCCAGATGGAGAAGGCGAGGACCCGCGAGCGCCCTCCGGGGAACTCGTGGTTGAGCAGCGACAACGATGCAGGAATCGTGATCGCCAGTACGAGGCCCTGAATGGTCCGACCGAGGATGAGCATCCCGAAGTTGGGCGCGATCCCTGTCACGAAGGAGCCGAATGCGAACACCAGGCAGCCGATCAGGAACGCCTTGCGGGCCCCGATGAGGTCCGAGACCTTGCCCAGTAACACCATGAATGACGAGGCGATCACCATGTACACGGTGACGACCAGTGACGCATCGTCGGCGGATACGCCCAGATCGGACACGATGGATGGCACGGCGACATCGGTGATGGAGAGATCCAGCGCGATGACCAGCAGCGCCAGCGCCATGAACGAGAACCCGATCCACTGGCGGGCGGAGGCCCGGTCGAGAGCTGGGTCGGTCGCGCTCTCCACATTGGCGGACTCGTCAGGGTTCGGCGAGTCCTGGTCAGCCTCTGACTCGGTCATGGGTGCCTCGTCCCTTCGCCGGATGCCAAGCATCCTACTGGTCGCAGCTTCGGGTGGCCCTGC
>JAGQTY010000044.1:8350-20805 GCA_020438795.1 Actinomycetota bacterium
TTCTCAGCCAGTGCGGTGACCGCTGCGGTCGGCCCTGACGAAGCCGACGGGACAAGTAACACGGAGTTAACCGGCAGGGGAGTGCTCAGCCTGCCACCCAGGCAGAACGTCCCTATTCTGGTCGGATGCAGGGCACCTCCGGCGTCTCCCACGCCAAGACGCTGACCACGTTCCTGCTTGCGATGATGACCCTGGGTCTCATCGTCGGGATCCCGGTCGCGGCGGACCTGGCCGAGGACGGTCCCATCGGTATCACCATCATCTGTTTCGGCTTCCTCGCCGCCTTCATCCCGAGCTGGCTGGTCTGCTCGGAACTCGCAACCATGTACCCGCACGATGGTGGCGTCTATCTCTGGGTCAAAGAGGCCTTCGGTCGCCGGGCCGGCTTCCAGGCGATCTGGATGCAGTGGACCGACCAGATCGTGTTCCTCACGGCATCCCTGTCGATCGCGGCCGCCTCGTTCACGTTCCTTTTCGACGCCGAGGACACCTTGGCGGACAACCGCATCTACCTCGGTGTGGTCATCCTCGTGGTGATCTGGGCCGCCACCTTCTCCAACATGTTCGGACTGCGGGGCGCCGGTCGGCTCGCGACCGCCGGCGTCATCATGGCCACGATCGTCCCGGCCCTCGTGGTGATCGTGATGGGGCTGGACTTCCTGATCTCCGGCGGGAAGCTGCAGCTCAACGTCGAGGGCGGCGCTGCGTTCGTCCCGGACTCCTCCACCTTCGATCTGATCGTGCCCGGCTACACCGCATTCCTGGCGCTGGAGGTCACCGCGGTATTCGTGCGCAGGCTGCGCAGCCCGAGCAAACAGTACCCGCACGCCCTGCTCATCGCGGGTATCACCTCCTTCGTGCTGCTGGTCGGGGTGGCGCTGGTGATCATGTCGGCGCTGCCGACCGACGCGATCTCGTCGGAGGCCGGCATCATGTCCACGATCACTGCTCTGTCGGAGCAGACCAGGCTGGGGTTCCTGATCCCGCTCACCGCCGTCTCGATCACCCTGGGCTGGATCGGCCTGGCCAGCAACATCTTCATCGGTCCGGCGACAGGTCTGCTGGCCACTGCACGCTACGGGCACCTGCCGGAGTTCCTGACGCGGGAGAACAGCAAAGGCGCTCCTGTGCCGCTGCTGGTCACGCAGGGGATCATCGCATCGGCGGTCACCCTGGTGTTCCTGTCGTTCAGCAACACTCAGGTCGCCTTCGAGTATGTCGTCACGCTGGCCACGATGATCTACGCCATCATGTACATCCTCATGTACTCGGCCGCGATCAAACTCCGAAGAACCCGGCCCGACCTCGAGCGTCCCTTCTGGGCGCTCGGGCGGAACAACCTCTGGATCACGCTGCTGTGCATCTGGGCGATCGTCATGGCCTTCGTCATCATCGCCAATGGCTTCATCCCCAATTCCGAGGTCACCGATCAGCCGGGCCAGTACCTGATCGCGATCGCGGTCGGCTTCATCCTGCTGGCCGTGCTTCCGCTGCTTGTGGACCGGTCCAGGAAGGGTCCGCCGCCGCTGTCCGAACTCGCCCATGTCCAGGTGGACGTCCAGGAGGGGGAGTCCTTCCTCGATGAAACCTCAACGTTTCCCGCGGTCAAACCGGGAGTGCCGCCCCAGGCGACCGGCCCGGGTGATGCCGCCGACCCAGACCCTGACGACAAGGGGTCCACCAGTGCGACACGGGGCCAATGACCGGCAAAGCTGGGGCTTTGCGGTCATGATTGGACGGTGACGCCAACCTCGCAGACCGAACGGCTGTTCACCATCACGTCGGTGCTGTCCGTTGCGGGCCCCGATGGACGGTCGGCGAAGGCTCTTGTCGAGACTGTCGGCTACGGCGGGACCGATGAGAGCCGCCGGGAATCGCTGAAACGGGACATTCGTCATCTGAACCGGACCGGGATCAGCATCGAGAATGTCGCTGCGCCGGGCAGTGATGCGCAGTATGTGATGCATCTGCGTGACAGCAGGATCCCGATGACCCTGACCGAGGAGCAGCAACTGGAACTGTCCAGGGCGGCGCTGCTGGCGGGGGCGCCGGAACTGGTGGCTCAGTTCGAGTCCACCGACTCTGCCGAACAGCCTGGCAATGTGACCGTGAAGAGTGACAGTGCCGGTCCGGAGCTGGACCAGTTGCTCCGGTCGGTGACGGCCCGTTGCCGGCTCGAGTTCCTGTACAACGGCAAACCCAGGGTGGTGCTTCCCTACTTCGTCGAGCCTGGCAGTTTCGGGTGGACCGTCACCGGGCTGGAGGTCGCCGAGGACAGGGTCAAGACATTCTCCCAGTCCCGGATGAGTGAGGTCGAGCTCGGGCCGGTCGGTTCCGCGGAAGCACCGGAGGCTGCCCGCCGGCCGAGCCGTGACCCGCTGGAATGGCACGTGGATCCAGCGGAGGTGGCTACCCTTGAGGCGCCCAGGCGATTCGCCGGCGAGGTCGCGGATCTGCTGCACGCCCGCATCGAATCGACCGAGTTCGAGGTGGCAACCCTGTCGGCCACGGTCCACAATCGCGTCCTGTTCCTGGCCCGGGTCATGGAACTCGGCACGCGGGTGACGTTGGTCGGTCCGGACAGCCTGCGGCAACAACTCGGGGCTCATCTGCACGAGGTGATCGATGGCTGAGCAACCCGCCGCCGTGGGCGCCTACATCCGTGTGCGCCGGATGCTCCTGCTGCTGTCCTCGCATCCGGACGGACTGCCCCTGTCTCATCTCGCCGAGGAGCTCGGGGTCTCGGCCGAGCAGCTGCGCCGCGAGGTTATCGCCTACTACTCGACCGATGTACCACCCGAAGCGCTGCTCGGGCTCGGCCGGCCCGACAGTATCGAGTTCCTGGCCGGTGACGGCACCGAGGATGACCCCAACACGGCAGTGGTGCTGCGGCTGTCCTCCAGCACCGCCGCGGAGGAACTGGGGGTCGCCTACCTGCGGGCGGATCAGGTGGCCCGCCTCTACGACGCGGGAAAGGCGCTGCTGGAGACGGAGCCCGGCAATGAAGGGCTCCGCTCGGCGCTGCGAACCCTGGCCGACGAGTTCCTGTCAGGTGGTTCGGTGGCCGACGCGCGGGACGAGGACGGCGTGGTGGCCCGGCTGCATGAGGCGATCGCGACCCAGCGACGTGTGGAGCTGGTCTATGCGCGGATCTGGTCGCCTGGGGTCTCTGCAAGAACGGTGGACCCCTATGAGCTGGTCCGGACCCGGCGAGGCTGGGAGCTGGACGCCGGGCCGCTGCAGGACGGGCGTGCGCGGACCTACATCGTGGACCGGATCATCTCCGCGGCGATCCTCGAAGAACAATTCGAACGCCCGGCTGGGCTTGCGGACCTGCTCTCCGAGGAGCGTCGGGAGGAGCCGGTGGAACTGGTCATGCCGCACGGGTGGCACTGGCTTGTGGATCGTTTCGCTGAGCGCTCACAGGTGGTGAGTGCCGATCGCAGTGACGCGCACATACGCGGGTGGTTCCTGCCTCCGGTCGACGAGCGAGTTGGTCTGATCCTGGCGACGGCGGGGCCACGAGCTTTCGTGATCAGTCCGGAGTCGCTTGCTGATTCGGGTCGCTTCATGGCTGACAGGCTGCTCCGTCACCACGGTCTCTGACCCGCTGCCTTCGCAGACCTCCCACAGGGGAGGTCGTTGACGGGCCGCATTCACATCAAGGATCGGGCTCCGGTTCCCCTTCTGCAAGGAATTCTCGGCAAATCATCAGTTCGGATCACCTTGCCGGATTCCGCTTGATTCCGGCTCTGCTCGAGCCGACGCTTGGAGAAGTGCCGGAGCGGCACAGTTCGGTGTTGTCACCGTCGCGGTGCGACTGGGTCTGGGAGGGCACATGAGGGGCTGGCTGGCTGGTGCTGTCACTGCCGGCGTGATCACCACGGGTATGGCCGTGCTCCCGTCGACGGCCCTGGCGGAGCAGAACTACGACGATGCGCTGGCGAAGAGCTACAAGTTCTACGAGGCCCAGCGGTCCGGCGCTCACCTCGAGCGCTACGACTGGACGGTGGATTGGCGCAAGGAAGCGGCGCTCACCGACGGCCAGGACGTTGGTGTGGACCTGTCCGGCGGCTGGTTCGACGCCGGTGACCACGTCAAGTTCGGCCTGCCGATGAGCTACTCGGCAACCATGCTCGCGTGGGGCATGATCGAGTTCCCGGACGCCTACAACAGCTCCGGCGTGACAGCTGCCGCCAAGGACAATCTGCGGTTCGTGCTGGACTATTTCCTCAACGCCTATCGGCCAAATGGAGTGGGGAGCGCAGACGACAAGATGTACTACCAGGTCGGTGACGGGGGTGCCGATCATGGTTTCTGGGGCCCGCCCGAGCTGATGACGATGCCAAGGCCGACGTCAACCTGCACGGCGTCGGCCCCCTGTGCAGAGGTGGTCGCGGGTACGGCGGCAGCGCTGGCCGCCGGTTCGATGGTCTTCGCCGATGAGCCGGCGTACTCCGCCGAGTTGCTGGCGGCAGCCCGAAAGGCTCAGAAGTTCGCTGAGGACTACCCGAGCAGTTCCGGGTACACCGCCGCGAACGGCTTCTACACCTCGTACTCCGGCGCCAAGGACGAGATCGCGTGGGGTGCGACCTGGTTGCACCGGGCCACCGGGGAAGCCGGCTATCTGTCCGTCGCCGAGTCCAACGTCGCCCAGGCGCAGGACGGCACCCACTGGGCCCACTCGTGGGACAACGTCTCGATGGGTACTCGACTGCTGCTGGCGCGGGTCAGCAACAACCCGGAGCATGCCAACCAGATCAACCAGCACATGGACTTCTGGACCGGAGGGGCGCGGACCCTGACCGACGGGGGTCTGGCCTGGCTGGACCAGTGGGGCTCGCTGCGATATGCCACCACCGCGGCCTTCCTGGCACTCGTCCGTGCCAAGGATGTGCCTGACGCACAGGCGTCCGTCCTGCGCGAGTTCGGAACACGGCAGGTGGATTATGTGCTGGGTGACAATCCCCGGCACAGCAGCTACGTCGTGGGGTATGGCACCAATCCACCGATCAACGCGCACCACCGGGCCGCGCATGCATCCACGACGAACAACATTGCACTGCCGGTCAACAACACCTACGAGCTGACCGGCGCACTGGTCGGTGGTCCGGCTTCAGCCAACGACTTCGACTGGAGTGATGACCGGACCGACTACATCCGCAATGAGGTCGCGACCGACTACAACGCAGGCTTCACCGGCGCCCTGGCGGGCGTGATCGACCTTGGTGGAGCACGACCCACGCCGACGCCTACGCCGTCTGGCCCGAGCCCTTCACCGACGCCAACCGCGTCCCCCACACCCACCCCGACAAGTCCCAGCCCAACTCCAACGACCCCGGCACCGACTCCTACGTCCGGTGATCTCAGGGTCGATCTCACCGTGCAGGACGACTGGGGTGCCGGCTACTGCGCAGACGTGGCGGTTCGCAACAACGGCGCCACAGCAGTCACCTGGAGTGTCACCATCCCGGTAGACGGCGCTGTCAGAGAGATGTGGAATGCGAACTACCAACAGAACGGTTCGTCGGCCACCGTCAGTGGCGTGAGCTGGAACGCGAAAGTGGCTGCGGGAGCATCGGTCAACTTCGGTTTCTGCGCCAACCGGGGCCCCGTCTCACCGACGCCCACACCGACGCCCACACCGACGCCGACGCCCACGCCCACACCCACGCCGACGCCCACACCCACGCCCACGCCTGGGGGCGCACTCACCGCGGCCATGCCCGTGCAGTCGCAATGGCAGAACGGCTACTGCATGGAGTCGGTACGTGTCACCAACAATTCAGCCTTCGCAGTGACGAACTGGAGACTCACCTTCGAGTTGCCGAACGCCAGCATCAACAGTCACTGGAACGGTGCCGTGAGCACGACAGGCTCTCAGGTGACGGTGACCCCGCCGGCATGGGGTCGGGTGATCGCTCCAGGCGCGACGGTGCAGACCTTCGGGTTCTGCGCCAACGGCACCGGAGCCGACCGGTACCCGGTGGGGATCACAGCGTCGGTGGGTTGAGCCGCTGCAGTCCGGACGTGCATCCTCTGGTCGGCCTCGGCAGTGGGACTGCGCTGAGACACCATGGGGATCCTGCGGGACAATCTGGCTGCGGCCCGATGCCCGGAGAGGAGCGCCCATGGTTGGTGAGGACTTCGTGCAACTCTCCCAGGTGGATCCGACCATCCAGCAGGAGATTCGTTACGACTCCGACGAGAATTTCGTGGGCCGGCCCATCGACGGCTACTTCAACAGCGAGTGCTGGCTGACGATCGAGGCAGCCGAGGCCCTCTCGCGTGTGCAGGCGGAGCTGGCGACGATGGGCCTCGGCCTCAAGGTCTTCGACGGGTACCGGCCGCAGCGCGCGGTGGATGAGTTCTTCGCCTGGTCGCGCGATCGCGCCGATCAGGGCCGCAAGACCCAGTACTACCCGGCTGAGGACAAGCGAGAGCTGTTCAGCAAGGGCTACATCGCGCGGCGGTCCGGGCACAGCCGCGGCAGTACCGTCGACCTGACGATCATTGCCGAGGACGACGACAGTTTCGGCGCCGAACCCGAGCTGAACATGGGAACGTGTTTCGATCTGTTCGATGCCCAGGCCCACACCCACAATCGCGCGCTGCCGGCGCAGGTGCGGGCGAACCGGCTGTTGCTCACCTGCGTGATGCGCAACCAGGGCTTCAGCAACTACCCGAGGGAGTGGTGGCATTTCACCCTGACCGACGAGCCGTATCCGGACACCTACTTCGATTTCAGTCACGTGAACCCGGCTGCCATCAGGTCTCTGACGCTGCCTGCTGGCGGTCCTTGTCCCTATACATGTCACCGTCTGCGGCCTTCAGCAGGCTGTCGTCGTGGATGCCGCGCGCCTCGTCGAGCAGCGCCATTCCGATGGCTATCCGCACCTCGATGGTCCCTGCCGCCGTAGCCAGCGGGCCGTTCACCGACTCGCGGATCCGCTCGCGAGCACGCTCCAGATCCTCCCCCGAACCGACATTCTCCGTGAGCACGCAGAACTCATCGCCACCGATGCGAGCCACGGTGTCCACGGCCCTGGTGCCGGCCAGGAGTCGTCGGGCCACCTCGACGAGTACCTCATCCCCGGTGGCGTGGCCGTACCTGTCGTTGATGCACTTGAAGCTGTTGATGTCGATCAGGAACAGCCCAAGGCTCTGCGTCGAGCGCTCGGCTCTCAGTAGGGCCTCATCGAGCCGGTCCAGGAGGGCTCGACGGTTGTGCAGGCCGGTCAGATCGTCGTGCATGGCCAGTTCGTGCAGTTCGGCGGCGATGTCGTTGGCCTGATTCGCGGTGTCGACCGCCCATCGGCGCACCGAGAGGACGATCACCACGCCGATCGCGAGTACGATCACGATCGCGAGCAGGCTCGTGGCGATGATGAGCGCCTCCGACGCGTCGGCCGTGCCCTGCTGGTCGCCGGCCTGGGTCCGCAGGTGCTGGATGGTGGCCTCGAGCCCCTCGTCGTAGTCGACCTCCTCATTGAGGTATTCAGGGCTCTTCAGCAGGGCGAGGGCAGCTTCGAGCCTGTCCGCGCCGGCCAGTGAGAGTGCGCGTTGCTCCAGTGCCACCAGACGATCGTTGGCGGAAACGACCTGTTGGATGGATGTCTGAGCAGCGGTGTTCTCGCTGGTGAGTTGCGTGGCTGTGCTGAGGGCATCAGCGAGTCCCGGCAGGGCGTCCTCATATCGCTGGGTCCACACCGTGTCACCGGTGGTTGCGGCCATGAGGGCGGTCATCGAGAGAACCTCGTCGTAGTACCGGATCTTGTCGACCGTCTCAGTCGCAACCAGGGCGCGGGTGTGCGCGTCGTCCTGCATCCCCCTGGCCAGGGACCTGACCCCGATCCCGATGCTCAGTGCCAGCACGATGGCCACTAGCCCCGCCATGACCGTGCGCAGCGGGAACGGTTTCGGTGCGTGCCGCTCGGGGCGCCTGGCAGTCCTGATCCGGTCGAGGGCCTCGTCCAGCGAACCCACCTCGACCAGCGATGGGGAGCGCATGGTCGTGTTCACCATTCTCACGAACATGCCCATGCTGCGTACCTCGGCGATGACGTAGACCCTGCGCAGGCCCGGCATGGAGTCGAAGGCGCGGGCGATCGCATCGCGTTCTCCGGAATCCGGGACAGGTGAATCGCGGGCGTCGACAATGATGTCGAACTGGCGGCGAATCCCTATGGCCAGCTCTTCCGCCGCCTCCAGGAGTACTTCCACCGCGCCTGAGGGCAGGCTCGGCGGGGCATCGATCAGGATGACCTCGGGCCGCACGAGGGTCACACGGGCGCGGATGCGCCCGGTCTCCGCGTCGTCAGGCTCGACCTGACTGGCCATTACCATCACCTTCATGCGGGCGGCGTCGAACGCAACCCAGACTAGTTGCTGAGGTGATGGCAACGCTGCGAGTCACGTGGATCGGAGTAGTGGCGCCGGGCGGCCCGTGCAATACCGGGACTTTCTGTACCGCTGGAGCGCTGATGCACGACAATGGTCGGATGACCCCGGACCCGATGTCGACCGATCCCTACCTGTGCCTCGGTGTGGCCAGGGACGCGAGCCAGGCCGAGATCAAGTCCGCCTATCGCCGCCTGGCCCAGCAACTGCATCCGGACAGGAATGCGTCGCCGCTGGCTGCCGATCACTTCGACAACATCACTCGGGCATACATGAAGCTCCAGACGGGCGCAGAGGCGGCGGCACCGGAGGTCTCCCAGGACATGGTGATGGTCCTGCTCGCCGAGTCGGAGGTGGGCAGTGTGGACCGGACCTTCGACATCACCGGTGTCTCTCACTACGGCAGTTCGTCGGCGGGGGCCTCGCGCGGGCTGCTCTGTCTCGGTGAGAACGGCATCGCATTCGTGCGACGGGCCGATCCGGAATGGCTGGCGTCGAACCGCAAACGTGCCGTGCTCAGCTTCACCCCGGACCAGAGCCCGGAGCTGTCGGTGCCGTCGCTGGACGGTCAGTTGACTCTCAGCGGTGGCTCGCGCAGTGTGACGTTCCGGCTGGATCCCGGCGATGAGAGTGTCCTGCGCCACCACTTCCACGAAGTGGTCACGTCCAACGATCCGACCGCACAGTACTTCATCACCGAATACGCAGGCCTGGTGGAGAATGCTCCCAAGCGTTCCAACAGCAAGTGGATCATCGTTGCGGTCGCCATCCTCGTCGTGGTGGCGGTGCTTGTCGCCGTCATCCTTGTCACGGTCAACAATGCTTCGCGGACCCCATCCCGCGCGCACGCGCATCACGCCGAGGTCCGCAGCGCGCAGGACGCGGGCCCGCAGCCGGATGGTGGCCGCGGGCCCACGTAGTCTGCGGGACCTACCGGATCCGGAACCGTTTTCTGAGGGTGGCTGCGTTGCCTGCCCGGTCCTTCGCCCGAACAGTGATCCGGTAGCGGCCGCCGGGTAGGGGCTGCTTGAGGCGGAGACTGAATCTCCCATCCCTGACGGCGGTGGAGAGCAACTTGGGCGAGCAGTTCCTGCTCTTGCGGAGCCGGCCGGTCTTGCGCAGGTGCTGGCAGTGCCGACCCCGCTTAGAGAGCCCCAGCTTCACTGATCGGATCCCTGAGGGGTCGTTGGCCCGGCCCCGCAGAACCTTCACCCTGGCTGCGGCATGGGTGCCCCCAGCCCTGGGCCTGCCCCGGAGCTTGATCACGGGCCCGGCAGTGTCCTGAGCCACCGTGCTGTCAGGGGTGCCGGGGACGGGGGCGGACGGCTGCGGTGCCGGATTCTGTGCCGGTGGAGGCGGGTTCCCCACGGGAGGAGCAGGGGCCGGGGCCGGGTCAGCCCCTGCCGGGTCGGGCTGCGGTGCTGCCGGTGGTTGCGGCTGCTGTTCCGGTGGTTGGTCCGCCGCCGGCGGTTCGGGCCCGAAGGGCGGCAGTGGCGGCGGGGGGTCTGCCGGATCGACCATTGCGTCCGGGTCTGGCTGCCAGGCGGGGTGGACCGATTCCTGATCGGCTGCCGAGACCAGTTCCCGGCCGGTCCCGTCGGCATTGCCGGTGTAGATGTGGGTGTGCACCCCGATCTGATCGGCGGAGTAGACGATCCGGCTGCCGTCCGGTGAGTACTCCGCGTGCCGCTCCTGCCAGTCGGGAGTATGGGTCAGCTGGTCGATCCGCCCGCTTCGGTGCAGCCGGTAGAGATCGCGGTCGCCGCCCTCCGGACTGGAGTAGAGGATGTACTGTCCGTCCGGTGAGTAGCTGGGATTGTCGAGGCGAGACTCCGACTGGTGGAGCACGCGCTGGTCGCTGCCGTCAGCGTTCATCTCCATGATCGCCCAGCCGGTGTTGCGGTCACTGACGAAGGTGATCCGGCGCGCGTCGGGGGAGTAGCTGGGCTTGCGGTTCCTGCCCTGATCCGTGAGCTGGGTGTAGCCGTTGCCGTCGGCGTTCACGACGCCGATCTGTTCTCCGCCCAGGTCGTCGCGTTCGGTGAAGGCGATGTGCTGGCCGTCCGGGCTGAACTCGGGATCCCGTTGATCGGTGTCCCGATCCGTCACGGTTTGGATCTGCCCGGCAGTCGCGACGACAAGATCGAAGTCGAGGCCCTCACGAGAGGCGAACACCGCACCCGACCCGTCGGGCAGGAAGCTCGGCTCCATCTGGCTGTTCGGGCGAGCCAGCACGCCACCGAACTCGTCTTCGGGCTGATGGACGTAGATGTCGTAGCTGCCGTTCTGGTTGTTGAATTGGGCCCACATCAGGTGGTTGTCGCTGGCTGCCGACGATGCCGTGGGCAGGGCCACCATAAGGCCCACCGTCAGCGCCGTGCTCAGGGCGGCCGTGAGTCCAACCCGTGGTCTGTGTCGCTTGCTCGTCATGATCTTCTCCTCTGCTTGTGGGGAGGAGAATCCGGCAGGTGTACTCCCAACGGTTCGTGCGTGGCATCACCCGAACGGACCAGCTGCTAGCCTCTGCTGTGGCTCTGCACGGCAGTCACGACTCGGTATCAGTGCGTAACGGTTTGGGTTCCTACGGCGTGGCTCAACCGGGGCGGGGCCCGTCGTCGCAACCATTGGTCTGTGGCAAGCACCTTGACGACCGATGTGAGCACCAGACGCGGAGTGGGAATGTCCGTCATCCCGCTGTCTCTGGGCATGATCTGCGCGGGCAGTGGCGCCATCCTGGCCTTCACGCTGGTCAGTCAGTTCAGCCGGTTCGGCTCGGACAGCCCCTACGTCTCCAACCTGCTGGCGCTCAAGGCGCCGGTGGCCAGCGACATGGGAGACGCACTCGGTCCGGCAGGCGGCAGTGTGGACAACCTCGTCTACATCCTCGCCCTGGTGTGGCTTGCGGTGGCTGCCAGTCTGTTGCTGGTCGCTGCGGGAATGTGGTTCACGGCCGCCCGCACCAAGCATCCCGAGGCATCCCGACGGGTCTCGGCATTCGGCCTGTGGCTCGGACTCGGTGTCTCGCTCATGGCGCTGCTGCCGGTCAACGGCGCCTGGCGTGATGCCGGCCTGGGCAGCGCGACCTGGGGTGACAACGCGATCCGTGTGATGGTTCTGACCATCATCGGGGTGTTTCTGATGCAGATCTCAGCACCGCAGTGGCGTGACTCCATCAAGGACACGTTCCGCGACTGAGCGGCATGCCGGCGCGTTCCTGGCGGCTCCGGCACAGCCGGGCTCTGTCGAGTCGCGCCCGCAGGCTCACCGCAAGGACCTGGTTTGGTCGTTCGCGCCCACTCTTGGGATAATCCAGGTATCACGTTGAGGAGAAGTCCATGACTCGTCTTGCCCAGACCGAAGATCTCACAGAACTGCAGAGCGACATCCTCGCCGCGGTTCACGACTATGTCGAGAAGGAGATCATTCCGAACGCCAACGCGCTGGAGCATGCTGACGAGTATCCCACCGAGATCGTGGAAGGCCTCAAGGAACTGGGCGTCTTCGGCCTGGTCATTCCGGAGGAGTATGGCGGGCTCGGGGAGTCCCTGACCACCTACGCCCTGGTGGTGGAGGAGATCGCGCGCGGCTGGATGAGCGTGTCCGGGGTCATCAATACCCACTTCATCGTCGCCTACATGTTGATGCAGCACGGTACTGAGGAGCAGAAGCAGAAGTACCTGCCCGGGATGGCTACCGGAGAGGTGCGCGGCGCGTTCTCCATGTCCGAGCCCGGCTGTGGTTCGGATGTCGCTGCGATCACCAGCAAGGCGGTTAAGGACGGCGATCACTACATCCTGAACGGCCAGAAGATGTGGCTGACCAACGGTGGATCCTCCACGCTGGTGGCGGTGCTCGTGCGCACCGATGGTGAGGCCGACGAGGACGCCTCGGTGTACCGGAAGATGTCGACATTCCTGATCGAGAAGCCGGAGGGCTTCGGCGAGGTGCGTCCGGGGCTGACCATCCCGGGCAAGATCGACAAGATGGGCTACAAGGGCGTGGACACGACCGAACTCATCATGGAGAACCTGGAGCTGCAGGAGGCCGATCTGCTC
>JAGQTY010000045.1 GCA_020438795.1 Actinomycetota bacterium
GGCCCACCCCGAGGTTCGCAGCACTCGCGGGCTACGTCTCGGTCTACCCCGGCCGGATGCAGGCCTGCTATCTCGATGAGGAACGGGTGCAGGCGCAGGAAGGCGGCTTCTACGGGGGCTGGATCACGTCCGAAATCGTCGGACCCTTCAAGGGAGGTCCAGGTAGCTGGGGCTGGTGACTGTACCTCTGCTGTCGACCTTCCTGCGCTCACGGCTACAGAGCCCCAAGCACAGCCCGGCACCTCGGAGTCGCCGGTATCGGGCTGGGGGTTTTCGCGCAAGGGCGAGCACAGTCCTGCGCCGAGCCGCGTGGAGGAGTCCTATTCGGCCAGCTCCTGGGCTGGGCTCCGGGCGTCCTCAAGGACGATCGCGCGTGAGTAGGTCTCCTCACCTTCGTCACCGGTGGCGAAAGCGCCGTACTGACCGGCGCGTCCTTGAATTGGGCCGAGGCGCCTGAGTCCAACCCGGAACTACTCCAACTGGCCGCCACGGACGCAATCCGCCCTGACTGACTCAGGCCGTCAACTCGGTGATGAGCCCATCCAGATCGAGACGCGCAGTTTCCTCACCGGCGGGAACCAGCGTGAACATCTGTTCCACGAAGCTTGCGATCGCGCTGCGTTCACAGAGCAGAGCAGCCGCTCCCTCGGGGGAGCGCAGAATCAGCTTCACCCGGCCCGAAGCGTCAGGAGTCACCAGGACGTCACCATCACCAACACTGCTCAGCAGCCCATCACTCAGCAGATCCCGGGCGAACGTCCACTCCACATCAACATCCCGCGCAGTGAACACTGCCGTGACCGCATACGGCTCCTCCGCCGAGTACTTGAACTCTGCAGCCACCGGCTCCGACTCATTGCCCTCAAGCACCGTCGGTACCGACCGCGTCACGTCCCACAAACCAAACATCATCTAGCTACTCCCCAGTCCCCTGTCTTGTACTTCACTGTCTGTCCATTCCCCAATGGGCTCAGCCGCCCCTGGCCGCCGCCACACTTCACTCACTCGCCATATCGACGAAGCGACTGTAGTGCCCTTGGAAGCTGACGGTCACGGTGTCGGTCGGCCCGTTTCGGTGCTTGGCCACGATCAGGTCCGCTTCGCCGAGACGCTCCGTGTCCTTCTCGTAGGCGTCCTCGCGATGGATCAGGATGACCATGTCAGCATCCTGCTCCAGCGAGTTGTGGACAGTGACGCCATCCGCGACGAAATTGTGCGTCCCCAGGACCGTGGCATCGAACACATCTTCGAACCCGACGGAATCGATCGAGACGATCTCGTCCCAATGCACGTCATTGGTGGCCATCATCTCGAGCTCCGCATTGGCCAGGACGCCGGCCACGCGCCCCAGCCGTTCCTGGCTCGGCGCAGTCCTGAACAGAGTGGAACCGCAGTAGCTCGTGCCCAGCTGGGCCTGGAACTCCCGATGGCTCATTCCGGAATCGGCCAGCAACGAACGGACATCGTCCCATACGGCCAGCGGAACAGTGTCCACGTTGGTGTTGGCCTCGACGTCCTCGAGCCGGGCCAATGCCACGCTGGCAGCAGCCGCCTTGGGACCGAATCCGCCCACCCGCCGCAGGAAGACCTTCTGGTCCGCCACCCCGGAGACCGTGACATGGTAGCTGGGCCGGTAGCCGGGCTTGCGCGCCTGGTGGATGCGCGCCACGAGCCCGAAACGCAGCAGCAGGCGAGCGACACCGTCCGCCAAGGCGCGAGACGTTGTGGCGTAGTAGATGTGCGCAAGGCCGTTGCGATCGATGGTGATGGATCCATCGGTTGCCCACAGGTGCGCAAGGAACAGGGCCACCTGATCCTTGCGCAAACCGGCGATCGCGCTGGGGACGAACTTCTCATGGGAGCGAGCACCGAAGAGTCCCAGCCCGTCCAGCCAAGCGGCGATCGGATTCCTTCGACCACGAGCGAGCCGGAAGGGCGCGGGCAGACGCAGGCTCGTGACCCGCGCGGCCGCGTACTCGTCCCTCACCGCTGATATACCGAACCTTCGACTGGCTGCCTCGGCCACCGCATTCAGATTCTCCTCTGACACGCTGGCATAGCGGATCGGCTGCCGCTTCACGAACGAGCCGTCTC
This sequence comes from Actinomycetota bacterium, assembly GCA_020438795.1. Taxonomy (GTDB): domain Bacteria; phylum Actinomycetota; class Actinomycetes; order S36-B12; genus JAGQTY01. The sequence continues at coordinate 2,095 of JAGQTY010000045.1, forward strand.
CCAAGAGATGGGCGAGCAACACGAGCTCATCCTCGTCCCAGGTGAGGTCATCCAGAGGTGCCGGCACATGCCGGGGGACGGCGATCCGGCCACCCGGTGCCAGGTCATCGAGGGGCAGCCAACCACCGTAGGTGAGCAGCTTGTGGTTCGCGGTGGCATGCAGCCGCCGTCCCGAGCGCAGAACCACCTCGAAGACCTCGCGGTGCCCGGTCGGGAACACATGAGTCATGGTCCGCGCACGGTGGCGCAAGGAGTCGTCCAGCGACCACACCGGCACATTCCGTGCCCCAGAGGCATGCAGCTCACCGAGCGTCACTTCGGCTCCGGTGTCCGCCCGGATGATCTTCGTTCTCGCGGGCAGGCATCCGGACTCGCGCAGGTCGCTGAGCATCGGCTTCTTGTCGTTGCGTGCCTCGGGACCACGGTTCAGCTGGCTGATCGCGATGACCGGCACTTCGAGTTCCTTGGCCAGGAGCTTCAACGACCGCGAGAACTCACTGACCTCCTGCTGCCGCGACTCTACCTTCTTGCCCGACTGCATCAGCTGCATATAGTCGACGACCACCAGCCGGAGGTCGTTGCGCTGCTTGAGGCGGCGGCACTTCGCCCGGATCTCGGTCATCGTCAGGTTCGGCGAATCATCGATGAACAGCGGTGCTTCATGCAGGACACCCTGCCGAGAGGCGATCTTGCGCCAGTCCGGATCGCTCATCCTGCCCGAACGCATGTTCTGCAGCGAGATCTGAGCTTCCGCACTGAGCAACCGCATGACGATCTCGTTGCGGCTCATCTCCAGGCTGAAGATCGCTGACGTCAGCCCGTTCTGGATCGACGCGGCCCGGGCGATATCCAGGCCCAGGGTTGAGTTGTGCGTGGGAACCATCGTGCGGCCGGCCAGATAGCAGTGGTCGGGCGCAGCAACCTCGATGCAGCGGACCGGGACCGAGGCCACCCGTTCCACCGCGGTGATCCTCAGAGGCGCTGCTGGTCGCATCACCTCTTTGTGCTGCGTCTGCCGGTCGAAGTCCCCGAACAGCTGCTCATCGGTGACGAGCAGGAATTCCAGCAGTCCACGTTCGTGGTCGCCCTCTCGGACCTCCAGGTCGCGCGCGAACCCCAGAGTGACCAGCAGTTCGTGCATCTGGGCTGCCACGACACTTCGCCGCAGCGTGAACCGGACCGCGCCGTCGGCGGTGATGTCGGCGCAGGTGTCGAGCACTCCGGCCAGGAAGCTGCGCCGCTCCTGCTCACTGCTTCGTAGCAGGCCCGGGGGCAGCTGGCGAACCTTGTGGACCGCTATCGCTGGCGCATCCGGGGACCATTCCCGTGCCAGCGCGACACCGAGGTCATACATCGCTTCGGCGTCGGGGCTGCTCGGGCCCTGCAATGGATGCGTTCCGATCAGAGTCACCGGTCCCGAGCTCAGCAGCACTTCGAGCTCGCCGGTGGTGACTGTCCGCCGAGCGCCTTCAAGAACGTCCCACTGATGATGCTCGTCAGCCACCAGGCTGGCGCCATCACTGAAGCTGACCCTGTGGCAGGGCCGTCCGGTCATGACTTCCGTGGCTGCGGTGATCGCGGTGGGCCTGCCATCCGTGCCGAAGACCAGGTCGGCCACGGAGAGCTCGGCCATCATGCGCCAGCCGTCCGGCGTCGGAACCGGAGTGTCGAGCGCCAGTGCCTTGCCGATGGCGGGACGCGCGGCCAGGATGATCAGCTGCCCGGCATGGAAACCGTTCGTCAGGCGATCCAGGTCGATGAAGCCCGTCGGTACGCCCACCAGCTCGCCGCCGCGAGAGGCGATGCCCTCGATCTCCTCGACCGCTCCCTCCATGATGTCGGCGAGCGGCAGGTAGTCCTCGGTGGTCCGGCCGGAGGAGACCTCGAAGATCTCCTGCTGGGCACGATCGACGATCTTGTCGACCTCCCCCTCGCCCTCGTAGCCCCACTTGGTGATGCGTGTGGCGGCAGTGACCAGCCGGCGCAGCACCGCCTGCTCCCGGACGATGTTGGCGTAGTAGTCGGCATTCGCGGGAGTGGCGACACCCTGAATCATCGACGAGAGTTCGGCAGCACCCCCTACACGATCGAGATCTCCGGACCGGCTCAGCGCGTTCGCGACGGTCACGACATCGGCGGGCTCACCCTTGGCGAAGAGGTCTCTGATCGCACCGAAGATCAGCTGATTCGCGGGGAGGTAGAAATCGTCCTCCCGCAGAATCTCAACGACATCGGCGATCGCATCCTTGCTCAGCATCATGGCGCCCAGCACGGACATCTCAGCCGCGGTGTCCTGGGGCGGCCTGCGATCGATGGAGACGGCTGGGCGGCCTTCAGGCAACGATGCGATGTCCGGGGGTACCTCAGCTATGGACACTGACCACTCCCTTCACCCGCACTACCGGTCGAGACGTCCATGACGTCTGCCGATCCCAACCGTTCCGGCGAAGTTCGCGGCCCTACCGTCAGCCTCGCCGGTTGCGCTCTCTGTCCGCCTGCGCCCTTCCCGCCGGGTTGCCCACCGCCGTCGGGCTTCCCTGCGTTGCTGTCAGAGTTGCCGTCAGGCTTGTCGTCAGGATGTACCCCCCCTCCGACAAAGTGGTCGTGTGCGCCTGTTCCCCCAACAGGCGCACACGATCACCCCTCCCAAACCCCAGTGGTATCGCCTCCAGGTCGATGCCCTTGGATGTTTGTCATCGAGCGCGTAATCGAAAGTAGAGCAGCCACAAACCGCGTGCAATCGGCCGAATGACGCCCGAGTCCAAACCTGTGGATAACTCTGTGGAGTATGTGCGTAGAGTTATCCACAGAACTGTGGATTGTCTGGGGAAATGGCCATAGTGGACGATCCAACACACGCCGTGACTAGGCAATTCTTTATGCACCGTATGTGGATCAAGCAGAAGTTTGTTCGATGACTCGGCACCCGATATTCGACGATCGTTTACCAGAGTCACCTTCCCGAAACGTTCGGTTCGCCGCAACATCACCATCGTTTGTCCGGATATCGGTTATCTGGGGTCATGTGTCGGCCCTCACGCCCTGTGCCTGCGGCGACGACAGCGACGAGAACCGCGCCAGTGTGCCCACAGACTCCGATCCCAAACACCGTTCCTGCCGCCATCCGTCTTTCGAGCGTGTTGTCGGACACCTTCGACGCAATAAGGCCGTGACTGCCGGACCTGGGCGCCCCAGTCGCCTGGATCACACTCGGTCTCCGGACGGTTACTGCTTCGGATGCGGGGCACCTCGGGGGTGTGAGGAACGAAAGGAAACCGACCATGAAGCACACGCCAAGCAGGGCGACCATCGGTACCGCCCTCAGCGCAGTGGCGCTGGGAGGCCTGATCGTGGGCAGTACCGCAGGTGTCGCCGCAGCTGACAACACGGCAGCCCCGTCTTCAGCAGAGCTCGCGGCTGTGGTCACCGAAATCAGTGGCCAGACCGCAAGCACCGAGACAGCCAACGGGATGGAGATCCCGATGAAAGCGTTCGAAGTGAGTGCGCCTTACGGCGACAACACCGGCGCACACGCAGGCAGGGGCCACGACGGTGTCGACCTGGCCGGACCCATGGGCGCAAAGATCTACTCCGCCACCCCCGGAAAGGTGATACACGCCGGCGACGGAGGCGGGTACGGCAACCTGGTCAAGGTCCGGACCGATGACGGCCACGTGATCCTGTACGGGCATCTGAGCAAGATCCTGGTGAAGAAGGGCGACAAGGTGGCCGCGGGCGATCTCATCGGCAAGGAGGGATCGACCGGCCACTCCACCGGACCTCACCTGCACTTCGAGGTCCGCAACGCCAAGGACAAGCCCATTGATCCGGTGAAGTACCTGGGGCTGACCCAGAAGGAGCTCGCGGAGGTCGGTCGCTGACCCCGCCCGATCGCGGTCACCCGGCTGAAACCACCCAGTGTGGCTCAGACCGGGTGACCGCGATCGGCTTTTCCTGTGAGCGCTGGCTGACCCCAGTAGGGTCGGTCAGGTGACCTACAAGATCCTCTGTCTGTGTCTGGGCAACATCTGTCGCTCCCCGATGGCCAGAGCCATCCTCGAATCACATCTCGCGGATGCGGGCTTGCTGGAGTCCGTTTCCGTGGACTCGGCCGGCACTTCGGCCTACCACGTGGGCGAACCGATCGACGAGCGAGCGGCCATGAGCCTGTCCCAGCACGGCTACGCCAGCACGGACACGGCCCGGCAGGTCCGCGCCGAGGATCTGCGCGACTTCCAGCTGATCCTGGTCATGGACACGGCCAACCACGCGGACGTGCTCGCCCTGGGCGCCAACGCCGGACTGCCGACCGATCACGTCCGGTTGTTCCGCTCCTTCGACCCGCAGGCCGGACCCCAGGCAGAGGTCCCTGACCCCTACTACGGCACCCATGGCGGCTTCGACACGGTTCTGCGGCAGCTCGAACGGGCCAGCGACGGAGTGGTGGAGTTCGTGCGAGATGAAATCGCTGCCTGACGCGGTTCACAGTATGGTGGCCGAGCTCGATCTCCGGGTATTGGAGGCGCGTCCGGTCCCCGGTGGCGACATCTGCCGGGCGTGGCAGCTGAGGACCACCGATGGGACCCTGTTCGCCAAGACCACAACGCAGCGCCATGACGGCATGTTCGCGATCGAGGCAGCCGGGCTGGGCTGGCTGGATTCCTGCGGTGCCCGGACTCCTGCGGTCGTGAAAGCATCCGCTGACTGTCTGCTGCTTGAGTGGCTGCCGCAGACCGCGCCCTGCGCGCAATCAGCCAGAGCCCTCGGCCGGGCGCTGGCCGACGTCCACAGCCATCACGCGGCCGCATTCGGCGTCGCCCCTCCAGGGGTGAGCGCCGCGACCGGCTACATCGGGTCGGCTCCCATGGTCTTCGGTGCCTGGGACTCGTGCGCCGACTACCTCGCACAGGGGCGAATCCTGCCCATGGCCCGTCTGGCCCATGATCGCGGCGGCCTCACACGCAGTCAGTTGCAGCAGCTGGAGGCGTTCGCCGGGCACTTACTCCACCTGGAACTGGGTACGCAGGCGGCTGTGGTCCACGGGGACCTCTGGTCCGGCAACATCCTCTGGTCCGACGCGGGGCCGGTCCTCATCGATCCGGCGGCTCACGGAGGGCACGCGGAGCAGGACCTCGCAATGCTGCAGCTGTTCGGCGCACCGTTGTGGGGGGACATCCTGGCCGGCTACGAGGCGCGGGCCGCGTTGTCAGCAGGCTGGCAGCAGCGAGTCGGCCTGTTCCAGATCTACCCGTTGCTCGTGCACGCAGCCCTGTTCGGTGGGCACTACGGCAGCTCGGCAGTCGCGAAAGCGCGTCAGTACCGCTGACGAACGTCTGATCGGTCGCCTACGGCCTTCGTGGTGCAGTCCGCTACTCCGCTGCGACCGACACGCTCACTGATGCGGTCAGGCTGTCGTGCAGCGGCACCGCCACCTCGTGATCGCCGACGTGCTTGATCGGCTCGGCGATGTCGATGGCATGCCAGTCCAGATTCGGTCCACCAGCGGCCTTGATGGCCTTGGCGAGGTCCTTGGCAGTGACACGGCCGAACAACTGCCCGTTGTCACCGGCGCGGGCCGAGATGTGCACCGAAAGGCCCTCGAGCTGCTGCTTGACCTCGTGGGCGTGCTCCAGATCGTGGATCTTGCGCACCTGCCGGGCCCGCTTGATCCGGTCGACCTGCGCGGCACCGCCCTTCGTCCACGCGATCGCCAGACCCTGCGGCAGCAGGTAGTTGCGTCCGTATCCGGACTTCACCTCGACCACATCACCTGGCTGACCCAGGTTGTCCACTGCCCTTGTCAGGATGAGCTTCATCGATTCTCCCTCAGCGAGCCGTGGCCGTGTATGGCAGCAGGGCGACTTCGCGAGCATTCTTCACTGCCGCGGCGATGTCACGCTGATGCTGGTTGCAGTTTCCGGTCACCCGGCGGGCGCGGATCTTGCCCCGGTCGGAGATGTACTTGCGGAGCAGGTTCACGTCCTTGTAGTCGATGTATCCGACCTTGTCGAGGCAGAACTGGCACGGCTTCTTGCGAATCGGGCGTACCGGCGGCTGCTGCTGTTGCTGCTTTCCCATGTGGATGTTCTTTCTTTCCTAGAAGGGGGGTTCGTTGTCGACGGGGGTGGACCAGGGGTCATCCGCAGGCGGCCCGCCGGCGGGGGCGCTGCCACCGCCGAAGCCGCCACCACGCTCTACGCGGGAGAACTTGGCGGTCATGCTGCGCAGTGCGGCACCGACCTCCTCGGCCTCCACCTCGAAGACCGTACGGCGCTCGCCCTGCTGGTTCTCGTAGCTGCGCTGCTTGAGGCGGCCGGTCACGATGACACGTGTGCCCTTCTGCAGTGACTCGGCGACGTTCTCCGCGTACTGGCGCCAGATCGAGCAGTTCAGGAACAGCGTTTCGCCGTCCTCCCACTCATTGCTCTGCTTGTTGAACCGCCGCGGGGTCGAGGCCACGGTGAAGTTCGCCACCGCGGCACCACTGGGGGTGAAGCGAAGCTCTGGGTCCCTGGTCAGGTTCCCGACGATCGTGATCGGTGTGTCTCCGGCCATTACTACTCCTTCTCGGGTCGAACGACTTTGGTCCGCAGGACCGCCTCGTTCAGGTTGAGCTGACGGTCCAGCTCCTTCACGGCGTCAGGGGTGCACCTGACATCCATGACTGCGTAGATACCGTCGTTGTACTTGTCGATCTCGTAAGCCAGGCGACGACGGCCCCACACATCAATGTTGTCGATGGTGCCGCCCTCCTGGCGGATCACGTTGAGAAATGTGTCCAACGTGGGCTCGACGGTCCGCTCCTCGAGTTCGGGAGCAAGGATGGTCAGAATTTCGTAATGGCGCACGCTCGTGGCCACCTCCTTCGGGCTGACGGCCGCATCATCGCGGCAGGGGTGCTCCCACGATTGTAGAGGCCCGGTGGCCCAGCGCGAAATCCCAGTTCCGAGATTCCCAGTGGGAACCGGAGTCCGCACCGGTCTCCAGGCCAGGCTCCCCATCGTGATGGACAGCCTCACCAACAGGACCATCAACTACACCACCGACAGCACCAGCACCAGCCACCATCAGCAACCAGGCTAGGTGCGACCCCCGACAACCACCGCCCCACACCACCGTCCAGGACAGTGCGGTCCATTAGTCTTGAGAGTGTGCGCATCGCCTCCTGGAACGTGAACTCGATCAACCGTCGGGTGGAGCTTCTGGTCCGCTGGCTCGAGGATGCGCAACCGGACGTCCTGTGCCTGCAGGAGACCAAGTGCAGGGCCGATGACTTTCCGTCGATGCCGTTGCTCGCAGCCGGCTACGAGTCGCATGCACTCGGCCTCGGCGCCTGGAACGGCGTGGCGATCCTGTCCCGCGTGGGGCTGGCCAACGTCACAGAAGGGCTGACCGACGCTCCGCAATGGGAGGGAGTCACCGAAGCCCGGGCGCTGGGTGCCACCTGCGGGCCACTTCGGATCTGGTCGGTGTACGTGCCGAACGGTCGCACGCTGGAACATCCTCACTACGACTACAAGCTCGAGTGGCTGGACACCCTGCGTCGCACGGCCGCTGCAGAGCTCACCTCCGAGCGGGAATGGGCCGTCCTCGGCGACTTCAACATCGCTCCCACCGACGACGACGTGTACGACCGGGCTGCCTACGAGGGCAGCACCCACGTGAGCGTCCCCGAACGCGATGCCCTGAGCGCGATCGAGAAGGTGGGCCTGACCGAAGTCATGCCCAGGCCGCTCAAGTACGATCGGCCGTTCACCTACTGGGACTACCGGCAACTGGCCTTCCCCAAGAACCGCGGCATGCGCATCGATCTGGCGCTGACGACCCCCTCGGTCCGGGATGCCGTCACAGACGCATATGTGGACCGCAATGCTCGGAAGGGCAAAGGCACCTCGGATCATGCCCCGCTCGTGATCGACGTGGATCTGTGACCGTGCTCGAAGTCCGGACCATCAGCTTCAACGAGCACCGCGCCTACGTGGCGGCGCGTCCCAGGATTCCGCTCGAGCAGACACCCGGCTGGGCGAAGGGCTTCGTGACGGTCCGCTATGAGGCGGTCGGCTGGTTCGAGGACGACGTCCTCATCGGAGCGGGGCTCTTCCGTTACCGGGGCCTGCCCCGGATCCCCCAGCGCTCGGTGGCCATCTTCGACGCCGGGCCCGACATCGACTGGACCGGCGCCAGGCGGCCCTCGCTCGGCCTGGACGAGTGGCTGTCCCCGCTGGTGGACCATCTGCGATCCCGGGGTGTGTTCACCGCCCGCATCAACCCGCCGGTGAACCGCAGGACCTGGGTCGGGGTCAGTCCGACCGAGACGTCCACCTCACGCGAAGTCGTACCGGCGCGGCCCAGCGAACCCGATCCGATGTACGCCGCGGTGACCCAGCGGCTGCGGGAGACGCGCTGGCGCCCGCTGTCCAACCGGCCCGCGCACTACGTCACCGAGGTCGGGCTGCACGCACACCGAGGGGCGGCCGGTAGTTCGTCGACCAGTCACGAACTCCTGCCCGGCATCACATTGCGAGAGGGCTCGTTCGAGGATCTGGCCGGGTATCAGCGCTCACTGCGGCAGCGGCACCCGGACATCAGGGTTCCACGCACAAGTCAGTTCGAGGCACGTTGGCAGGGGCTGAGCGAGGACGACGTGGCACGGGTCCGGCAGTACGTGGCCGAGCGCGACGGTGAAGTCCTCTACGGCGGGATGATGGCCGTGGTCGGGGACCGGGCCTGGGACCTGTCCCCGAGTCTTCCGTTGCCCGACGCGAGTCTGCCCGAGGTACAGATCGTCCGGCGTCACATGCTCGAGCAGGCAGCACGTCTGCGCGCGCATTGGCTCGTGGTCCCCACGGCCTGGCACCCGGGCGCTCAGCTGCCGACCGCGGCTGCTGGCTGGCCCCCTGTGCGCCTGCGCGAGACGATGGGAACCTGGCACTACCCGGTTCGTGCCACGTGGCACACGGCCCTGGCGCCGCTGGTGGACCGGTTCAACCTCTGAGGGAGAGCGGCAATCCCCTCGCCGCCCATCTCAGCCGGCTGACGAGCGCAGGGCGAACCTGTCGGGCGCACCGTCCAGCACCCCGCCGCCGGGATCGTCCGTATGGTCCGGACGATCCACCCTGACCGGGTCTCCCGAGGGCCAGAAGATGTCGCGGACCACGAGCCCCGCGAGCGCCAGCGTCGCGAGCACATGCACCATGATCGCGACGGCATACCACTGTTCGGGAAGTCCCTTGGCCCCATCGGTGAGGCCGACCAGGTACCACCAGATCGAGATGAAGTAGATCACCTCGGCGAACTGCCACCAGATGATGTCGCGCCACCGTGGCCGCGCCAGGATCGCCAGGGGCAGCAGCCACAGGACGAACTGTGGTGAGTAGACCTTGTTGGTGATCAGGAACGCTGCCACGATCAGGAAGCTCACCTGACCGACCCGGGGTCTTGTCGGTGCCATCAGGATCACAACGGCGATCCCGATGCAGGCGACCAGGAACGTCACGAGCGCGACGGTGTTGATGCTGTCGGCGGGCACCCCGAACCCGAAGGTCTGGAATGCCAGCCACACCGACCCGAAGTCCTGACCCCGGTCTGCGGAGAACGTGAAGAAGTACTGCCAGCCCTCGGTGTTGGCGATCATGAACGGGATGTTGACCACCAGCCAGCCCACCACCGCGCCGCCCAGATACTTCGCCCAGTCGCCCAGCCTGCCTGCCCGCAGGCAGAGCAGCAGCAGCGGACCGAGCAGCAACACCGGGTAGAACTTGGCTGCGATGGCCAGGCCGAGCAGGATCCCTGCCCAGAAGGGAAGCTTGCGCGACCACACCCACAGCGAGGCGGCGGTGAACGCGATGGCGGGCCAGTCCCAGTTCACGGTCGATGCGAAGAACACCACTGGCGAGAGCGCGAGCAGCAGGCCGTCCCAGGGGCGGTTGGTCACCGTGCGACTCACGGCGACCAGGGCGAGCAGGAAGAACGCGTAGAGGATCACCATCGTGACGAGATAGAAGCTGACGGCGTTGCCGACCATGCCAAGAACCGAGACGATCAGCGCGGAGACGTACATGGTCAGCCCGATGAGGACCGGATACTCCAGTGGATGCGATCCCTGCGGCCACTCCAGGTAGGGCACCATACCGTCAGCCAGCCCGCGCAGTGAATACAGGACCGGGATGTCGGAGTAGCACAGGTGCTCGTAGCGGTCCGGGTCTCCCCAGCCGTTGACCATGCACGGAACCGTGCGGATCACGCCCAGCCAGAAGACCGCAGTACCAGTCAGCAGAATGACCCGCAGCGGGGTCCAGAATCCCGGCGAGCCGCGATGGGCGCCGGCCGGGCCACCCAACCACTCGGCCCCCGCCCTGAGGTCAGGATCGACTCGAGTCGGTGCAACGTCGCCCACCGCGCCAGCCTACGACGAACCGTCGCACCGGTGTTGGACCTTTGCCACACTGCGGATCCAGCGCCGCGGCGCCGTCGACCGCGGCCTCGTCAGCCGGGCGCTCGGGGCGTGGGTGGTGCTGTCAGTGGTTGGGTCAGCACCGGGGATGGAGTGCTCGAGCCTGAACCGCTCGAGCTCGAGGCCGAACTCGTCGGGGCGCTCGGGGCGGCCGACGATGACGACTGGGTGGGACTTGGCGTCCCGCTGCTCGAAGTCGCACTCGGGGATTCACTCGGCGACTGGCTCGGTGATGTGGTCGAGGTGGAGGAGCCGGTGTCGCCCCCGACGCCCCAGTCGGTTGAGGTGTCGGAGAACGACTCGACGGGTTCACCCTCCAGGGCTGCCTTCATGAACTCGGCGAAGATAGCGGTCGGGAAGCTGGAACCACCGACTGAGCCAAGCCCACCGGTACCGGCCAGCGATATGGGGTTGCCCTTGGAGTCCTCCTTGGTGAGCATCACCGAGGCGGCCAGTTGCGGCGTGTAACCGGAGAACCATGCAGACTTCTGGCCGTCGGTGCTGCCGGTCTTACCCGCGACCGGTCGTCCGATCCAGGAGGCACGGCTGCCGGTGCCGGAATTCACCACGGCCTGCAGGGCCTGGTTGACCGTGTCGATGGTCTCGGTGTCGAAACGTTCTTCGCCACGTTCCCCGATCCGGTAGGCGGTCTCGCCCCCACTGCGCTTGACCTCCTTGAGGATGGTCGGCTCGGCGTGCACACCGTCGGCAGCGAACGTCGCGAAGGACGCCGCCATGTCGATGGGACGCGGCGATGCCGTGCCCAGCACGAAGGTGAGATTCTCCTCGATCCCGGGTGTCTTCTTCGGCAGACCGGCTCGATAGGCGGCGTCGATCACCTTGTCGACGCCCACCTCCGCCTCCAGTTGCACGTAGGCGGTGTTGATGGAGTGCTGCGTTGCCTGCAGCAGGCTGACCGGACCGAAGCTCGAGTTGCCGTAGTTCTGCAGGGTGTAGCCGTCCACGGTTGCCGGGGATGTGCCGTTCCAGATCGAGCTGAGCCCGTAGCCGGACTCGATGCCCGCGGCCAGCGCGAACGGCTTGAAGGTGGAGCCCGCCGGAGCACGGCCCTGCATGGCGTTGTCGAGCTGATCGTCGAGGTAGTCGGCACCGCCATAGATGGCCTTGATCTCGCCGGTTCCGGGTTCGACCGCCGCCAGCCCGATGCGCAGGCCCTCGTTGTTGTAGCTCGGCCCAGCGGCTGCGACCGCATTGGTGGCCGCCTCCTCCTTCTCCTTGTCGATGGTGGTGACGATGGTGAGGCCACCACCCTCGAGCTCAGCCTCACTCCAGCCGACCTCGGTCATCTCCCGACGGACGGCCTCGAGGATGTAGCCGTTCTGCCCAGCCAGCTGATTGGCGCGCTTCTTCGGCTTGAACTTCGGAAGTGAGACACGGTTGGCCTGCTTCTGGTTGATCCAGCCCTTCTCGAGCATGGCGTCGCGGATCACGAACATCCGCTCCTGCAGCCGCTCGGGATAGTCCTTGGGATCGTAGTTGCCGGGCGAGCGGACCATCGCAGCCAGGGCGATGCCCTCATCCAGGGTCAGCGCCTTGGCATGTTTGCCGTAGAAGGTCTCCGCTGCGCACTCCACCCCGTAGCAGCCGCGGCCGAAGTAGATGGTGTTGAGATAGTTGCCGAGGATCTCCTCTTTACTGGCCACCGTCTCCACCTTGACCGCGAGCACCATCTCCTTCATCTTGCGGATGAGGCTCTGTTCATGGGTGAGGTATGCGTTCTTGACGTACTGCTGGGTGATCGTGGAACCGCCCTGAGTGTCACCGCCGGTCACGTTGTTCCAGAACGCGCGTCCGATCCCCTCGGGGTCGAAGCCACCGTGGTCGTAGAAACCGTTGTCCTCGGCCGCCAGGATGGCGAGCTGGACACTCTCGGGAACGTCCGACAGCGGAATGTTCGTGCGCCGGACATCACCGAGGCGCCCGATCTCCCGCTTGCCGTCGGAGTACATGACTTTGGTGGACTCTGCGACTGCCACGTCGTTCGGCTCCGGAACCGGCATCAGGTACACAGCCGCGGCGAAACCACCGACGAGCAGGACTCCCAGGAAGACCAGCGAACCGAGGACGAGCTTCCAGGACGGCACGAACCGGCCGATCCCCTGTCTCTCCTTGCGCGGATAGTTCACCATGCTCAGCCCCCAGTACCGGTCCGACGGCGCGGTACACCGTCACCCAGGACGTAGGACAGAACCAGGTGGTTCCAGCCGCAGTCCTCACAGACTTCAACGACATAGACGCGGAACGCCGAGTACTCCACGGCGAGTGAGGGCAGTTCCTTGGTGGCCCGTACCCGGCCGTCGGTCTCACCGAACTCCGGGGAGAACGTGTAGGTGAGGTGGGTCAGCTTGGCCCTGCGGCAGACGGGGCACGAGATCTGGCTCGGCTCGCCGTGGTACTTGGCGGTCCGCAGCAGCATCGGGTCGGCATCACAGACATCGTCGCGAAGCCCCTGCCTGAACAGACCCTTGAGCGTCGCGCGCCGCTGCAGTGCGTAGTCGATGACATGCCGCGGCTTGGTCGGATCAGCGACATCCTCAGGCACCGGCGGCGGGTCGGCGTACTTGCGGCTCGGGCGCGCCGGTCGGGGACCGGAGCCTACACGCGTGCCGCGCGGTACGGATTGTCGGGGGGATGCCACAGATTCAGCGTAAGTAAGTGCCGCGAAAAGCGACACCGACCAGTGTTCCCAGGGCCACCATTGTTACTCAGCCGATACGGTCCTGTGCGTCAAGTCACGCAGACTCAGGAAGCGCGCACGTCCCGAGGGAACTGCTCAGTGCTGCTCGCCGAGCGCTGGAACGGCACGGACACACCCTCGAGCCGTTCCAGGAACGAGAATGTGTCCTCCCAGCACTGCCTCGCGGTCTTCAGCACGGGCACCGCGTGGAAGGCGTGAGCCCCGCCCGGGTAGTAGCGTGCCTCGACCGGAACGCCGCGGGCCTGCAGCGCCCGCTCGAGCCGGCGGGTGTCGTCCAGCAACGGGTCCTTGGTGCCGACGAACGTGAAGAACGGTGGCAGGCGTCTTGCCGGTTCGGCTCCTGATTCCACCAGGAGCAGGGGGTCGGCCAGCTCGGTGCCGCCGATATCCAGCGGAGCGCCCTCGAGGTACCCGGTCTCGCAGCTCTCGATCTGCTCGTAGACGAACCGCGACATCTTCTTGCGTCTGCGGTAACGATGGGTGTCGGAGACCTGCAGGATGCCACACGCGGGAATGCAGGCACGGGGAACGACACCGGTCTCGAACACGGGCTTGGCCCAGACCTCCGGCCGCTCGAAGCAGGTCATCAGAGTGGTCGACATGGCCAGGTTGGCACCGGCCGACTCGCCGGTGACGATGATCTGGCCCGGGTCACCGCCGAACCTCTCGATATTCGCCACCACCCAGTTATAGGCGGCACCGACGTCGTGGATGGCGGCCGGGAACTTGTGCGTGGGCGCCAGCCGGTAGTTCACCGACGCCATGACATAGCCGCGGCTGGCGAACATCAGACCCATCATCCAGTGGGTGTCCTTGGACAGGATCTGGAAGGCGCCGCCGTGAACATAGAAGATGACCGGTCGTGGTATTCCCATATCGGCCGGACGGTAGATGTCCAGCAGATGCGCGTCGGAACCGGAGGCGCGGTAGGCGATGTCCCGTTCCACCTGAACGTCGTGCTTGTGGGGTTCGGCCAGCGGATGCAGCCGGCCGAGACTGGACGCGGCCCGGATGAGTCTGCCACCCGCCCAGCCCTGGGCCGACTTGCGCAGGGTCCGGATCGGGCGCTTGCGACGGTCCGCCGGATAGGAACGGTAGGCGGTCGTATCCTCCACCATCGCGACTCCTCCCTCGGTACCGCGCCGCACACCTCCAGAACCGGTACCTGACTGTGTCTGGCCCACTTCCTCCTGCACGCGGCCCATGGCCCTCATCCTGACGCGACGGTAACACCGTCCCGTCCACTGAAGCGTGCGTTGGCACGCCCCTGCCGTGACCTACGTCACAACTGACCGGAACTGCGACTCTTTTACGACAGAATCTTCATATTTAGGGCGACTCTACTCGACTCCTACGGGCGCGAGGGCCGCGGGGCCAGGTGAAGCGAGGGGTGCACCGGCGTTGCCGGCACCCGCAGACATCGTTCGTGATTGTGCGCCCGAATACTATTGCGCTATATGTATCGAACCGATACATTGAACACATACGTTGATTGGTTACGTGCAATCCACATAGCGTTTGCATATGCCGGAGGCGATACCTGTAGCGGATATGTTTGACGAGATACATCGTCCAGCCTTAACAGTCTGTTACATTCAGGCGACAACGCTTGGAACATCGGCCCTCGGGTCGGAGCTTGCGAAGGAGGCGGGATGGCGAAGCGCAGCGGCGTACTCGAATTCGCCGTCCTCGGCCTGCTCCACGACACTCCGATGCACGGCTACGAGCTGCGCAAGCGCCTCAACGGCATGCTGGGCGCCTTCCGTGCCATCTCATACGGCTCGCTCTATCCCTGCCTCAAGGACCTGCTCCGGCGTGGACTCATCGAGGAGGACGGCCGGGCTGATGCCGGTGCGCCGTCGCTGAGCGGCCGGCGGGCGAAGATCGTCTATCGGCTCACCGCCGACGGCAAGGAGCGCCTCGAGGAGCTGCTCTCCGAAGGCGGTCCGCAGGAGTGGGAGGATGAACGCTTCGGTGTTCACTTCGCCTTCTTCGGGCGAACCAAGGCAGACGTCAGGATGCGGATCCTGCAGGGCCGCAGCAGCCGCCTCGAGGAGCGCATGTCCCAGTTGCGCGCCTCGCTGAGCCGCAGCCGTGAGCGGCTCGACTCCTACACCTTGCAACTCCAGCAGCACGGCCTTGAGTCAGTCGAACGTGAGGCCAAGTGGCTGCAGGCACTGATCGAGCACGAAACACACGAACCGTCCCAGGCCACGGAGCGAACCAGCGCCGAGACCACCACCACGAAGGAGAAATGAGTCATGGGAACCATTCGCGCCGCCATCGTCGGCGTCGGCAACTGCGCATCATCGCTGGTCCAGGGGGTGGAGTACTACAAGAACGCCGATCCCGAATCTCGGGTGCCCGGGCTGATGCACGTCCAATTCGGTGACTACCACGTGTCGGACCTGGAGTTCGTCGCCGCCTTCGACGTGGATGCCAAGAAGGTGGGCCAGGACCTGGCACACGCCATCCTGGCGAGCGAGAACAACACCATCAAGATCTGCGACGTGCCCCCCACGGGTGTCACCGTTCAGCGGGGCCACACCCTGGACGGGCTCGGCAAGTACTACCGCGACACCATCACGGAGTCCGACGACGCCCCCGTCGACGTGGTCGCTGCCCTGCGCGAGGCGCAGGTCGACGTGCTGGTCTGCTACCTGCCCGTTGGGTCGGAGGATGCCGCCAAGTTCTACGCTCAGGCGGCGATCGATGCCAAGGTGGCATTCGTCAACGCGCTGCCTGTCTTCATCGCCGGCACCCCCGAGTGGGCCGCCAAGTTCGAGGAGGCCGGAGTCCCGATCGTCGGCGACGACATCAAGTCCCAGATCGGAGCGACCATCACGCACCGGGTCCTCACCAAGCTGTTCGAGGACCGCGGCGTCACCGTCGACCGCACCTACCAGCTCAACGTCGGCGGCAACATGGACTTCAAGAACATGCTCGAGCGTGAGCGCCTGGAGTCCAAGAAGATCTCGAAGACCCAGTCCGTCACCTCACAGATGCAGCGCGACATCGGAGCCCGCAACGTCCACATCGGCCCCTCGGACTATGTCGAATGGCTCGACGACCGCAAGTGGGCGTTCATCCGGCTCGAGGGCCGCAACTTCGGCGACGTGCCGCTGAGCCTGGAGTACAAGCTGGAGGTCTGGGACTCCCCCAACAGCGCCGGCATCATCATCGATGCGATCCGTGCCGCCAAGATCGCGAAGGACCGCGGTATCGGGGGCCCCATCCTGAGCGCCTCCAGCTACTTCATGAAATCGCCGCCGGTGCAGTACACCGACGACGAGGCGAAGCAGGCCGTGGAGGACTTCATCGCCGGGCGTATCGAGCGCTGAGCTGAACCACAGACCCATCCATCGGGCCCCGTACGTGCCACACGTGCGGGGCCTGATGCGTTGTGTGTGCGTCAGTCGCCGCCGGAACGCTTCTTGATCCCGAGCGCCAGGACGACACCGAGCGCGGCGCCGAGGTAGATGAAGATCACGTTGTTGGTGACCATGTACACGATGAACCCGAGCACCACGCCCACGAAGATCCCGACCGCGATCACCCTGCCATCGACTTCGTTCACAGCCTCAACGTAACCCGTTTCCAGTCCGGTGCAGGGGCTGAACGGCAATATTGCGCCGATGGTGCCGGGTCCTGACGCAGCGAAAGCCACAGAGTGGACACCACCACCAACGTCCGGGCGCCGACCTGTCATCGTGGATCCCATGGCGGGCACTCCGGTGGCAGGGGATCCGCCGCCGCTGTTGCGCAACGGCGGCTTCTACCGGCTGCTCAGCGTTCGGCTCGTGGGCTCCTTCTCCGACGGACTGTTGCAGGCGGGTCTGGCCACCTTCATCCTCTTCTCGCCCGAACGCCAGCCCACCCCGCTGGCCATCGCGGTGGCCTTCGCGATACTGCTGCTGCCCTACTCACTCATCAGTCCATTCGCAGGGGTGTTCCTGGACCGGTGGCGGCGACGCCAGGTGCTGCTGTACGCCAACTGGGCCCGCGCCCTGGTGGTGCTCGGAGTGGCGGGCCTGGTCTTCGCGGAGCGCGACGGGATCGATCTGGGCATCACGGTTCTGGTCGCGCTCGGGATCGGCCGGTTCGTGCTCGCCGGGCTCTCGGCATCGCTGCCCCACCTGGTGCCGCCCGAGCAGCTGGTTCCGGCGAACTCGATCTCCCCCACAGCCGGCTCCATCATCTTCGGGGTGGGAGCGGTGGCAGGCATCGGGCTGCGCGGTGCCTTAGGCGGCGGAGACTCAGGCGCTGCTCTGCTGCTCTGCCTGGCGGCGGCGGTATACGTGGCAGCCGGGACCCTGGCGCTGACCCTGCGAGCCGGTCAGCTCGGCCCTGACGGCGACCGGCCCGCCGACACCGTGGCCGGCATCGCGATCGGACTCATCGACGGTTTCCGGTCACTGCTCGGCGATCGGCCATCCTGGCGTGTCGTGGTGGTGGTGCTCGTGTACCGGCTCGGTTTCGGCGTCCTGACAGTGGTACTGCTGCTCATCCTGCGCCACACACTCCACCCGGAGTCCGATCCCGACGCGGCGCTGGCGGACTTCGCAACGGTGGCGGTCGCCGTGACCGCCGGAGCGCTGTGTGCTGCGCTGATAACCACGGCGATCGTCAGGCGTACGGGCGCCAGGCTCTGGACGACCGCGACCATGGTTGTGGCGGGTGTCGTGACCCCAGTGGCACTGGCACAACTCAGCCTGGTGGCCATGTTGGTGGGCGGCTTCCTGATCGGTCTGGCGCAGCAGGCCGCGAAGATCGGAGCGGACTCGACCCTGCAAGCACGGATCGATGACGATCACCTCGGCAGGGTCTTCTCGCTCTTCGACGTGGGGATCAACGTCGCCCTCGTGATCGGAGCCATCCTGGTGGCCTTCACCGTTCCCGCCGATGGGGTGAGCATGCTCGGCTTCGTTCTCCTCGGACTGCTCTATCTGGCAACGGCAGCCTGGTACTGGTTCGGGGAACGCAGGAAACCCGCGCCGGCAGCCCACCGAACAGCGCCATGACGGCCGTGCTGACCCACCAGCTGGCCTACTCAGGACGGCAGCGCCGGTCGGTACCGAGCGTCCGGTCCCTGAGGTAGCGCACCTTCTTGGCGCTTTGGCGTTCGTAGACGATCCGCACCCGCAGGCAGTACCCCCCGTTGCTGGTGTACTGGATGATGAGCCTGCTGCCCCGGTAGCGCCATTTCACCTTGCCGTAGTTGTACCCCACGCCATCCCGCTGGAACTGTTGTGCGGTGTTCCAGGAACGTCGCTCCCTGATAGTCACGCGATGCAGCGAGATCAGCGTCAGGTCCTCGGTGTTCGTCCAGGTGAGCCGGTCGACGCGTTCTGCTTTGGTTGCGACCGCCGCACCCGGGCCCGCGGTGGCCGACCCGGCGGCAGCCAGCAACAGCCCTGCCACGATCCCGA
>JAGQTY010000046.1 GCA_020438795.1 Actinomycetota bacterium
CTGAAGTAGAACCGGAGCATCTCGTCGATGTCCTCGGTGAGGTTGCGCAGGCTCTGGGACTTGGTGAGGTACGCCGCGGTGCCGGCCGCCCAGGCAGCGTCGGTGTCCCGCTCCATGCTTGAGCTGGTGAGGATCACCACCGGAGTGCGCTGATGCTCCGGCTCTGCCTTGACCCATTCCAGGAATTCGTGACCGCCCATTCCCGGCAGGTTGAGGTCCAGCAGGATCAGATCGAAGCTCGGGCCGCCGTGCAGCAGATCCTGAGCCTCCTCCGCCCTCGTGACGGCGGTCAGTGCCACGGGTATCTCGGATTCCTTGAGCGCCTGCGTGGCCCGGATGACATCCATCTCGTTGTCCTCGATCAGCAGGATCCGGTGCCGGCTCGTCGGCTCCTGCGGCTCGGGAACAGCAGGTGCTTGGTCGGCACTGCGTCCGCGCTTCGCCTCCAGCAACTGCTGGTCGGCCAGTCGCAGGAGTGTGTCCAGCTGCGGAGAGGAACGTGCTGGGGCGGTGGCGGTGCCGTAGGTGGCCGTGAGCGCATGCTGTGACTTGCCCGGCTCCCCGTATCCGACCTGGATCGTCTGCAGGCGCGAGGCAATCACCTCCATGCGGTCGGGGTCGGGCAGTGCCACCACGGCAACGAACTCGTCGCCGCCCCACCGCCCCACGATGTCGAAATCGCGGAAGCTGTTCTCGAACGCCGCGCCGAATTCGATCAGCACCTGGTCCCCGGTCTCGTGGCCGTAGGCGTCGTTGACTGCCTTGAAGTAGTTCAGATCCGCCAGCACCACTCCGACGGTGTAGTCGGCCTCCCTCGCATTGGAGAGCAGGCGCAGGTATCGGTGCTCGACTGCTGCGCGGGTCAGCAGCGCGGTCAGGTGGTCGTGCTGGGAGAGATACTTCGTCTCCGCCTGCCGGTACCAGCGCGTGAGCGTGAATGTGAATGCTCGCTGAAGGGATCCGGGCTTGTCCAGGTCCTGCTTGTCCAGGAAGTCGTCGGCACCCACCATCAGGCACTCGAGACCGTGCCGGTCTCCAGAGGTCATCGCGATGATGGGAATGTGGGGCACGGCTGCCCGCAGCTGTTCGATGGTTGCAGTGCCGGCCGAGTCGGAGAGGCCGAGATCACAGAGGATGATCTGGGGCGCCTCATCGGTGGCGAACCTCATGCCGTCGGCCAAGGTGCGCTCATGCCGCACCGCTGCATCCGGGAATGCCAGCCCGAGCAGCCGAGTGATGAACAGTGCCTGGGAGGCCATGTCCTCGATGAGCAGGATCTCCCGCATGGGCATGCCGTCGGAGATGCCCTCACCACCAGCGGACACGCTTGCCGAGACGCTCCGGGCCCGTCGTCGTTCCTCTGCAGCAGCCATCTCTACGCACTGTACTTAACGTGTGGGGGTCACGCCCAGCGAAACCCGACCAATGAGTGAGAAGTACTGGTGGTCACCGGCTGCGGGCGAAGCCGCCATAGGTGGCCATGATGTCGGTGAGGAGCTGCGCCTGCCACATGCTGGACAGACCCGTGAGCAGCAGCCAGGAATCGTTGTTCTGGACCGCTTCATCGGTCTCGTAGATCGCCATCTCGTACAACATGGTCACGGGCGTGGTATCGACCTGGTTCTGCTCCAGCAGGGCGACACCGCGCAGCACCTGATCCTCCGACGCGCTCAGCATCGCCTCGACCTTCGGGGTGACGGGCAGATCGGTCACAGCAAAGGTCTCCGGGTCCAGCTGGGCGTCCAGGGAGTAGAACTTGGCGATCAGGGATGCTGATGTCACGAAGCGGTTCAGGGCTGCGCCGAGCTTCGCGTACTGGAACGATGGGCGATCCTCTCCCTGTTGCTCGAGGATGCTGATCACCCGGTCGGAGAGCAGGACGTTCTCGTAGTCCGCATCCTTCTCTGCGAAGCCCGTCTTGGCCTTGGACTCACTCACGCCGGTCTGTTCGGCCACCTCAGCCACAACCGTTGCCTCGAACAGCGCGAGGTTGGCGGCAGCTGCGTCATCGAAGAAGTCGGTGTAGGCCGAGACGTCCTCGCCGGACAGGGAGGCTCCGGGTTCGCCTACCCCCATCTCGAGCATGTCCTGCGCCACAGCCAGAAGAACCTCGGCCTGGGCGTCGCGTTCGATGACCGTCTGCACGGTCTTCACCGGGTCGTCGGATGCCTGCTCCAACTCCTGCTGGGCCGACAACGACCGGCCGAGTCCGTCGAGCAGGAACGAATAGGCGCCGGTGAGCCAGCCGATGTCGGACACGTCCTGCGGCGTGATGCCCAGGAACTGGTCAAGCACCTCTTCGGTGCGGACGCCGATGGAGTTCGACTCATCGATGAACTGCTGCAGGCCCGTCGAACCGCCCTTGGCGGCTGCCGCGGCAGCCCTGCCGAGCTGATTCACCTGCACCTCAAGATACGCGGCGTAGGTGGCTGCGTCATAGGCGGCCGCCGGCAGCCCGTCGCTCTGGTACTTGCGCGCCAGTTCTGCGTTCTGGGCGGCGATCGCTGAGAAGTATTCGACGCCGAACTTCTTGGCGGTCTTCTGATGCCGCGCCGCGTTCTGGGAGGCGAGGTTCTCGTATGTGGCCAGCCATTCGTCGACCTTGATATTCATGACAGTGGCGGCCTCATCGCTGAACGTGTACTGCGTTACGGGAGGTGGCAGGTCGCTGAGTTCCTGGCCGGTGAAGGTCGTGTAGGCCTCAGTCACGGTGGCGGCCTCCACCACATCGATGCCCAGTTGCTGACCGAGGGCGGCCAGGTCGACCAGCTCACCGGTGTTGGAGTCCTCCATCGGACTCGAGCCTGCCGGTACTACGACCGTGCTGAGTCCGGATTCCTTGGCGCCCTCGATCTTGTGGGGGATGCCGCCCACCGGACCGATGGTGCCGTCCGGATTGATGGTTCCTGTCATGGATACCCCGGGGCGCAGCTCGTCCCCGTTCAGCGCCGCCGCCACCGCGACGGTCATGATGGCGCCCGCGGACGGCCCGTCGATCACTCCCTCAACGTCGAAGGTCGTCTTGACATCCTTGGGGTTGTAGCCCGTCAGCATGAGCGCGGCGGCACTGCCGGCCCACTCCGAGGCGGTCCACTGGTCTCCGGTGCCGTGGACGCCAGACTCGATCGAGGCCAGCTTGAACTCGCCGTCGCTCGGCTCGACCGATACTGTGACGCTGCTTGTATCTCCCGAAGTCGTGCCGTCGGGCTCGGAGCGCGTCACGAGGACCTCGATGTCGACGTCCCGCTTGCTGACGCTGGGAGTCGCGCTCGGAGCCCCGGCGCCACTGGAACACGCGGCCACCAGCAGCGCCGAACCGCACCCCAGAGCGGCAGCCTTTCGCAGTGAGCTGCTCAGCGTCATGCCACACCTCCGGTGCCGTGTGACCCGAGGGTATGTCGAGCAGAGCCGGGATGGCCGGGGCAAACACCGAGGGGAGCAACCGGACGGGGCCAATGGCCGCATCGGCTCGTTCGCCGGATGCGACCACCCCTGATTGATAGAGTGCGGCAGTGTTCACGCGCGCGCTGGCGGCCTCTGCGGTCCTGCTGTCACTTGCCGCCTGCGGGTCGCAAGCCGATGGCTCGGATCCGGTCGTGTTCCATCCCAAGCTCAAGGACGATCTGCTGGTGGGCCTGCTCGCCGACGTGACCGTCGACGGCCACCAACTGCCGCACGCGCTCGTGGATACCGGGAGCCCGTATGCCATGGCGAGCACCAAGCACGAGTGTGCACAGCAGCAGCAGTTCTTCTACGGCAGTGGTCCGGTGTCCTACTGTCCCACCGACGGTGAATACGCATTGGCACGTCCGGACGGTTCCAAGGACCTCCTCGATGTGCCGTTGCGCTACGGAGCCACCGACTCGTTCGATCTCATCGGGCTCACCGGTAATGTCGATCCCGCGCGCAACCAGCCTGCAATGACGTCGGTGCTGGAGCAGTTGCGACCCGAGGCCATGACATTCACATTTCCCGACGGTGAGCGTGCGGATGGCGAACTCAGCTTCGCGCCCTACACGGGCGCCGGGGTCGAGATCGCCGATGTGCAACTGCGCGATCCCGGAGTCCTCGGCTACGGGTTCGTGAGCGAACTGCGCCGCCTGGAGTATCTCGTCGACGGCGAGGTGCACACGACCATCGAGACCCGGGCCGACGGGGTGTGGTTGCGTTCCGCGCGGCAGAACCGGCGGGTGGCCGACGAATTCCTCGCATTCTTCGACACCGGCACCACTGCTCCGAGCCTGTTGATGATGGCGAATGTGCCCCTGACAGCACCCGACGTCGCCTCCAACAACCCTGAGCTGGTGCCACCCTCGCGCGTGCAGTTGTTCGACGGCCTGCGGATGACGTTCGCGGACGTCGATGGTCGTGAGGTGAGCCTCACCCAGTCCGAATGGCCCCGGCTGGGGGACGAGGGAGCGATTCCGTTGCGGATACCGCGCACGCAGGACATCCCACCCACCACGCGCACACTGGTCGATGTGACCGGCCTCAACTTCCTGGCCCGGTACGACTTCGAGTTCACGTACTCCGACGGCGTCGCCACGGACCTGAAATTCTTCAGTCGCGTGCCCACCTCGCCGTGATCCTCGGGTTTCGTGGACCGGCCATGGGGTAGGAGAGGGGTCACCACACTAGGGATGGCCCTACCCACAGAGTCTCCCCACGGCAACGAATCAGTACCAGCAGACTCCCCGGGGAAGATCCTGGCCCGTTTGTGCGTCAACATGGAGTAAGGCAACAGGAAGGGTCCACGTGCAGTCACGAAATCCGGTGCTCAACAGAATCTCCAGCGAGCAGAGCTCGGGATCGGGCGGTCAGGGATTCGCCTACGACGAAGGCCGGTCGGCCTATCAGCAGGCGGCCACGGCTCAGGCGACCATGGACGCCGCCACCGTAGGCCAGCAGCCGGCCACCAGCCAGCGCAGCCACACCCCGGTCACGCTGAACGACGTCATCGTCAAGACAGGGATCAACTTCGTGATCCTGCTGGTCGGCGGCTTCATCGGCTGGCAGGTGTATCCGAGTGCCCCCTGGGTCATGTGGGTCGCGCTGCTCGTCGGCCTCGGCCTCGCCATGGCGAACATCTTCATGAAGAAGGTGCAGCCGGTGCTGGTCATGCTCTACGCGTTCGTCGAGGGCGTCTTCCTCGGCGGGATCTCCTTCTTCTACGACGCGCTGGTGCAGCAGGTGCAGTACGAGGGCCTCGTGCAGCAGGCCATCATCGGCACGCTGGTGGCCTTCGGTGTCATGCTCGCGCTCTACTCGACCAACATCATCAAGGTCAACGGAAAGTTCATGAAGGTCATGATGGTGGCCCTCATCTCGTATGCCCTGATCGCGTTCGCCTCCCTGATCGCCGCCATCTTCGGTGTCGGCGACGGCTGGGGCTTCTACGGCGTGGGAACCCTGGGGCTGGTGCTCTGCGCCCTCGGCGTGCTGCTCGCGGCCTTCACTCTGAACCTGGACTTCGAGGCCATCAAGCAGAGCGTGGCGATGGGGATGCCGGAGCGTGAGTCCTGGCGTCTCTCGTTCGGCCTGCTCGTCACACTGATCTGGCTCTACCTGGAGATCCTGCGGTTCCTGGCGATCTTCGCGCTCGCTCGCGAGTAGCGGGTCAGGCCGGTTCGGCCAGACCCGGATCCGGTGCCGCCAGGTCAGGACCCTGCTCGGTGCCACCAGGATCCTGGTTGTCGAGGTAGAAGCCATTGGGTCGGCTCGTGAGGGCCTTGCGTCGTCCGAGTTGTGCCATCGTCGGCGAGCCGTCGGCCGTCTGCAGGTGCAGTGGGGCGAGCTCCGTGCCCGGATGCTGGGCCATGCGCTCGGCCAGATCAGCCGCCCTGGCGACTGTCGGGGGTTCGAACAGTTCGGGCATCACTTCTCCGGTGGAGCCGCGCTTCAGTGCGGCGAGCACCGAGGGTGCCACCACCTGCGCGACCGCTTCGTAGCCCTTGGCTGAAGGGTGGAACATGTCGTCGCTCAGCAATTCGTAGGGTCGTGTCCCGAACTCGTTGCCGAGCAGATCGCCGAGAGATACCGCGCGCCCGTCGGCCTCGACGACCGCCTGGGCCTGTTTCGCGGCGAGGCTACGGCTGAGGTGGGTGGCCAGCCAGGACAACGGCGGGTACAGCATTGTCAGTTCCGAGAAGTCCGGGGTGGTGGCGACCACGACCTGGATGTCGTGTCTGCGCAGTTCCCGCACCGCTTCGCCGAGCCGCTGGGCGGAGACGGATGGGGGCACCAGATGCGTCACGTCGTTGGATCCGATGAAGATGACGGCGACATGGGGCCGGTAGTGCAGCGCGCGGGTCACCTGGGACTCGAGGTCCGCAGAACGGGCTCCGATCACAGCGACACTGGACAGGACCACCCCTCGGTCGAGCTGCTCGGCGATGAGTCGGGCCAGTCGTGCCCCGATGGTCTGACTGGCCCGGTCGGCACCCAACCCCGTGGCCAGCGAGTCGCCCATCATGACCAGCCTCAGTGACGGCCCCTTGGTTCTGCCGTACCGGCCATCGTCGTAGGGGGCGCTGCGCTTGCGCACCCCCACGGTGCGCTTCACCTTGTTCGCCTGTCCCGCCATCACGCCCGCGGAGGCCACCGCAATGCCCAGCAGGCCACCGACGCCGTAGAGGGCGCCGCGGCCGAGGTTCTTCTGCGGGCGGATCACGCCTGTATTGTCCCCGGCTGCCGGGTTTGTTGCAATGTAACGACTCGTAATCATTCAACTCCGAGCAGTGATGTCCGGATTGCCCGCTTCGTGGTGTTGTAGTGCGTCGCTCCCGGCGCTTTGACAGACTCTGGACATGGGATTCTTCAGCAGTGGCGTACCGGTCGGTCGGCCGAAGCGGCCCTTTGCGCTCAACGATCGCAACATCGTGCTCGGTACTCCGCTGGAGTTCCCGGACGGCGTGCCCTCCGGTCTCGAGGTGATCTATTTCGGCATGGGGTGCTTCTGGGGTGGCGAGGAGCTCTTCTGGCAGTTGCCCGGCGTTTACAGCACGGCGGTCGGCTACCAGGGTGGCACCATCCCGAACCCCACCTATGAAGAGGTCTGCGGCGGTGCCACGGGTCATGCGGAGATCGTGCAGGTCGTCTACGACCCGAGCCAGGTGCCGCTGATCGAGCTGCTGGCGGCCTTCTGGGAGAACCACGATCCCACCCAGGGTGACCGGCAGGGCAACGACATCGGCTCGCAGTATCGCAGCGCGATCTACTGCACCACACCGGAGCAGGAGGCACTGGCCCGCAGTACCGCCGAGGCTTTCGGGAACGTGCTCGGTGAGCGCGGACTGGGGCCGGTCACCACGGAGATCCGTTCGGCGGCGGGGCTGCCCTTCTACTATGCGGAGGACCACCACCAGCAGTACCTGGCCAAGGTGCCGAACGGGTACCGTTGCCACTCGAGCACCGGCATCACGCTCCCGCGAGGTCCCTGAGGCGCCTGCCCGAGTTACTGCGA
Source organism: Actinomycetota bacterium (assembly GCA_020438795.1). Lineage (GTDB taxonomy): Bacteria > Actinomycetota > Actinomycetes > S36-B12 > JAGQTY01. The sequence goes on from JAGQTY010000046.1 coordinate 7,463, forward strand.
GCGGGCGACCCACCACAGTTCGACCGGCCTCGGGCCGCCCCTCTGAGTCGAGGACCCGGGATGGCCGCAAGAGGATCCATCACCGGGCCCGATCCTTCATAATCGACTCGTTGAAGGAGGCCGTGTGGCTGAGCTGCCCATTCGTGTGGAGACCCGTGGAGCGGCGGTGCATGTCCTGTTCGACCGGCCCGAGAAGGCCAATGCGATCGATGCCGAGATGTGGCAGGCGATTCCCGACATCGTGGCGCATGCACAGGCCACGCCCGGTGCCCGATGCCTGGTGATCTCCTCGGTCTCCGACGGCATATTCAGCGCGGGAGCCGACGTCTCCGACTTCGACAGTACCGACGTGCTGGAGTGGGGGCTGGCACACCACAGGATGGTCACCGCGGCCAGCGCCTCGATCGCCGACAGCGGGCTGGTGTCTATCGCGCGAGTCACAGGCCCCTGCGCCGGCGGCGCGGTCGCGCTGGCCGTCGCCTGCGATTTCCGCTTCGCTGCGGACTCTGCCGTCTTCGTGCTGCCTCCGGCGAGGCTGGGACTCATCTACCCGCAGGCTGATACCACCCGCCTGGTGAAGCTGATCGGCCCGAGCGCCACGAAGCGGCTGTTGTTCACTGCCGCGCACATGGATGCTCGCTGGGCGCTGAAGACCGGACTCGTCGACGAAGTGCACCGCCTCGACGATCTCGATGCTGCGGTGGACCAGATCGTGGCGCAGGTCGAGGTCAACAACGCCACTTCGATCCGTGCCATGAAGCAGACGGTGGCTGCCGCGGCATTCTCTGCGACCGAGGAGGACCCGGAGGTCTGGCAGATACTCAAGGAACTGCTCGCAGAGCGGCGATGATGGGCCGATAAGCCGCCCTGCTCCGGGTTCGCGACGCTATGGTTGGAGCATGACGAGCGGAGACGATCCCGCGGGTGCTCAGCTGCCCGCCGCGGGCTGGTACGGCGACCCACAGGACGCGCGGCAGCTCCGGTACTGGGACGGACAGGCCTGGACCAACGAGACCCGGCCCATGATCACCCAGCAGGCACCCGGCGAGATCGCCGCTCCGCCCGCTCAGTACGCAGGTCCGCCGGTGCTCCTGGTCACCACCAACGACATCCCCGGTTACCGGATCGTGGAGGTCTTCGGCGAAGTCATGGGGCTCACCGTCCGGGCGCGCAATGCGTTCTCCAACATGGGGGCGAATTTCCGGACCATGTTCGGCGGCGAGGCCAAGGGGTACACCAAGCTCCTGTCCGACTCCCGGACCGAGGCGCTGAACCGGTTGAAGGCGGAAGCCTCGGCTCTCGGCGCGAACGCAGTGGTGGCGATGCGGTACGACTCCGGTGAGGTCGCCGATCTCATGAATGAGGTCGCTGCGTACGGGACGGCGGTCAAGGTTGAGCCCATCGAGGGCTGAGGCTCGGGCCGCCGCGCTGGTTCTGGTGGGGCTCCTGGTTGCCGGCTGCCAGTCCAGCGGGTCGTCGTCCTCCGCGACGGCAGACCCGTCGTCCGGTGTCACTGGGAGCTTCGACAGCATCACCATCGCCGATGGTCTTGCCGCAGAGGTCCGTCCTGGGGAGACAGGACGGGCGCAGGTGTCCGGTGCCGGCTCGTCCGAAGTGTCGATGCAGGTGTCCGACGGCGTGCTCACCATCAGCGCGGCCAAGGGTGCCACGACAGCCACGACCAAGCCGCAGGTGATCGTCGAAACGCCGACGCTGCGCGGGGTGAACGCCAGTTCCGGGGCAGCGGTGACCCTCGTCGAGGGTATGAGCCTGTCGGGTCGCCAGGGGGATATCGACCTCTCCTCGGCGGCGACGTTCAAAGGGGACGTGGGCAGCCGTCATCTCGACCTCGGCGCAGAGTCCGGCGCCCACGCAGAACTCAGCGGAACCGTGCTGAGCCTGGGCCTGTCGGCCTCGGAGTCGGGCACCGTCGGGACGCGCGACTTCACCGCATCGCGGGCGAGGATGACGCTGTCCGGTGCGGCTGCAGTGGAGCTGACGGTGAGGGAGCGTCTCGTCGTGGTGGCGGACTCCGGTGCCAAGCTGACCTACTACGGGAACCCGAGTGTGAGCAAGAAGGTCTCGACGCAGGCTCAGGTCACTCGAGGATGAGTCACGTCATCGCGGTCCACATCACCGGCACGCGAATCAAGGCCGGGGTCATCGAGCACGACAGGATACTCAGCTCAGCGGTGACCAGAACTCCCGTGACCGATTCCGCTGCTGACGTGCTCGGCGCCGTCATCTTCGCCATCGAAGCTGCCCTCTCCGAGCCGGCAGTGTCGTCGCTCGGCGAGCCCCCGCTCGCGCTGGGCGTCGGCTGCCCCGGGCCGATCGATCAGGCCGCTGAGCATGTCTCGCCACTGACGATCCCCGCTTGGCGTGAATATCCACTTGGCCAGCTCCTGACCGAGCGGTTCCGGCTGCCTGTGCACATCCGCAATGACGCCGTCTGCCTGGCCATCGGTGAGCAACGGATCGGGGCCGGACGGGGCTCAGACAATCTGCTGGCTGTGACGCTGGGTGCCGGGGTCGGTGGGGGCCTGATCCTCGGCGGCAAGCCCTTCTTCGGGCGCTCCGGGAACGCCGGGCATGTGGGGCACATGATCGTGGCTCCGGATGGCAACCCCTGCGACTGTGGTGGCGTCGGGTGCCTGCAGACAGTGGCAAGCGTGCCAGGGGTGGTGGGGTCCGCACGCGGGGCAGGCTGGCAGGGCGAGACGGGAGATCTGCTGGACGCGGTCCGGGCGGCGGATCCCGCAGTCGTCGCGGCGTGCGAGGCCGCCGGCGATGCCCTGGGAGTCTCGCTCGCCTCGCTGGTCAACGTCCTCGACCTGGAGCTGATCGCCCTGGCCGGCCCCCTGACGACGGTTGCGCCCTGGCTCCTGCCACGAGTCACCGAGGTGCTGGCACGCCACGCGGTCCTGGAGTACACCTCGGGGTGCAGGATCGTGCTGTCCCGTCCCGATACTGGACTTGTGGGAGCGGCCGCCCTGTGTCAGCCGCTCGTTACGTGATCGCTCTCGGTCCGGCTGTGGGGTGGTGTTGGGCTCGGTCCGGATCGATTGCTGAGAAATGCCGGTATTCTGCTGGTATCGGGATACTCTGAGTGACGGTCTGCAAGTGACTTGAGGTGATCGAACCGTGCCGCTGCTCGTCGTTGGCGTCAGCCACCACACCAGCTCTTTCGATCTGCTGGAGCAGCTGGGGACGATGCCCACCGCGGACGTCCGGGGTGGTGTCATGGCCAGCAGCCAGGTGGCAGAGGTCATGGTGCTCTCGACCTGCAACCGGGTGGAGGTCTACGCGCAGGTCGGCCGGTTCCACGAGGCGGTCGAGGACATCGTGGCCGTGATGGCCAAGGAGTCAGGTCTGACCGTCGGCGAACTCACGGCCCACTGCTACGTGCATTTCGACCAGCGGGCAGTGCAGCACGTCTTCGAGGTGACCGCAGGACTGGACTCCATGGTGGCCGGGGAGGACCAGATCCAGGGTCAGGTCCGCTCATCCTTCCTCGAGGCCAAAGATGCCTCCACCGCAGGCCGGGAACTGCATGACCTCGCTCAGGCCGCATTGCGAGCGGGAAAGGCGATCCGCAGTTCGACGGAGATCGCAAGTGCGGGTGCCTCGGTCGTCTCGGTCGGAATCGGTGCCGCACTGAGAGAGCTGGCGGGCGCCAGCCCGAAGGCGGCAGTGGTCGGGTCGGGTTCCATGAGTGGGCTCGCCGTGGCGAGTCTCGGGCGGCTCGACATTCCCGTCGCCGCCGTCATCGGCCGTAACTCCGATCAGGCGAAACGACTCGCCGGCGCCTCGGGTTCTGTGGCACGGCCTTTCACTGAGCTGGCGGCCACACTGGCGGAGGTTGACCTCGTGGTCACGTGCACGGGAGCGACTGAGGTGCTCATCGATGAGGCCATGGTCCGGGCCGCGATGGCGACCCGTGGTGAGCGCCCGTTGGTGATCCTGGATCTCGCGCTTCCCCACGACAGTGATCCCGCCGTCGGCGCTATTGCCGGTGTCACACGGATCGATCTGGCCGCACTGGCTCAGCGGACCGATTCCGCCCCTGATCGGGCCTCTCTGCGCGACGCCAAGCAACTGCTGGCTGCGGAGCTGACGCGCTTCGAACGGGAACAGGCCGCCCGCGAGGTCGAGCCGCTGGTCCTCAAGCTGCGGGCGCAGGCGACCGAGGTCGTCGACGAGGAACTGCGCAAGCTGCGACTGCGGCTGCGCGAGGTGTCGGAGGAGGACTGGCTCGCAGTTGAGCAGGCGATGCGCCGCACCGTGGCCACGCTGCTCCACACGCCCACCGTGAGGGTCAAACAGCTTGCGGCTGACGCCGACGGTCGCCAGTACGCTCAGGCACTCACTTCGTTGTTCGACCTGCCGGTGGACGTGGTTGACACCGTGGTCGCACCCCGGGACCTCCCTGCGGGCCGCGAGGACCTGCTGTGACACTGCGCGTCGCCACCCGCGGGTCCCGGCTCGCAGTCGCGCAGTCGAGTCTGGTGGCGCAGCGGATCGCTGCCGCGATGGGTGAGCCGTTCGAGCTGGTGACAGTTCGTACCGTCGGTGACAACTCCAAGGAGCCACTGGACCGAATCGGTGGCACGGGTGTGTTCGTCGGTGCGGTGCGGGAGGCCGTACTACGCGGCGAGGCCGACATCTGCGTCCATTCCCTGAAGGACCTGCCCACTGCTCCTCATCCCGAGCTGGTGCTCGGAGCAGTGTGTGCACGCGACCGCGCCAACGATGTGCTGGTCGCCCGGGACGGCCTCAAACTGGCGGACCTGCCCAGTGGCGCTCGGATCGGGACCGGATCACCGCGCCGGGCGGCGCAGCTGGCACGGTTGCGGGACGACCTGGCAGTGGTCGGCATTCGTGGCAACATCGACACCCGTCTGCGGGCAGTCGCGGAGGGTCGCGTCGACGCGGTCGTCCTGGCGGCGGCCGGGCTGGACCGGTTGGGGATCGGCCAGCAGGCCACCGAGGAATTCGCCATCTCGGAGGTGCTTCCGGCCCCGGCGCAGGGGGCGCTGGCGGTGGAGATGCGCATCGACGCCACAGATGCAAATTTGGTGACTGGGGTGAAAAGGGCCGATCATGGGGATACCCGGGTCGCAGTCACGGCAGAGCGATCAGCTATGGCCGCCCTGGAAACCGGCTGCACGGCGCCGTTCGGCGCATTCGCAGTGGTGAGCGACGATGACGTGTTGGAGTTGGTGGCGACAGTGCTGGACACGACGGGGCGTGAGCCGATCCGCAAGGTCGGTGTCGGTGCTCCGGCCGAAGCCGCCGCAGTGGGGGAAGACGTGGCCGCAGCGCTACTGGCCGCCGGTGCAGGACACTACTTGGGAGTGGGATGAGTCCCGCGAAGGAGGAAGCACAGTCCATGTCAGCCGTTTCCCTGATCGCCTCCGGCCCCGGAGACCCCGATCTGATGACAGTCCGCGCCAGCGAGCTTCTCCGTCACGCGGACATCGTGATCTGTGACGCGGACATCGTCGAGCTCGCCAAGGCGACCGCAGGTCCCGACACCGAGATCGAGCCGGCAGTGGATGCGAACGGACTGCCACTGACGCACTCTGCCAGAGCACAGCGGGTCGCGGAGGAACACGATGCCGGGCGCCGTGTGGTTCGCCTGCTGTCCGGTGACCCAGTGCTCGACGGCGCGCTGCACATCGAGGTGCAGGCCCTCAACGACAAGGATGTTCCCTTCGAGGTGGTGCCGGGCGTGAGCGTCGTCAACGGCGTCCCGGCCTATGCGGGCTTCGGCCTCACCGGGGGCGGTTCCCGCGAGGTCGCTGTTCTGGACGGCGCCGATCCGGACCTGGACTGGAGCACCTACGCCCGGTCCCGCGTGACGCTTGTGATCCAGAACGGGGCGGAGCGGGCAGCGGCCCTGTGCCATGCGCTCATCGCTGCGGGCCGGGCGGAGTCCACGCCCGTGGCCGTCACACGAGCGGGTTGCACCATCGATCAGCGCACCAGTGTCTCGACCCTCGCAGAGCTCCCTGCGGTACTGAAGGCCTCCAAGCTGTCCGGACCGGGCCTCATGGTCGTCGGCGATGTGGTGCTCCAGCGCAACGTCATGTCCTGGTTCGAGACCAAGCCCCTGTTCGGCTGGCGAGTGCTGGTCCCGCGGACCAAGGAGCAGGCGGCCTCGCTGTCGGATCAGCTTCGCAGCTATGGCGCGGTCCCGGTGGAGGTGCCCACCATCTCCGTGGAGCCGCCTCGCACGCCCCAGCAGATGGACCGGGCTGTGCAGGGTCTGGTGACCGGCCGCTACGAGTGGGTCGTCTTCACCTCGACCAACGCCGTCCGCGCGGTCTGCAGCCGCTTCAGTGAGTACGGGCTCGACGCGCGCTCCTTCGCCGGGCTCAAGGTCGCTGCGATCGGCGAACAGACCGCAGCAGCCCTGCGGGCCTTCGGTGTCTCGCCCGATCTGATCCCCGCCGGTGAGCAGTCCAGCATGGGGCTGCTGGAGGAGTGGCCGGACTACGATTCGCTGGTCGACCCGATAAACCGTGTCTTCCTGCCACGTGCCGACATTGCTACTGAGACCCTGGTCGCCGGGATGCAGGAACGTGGCTGGGAGGTCGACGACATCACGGCGTACCGCACGGTCCGGGCATCTCCGCCTCCTGCGGAAATCCGTGAAGCCATCAAGACCGGCGGTTTCGACGCCGTGCTCTTCACATCGTCCTCGACCGTGCGCAACCTGATCGGGATCGCCGGAAAGCCGCATGCCGTGACCTCGATCGCCTGCATCGGACCCCAGACGGCCAAGACCGCCGAGGAACACGGCCTCAACGTGGACGTCCTGGCGAGCAGCCCGAGCGTCGCGCAGCTCGCTGCGGACCTCGCCGAGCACGGCGACTCGCTGCGCCTAGCCGCACTCGAGGCCGGAGAGGTGAGCTGGCGGCCGAGCCGACGACGGCCGGCGTCGCGGCGCAAGGCCACCTGATGGCCCGACCCCGGCCACGTCGACTGCGCCGGACATCCGCGCACCGGCGCATGCTCGCCGAGACCACATTGCGGCCCGAACAGCTGGTCCTGCCGCTGTTCGTGAACGAGAGTCTGAGCGAGCCGCGCGGGATTCCCTCGATGCCCGGGGTGCACCAGCACACGTTGACCTCGCTGCGTCCCGCCGTCGAGGAGGCCAACGCAGCCGGGATCGGCGGAGTGATGCTCTTCGGCGTCCCTGCTCGTCGCGATGCCGTCGGAACGGCGGCCTGCGACCCTGACGGCGTGCTCAGCCGGGCCATCGCAGTGGCAGCAGAGGTGAGCGACGGGCTGGTGATGTCTGATGTCTGCCTCGACGAGTTCACCGACCACGGGCATTGCGGGGTCCTGCGCGACGATGGGTCGGTCGACAATGATGCGACCCTCGAGCGTTACGCCGAGATGGCCTGCGTGCACGCCGAGGCGGGCGCCGATGTGCTCGGCCTCAGCGGGATGATGGACGGGCAGGTGGGCGCGGTTCGTGACGCCCTGGAGCCGGGGCACGAGGACGTCGCAGTGCTGGCCTACGCCGCCAAGTATGCCTCCGGCTGGTACGGGCCGTTCCGGGATGCCGTCGACTCCCAGCTCGAGGGGGACCGGCGCACGTATCAGCAGGATCCGGCCAACCGGCGTGAGGCCAGGCGCGAGGCCGCTCTGGACATCGACGAGGGCGCCGACATCCTGATGGTGAAACCCGCGCTGGGTTACCTCGACGTGCTGTCGGACATCGCCGCGATGACCGACCTGCCGGTGTGGTCGTATCAGGTTTCCGGTGAATACGCCGCCATCGAGGCGGCGGCCGCCAACGGCTGGCTGGACCGCGAAACCCTGATGCTTGAGACGCTGGTGGGCATCCGCCGCGCCGGTGCAGCCGCGATCCTCAGCTACTGGGCACTGCCTGCGGCCAGACTGCTTTCCTGAGCGCCGGACCCGTCTGCGCATCACGGGCGCGGGCCTGCCTCGAGGGCGCTTCGCCCGACTTGTGCCGTTACACCTGATCGGGTGAACTTCGGCGTCTCCGCTTGCCATTGTGCCGGTCCCAATGGGGGTGAACAGAACCCTTGGTTCATTTCGGACAGCGACTGTGCCCGAATGCCGTCGTAGATGTTTCGTTTTGATCACGCCGTGATTGGCGGACTGATAGGAACCCTACTGGACGACCTTATTGCGCGGACTTGAAGGAGCTTCGATGGGCAAGACATTCGGTGCGGGTCTGCTGTTCATAGCAGCGGGCATCGTGACAGTCATCGTCGGGGGGGTGTTCGACCTCAAGATCGATACGGTCTTCTTCGGCCTGGCCGTCGGCGGTGTCCTGGCGATGGTCAACGAGAACTCCGGGACCGTTGGCCGCCTCGGCGCCTTCCTGATCGGCGTGGTGATCACCATGGCCGGCTACATCATCAGGATTCTGGCGCTCAACGAGTCGATCCTCGGCCAGATCCTGTTCGGCGTGCTGGTCGCACTGCTGATCATCGTGATCTGCGCAGCCACCTCGAACCGCCTGCCCCTGTGGTCAGGCATCCTGGGCATCGTCCTGGTGACGGGCACCTACGAGGCGTCCTTCCTCCAGGCTCCCCAGGACATTCAGACCCAGTTGTTCTCAACGGTCTCCATGGCGCTGGTCCCGATGGCCATCGCCTTCCTCGCCGGCATCTTCCTCAAGCCCGAACTCGTGGGTGTGGAGACGCAGGAGGACAAAGAGATCGATGAACTCGCCTCACGCATGACCGGCTCGAACGAAACCAAGGAGGTCTGAGCGACCATGGCCAGAAAGAAGACCAGAACCCGCTCCGCGGTGGCTCTGATTGGCGCGGGAGCAGTTGTCACCGCCACAGTGCTGCCAGGCGCGATCTCCGCGGTGGCGCAGAGCGGCGACACCTACACGGCGGTGACCCGAGCGGTCCTCGCCCAGGGTGACGTCAACGGTGACATCAACCGCGCCACGCTGGTGACCCAGATCCAGGTCGACGGCAACGGTCAGACCTCGTTCAGCGTGCCAGTGCCCTCGGGTGGCTCGCCCAAGAACATGGACGAGTTCGGTGGGCCGAACGTCGTCGACGGGTCCGCCCAGTACAACCTGACGGTGGACGGCCCGCAGACGATCCGCACCCAGCAGGACTTCGATCCGAACGACATCCCTGTGACCATGGATGTCTCGGCAACCCTGAACGGTCAGCCGGTGGATCCGAGTGACCTGGCGGGCGCGAATGGTTATGCCTCGCTGACCTACACCCTCAACAACACCACGTCGGAGCCGACGCTGGTCACTTACGAGGATGGCGCGGGCAACACCATCTCCGAGGAGATGGAGATTCCCACTCCGATGGCGGCTCAGCTCAGCATGGTCTTCGACGGTTCATGGACCGAGGTCCAGTCCGAGCAGGCCGACGCGGTGGCGCAGAACGGCCAGGGCGGCACCCAGGTCGGTGCGACAGTCCCGTTGATGACGGGCCAGGCGGGCGCACCGGAGCAGTCGGTGACGATCGAGGGCCGGATCAGCAACGGCGTGGTGCCGGCGAACCAGACCCAGATCGCGATCATCGCTCCGCTGGACACCCAGCAGGGCAAGAGCACCGCGGCACTGGCGGAGGAGACCGGCACTGGCCTGACCGCGCTTTACGCGGGTCTTGAGGAGTTGAGCGGCAAGCTCGGCGAAGCCGTTGACGGTTCGCAGAAGATCGCTGACGGCGTCGCCGGGACACTTGGACCAGGCATTGCCGAGCTCTATGAGAAGGCGGTCGTCGAGGGTCATGCGACGGCGATCACCGCGGCGCGTACGCTCGTGGACCAGGCCAGAGGTGAGGCCGCCTATCAGAAGCTGCTGCAGAGCTTCGACAAGATCAACAACGAGGGTCTGTTCGTGATTCAGGACGCCCAGATTCAGCTGGCCAACCAGATGGGTGTCATGTTCGGCAAGGCGCCGATCTGTTCACCCGGTGACCCGGCTCCCTGTCAGCCGGGACTTCCTGATGTGCGCAACGCGACCGCAGGTGGCACACTGGCCTCCCTGCTGTTCGGCCTGCAGAAGGGCTCCTACACCGGTGGCCCGATCACCAAGGCTACGGCCGGCCTGACCAACCCGAACTGTGACCCGGATGATCCGCAGAACGAGGACAACCCTTGTGGTGCGGTCCAGGCCATGGACATCATGCTCGGGAAACTGGACTTCCACGTGCCGAAGCCCTGCCAGGATGCCCTGGCCGGCTGTCTCGCGGCCAACCCCGGCGCCTCAGCACTGCTTCAGTTGCTGGATGAGGTAATGGTCGGACCCAAGGGGTACACGGGCACAATCGGCGCTGACATCTTCCAGGCATCCGGGCTCAAGAGCCTCAAGGGCGATTCGGTCGTCAACCTGATCGATGGTATGTTCACCACTCCTGGCTGCAAGATGGGCGGCAATCTGTTGACCGGATTCCAGCCTGAGCCGTTGACCTGTATCAGTGACCTGGGCAAGGACGTCAACCAAGGTCTCGAGATCACCAAGGTGTACAACATCGCTCAGATCGCCGGTGGCTTCCTGGGTAGCTTCGCTGGGAGCATCGGCACCTGCACCGAGGCCAACGCGAAGGACTGTGACGCGTCCACGACGCTTCGCGGGGGTATCTCGGAACTGCGCTACTCGCTGGTCGAGACTGACAGTGGCTGGCCTGCAGGCTGCCAGGGACCGAACCCCTCGCAGCCGGCCTACAAGGATCCGTACGGCTGTAACTTCCGGGCCAGCGGGCTCTTCGACGCCCTGTACAAAACCAAGGGCGGGACCACGGCGGCCAACATCATGAACACGTTGTCCATGTCGTTGACCAAGACCGGCAGCAACCCGCTGGGTCAGTTCTCCCCGTCGCGTGACAGTCAGCTCAAGTGGAGTGTCTGTGCCGGTGGTGAGGCCGACACGGACTTGATCAAGGCCACGTGTTCAGCCGTGCAGGCGCTGGGCTTCGCGTCAGCTGGTGTGTCCGGCTACAAGAGGACGACGATCTCCAAGGGTGTCGTCGCCCCGCAGTGTCCGGTGGTTGCCAGCACTCCTTGGGACCCGCCGCAGACCGCTTCGCAGGACGGCACCACACCGCCGCAGCCGGATGAGCAGGCAGTGACGGACGCGGGCGCAGCCTGTGCGGTTCGAACGCTGAAGAACAGTGTGGACAGGATTCTGCTTCCGACGATCGGCAACGGCGTGCAGCAGAAGACCCTGGAGCAGATCGGCAGCGGCCAGTACACACCGTTCTGTGATCCGAATGTCACCGGAACCCTGACCTGTGCCCTCAGCGTCATGGATTACGGTGTCAACGGCCCGCAGGACGAGAGCCTCGTCAACGGCACTGCGACGCTGGCAGCCGGGCTGCCGGCGGCGCCGGAGGCGATCAACACCTTGATGCTGCCACCGCTTGATGACAGCCTCATCAAGGTCAACTCCGGCGTGGCGGTCGCTGAGGCCATGGGCGAACGCGCCTACTCGGGTGCAGACGTCCCAGGTGGCGCGGCCCAGGGTGTCGACAGCAACCAGGGCATCTACGCCTATGAGTTGGCCGGTGCCGGCGGCGTGGCGAGCCAGTCGGGGGCACGGTTCCTGCTGGCGATTCTCATCCTGCTGGTGGCCGGCGGTGCCGGCTGGTTCCTGGCTTCGAGCCGGAACGGCACCTAGCAGCAAGCAGTCGGGGAAGTGGGCCGCCTCCGGGCGGCCCACTTCTCATTTCTCCTGTCTCCGAGCCTCGACCCGTCGCAATCTGAGGCCCGGTGCGTGCCAGTGGTTCGCGTCTGATGAGTTTCGCCTTTTCGCGAACGCGGGAGTGCGGGCAGTGGCACGATGAGTGGACCGGATTGGAGTGAGATGAAACGAATCGGGCTGATTGTCGCCAGTGTCCTGGTCGGTGCCGCATTGATCGGTGTCGGGGCCTACGTCGGCGCCCGCGTCGAGCAGACGGATTCGGCCTCTGCCAATGCGGAAGGGCCCATCACCTCCAAAGACGCGCTCATTCTGCCTACGTTCAGTGAGGCTGCCACCGAGTTCGAGAAGCAGCTCGAGCTGGCCAAGTCCGGCAAGAACGTCGGGGACAAGCTCATGAAGCAGGCCGTGGTGGTCCGCCACATCAGTGGTACGGCGGAAGGGTCGTCCTTCAAGGAAGTCAGTACGTTGACCGCGGAGGCCATGATGCTGCTGTCGGCCGGAGTCATTGCCGATGACGGGGCCACGGTCCAGGCCGGATTTGAGAAGTACCAGCAGGCGCAGGAGAAGATCTACGCACTCGTTGACGAGGTCAAGAACAGCGACGCGCTGAACGAACCCACGACCGCACCTGAGTGACCGGCGCGGGGCGTTTCCCGCAGCGGTCCTGCAGGTGTGACACTGGGATGATGATCGAACATTCACAGGCATTGGGCGGCCGAGCGGTTGCAGTGACCCCCGGTGGGGTGAACTCGCCGGTCCGTGCGTTCGGTGCTGTGGGCGGGCAGCCGGTGTTCATCCGTTCCGCCGAGGGTGCCTACCTGTTCGACGAGGACGGCAACGACTACGTCGACCTGATCGGGGCGTGGGGCCCGGCGATCCTCGGACACGCGCACCCGGCCGTAGTCTCGGCGGTGCAGGAGGCAGCTGCCCGCGGCCTGTCCTTCGGAACACCGACGGCAGCCGAGGTGGAACTTGCCGAGCTCATCACGGCGCGCGTGACACCGGTCGAGCAGGTCCGGTTCGTCTCCAGCGGTACTGAGGCGACGATGTCGGCG